>CAWGHV010000055.1:0-16369 GCA_963822375.1 uncultured beta proteobacterium | reverse complement strand
TGTTCGTGCTCGAAGAGTTCAGGTACCGTATTGCTGGAGTCGATGCCGCGGCGCATCGCGGCGGCCTTCAGGGCGCCGGCTCGACGGTGGCCATCATCGGCACCGGCGCCGACCGCGTCTATCCGGCAAGCAACCGCGACTTGGCACGGCAAATCGCGGCCGACGGCGCGATCGTCAGCGAGTTCGCGCTGGGCACGCCGCCACTGGCAAACAATTTCCCGCGCCGCAATCGTGTCATCTCAGGTCTTGCCCGCGCCGTGCTCGTCGTCGAAGCCGCGGAACGCAGCGGCTCGCTGATTACGGCGCGGCTCGCGGCAGACCAGGGGCGCGACGTATTCGCCATTCCAGGCTCGATCCACTCGCCATTGGCAAAGGGTTGCCATCGCCTAATCAGGGAAGGCGCCAAGCTGGTCGATTCGGCCGATGACATTCTGGCCGAACTCGACCTTCCACATCGCTGCGGCATCGGCGCTACCGACGAGTCGCCCAACGCGAACAACCCCCGCGACGCAGTGGTCGATGCCATGGGATTCGACCCCTGCCACATGGACGACCTGGTCCAGCGCACCGGCTTGACGCCCGGAACGCTCTCGGCCATGCTTCTGGAACTGGAACTGGCGGGTCGAGTCGCGAGCCTGCCGGGCGGGCGGGTCCAGCGGCTCAAGTAAGCCGATAGAAGCGGTCGAGCCGCGCAGCAGTTTCTGGAGATGGCTTCCGACATGTTCGACATTCTGGTCTACCTTTTCCAGAACTATTTCCAGCCCGATTCCTGCCCGGAACCGGACCAATTGAAGCGCAGACTGTCGGCCGCGGGATTCGAGGAGGATGACATATCCGAAGCGCTGGATTGGCTATCTGGGTTGCGTAGCGCCACAGGCGCGGACAGCCCGCAGATCGACGCCGAAAGCGCCTCGGTGCGATGCTTTTCCCCGGACGAACACATCAAGATCAGCGCCGAAGGGCGCGGTTTTCTGCACTTCTTGAGTAATGCCGGCGTGCTGAACGCGGTGAGCCGGGAAGTCATCATCGAGCGCGCCATGGCGCTCAATCGCCCAACCGTTACCCTGGCCAAGCTGAAAGTCATCGTCCTGATGGTGCTGTGGAGCCAGCATGAGACGGTCGATACACTGGTTCTCGAAGAACTGCTGTCGGAAGACGACGAGCAGTCGCTGCACTAGACCCCCGCCGCCGGCCGGCGCTTGCCAGCCTCTGCTGTTTGTTCTTATCATCCGCGGCTCGCCGCCAAGCACCCCGTAGCGCAACCGCCGGTCACCGACTCCCATGGGCAAGCAGCTGATCATCGCCGAGAAACCCTCCGTCGCCCAGGACGTCGCGCGCGCCCTCGGGGGCTTTACCAAACAAGGTGACTATTTCGAGAGCGACGACTACGTTCTCGCAAGCGCCGTCGGCCATTTGCTCGAGCTCGCTGTGCCCGAGGAGCATGAGGTCAAGCGCGGCAAATGGTCGTTCGCGAATCTACCGGTCATACCACCGAGTTTCACGCTGAAGCCGATCGAGAAGACGCAGGACAGGCTGCGGCTGTTGACCAGACTCATCAAGCGAAAGGACGTGAGCGGGCTGATCAATGCCTGCGACGCCGGGCGCGAGGGCGAGCTGATATTCCAATACATCGTTCAGCACGCTAAGGCGACCAAACCGACCGGCCGCCTCTGGCTGCAATCGATGACGCCACAGGCGATTCGCGACGGCTTCGCGGCGCTGCGCGACGAAGCCGCGATGAAGGGGCTCGCCGATGCCGCGGTATGCCGCTCCGAATCGGACTGGCTGATCGGCATCAACGGCACCCGCGCGATGACCGCCTTCAACTCCAAGACCGGCGGCTTTCATCTAACCACGGTGGGCCGCGTGCAGACGCCCACGCTTGCCGCCGTCATCGAACGCGAGGAGCGGATCCGGCGCTTCGAGCCGCGCGATTACTGGGAACTCGAGGGCCAATTCGGCGCGGCGGCGGGGGACTACAGCGGGCGCTGGTTCAGCCCGGATTTCGCCAAGGACTCGGCCGGCGAGCACGATCGCGCGGAGCGCCTGTGGGATGAAGCGCGGGCACGGGCGATTCTCGCGAAATGCCTGGGGAAGCCTGGCCACGTCGAAGAAGACAGCAAACCCTCCACGCAGATATCGCCGCTGCTCTTCGATCTGACCAGTCTGCAGCGCGAAGCCAACGGGCGTTTCGGTTTCTCCGCCAAGACCACCTTGTCGCTGGCGCAGGCGCTGTACGAAAAGCACAAGGTACTGACCTATCCGCGTACCGATTCGCGCGCCCTGCCCGAAGACTATATCGGCACCGTGAGGACGACACTGACGACCTTCGCCGAAGACGTGGCGACGAGCGGAGCCGGTCCCCACCCGCAAGGCTACGGAAAGTTCGCGCGCGAGATTCTTGACAAGGAATGGGTGCGGCCGAACAAGCGGGTATTCAACAACGCCAAGGTCACCGACCACTTTGCCATCATCCCGACCGGCGTGGCGCCGAAGCATTTGTCCGAGGTCGAGCAAAAGCTCTACGACATCGTGGCCAGGCGTTTTCTCGCCGTGTTCTATCCAGCCGCCGAGTATCTGGTGACCACGCGCATCACGCACGTCGTAGGTGAGGCGTTCAAGACCGAAGGGCGGATTCTGGTCAATGCCGGTTGGCTCGCGATCTATGGCCGCGAAGCGCAGCAGGACGAGGAAACGCCTCAACTCGTTCCAGTCGGCACCGGCGAGGTGGTCGCCACCCGCGATGTGGCGCTCAAGGCAACGCAGACCAAGCCGCCGCCGCGCTTCAACGAAGCCACGCTGCTATCGGCAATGGAAGGCGCCGGCAAGCTGATCGACGACGAGGAGCTGCGCGAAGCGATGCGCGAGAAGGGCCTCGGCACGCCGGCAACGCGGGCGCAGATCATCGAGAACCTGATCATCGAGAAGTACCTGCTGCGCGACGGCCGCGAACTGGTGCCGACCGCCAAGGCATTCTCAGCTGCTGCTGCGCTGCGCGGTCTCAAGATCGACGAGTTGCGCTCACCGGAACTCACCGGCGACTGGGAGTACAAGCTCACGCAGATGGAGCATGGGCGGCTCGGGCGTAGCGCCTTCATGAGCGAAATCGAGGACATGGCGCGCCACATGGTGCAGCAGATCAAGGAGCATCAGGACGATGACCGTACCGGGTGATTTCGCCACGCTGCAACGCCGTGTCCCGAAATGCGGCGGCAGCATCAAGGAGAACTACAAGAAGTTCCAGTGCCAGAACTGCGATTTCGCCTTGTGGAAGATCGTCGCCGGCCGCCAGTTCGAAATCGACGAAATCGAAACCCTGCTAATGACACGCGAGGTCGGTCCGCTGCAGGGTTTCCGCAACAAGATGGGGCGGCCGTTCGCTGCCTTGATCCGGCTCAACGACGAATCAGCCGGAGTTCGACTTCGGCCAGTCGCAAGGACGACGCCGATGCTACCGCCGTCGATTTCAGCGCCCAGCAGCCCCTCGGCGCCTGCCCGAAGTGCGGCGCCGGGTCTTCGAACACGGCATGGCCTATGTCTGCGACAGAGCCGTGGGCCCGGAGAGCTGCGACTTTCGCTCCGGCAAGATCATCCTGCAGCAGCCCGTCGAGCGTGACCAGATGAAGAAGCTGCTGGCCACGGCGACGACCGATTTGCTGCGCAATTTCGTATCCCAGCGCACACGCCGCAAGTTCTCCGCCTACCTGGTGCGGGAGGCCGACGGCAAGGTCGGGTTCGAATTCGAGCCGCGTGCCACAAAGAAGGTCGTGGCCAGCGCGGAAGTTGACGCCGCTCCCGGCAACACCAAACGCACGCCAAAAGCCAGCGCTGCCAAGAAACTCAAGTCCGCCTGATTCGCTGCCGCGCGATCGTCGCGGCGGCGGCGAAATCCACCTAAGGATTGTCGCTTCGACCGGACAAGCTAAGCGTCTGAGCCAGTGTCATTTTTCTTCTGCGCCGGCAGCGCCTGTCGGCGTGCAACGACACAATTGCCTCCGAAGGGGTCCCTCGAGCCTCGGCAGGCCGCCGGCTCCAGTCTCTATGTCTTTGAAACTTTTTGGAAAGTGTCTTCCTGGCACGGCTGCTGCAATAGGTCGGTCAGCCGCGATGGTCGCGGCGGTTCAAATTCACAGCTCAGGAGTGACGATATGAAACTGAATCAACAAATCGCTGTTTCGCTGGCAGTACTCGGTCTGGCCGCTGGCCCGGCTTTCGCGGCCGATCCCGCCACCCCGGCCGGCGGCGCTAAGGCCGAAACTCAAGCCACGTTCGACGTGCTCGATGCCAACAAGGACGGCAGCATTTCGAAGGACGAGGCCGCCGGCATGAAGGGTTTGAGCGAGTCTTTCGAGAAGCTCGACGCGAACAAAGACAGCAAGCTCGACCAGGGCGAATTCGATAAGGCGATGGGCAAGTAATCTAGTCCCGGCAATCGCGCCCGCGTACAACTGTAGTGCAACAGTGGTGTGAATACGTGGGTGCAATAGCAGCGCCACGGCTCTTCCCCAGTGAATTGCGATTCGTGGCGTCGGCCGTGTAGCAGGGAAATTCCTCCGTGCCTGCTACACGGCCACCTTGCATTCAGAAGCTCCGCCTGATTCATCCTTCCAGAAGACTAGCTTGCATTCACGCGTTCTTCCCTAGCAGTCGCATCCGCTGAGTCAGTAGGCCGCCGGCGGCTTCTTCGTTGGCGGCATTGTCTTCGTTAACCCGTCGGCAATCTCCCGGCGATCCTTCTCCCTTTCCCTATCTCCATCCGCGGCGCAGGCACGCGATGGAGGGTCGGCCGAGAACTACGCGCAGAACTGCCTAGCCCACCTGTGTCTGCTCCGTGCATTGGGGCACCAGGCGCTTGGACCGCCACGATGCTCATGTCACAGCAAGCTCGCCGCCAACCACTAGCGTAGGTGCGGAAGTTTTGGCAACGGCGCGTGCGCCGTTGCGTGGCGTTCAAGTGCGCAAATCGAAATCCATGAGCCGTCCATGGACTTTAATCGGTTACTGGAACGCGCGTGAAAGGACTAAAATCCCAAGTCCGCCCATCAGGGTGCGATCAATAACCTTCAAACCAGATTGCCTTTGGGCCGGCGCTCAGGAGGGCGCGAAGGCGATACTGGCGCTTAGGAGAAGCCAATGTTTCAGGTACGTATTCACGGCCGCGGCGGCCAGGGAGTCGTGACGGCAGCGGAAATGCTCTCGATCGCCGCGTTCGTGCAAGGGAAGTATGCTCAGGCGTTTCCGAGCTTCGGTTCGGAGCGGACGGGCGCGCCGGTGGTGGCTTTTTGCCGTATGGACGACAAGGAGATCCGGCTGCGCGAGCCAATCATGGAGCCTGACGCACTGATCATCCAGGATCCGACGTTGTTATTCCAGGTGGATGTGTTTTCCGGGCTCAAGAAGGATGGCTACATTCTGATCAACACGAACAAGAGTTTCGATGCGCTAGGACTGAGCGACTTCGTCAAGGATTTCCAGCGGGAACGCCTGCTCACCCTCCCGGCGACCGAAATATCCCTAAAGCATGTAGGCCGGCCAGTGCCGAACGCGGTTCTGCTAGGCGGATTCGCGGCGATCAGCGGGATGATCTCCTTGGACGCGGTGGCCGCCGCGATCAAGCAGAAGTTCTCGGGCAAGGTCGCCGACACCAACATCGCCGCCGCCGGCGAAGCGTTCAAGCTCATCAAAACGGAAATGGAGGCCGCCCATGCTTAAGCAGACCGAAGGCTCCCACGGCGTCGCCGAGGCCGTGGCCTTGTGTCGGCCGGAAGTGATCTGCGCTTACCCGATCTCGCCCCAGACCCACATCGTCGAGGGCCTGGGTGAGATGGTGAAGAACGAGGAATTGACCAACTGCGAATTCATCAACGTCGAATCCGAATTCGCCGCGATGTCGGTGGCGATCGGCGCCTCGGCCGCCGGCGCCCGTGCCTACACCGCCACCGCGAGCCAGGGGCTGCTGTACATGGCCGAGGCGGTATACAACGCTTCCGGCCTGGGCCTGCCGATCGTCATGACGGTGGCGAATCGCGCAATCGGCGCACCCATCAACATCTGGAACGATCATACCGATAGCATGTCGATGCGCGACGCCGGGTGGATCCAGCTATTCGCCGAGAACAACCAAGACGCGCTCGATCTGCACATCCAGGCCTTCCGCCTCGGCGAGGAGGTCTCGCTGCCGGTCATGGTGTGCATGGACGGTTTCATCCTGACCCACGCGTACGAACGTATCGATGTGCCGACGGCGCAGCAGGTCGATGCCTTCCTGCCCCCGTATGAACCGCGTCAGGTGCTCGATCCGAGCGAGCCGGTCAGCATCGGGGCGATGGTCGGCCCGGAAGCGTTCACCGAGGTGCGCTACCTCGCCCATGCCAAACAACTCCAGGCGCTGGAGCTGATTCCGCAGTTGGCCACCGAGTTCAAGAAGTTGTTTGGGCGTGATTCGGGTGGTCTGATTCACACCTATCGCACCGATGATGCGGAGACGATCGTCGTCGCGCTGGGCTCGATCCTCGGAACGATCAAGGATACGGTCGACGATCTACGCGATGGGGGCCACAAGATCGGCGTACTCGGTATCACTTCGTTCCGGCCGTTTCCGATCAGCGCGATCCGCGACGCCTTGGAGAACGTCAAGCGCGTGGTCGTGGTCGAGAAGTGCTTCGCGGTAGGCATCGGCGGCATCGTCTCGCGCGACGTGCGCATGGCGCTGAGAAACCGGCCGCAGCCAATTTTCAACGTGGTCGCTGGGCTTGGCGGGCGCGCCGTCACCAAGGCCTCCCTGCACAAACTGTTCGTCGAGGCAATGGCCGAAAAGCTCGAGCCGCTGACCTTTC
This sequence comes from uncultured beta proteobacterium, assembly GCA_963822375.1. Lineage (GTDB taxonomy): Bacteria > Pseudomonadota > Gammaproteobacteria > Burkholderiales > Rhodocyclaceae > CAWGHV01. The sequence continues at coordinate 9,533 of CAWGHV010000055.1, read as the reverse complement.
TCGACCTCGATTGGAGCATCGTCAATCGCGTGCTGGAACGCGAGAAGACGCAACGCCGCTCGGGGCCAATCGCCGAGAGCATATTGCGTGATATCGGGGTCGTTGCCGCGCGTATCGGTTAGGAGACAAACATGGAGCAAACCATCAAGTTTTACCAGACCGGCACCTTCACCGTCGGTAACCGCCTGCTCGCCCCGGAACAACGTAGCGTGCAGGCCAACATGCAGCGTACCAACTCGCTCAATTCCGGCCATCGCGCCTGCCAGGGCTGCGGCGAAGCGTTGGGCGCACGCTATGCCATAGACGCGGCGATGAGCGTGACCAATAACCAACTCATCGCCGCCAATGCCACCGGCTGTCTGGAGGTGTTCTCGACGCCCTACCCAGAAACCTCGTGGCAGATTCCTTGGATCCATTCGCTGTTTGGCAACACCGCGGCGGTCGCCACCGGGATTTCCGCCGCCATGCGGGTCAAAGGTCGCCACGACGTGCGCGTGATCGCCCAGGGCGGCGACGGCGGCACCACCGACATCGGCTTCGGCTGCCTGTCCGGGATGTTCGAGCGCAATGACGATGTGCTCTACATCTGTTACGACAACGAGGCCTACATGAATACCGGCGTGCAACGCTCGTCGGCCACTCCGGCCGCGGCGCGCACCGCGACCACGCCCTCGGTCGGGCCGCAGCCGGGAAACGTCTTCGGCCAAGGCAAGAACCTGCCGCAGATCGCGCTCGCCCACAACATCCCCTACGTGGCCACGGCGATCGTTTCCGAGTTGCGCGACCTGGAGCAGAAGGTCAAGCGCGCCATGGAGTTTCGCGGCGCACGCTACATTCACATCTATGTGCCGTGTCCGCTCGGCTGGGGCCTGGCGTCCAACGAAACGATCAAGATCGCGCGCCTGGCGAAGGACACCGGGCTGTTTCCGGTGTACGAGGCGGAGAACGGTGAGGTGGTTAACGTATCGCCGATACGCAAGCAGTTGCCGGTCGAGGAGTATTTGAAGCCGCAGAAGCGCTTCGCTCACTTGTTCGGCAAGCAGCCGCGAGTTGACGTGATCGCCAGGATTCAGGAAACGGCCAACCGCAACATTCGCAAGTTCGGTCTGCTCGCCGAAGGTAACTGAACGCATCAATGCGGATGACATACGGACAATCTCGCGCTGGCTCCGCCGCTGTTTGCGCTCACCGCGGCGCCGCGTTGAAGACTATGGAGTAACGAATGGACAAACCCTTTGCAATTACCCTCGATGTCGGCTCCTCGCTGGCCAACCGCACCGGCTCCTGGCGCACGTCGCGGCCGGTCTATCTGGACCGGCTCCCGCCCTGCAACAATGCTTGCCCCGCTGGAGAGAACATCCAGGCTTGGCTCTACCATGCCGAATCCGGCAACTACGAACAGGCTTGGCGCACCCTGGCCGAGGACAACCCACTGCCCTCGGTCATGGGCCGCGTCTGTTACCACCCGTGCGAAACCTCGTGCAATCGCGGCCAGATTGACCAGCCGGTGGGCATCAATTCGGTCGAGGGATTCCTCGGTGATGAAGCGATCAAGCGCGGATGGGCATTCGACCGTCCGCAACAGGCCACCGGCAAACACGTGCTGATCGTCGGCGCCGGGCCCTCGGGCCTGTCCGCGGCCTATCATCTTGCGCGCATGGGCCACAAGGCCACGATCTACGAGGCCGGCCCGCTTGCCGGCGGCATGATGCGCTTCGGCATACCGAAGTATCGCCTGCCGCGCGAGGTGCTCGATGCCGAGGTGCAGCGCATCGTCGATCTGGGTGTGACGATCAAGTACAACACCAAGGTTGCCAACATCCTGGAGTCGATGAAGGAAGGGAAGTTCGACGCCGCGTTCCTCGCCGTCGGCGCTCACATCGGCAAGCGTGCCTACATCCCCGCCGGCGATTCGGCGAAGATTCTCGACGCGGTTTCGGTATTGCGCAGCATGGAGGGCGAAGACCAACCGATGCTCGGCCGCCGCGTCGTGGTGTATGGCGGCGGCAATACCGCGATGGACGTCGCGCGCACCGCCAAACGCCTGGGCGCCACCGAGGCGATCGTGGTCTACCGCCGCACGCGCGAGCGGATGCCGGCCCACGACTTCGAAGTCGAAGAGGCGCTGCAGGAGGGCGTGATGATCAAGTGGCTGTCCACGATCAAGCAGGCCGGAGACTCCACGATCACGGTGGAGAAGATGGCGCTGGACGACAAGGGCTGGCCGCAGCCGACCGGAGAGTTCGAGACCCTGGAAGCCGATTCGGTCGTGCTCGCTCTCGGCCAGGATGTCGATCTCTCGCTGCTGGACAACGTGCCGGGGCTGAATATTAAGGATGGCGTCGTCGAGGTCAGCAAGAACATGATGACCGGCTACGAGGGGATTTTCGCTGGCGGCGACATGGTGCCTTCCGAGCGCACCGTAACCGTTGGCATCGGCCACGGCAAGAAAGCGGCGAGAAACATCGATGCCTGGCTTCGCGGCGCGGACTATCAGGCACCGGCGAAGCACGAGCTGGCGACGTTCGACAAGCTCAACCCTTGGTACTACACCGATGCGCCGAAGACTGTGCGGCCGATGCTCGACATCATCCGCCGCCAGTCCACGTTCGAGGAGGTGCAGGGCGGGCTGGACGAGACCAATGCGCTATACGAGGCACGCCGTTGCTTGTCGTGCGGCAACTGCTTCGAGTGCGACAACTGTTATGGCGTGTGTCCGGACAACGCGGTGATCAAGCTCGGACCCGGCAAGCGTTTCGAGTTCAACTACGACTACTGCAAGGGTTGCGGCATCTGCGTATCGGAATGCCCGTGTGGGGCGATTAAAATGGTCCCGGAGGAAATCTGACGCAGCGCGCGTATCGACGACGAAGGGGCCGCGGCGCGGCCCCTTTTTTTCCCTCTCGCTGCGCTTGGATGTCTACGACCGTCAATAGTCAGAGAGAGGTAACGTTCCCGCTGAGATCCATGGCGGCGAACACAATCGCATGCACGCTCACTCGGGGCGAACGCCGAGTTCGGCGCACAGTCGTGTCACCAACTTGCGCAGCGCTTGCACCTCGCTCTGCAACCCGGTGACATCGTTCTTGAGGGCGGCGATTTCGCTGTGGGCGACGACATCCTCCACTGACGCTTCAAGGTCTTGAGGTGACCTGAGTTCAACGGCTCCGCTTAGCAAGTGGGCATAGCGATGTTCGCGCGAGCCGGGCTGTTTGGGCAGTTTCACCACGAGTGCGCCTGCCGGCCGCGCGACCATTTCCTCCAGGTAGCCCTCGACTGTCGAGATGTCGGCGAAGGCGTGCAGGCGCTCGCAGTTCATGCGCAGTTCAGCGGCCGTTTGCGGACCACGCAATACCAGTACCGCGACCAGCGCAACCGAAGGCTGGGGCAGCGCCAATACCTTGCCTAAGTTATGGGCGAAGCGCATCACGCGCCCCGAGGCACCATAGCTGTCGATCACCAGCGTGTAGCGCTTAAGCCCGTCGAGTGCCATCCGCACTTCGTCGTCCGTCGCGTTCAGAACGGGGAACCGGCTGCTCTTCTGGTTGCACCCGGCGACCAGCGCATTGAGCGTCAGTGGATAGTAGTCCGGCGTCGCCAGCTGCTTCTCCACGAGCACCGCGACGACGCGGGCCTCGAGAACGGATAGGCACGGCATGTTATGGTCGGTCATGGAATTCCCTGGTCATCATGGTTTCGCGCTGGCGCGGAAAGAATCGACCTGCCGCGCGACGCTGGTGCGCAGTTTATACCGGGGAAGATTCGGCACCGACGGATTGTCGGCAACTGGAAGAGGTACGGCCCGACCGGACGACTGGTGCCGGCTCACGGGCCGAGGGGTGCAAGCTGGCGCGATGCGACCGCTCATGGGGAGCGGATGCTCGGGTCAGTCGCTCAGGAACTCATCAACCAGGTGCCGGGGGAGCCATGCGCGTATGCGCGAAGATGCCCTTAGCTGTTTCAGAGTGATGGGAAAATCGCCGCCTGCCTGCGGTGTGTCGAGCGCTTTGGGCGCAACCATGTCGGGGACGAAGAAACGAGCGACGTCGATGCTGGGAGTCGCTGCAAAAATGCGGGCCATGATATTTCCTTTCTGGCGTGGCGGTTGTTGGTGAACGAAGAAATCGCTCTGTATAGATTCACGGCAGGCGTGGGCAAGAGCCTTAGTGCTCGGTTGATATCGACGTGATCGATGTCACGAAGCCGAGGCCCTCCAAGCAGGGCTAGCAAGCTCTACAATGGCCTCTGCCACAGCGCGCCGTCGCTGGAATCATGAGGAGTCGCTATGCACGTCACCCTGGTTCATATTCATGTCAAGCCTGAGTTCCTTGGCGCTTTCATCGCCGCGACGCAATCGAACCACGAGGCCTCGATCCTCGAGCCCGGCAACCGGCGATTCGATGTTCTGCAAGCGGTAGGCGAGCCCACCCGTTTCGTTCTCTACGAAGCCTACGCAAGCGCTGAAGCGGCCGCGGCGCACAAGCAGACTTCGCACTACGCTGTCTGGCGCGACGCCGTTGCGCCGATGATGGCCGAGCCTCGCCAGGGTCAGTCCTACGACGGCCTGTACCCGGCATGACCTGGGCATTCTCCATCGCGCGCCTGCCGCGCATCGAGTTCGGTGCCGGCGTGGCGGACAGGTTACCGTGCATCGCGAGCGCTTACGGCAAGCGCCTGCTGCTCGTCTCCGGCGCGAGTTCTTTCGCCGATTCGGAGCGCGGCGATGCGCTGCTGAAACTACTCGCGCGCGCCGGCTTCACCTGGGACACGCTGAACGTCGTCGGCGAGCCCTCGCCGCGCTTCGTCGACGAATCCGTTGCGCGGCTGTCTGGTTCGAGATTCGATGCCGTGGTCGGCATCGGCGGCGGCAGCGCGATGGATGCGGCGAAGTCGATCGCCGGGTTGCTGCGGCCAGGCAATTCGGTGCTCGACCACTTGGAGGGCGTCGGGCCCGAGAAGCCCTATCTAGGTCCAGCGACACCCCTGATCGCGCTGCCAACCACCGCAGGCACCGGTTCCGAAGCTACCAAGAACGCGGTGCTTTCTGAGCAAGGCGAAAGCGGCTTCAAGAAGTCCTTCCGAGACGAGAAGCTGGTGGCCGAATACGCCATCGTCGATCCTGACCTATTGGCGACCTGCCCGCCCGCCCTGATCGCCGCCAACGGCATGGACGCATTTACCCAGTTGCTCGAATCATATGTGTCGGCGCGCTCAAATCCTCTCACCGATGCACTCGCTTGGTCGGGCCTGCAGGCGGTACGCTACGGCCTGTTCGAATGGTACGGGGGCGGCACGCAGGCGGCCGGCGGGCGCGAGAAGATGGCCTATGCGGCGCTGCTTTCGGGCATCTGCCTGGCACAGACCGGACTGGGTTCGGTGCATGGCCTAGCGTCCCCGCTCGGCGCATTTTTCCCGATGGCGCATGGCGTGATCTGCGGCACCCTGGTCGCCGCGGCGGTCCGCGTCAACATCGAGGCGATGCGTGGGCGGGACCCAAGCAACCCCGCATTGTCCAAGTACGCAGCGGTTGGGCGCTTGCTCGCCGGGAAGAGCCCAACCGGGGACGAAAACGCTTGCTTGCAACTGGTGCGTACGCTGGAGGATTGGACGCGTAGCCTTGGTCTGCCTGGGCTCGGCAGTTACGGGCTCAGAAGCGAGGACCTGCCGCGGGTAGTGGCTGGCAGCCGCGGCTCGAGCATGCAGACGAATCCTATTGTCCTAACCGACGCCGAGGTCGCGCAAATCCTAACGACGCGGCGCTAGTACCCGATGTCCGGCGACCCGCCGCGTGCAAACCCCGGCGTTGCACGATTGGAAAAAAGGCGGGGGATCAAAAACCCGCGAAGGGAACGCAAGCGCCGCGGCAGCTAGACGCCAACCTGCTTCGCGGTCACCCCGCACAGCACGACAAGAGAAGGCCCGTGGAGAGGAGGAGGGGTTCGGACCTTCACCCAAGTGCTGCTGCTGCCGCTTTCAGGCGTGACTCTTCGTGTTCAGGTGCAGGCTGCGCACGAAGTACCGCGCGCATTCGACCAATGCGTGAGCGACCGAATGCAACAGTCGGCGTATTTCCACCGATCGCATCTTCCGGGCACGGCGCTCAATTTCCATAAGGTCCAGGTCATTCATGGCTATCTCCTTTCGAACAAAGGCTGTATGCCAATGTTTTTCGGTAGATTAATTCAAACCTTTAGGGCGTACAATCCGGACAAGTGGAATAGAACTTGTGAATTTTTTTCCGAAGTTCGGGTTCGTTGAATGGATAGATCGGGAGAAATGGCGGCGTTCGTACGCTCAGTCGAACTGGGTGGATTCTCGGCCGCGGCACGCGAACTCGGATTGACGCCCTCGGCATTGTCCAAACTGGTGACTCGGCTCGAGGATCGACTCGGCGTGCGGCTAATCAATCGAACGACGCGCAAGCTACACCTGACGCCCGAGGGAGAAGCGTTCTTCGAGCGCAGCCGCCGGATACTGGGCGACATCGACGACGCAGAGGCGGATGTCGCGCGCTTTCGCGAGCGGCCCAGCGGTCTGTTACGATTGCATACGGGTGTGGCATTCGGCCTGCACCAACTGGCGCACGCCGTACCGGCATTCCTCGAACGCTATCCCGAGATCGCACTCGATATCACGGTGACCGACCGGCTCGCGGATATCGTCGAGGAAGGTGCTGACCTGGCGATCCGTATCGGCCCGCTAGCCGACTCGTCGCTGCATGCACGCTTGATCTGTAACCTCAAGCGCGTCATCTGCGCGGCGCCGGCATACCTGGAGCGCCACGGCACTCCACACACGCCGGACGAGTTGGCCCACCACAATTGCCTGTGGGTCAGCTCTCAGCCGATGCTCAAGCGCTGGCCTTTCGATACCGGGGTAGGGCTGCGGGTAATCGAAGTGTCGGGCAACGTCACGGCCAACAATGCCGAGACGGTTCTGCAACTCGCCCTCGGCGGGGTAGGGATCACGCGGCTGGCCGATCTGATCGTCGGCGCGCCGATCCGCGAAGGTCGCTTGGTGCCGATCCTCGGCGATTGGCACCACGTCGAACCGGCGCCGTTGCACGCCGTGTACCCTCACGGCAAGCATCGCTCGCCCAAGGTTGCGGCAATGGTGGAGTTTCTCGTCGAGACTTTCGCCCGGGCTCCCTGGCGTCACGACGTTCCAGCGATGTCGAAGTAAGTCGAGCGCGAGGGAGCGCCAGCCTGGGGTAGTTGCTACCTAGACGTTAGACGTCGATATTGCGCGCCGCCAGAGCGTGCTCTTCGATGAAGGCGCGGCGCGGTTCGACGGCATCGCCCATCAGCGTCGTGAAGATTTCGTCGGCGGCAATTACGTCGTCGATCTGGACCTTGAGCAGACGCCTCGTGCTCGGGTCCATCGTGGTTTCCCAGAGTTGCTCCGGGTTCATCTCGCCCAGCCCTTTGTAGCGCTGCTTCGCCAGGTTACGTTCCACTTCCGCCAGCAGCCATCTCATGCCGTCGGCAAAGCTGGAAATGGCTTGGGACTTTTCGCCGCGGCGCATTGCGGCGCCCTTGCCGATCAGACCCGAGATCAGGTCAGCCGCATGGCGAATCTGCTTGTAGTCGCCCGAAAGCATGAATTCCTCGTCGATCTGTCCGACGCGCAGGTTGCCGTGACGCATTTTCTCCACTCGCAGCAACCAGCGCTCGGTCTTCTCGTCGCAGGCGGGCACGATCCGCACCGAGTCAAGCACGCGTGCGCCCAAACGCATGGCGCTGTCTTGAGCCGCCTCCCGGCTCGACAGATCCAGGCTGATATCATGTTCCAGCATGGCGTGCAGCACCTCCCCATCGACGTAGTCGGAGAGCCGCTTGATCACCGCCTCGGCGAGCAGATAGGCGCGCGCGAGCAGCTCCAGCGCCTCAGCGCCGATCGGCTCGGCGTCCGATCGTGGCACCAATTGCGCCGCCTCTAGCGCCAGTTTGAGCAAATGCTGATTGAGTTCGTACTCGTCCTTGATGTAGCGCTCCGACTTGCCGTGCTTGATCTTGTACAGCGGCGGCTGGGCGATGTAGATGTGGCCCCGCTCGACTAGCTCCGGCATCTGCCGGTAGAAGAAGGTGAGCAGCAGGGTGCGGATGTGCGCACCGTCAACGTCAGCGTCGGTCATGATGATGATGCGGTGATAACGCAACTTCTCCGGCTTGTATTCGTCCTTGCCGATGCCGGTGCCAAGGGCTGGATAAGGGTCGCGATCTCCTGCGAGGAGATGAGCTTGTCGAAGCGCGCCTTCTCGACGTTGAGGATCTTGCCCTTTAGCGGCAGGATGGCCTGGAATTTGCGGTCACGGCCCTGCTTCGCGGAGCCTCCAGCCGAGTCGCCCTCGACTAGGTAAAGCTCGCAGTTGGCCGGATCCTTCTCCTGGCAATCGGCGAGCTTGGCCGACAGGCCGAAGGAATCGAGCACGCCCTTGCGCCGGGTCATCTCGCGCGCCTTGCGTGCCGCCTCGCGCGCGCGAGCGGCGTCAACAATCTTGCTCGTCACTATCTTCGCGTCGACGGGCCGCTCCAGCAGGAACTCCGAGAGCTTTTGCGCCACGACTTCCTCCACCGCCGGGCGCACTTCGGACGACACCAGCTTTTCCTTGGTCTGCGACGAGAATTTCGGTTCCGGCACCTTCACCGACAACACACAAGCCAAACCCTCGCGCATGTCGTCACCCGTAGTTTCGACGCGCGCCTTCTTCGCCAGCTCGTGTTCCTCGATGTATTTGTTGATGACCCGGGTCATGGCCATGCGCAGGCCGGTGAGATGGGTGCCGCCATCCTTCTGTGGAATGTTGTTGGTGAAGCACAATACTTGTTCCTGGTAGGAGTCGTTCCACTGCATGGCAACCTCGACCACGATGCCGTCCTTCTCGCCCACCGCGTGGAAGGTATTCGGATGCAGGACGGTCTTGGCTCGGTTGATGTATTCGACGAAGCCCTTGACGCCGCCGGCGAAGGCGAAGTCCTCCTCGCGCCCGCTACGCTGGTCCACCAGCTTGATCTTCACCCCATTGTTGAGAAACGACAGCTCGCGTAGCCGTTTCGCGAGGATCTCGTAGTGATACTCGATGTTGCCGAAAGTCGTCAGGCTGGCGAGAAAATGCACTTCGGTGCCGCGCCGCTGGGTTTCGTGCGCTCGTCGCGAATACTGGCTCATGCCGTTGGTCACCACGCGCCCCGGCTCCGAGGTCGCCGCCACCACCGTGCCGCCCGGGCACATGCAGAAGCTGTACACCGAGCGTCCGTTGCTGGCGTGATGCACCAGTTTGTAGTCTGCCGCGCCCGGCGCCTGCGTGTTTGCCGTGGCGCGCGCGGTCTATCAGAGACTGCGGGTGTTCGATGCGAAAGCCGATGGAGAAGGGTTTGGCTTCGATATAGATGCCACGGCGGTGCAGCATTTCGAAGGTATCGCGCGCGCTGTGGCCGACGGCCAGCACCAGATGACGGGTCGCAATGCGCTCACCGCTGGCGAGTAACACGCCGCTGACCGCGCCATCTGTGATCTCGATGTCGTCCACACCG
>CAWGHV010000054.1:0-16993 GCA_963822375.1 uncultured beta proteobacterium | reverse complement strand
CGTTCGGGATTCACGTAGCTGTGGAAGCGCCGGCCCGACAACTTGCGATTGACGAGTTCGACGCAACCGACTTCGATGATCCGGTCGCCCAGCCGGACTTCGAGGCCCGTGGTCTCCGTGTCGAGAACGATCTGGCGCATGGCTGTCCTATCCCCTGCCCAACGAGGCGACGCCGCGCCGCGCCAATTCGTCGGCGCGTTCGTTTTCGGCGTGGCCAGCATGGCCCTTGACCCAGAGCCATTCGATGCGGTGAATCTGCGCCAAGCGGTCGAGCTCACGCCATAAGTCTTCGTTCTTCACCGGCTGCTTGGCAGCGGTTTTCCAGCCGCGCCGCTTCCACGAGTGGATCCATTCGCTGATGCCCTTCTGCACGTACTGCGAATCGGTGTGCACACGCGCCTGCACCGGTCGCTTCAGCGCTTGGAGGGCTCGATCACCGCCGTCAGCTCCATCCGGTTGTTGGTCGTCGCCGCCTCGCCGCCGAACAGATCCTTCTCCTGCCCGCCGGCGCGCAGCACCACGCCCCATCCGCCGGGGCCGGGATTGCCGCTGCAAGCGCCATCGGTAAAGATGTCCACGTGGTCAAGCCGTGCCATCGTCGCCATCGACCCGCTGCACCACCGGCGCCAGCGCCTTGGCGCGCGACTTGCGCTCGCGCCACACCGGCGTGATCAGGCGCGTGCCGTGGACGCGTTTCACCGCTTGAACGATATACGCAGCGCCGCCTATCGGCCACCAGCGATCGCCGGCAAACTCGAGGAAACGCCAGCGCCGCAGCCACTTGCCGTCCACGATCGCGGGCGCATAGCAGCCGAATTTTCCGAACCGAATGTCGAAGCCGAGCAGCGTCAACCAATCCTTGAGCCGGCGCACGCCCAGATAACGGCCGGTCCAGGGGAAGCCGGCATAGGAGCTGGCGAACCAGCGCCGAGACCCCCACAGGCTGTAGGGATTGAAGCCGGTGATCACGATGTGCCCCTCCGGCACCAGTACGCGCTCCACTTCACGCAGAATCTGGTGCGGCTGCTGGCTGAACTCGAGCACGTGCGGCAACACCACAAGGTCGATGGAGGTGCTGGGCAGCGGTAGGTGGTGCAGGTCGCTTAGAAGATCGGCGTCCCCCGCATCGCCGCAGCGAAAGCGAAAAGGCATCCGGTTGGCGCGCAGAAAATCGCACTCGACCATGCCTATCTGCACCGCGTTGAAGCCGAAGATGTCGGCCACGGCTTCGTCGAAGCGCACGTGCTCCCAGCCCATTACATATTGACCCTGCGGAGTTTGCAGCCATTCGGCGCGCGAGGGAATTGACACCGGGGATGATTCGCCGGAGAGTTGAGATGTGGATGTCACGCCGATTCGAGCGTTTCGAGATAACTATATCTGGCTCCTGCGCGCCGGGCGCGAGGCGGTGGTCGTCGACCCCGGCGATGCCGCGCCCGTAATCGACGCCTTGGGCCGGGAAGGCATTGCGCTCAGGGCCATACTGACCACCCATCACCATGCGGACCACGTCGGTGGCGTCGCCGCACTGCTCGAACGCTACGACGTACCGGTGTTCGGGCCTGCCGGAGAGTCCATTCCCACCCTCACACGCAGGGTGCGCGAGCCGGACAGGGTCCAGGTGCCCGGAATCGAAGTCGAGTTTGCCGTACTCGACATTCCAGGTCATACACGCGGGCACATAGCCTATTATGGGTCAAACATGCTGTTCTGTGGCGACACACTGTTCGGCTGCGGCTGCGGCAGACTGTTCGAGGGCACTGCCGCACAGATGTGGGCGTCGCTGTCCAAGCTCGCGGCCCTGCCCGGCGCCACGCGGGTTTTTTGCGGCCACGAATACACGCAGGCAAATATTCGCTTTGCATTGTCGGTGGAGCCGCGCAACGCCGCCCTACTGATACGCCAAAAGCAGGTCGATGCCTTGCGCGCGCGCGACGAGCCTTCGCTTCCGTCAACGCTGCAGGAGGAACTGGCGACCAATCCCTTCTTGCGCAGCACGGCGCCGGCGGTGATCCAGGCCGCGCGGCGCATACGGCCCGATACGGGAATCGATCCAGTCGCCGTTTTCGCGCTGATGCGCGAGTGGAAGAACGACTTCTGACCCATAGCGAAAGCCGCGCGGCAGCGCGTTACCCGCCTCCCGCCACCGCTCCCGCCTGCTGCACCACCACCCGATTGCGTCCTTGGCGCTTGGCCTCATAGAGCGCGGCGTCGGCCGCCTGTACCAGGGGTTGCGGATTCGACTCGGTGCGCTGCGGCGCGCAGCTCGCCACACCCGCGCTAACGGTCACCACGCTCGCCACGTCCGAACCCGAGTGCATCAATTCCATCGCCTGCACCGCCTCGCGCATCCTGTGGGCGACCAGAAGCGCGCCCTGCGCATCGGTGTCGGGCAGGATGATCGCGAACTCTTCCCCGCCATAGCGGGCGACCAGGTCGGCCGGCCTGCGCGCCTGCTGCTCGAGCGTGCGCGCCACTGCGCGCAAGCATTCGTCGCCCGTCTGATGGCCGTACATGTCGTTGAACTGCTTGAAGAAGTCAACGTCGCATACGACCAGCGCAAGCGCTTTCGAGTAGCGCTGCGCACGCCGCCATTCGCGCGCCAGGGATTCGTCGAAATGGCGCCGATTGGCGATACCGGTCAGCGCATCGCTTGCCGAGAGCCGTCGCAGCTTACGATTGGTGGACTGCAAGTCCCGCGCCACCGATAGCAACGACCGGCGCATCTGAACGATGCGCTGCATCGCCCGCACCTTCGCGCCCAGGACGACGCCGCTCACCGGCTTGACGAGGTAATCGTCGCCACCGGCTTCGATGCCGCGCTCGACGTCCTCATCCTTGGTCCGCGCGGTGAGAAAGATGATCGGCGTCCACTCCCCCGGTTTCTCCGCCGCACGAATGCGCCGCGCAACCTCGTAGCCGTCGATGTCGGGCAGCAGGATGTCGAGCAGGATCAGGTCGGGGCGATCGGCAACGAGAAGCTGCAAGCCGATCGCGCCCGTGCGCGCGGTGATCGGCGTGATGCCCATGCGTTCGAGCTGGCCGCTGACCGCCTTGAGCGTGGTTAGTGTGTCTTCGATGACGAGGGCCTTCATGGTCCGACCTCACGGGCGATATTGCGGAAGAATCGCACAAACCGAGGCAGGCGCGGTCCTGGCCGACGCTGCGCTTCGAGACGACCAACACCGGTTCTATGCCGATAAGATCGTCTGCGTCGCCTCAGCGAGCCGGGGCCGGCCCGCGCCGATTGACCAACGGATCGATCCGCGCTACCATATTTCGATTAATAATCAAAGCACTCTATGATAATGTTAAAAATCAATAGAGGGGTGGTAGTGGGGGGGCTCCTGTTCGCTATCGGTACCGGCTCCGGCGCTGCTGAATTTGCGCCGCCGGAGTACCCACCCATCGAGTTGACCGTCGCCGATTCCAACGCGAACTCCGACCAGAACAACGACGTGGATCGGAGCACCCAGGTTCTCGTCGACTACCAGCCGCCAATCACGCCGATCGATTTAACGACTCCGCCGCGCGATCTATGGGAGCGCATCCGCGTCGGTTTTGCCATGCCCAGCCTCAACAGCAACCTGGTTTCGGGCCATCAAGCTTCCTACCTGAATCGCCCCGAATATCTCAAACGCATCATCGAGCGCAGTCGCCGCTACCTGTTCCACATCGTGCAGGAAATCGAAGCGCGCGGCATGCCGACCGAGTTGGCGTTGCTGCCCATCGTCGAGAGCGCGTTCAATCCCATGGCGCTGTCGCACGCCAACGCATCCGGGATCTGGCAGTTCATCCCCTCCACCGGGCGCAGCTTCAATCTTCAGCAGAACTGGTGGATCGACCAGCGCCGCGATATCGTCGACTCGACCAGCGCGGCGCTCGACTACCTGCAAGCGCTCTACGAAAGGCATGGCGATTGGCATCTCGCCCTGGCGTCGTACAACTGGGGCGAAGGCGCGGTGGCGCGCGCCATCGGGCGCAACCAAGCCAGCGGCCTGGACACCGACTACCTGAGCCTGAGCATGCCCGCGGAAACGCGCAACTACGTGCCGAAGCTGCAGGCTCTAAAGAATATCATCGCCCAACCCTATTTTTTCGGCATAGGTCTCGATCCGATTCCCAATCGCGCCTACTTCAAGACCGTGGCCAAGCCGGCCGACATGGACGTCGCGGTGGCAGCACGTCTCGCGGAAATGGAGCCGGCCGATTTCATCGCGCTGAATCCGGCTTACAAGCGGCCCGTCATGCCGCAGCACGCGAAGACCTCGATCGTCCTGCCGATAGACAAGGTCGAGACATTCCAGCGGAATCTGGAAGCCCATGACGAACCGCTGGCAAACTGGCGGACCTACACGCTCAAGCGCGGCGAACGCCTGAACCATGTCGCGCGCAGATTCGGCCTGAGCATCGCGAGCCTGAAGCAGATCAACGGCCTCGGTGCGCGGGCGCGACCGCGCGTCGGCCACAGATTGATCGTCCCGGTTGGCGATGTGCTATCCGAAAGCGATGTCTTGGAGGCGGCCGATGAGGCCCGACCGGCGGCGCGCGTCGCGTCTCGGATTCGTGCCAAGGGCACAGCGCATACCGCCAAGAAAGCGCACCAGGCAAAGCGCGGCCAAGTGCAGTCTTCGCGCTCGAAGGCAGGCCAACGTGCCGCCAAGTCCGCCGGCGCGAAGCGAGGCAAGAAATCCAACGTCGCGACAAGACCGGCCAAGACCCCGATCAGCAGCGTAGGGCTCAAGCGCGACGGCTCGGGTTCCTGATCGAGGATCGCCCGCCGCTCACCACGGCCCCCTTCCGGTCGGTCGTAGGCTGGGGTGAGCGAAGCGAACCCCGGCAAATCGGCACATCCTCTCGGGTGCGCTCGGGTTCGCCATCGGCTCACCTCAAGCCGCATGGAATCAATACAGGTGGCAACTCACGCGATGCGTCGCCGTGAGCGTTGTTTCGCCCGGGAACTCGCGCCGACAAACATCCATCGCCTTTGGGCAGCGCGGATGGAAGTGGCAGCCCGACGGCGGATTCAGCGGTGACGGCAGCTCGCCTTTGAGCATGATCACCTCACCGCGACGCTCACGTTCGATCCGCGGTACGGCGCTGAGCAGCGCCGCGGTGTACGGGTGCTTGGGCGTGCGCAGAATCTCTTCCGCGCTGCCCTGCTCGACGATGCGGCCGAGGTACATGACGGCGACGTCGTGCGCCAAGTAGTCCACCACGGCGATGTTGTGCGTGATGAACAGGTAGCTCAACCCCAAGCTCTCCTGCAAGCCTTTCAGCAGGTTGAGGATCTGCGCCTGCACCGAAACGTCGAGCGCGCTGGTCGGTTCGTCGCAGATCAGCAACTTCGGACGCACCGCGAGCGCACGCGCAATCGCGATGCGCTGGCGCTGGCCACCCGAAAACTCATGCGGATAGCGTGCCGCCATTTCCGGGGTCAATCCCACTTGCCGCAGCAATTCCGCGACATGCTCATCGCGCGCCCGTGGATCATCGGCAACCTTCAGTGCGCTCATGCCTTCGGTAATGATGTCCCCCACGTGCATGCGCGGGTTGAGCGATCCATAGGGATCCTGGAAGATCATCTGCAACGAGCCGCGCAGCGGCCGCAACTGCGCCGCGCTCAGTGCGTGCAGTGCCGCGCCGTCGAACAAAACCGTGCCCGCCGTCGGCTCGACGAGGCGCAGGATCGCCTTGCCGGCGGTAGTCTTGCCGCAGCCCGACTCGCCCACCAAAGCCAGCGTCCGGCCGCGCTCCACGCCGATGGAAACGCCATCGACCGCCTTGACGTAGCCCACGGCGCGCTTGAAGATGCCCTTGCGCACCGGGAAATGCACCTTCAATCCAACGACATTCAACAGCTCGCCCGGCGCCACGGCCTCGCTCACCGGGTCGGACGCGGCGGACTCGCGGCGTGGCGGCGGCGTCCGCGCCGACGCTGCGCCGTCATAGAGATGGCAGCGTACGGTATGGCGCTCGCCGATGCGCGTCCATTGCGGTATCTCGTCATGGCAGCGCGCCCACGCCTCGGGGCAGCGCTCGGCGAAGCGGCAACCGCCGAAGCGCCGCGTCAGCGGCGGCACGCTGCCTTCGATCGTGTCGAGCCGGACGCCGCGCCGCGCCGCGCTCGGCAGGGCAGCGAACAGCTTGCGGGCGTAGGGATGGCGCGGGTGATCGAAGAACTCGTCGCGCTCCGCGATCTCGATCAGGGTGCCGGCGTACATCAGCCCGATCTGCTGCGCCACCTGGCTGACGACGCCCAGATCGTGGGTGATGAGCAGCATCGCCATCTGCTCGCGGCGCTGGACGTGCGCGAGCAGATCGAGCACCTGGGCCTGAATCGTGACGTCGAGCGCCGTCGTCGGCTCGTCCGCGATCAGCAGCCGCGGCGCGCAGGCCAGCGCCTGCGCCATCATCACGCGCTGCTTCATGCCGCCCGAGAGCTGGAACGGAAACTCCTCGAGCCGCCGCGCCGCATCGGGAATGCCGACCGCATCGAGCAGGCGCAGCGCATGCTGGCGCGCCGCCTCGGCCTCGAGACCCTGATGTCTCGCCAATACCTCGCCGATCTGCGTGCCGACGGTGAGCACCGGGTTGAGACTGGTGGACGGTTCCTGGAAGATCATCGCGATCTCGCGGCCGCGCACGTCGCGCATCTCGGCCTCGGCGAGCGGGAGCAGCTCACGGCCGCCGAGGCGCACCGAGCCGCCGTCGATCCGGCCGGCATCGGGCAGCAAGCGCATCAGTCCGAGCGCCGTCATCGATTTGCCGCAGCCCGACTCGCCCAGCAGCGCGAAGGTCTCGCCGCCATGGATCGAGAACGACACGTCGTCGACCGCATGGACTACCCCGCCGGCGCCGTCGATGGCGATGCTTAGCCCTTCGACTTCGAGCAGCGGGGCGCCGCGAACCTCGCTCATGACGCGGCGGCGGCCCGCGCAGTAGCGCCCGGCCGCGTTTGGACGCGCGGATCGAAGGCATCGCGCACGGCGTCGGCGAACAGGTTGGCCGCCAGCACCAGGGCGAACATGAAGACGAATGCGGCGGCCAGCGACCACCACACCACCGGCTCGCGCGACAGTTCGAGGCGCGCGGTGTTGATCATGGTGCCGAAGCTGATGGTGGTGGGATCGACGCCGACGCCGACGTAGGACAACACCGCCTCGGCCAGCACCAGGCCGCTGAAATCCATGACCACCGCGATGAGCACGATGTGCATCACGTTGGGCAGGATGTGGCGCAGCATGATGCGCGGCCGCGACACGCCGAACGCCTGCGCCGCCTGGACGTACTCGAGCTCGCGCAGCTTGAGCGTCTCGC
Source organism: uncultured beta proteobacterium (assembly GCA_963822375.1). GTDB lineage: Bacteria > Pseudomonadota > Gammaproteobacteria > Burkholderiales > Rhodocyclaceae > CAWGHV01. The sequence goes on along the minus strand of CAWGHV010000054.1, from coordinate 9,673 downwards.
CGCGCAGCAGACGGCACAGCCCGGTCCAGCTGGTCACGCCGAGGATGACGCACAGCGCGAGCAGACGCGCATCGGCGCGCTGCGCGGCGGTGTCGAACCATTCCGGATGAGTGTCGATGACGACCTGCATCATCAGCACCGCCGCGGCGATCAGCAGCACGCCGGGAATCGAATTGAGCGTGGTGTAGAGGTACTGGATGACGTCGTCGACCCAGCCGCCGAAATAGCCGGCGGCGATGCCCAGCCCGATGGCGAACGGCAGCATCACCAGCGTGGTGAGCGTGCCGATGAGCAGCGCGGTGCGGATGCTCTTCAGCGTCTGATAGAACACGTCCTGCCCGACCTTGTCGGTGCCGAAGACATGGTAGTCACCCGCCAGGGCGATCGCGGGAAACACCGCAAGCATCACCAGCAGCAACATCACGAGAACCGCGTTCCATGCGCTCGGCGTCGAGCCGCGCCAGACCGCGCGGCGCGCTTCGGCGAAGGACGTGCCGCCGCGCCGCGCCACCCATGCGGTGAGCGCGGCCGCGACCAAGAGCCAAGCGAGCAACGCCGCGCCGAGCGCAAGCAGCCCGGTTGTCACGATATCGCCCGTGCGTTCGCGGTAAGGGTGTGCGAGATGCGCCCCGCCGTAGGTGAGGCGCGGAAAGTCGCGGTACTGGGTGCCATCGGCGCGCTCGATGTTCTCCTTGGCGTAGAGGTGGGTGGCGAACGGCGCCGAGTAGGTCTTCTCGTCGCGGGTGCGCAGCGGCGCGGCGATGGCGTCGAGCACGCTCAGCACCTCGACCGAGTACACGGCCCCGCCCTGCTCTCCTGCCTGCGGCAGCTGCGGCCGGTAGTGCAGAGAGTCGAGCAGGCCGAGCGCGACGAAGATCAGGAACAGGGTCAGCGCAGCCATCCCCGCGCGGCCCTCGGCCACCCGCCGCCAGCCGCGCGCCAGATATTCGTTGCGCTTGGAATACACCGCGGCGGCGGCGATGACGCCCAGCAGCAGGAATACCAGCGCATCGGTCCACAGGACGACGGGAATGAAGGGCATCATTCGAAGCGCACCCGCGGATCGACCAGCGTGTAGGAGATATCGGTCAGCAGCAGGCCGACGATGTAGAGCACCGAGCCGATGAACACCATCGCGCGCACCACGGCGAAATCCTGCGCGTTGATGGCGTCGATGGTGTAGCTGCCCAGGCCGGGGATGCCGAAGAACGACTCGGTGAGCAGACTGCCCATGAACAGCAGCGGGATCACCACCACGACGCCGGTGAGGATCGGGATCAGGGCGTTGCGCAGCACGTGGCGGAACAGCACGGCGACTTCCGACAGCCCTTTGGCGCGCGCGGTGCGCACATAGTCCTTGTTGATTTCTTCGAGGAAGATCGTGCGGTACCAGCGCGTGCTGCTGCCGATGCCGGCGATGACGCCGATCAGCACCGGCAGGATCAGGAACTTCACCGCATCGAGTCCGTCCGGCGTAGCCGGAGATCGGCACCAGATTCCACACCTTGCAGACCAGGTACTGGCCGCCGATGATGTAGAACAGGCTCGAAATCGACATCATCGCCACGCACAGCACGACGCCCCAGAAATCGAGGTAGGTGGCGCGGAACAGCACCAGCAGCAAGCGCGAATGCGATGGTGACGAACAGGCCGAGAATGAACACCGGCAAGGCGATCGCCAGGCTCGGCCCCATGCGCGTGGCGAATTTCGTGGCCGATGTCGCGCCCGTCGTCGGCGCGGCCGAAATCGAAGGCGAACAGCTTGACCGACTTCTCGAAGAAGATGGTGTCGGTGAGCTTGCCGCGCGCCGGGCGCCTGGCCGTTGAAGAGCAGCGGTTTGTCGTAGCCGCGCTCGGCCTTCCACTTCTCGATCGCCTCCGGGCGTGACGCGCTTGACGCCCAGCTGCATGCGCGCCATGTCGTCCGGCGTGTTGACGACGAAGAACAGGGCGAAGGTGATCAGGTTGACGCCGATCAGGATCGGAATCGCGTACAGCAGCCGGCGGAGGATGTAGGCGATCAAGCCGGCCTCGCCGCCATCCGCTCGCGCCGACGATAGGCGAGGATACCGGGCAGCGCGCTGAGCACGAGAAGCGCGGCGGCGGCCGCGATCGGCCACAGCACCGGCTGATTCCATTGTGCGCGCTTGACTTCGCGCATGGCCGGATCGATCTTCTTGTACTTCAGATCGTTGCGCGCCATGTGGTTCGGCTTGTTGTTCACCATCCAGGCGTGGATCAGGCTATAGGCCTTCGGGTGAAAGCCGAACGACCAGGGCGCATCCTCGTGCAGGATCGCCACCATGCGGTCGATCAGCGCCTGTCGTTCGGGCGAATTGTCCATGTGCTTCACCGCCTGAAACAGCCGGTCGTACTCGGGATTGGAGTAGTTGGCGGCATTCTCGCCCTGGGTCTTGGCGCGGCTTTGCGGGCCGTGGAACAGGAACAGAAAGTTCTCCGGATCCGGATAGTCGGCGTTCCAGCCCCAGATGAATATCTGCGCCGTGCCCTTGCGCACTTTTTCCTGAAAGCGGTTGTAGTCGGTGGCGCGGATTTCCAGTTGCACGTTGAGCTTGCCGAACTGGTTGCCGCAGCCAGTCGATGCGCGGCTTGTCGCCGGGGCCGCGATCGGTCGTATCCAGATAGAGCACCAGCGGCTGTCCCGTTTTCGCGTCGCGACCGTTGGGATAGCCGGCCTCGGCGAGCAGCCTTTGCGCCACCTCGATCGGCTTGCGCTTCGGCCCTCTGTCACCCCATTCGTACACCACGGGGTTGATGCCCGCGCGCCCCTCGCGGAAGCCGAAGATACCCGGCGGTATCGGCCCCTGCCCGGGAACGCCGCGGCCGTTGGCGAAAATCGAAATGAACTCCTCCCAGTCGATCGCGATGGAAATGGCCTGGCGCAGCTTGCGCGCGCGCTCCGACGCGCCGCCAACGACCGGATCGAGCCAGTTGAACGCCATGTATCGCGTCGATGTCGCGACCGAAGTCGACAGGCGAATGCCCTTGGCCGCCATGTCGGCCGAGACGTTCGCCTCGCCCTCGATGGAGACGCGTACCGCCTGGTCGAAGCTATCCGAGCTAATGCCGGAAGCATCGTAGTAGCCCTGCAGGAACTTGTTCCAGTACGGAATCGCCTCCTTCTCGCGGGTGAACACGACGCGATCGATGAACGGCATGGGTTTGCCGGCGTCGTGCAGCAGCCCGGCGTCGGCGTCGCCCGGCTCGCCCTGCGCCGGATAGGTCTCACCGTGGAAGTTGGGATTGCGCTCCAGCACCATGCGCGCGTTCGGGTCGTTCTCGGTCAGCATGTACGGCCCGGTGCCGACCGGATACCAGTCGAGCATGATGTTCTTTTCCATCATGCCGGGCTGGGCGTAGAAGCGGTCGGCCTCGATCGGCACCGGCGCGAAGAAAGTCATCGCCAGCCAGTAGACGAACTGCGGATAGCGCCCCTTGAGCTTGATGCGATAGGTATAGCGATCGACGACCTCGACCCCGGCAAGCGGATACTTAGACAGATCGAGCCAGGCATCCTCGCCGCTTGCCGCCACGAGTTCCCGGTCCGCCGCCTTGAGCGTCGCGGACAACTCCTTCAGGCCGACGATGTACTCGCTCATCAGTCCGAAAATCGGCGAGTGCAGGCGCGGATGCGCAAGGCGCTTGATCTGGTAGACGTAGTCCTCGGCGGTCAACTCGCGCGTGCCGGTCTGTTTGAAATCGCGCAACGTATAGATACCGCTCAGATCCGACCTGTCGAGTTCCAGGTAGATGTGCTTGCCGTTGGCATCGCGGGCGAAGGCCGGATGCGGCTGATAGAGGATGCCTTTCCTGATGCGGAGCTCGTACAGACTGTAAGCCACGTTCGCGACATCGGCATCCACCGGTGCCGAATCGGCGCCAAGATAACGCGGCTTTGGCACTTCCTCGGCCGTCAGTGGAATCAGCGTGTAAGGGCGTTTCAGGTAGTGATACTGCAGCGGCGGTTCGTAGATCTGCGAGTTGAATTCGCTCTCGTCCTCGCTGTACGACTGAACCGGATCGAGGTGTTTGGGACGCTCGGTGAACGCGGTGTAGAGAATATTCTTGCCGCTGTCGGAAGCCGGGTAGGGGTTGTTCCAGACCTCGCCGCATCCGCTCAGGATGCCTACCAAAAGCAGCGCCGCGCAGTGCTTCCAACCATACATGGCGCAAGTGTAGCTGAAGTGCCCGGCGCCTGGCGCGCCGGCTGGAAACAAGCGTTTCCGCTATAATTCGCCCGGTCTTTTCAGCGGCATTCGACCATGGGATTTCTGGCCGGCAAGCGCGTTTTGATCACCGGGCTCCTGAGCAACCGCTCGATTGCCTATGGCATCGCGGGCGCGGCCCGCAGGCAGGGCGCCGAGCTCGCCTTCACCTACCAGAACGATCGCTTCGCCGAGCGCGTCACCGCGATGGCGAAGGAATTCGGCAGCGACCTCGTGCTTCCCTGCGACGTCGGCAGCGACGATGAGATCGATGCCGTGTTCGCCCAACTAGCGCAACGCTGGGACGGCCTCGACGGGCTCGTGCATTCGATCGCCTATGCCCCGCGCGATGCCCTCGGCGGCGACTTTCTCGACAGCCTGTCGCGCGAGGCGTTCCGCGCGTCGCACGATATCAGCGCCTACAGCTTCCCCGCGCTCGCCAAGGCGGCACGGCCGATGATGGAAGGGCGCCCCGCGGCGATGGTCACCCTCTCCTATCTCGGCGCGAACCGCACCATGCCGAACTACAACGTGATGGGGCTGGCCAAGGCCAGCCTCGAGGCGTCCGTGCGCTACCTCGCGGCGAGTCTCGGACCGCGCGGAATCCGCGCCAACGCGATCTCCGCCGGGCCGATCAAGACTCTGGCGGCGGCCGGCATCAGCAGTTTCGGCAAGCTCCTGGCCTACAACGAGCGCCAGTCGCCGCTACGCCGCAACGTCACCATCGAGGAAGTGGGCAACGCGGCGGCCTTCCTGCTCAGCGACCTCGCCAGCGGCATCACCGGCGAGGTGTTGTACGTGGATGCCGGCTTCAATACCACCGCACTGGGAAATCCCGACGCGCCAACCTGAGTTGGCGCGCAGCCGCCCCGTCGTCAACTACTGCTCTCTGCTCGCCAGCGCGGCGGCGTTGATGTCAACGCCGATTCGCGAGCGCAGGCTCGCCAGGAAGGCTCCTGACTCCTCCTCCGCCTTGACCCTGGCGTACTGCGCGCGCAGGTTTGCGACGCGCTGATCTCCGCTCTCGATCTGCGCCGGCCGTACCGCCGAGACCTTGTAGATGGCATAGGCGCCGCCGGGCAAGGCGCCGCCGGCATAGCGCGGCAGCTTGTCCGGCGGCAGCTTGAACGCCTCACGAATGCCCTCCGGCGACAGCTCTTGCGCACCTTCGCGGGTCACGCTGCGTGGCGAGCTCCACTGAACGTCGACGCTTTCGCCCTTGGCCAAGCGCGCCAGCTTGTCCTCGGCGTCCTTGCGTGCGAGCTTGGCGGCTTCCTCGGCGGACAGGCGTTTCTCGATCTGCGCGGCGACACTTTCGAGCGGACGCTGCGCGGCCGGCTTGTGCTCCAATACGCGCGCCGACACCAGAGTGCTGGGGGCAACTTCCACCGCCTCGGTGTTGTGCTGCTTCTTTATCGCATCGTCCGAGAACAGCGCGGCCATCAAGCGCTCGTTCGAGAGCTCCGGCGGCACTTGGGCCGAACCCTTGGCGACCCAGTCCGATTGGCGCAGCGTCAGCCCGTATTTTTCGGCGGCCGGCTTGAGGCTGTCGGGCTGCTCATAGACCGTGTTGCTGAATGACTCCGCGATCTCGGCGAACTTGCGCTGCGCCGCCTGGGTCTTCAACTCCAGCCCGATCTCGCCTTTCACCTCGTCCAGCGATTTGCCGCGCTCGGGTTTGACTTCGGTGAGTTTGATCAGGTGGAAGCCGAAGTCCGAACGCACGATATCGCTGATCTCGCCCTCCTTGAGCGCGAAGGCGGCGTCCTCGAAAGGCTTGACCATCATGCCGCGCCCGAAGAAACCGAGGTCGCCGCCGTTCTGCGCGGATCCGCCGTCCTGCGATCTCGCCTTGGCGACACCAGCGAACGCATCGGGGTCCTTATCCACCTGACGGCGCACGTCCTCCAGGGTGGCGCGCGCCGCCTCGATCTGCGCCTCGGTCGCCTCCGCGGGCACCTGCACCAGGATATGGCTGGCGCGGCGCTCCTCTGGTTGCCGATAGCGATCCAAGTGCCCTTCGTACCACGCCTTGATCTGCTGATCGGTCACGACCTCCTTCTCGGCGAGGATGTCGGGACTCAGCACCAGGTATTCGGCACGAATCTGCTGCGGAACCGTGAAGCTACTCGGATTGCTGTCGTAGTACGCCTTGACCGCGGCGGCGTCGATGTTGACCTGTGGCAGAAAAGCTTCCGGCTTGACGATGAACTCGGTGATCTCGCGTTCCTCCAATTGCGCCGCGAGCCAACGCTCGGTCGCGGCACGCGATACCAAGGAAGCTTCGGTCACCGCCGAGGCGATCTGCTGGGCGATCAAGTCGCGACGCAAGCCATACTCGAACTCCTCCTGACCCCTGTTCTGGCTGCGCAGGAACTCGTCGTACCTGCGTTTGGAGAACTGGCCGTCCTCCTGCAGAACGGGCTGACTTCCGATGAAATCGCGCAACTGGCCATCGCTTACGGCCAGGTGCGACTTCGCGGCGCTCACCTGAATTGCGCGTTCGTTCACCATCCGCTCGAGCAAGAGGCGCTGCGCCTCGGGCGTTTCCAGCATTTTCGGATCGTACTCGCGACCCAGCGCGGCGCGCATCGCGTCCTGCTGTTCGCGCATCGCATACTCGAAATCCTGCTGGGTGATCTTGCTGCCGGCGACCTTGGCCAGCGCCCCGCCGCTCCCGCCGGAACCGACGTAGGACTCCACTCCCCACAAGGCGAAGGGGATGGTGATGAGAATGAGGAAGAACTGGACGATTCGCTTGTTGCTGCGGATGGCATCAAACATGGTCGGTCACGTTCGTCGTCGATAGGGGTCGGCGCTTCGGCGCAGGGCGATCTGGCATGGTAGGCCAGCAGGCTGCGCGCGGCGATCCACCTGGCCTCGCCGCCCCATGCGCAGCGTGGGCGCGAGCCCCGTAAGTGCTACTCACTGGTGCCGGGAGAGAGACTCGAACTCTCATGGTGTTGCCACCGGCGGATTTTGAGTCCGCTGCGTCTACCGATTCCGCCATCCCGGCCTGCGCCTTGCGGCGGCGCGAAAACCGCAGGATTATCCCGCAATCACCTGGGCGCTTCAACCAATGTCATTGACGCTGGAAGATTTCGACTACGATCTGCCGCCGCACCTGATCGCGCAGCAGCCGCTCGCCGAGCGCAGCGACAGCCGCCTGCTGGTCGTCGACGCGCATCAACTTGAAGATGGACGTTTCCACGAGCTGCCGCGGCTGCTGGAGCGCGGCGATCTGCTGGTGTTCAACGACTCGCAGGTGATTCATGCGCGGCTGCTCGGCGTCAAGGCGAGCGGCGGCAGGGTCGAGATGCTGATCGAGCGCATGCTCGGCGAGCACGAAGCACTTGCCCAGATTCGCGCCAGCCATCCGCCGCGCCCGGGGAGTACGATTCGCGTCGACAATGCGCTGGACATCGAGGTCGTGGCGCGCGAAGGCGAGTTCTTTCGTCTGCGCTTTCCCCCGGCCGAATCGCCGGCAACCTTCATTGAGCGCCATGGCACGCTGCCGCTACCTCCCTACATCCAGCGCCCCGCGGCGGAGCAAGACGAACGGCGCTACCAGACCGTCTATGCGCGCGATCCGGGCTCGGTCGCCGCACCTACGGCGGGGCTGCACTTCGATCAGCCGTTGCTGCGCCGACTCGAGGATGCAGGCATGGCGTTCGCCTATGTGACTCTGCATGTGGGCGCCGGCACGTTCCAGCCGGTGCGTGCGAACGATCTTGCCCAACACCGCATGCACAGCGAACGCTTCGCCATCCCCGACGCTACAATGAGCGCCATCGCGCACGCGCGCAACGCGGGGCGGCGCGTGATCGCGGTGGGCACGACGACTCTGCGCGCACTCGAAGCCGCCGCCCGCCGCGGTGAATTGCGCCCGGGAACGACGGAGACCGATCTGTTTATCCTGCCCGGTTTCCGTTTCCGCGTGGCGGACTGCCTGATCACGAACTTCCACCTGCCGCGCTCGACGCTGCTCATGCTGGTGTCCGCGTTCGCCGGTATGGACACCATCCGAGCCGCCTATCAGCATGCCGTTGCCCGACAGTACCGTTTCTTCAGCTATGGCGACGCCATGCTGCTGACGCGGCCGACCGATGAAGTTTGACCTGCTGGCGCACGATGGCGGCGCGCGGCGCGGCCGGCTCACGCTGGCTCACGGTACGCTCGACACGCCGGCCTTCATGCCTGTAGGCACCTACGGCAGCGTCAAGGCGATGTCGCCGGCCGAGCTGCACGAACTCGGCTTCCAGATCGTTCTCGGCAACACCTTTCACCTGTGGCTGCGCCCCGGGCTCGACGTCATCGCGGCACACGGCGGGCTGCACCGCTTCATGGCCTGGGACGGCCCCCTGCTCACGGACTCGGGCGGCTTCCAGGTATTCAGCCTGGGCGCGCTGCGCAGGATCGGCGAGGAAGGCGTGAAGTTCCAGTCTCCTATCAACGGCGACCGGCTCCTGCTCACGCCCGAGGAGTCGATGCGTATTCAGCGCGTGCTCGACTCGGACATCGTGATGGTGTTCGACGACTGCACGGCGCACCCGGCGACGCATGAGCAGGCGGCGAACTCGATGCGCTTGAGCCTGCGCTGGGCCGCGCGCAGCAAGCACGCGCACGCCGGCAACGCGAACGCCCTGTTCGGCATCGTCCAGGGCGGCATCTACGAGGATCTGCGCGACGAGTCCCTTGCAGGCCTCGTTGACATCGGTTTCGACGGCTACGCCATCGGCGGCCTCTCGGTGGGCGAAAGCAAGGCGGACATGCGACGCCTGGTCGCTCATTGCGTCCCGCGCCTGCCCGTCGCCCAGCCGCGCTACCTGATGGGCGTGGGCACGCCGGAGGATCTGCTCGATGCCGTATCTCAGGGCATCGACATGTTCGACTGCGTGCTGCCCACGCGCAACGATGGCTCCACGACCACCCGGCGCTGATGGCGAAAGTGCGCGAGCTCTGGGAGCACCCCGGCCGCACAGCGCGCATGCAGCGGCTGCAGCGGCACGGCGTGCACGAGCGCATGGAGACGGCGATGCTGGCGCGCCTGATGCTCAGCTTCGTCGACGTCCGCGCCGACGCGCTGCCGCTCGTGCTCGACCTCTTCACCATGTTTGAGCACCCCGTGCGCCGCCGCCTCGCCCCCCGCTTGCACGCGTCTGCGCGGCGGCGCCGCTCGTGGCCACGAGGCCCGGAGGGGTCATGCCGGTGCAGCAGCCATCACTTGACCTGAAGTGAGACATCCCTCGACCCGCAGCGGACGTGCCTCCGTGCCGTGTCGTGCAGGCTGTCAAACCGTGTCAAAAACACGGCGGACTGCCCGAAGCGCTGTGCTACACCTGCAGGTGTTCATCAACAAGCACTTCCTCTCCGACTACTGCTCCACCGTCCTGCCGACGCGCTTCGCGGCTCCTGACTACGCGGCGCTGCTGGCCACGTTCCTGGTC
>CAWGHV010000053.1:0-22312 GCA_963822375.1 uncultured beta proteobacterium | reverse complement strand
ACCCGCGCGAGGGCACGGCGATCGGAACCTCGGCGATGGACTCGTCGCTGAACAACTTCTCCTTTGCCGCTCGCGCGCCATGCACCAGCGCCAAGAACTGCCATCCATCGAGTTCCTGAGCGTCGGCCTCGATCTTGGCCTTCAGCGCGTAAGCCAGCGCGAGGTCCATGTTGTCGCCGCCGAGCAGGATATGTTCGCCCACGGCAATGCGGTGCAGATCGAGTCTTCTGGATAGGCCGTCCTGCGCTTCGGCAACGGCGATCAGGCTAAAATCGGCGGTACCGCCGCCGACGTCGCACACCAATATCAAGTCTCCTGCCGCAACCTGCTTGGTCCAGTGTTCGGCCGCGGCCGCGGCTTCGGAGTGGGCGATCCAGGCATAGAAAGCTGCCTGTGGCTCCTCCAGCAAGGTGACATTGCCCAGCCCCGCAGCGGCGGCGGCCTCGTGGGTGAGCGTGCGCGCCACCTCGTCGAACGACGCCGGGACGGTCAGCACGATGAAGCAATCGTCCAGCGCGGCATCGTCGCCGCGCCGCTCCAGGGCATGCTCGAAGGCATGGCGCAGGTGTTCGAGATAGCGCCGCGAGGCCTCGAAGGGCGACACCTTTCCCTGCTCCAGCTCCGACTTCCACGGCAGGACCGGCGCATGGCGGTCCACATGCGTATTGCACAGCCATGACTTGGCCGAAGTCACCAGGCGGTCGGGCAACTGGGCGCCGCGATCGCGAGCGAACGTGCCGATGACGGCTTCGGCCGCATCGCCTTCGTCCCATGGCAGCGCCAGGCTGCCCTGCGCATGCTCGCCGGCAACCGGGATGTAGAGCGCCGAGGGCAACAGCGGTCGTTCCCCGATCAACCCCGGCGAAATAATCTGCGTGATGTCGAAGCCCTCGGCTTGGCCGCCTGCCACCGCGCACAGCGACAGGCTGGAATTGGAGGTGCCGAGGTCGATTCCGAGACTGTACTTCTTTGCCATGTTTTCCGAATCAAGTTGAGATTGCAGGTGTCGATCGCCGCCTCACCGCTCAGCGCACTTCCACTTCTGCCGGGACGATGACGTTGCGGGTCGCCGGATCGATCGGGCGGGTGAATCGGGGCAGCGTCAGTTTCTCGGTCTTCCACCCGCGATGCAGCACGACGCCGCTATACGGCGCTTCGCCGGTGACCTTGCCGGTGAGCCGATACTGGCTGGGATCGGACGATTTGTCGATCGTAATCCGGTCTCCCTCCTTGCCGGGTGGACCGGGGTCACGTCGAGAAACTCCCGGATCACCGCCGCGCAGCCCTGATGCACGACACGCGAGGCGGCGGCCACCTGCGCGTCGCCGAAAGAGGTGATGTCCTCCATCAGGTAGTCGACGAAGCGCCCTTTCTCCTGCAACAGCGAGAGCAAAACCAAGGCCTCGCCCGGCTGAGAGGACTCCTCTTTGGCCGGCGCGCGCGGCGCCGCCGGGGCCTCGACCGGCGGCGCCGCGGTCTTGCCCCCGCGCAAGCCGACGATGGAGTCCGCGATGATGTAGGCGAGCAGGAGTGGCACGACGTTTCGCGCGAACTCGATCAGCGCCGGCGGGACTGCGGCCGGCGCCAGCCATTGAATAGCGCTCAATACGAGGGCCGCGATGGCGGCAATCAAGATTCTCATGTTCAGGTCGGATGATTTCCAGAGCGAGATTGCGAGGCGGCTTCGGCGGCGCGAGGGCGAACGACTCACCTCGCGCGACTCGAAGCATGGGTGACACGCGGCCCGCATCCTACCATCAATCACGGCGGGTCCGGAGGCCAGGCGGAATCAAACGGGTCCAGACCGGCCAGGCCCCTTTTTTTGGGAATACTTTCGGAAGGGGTGCACCCGTTTCGTTTTGCCGCACGTCTAGCCGAATGCGGGGCCGGGCGATCGAGCATTTGCTCGCGCCGCTTGCATGTAACCCCTTTCCTCGACGACAAAAGGAGCTGAGATGACGCTATCGATCTGGAACAAGCCCAGCAAGACGGCCGCGCAGGCGCTGGCGGTGCTTGCGCTCGTGGCTACCGCCGCTATTCCACTGCCCGCTGCGGCGACGCGTGACGGGCCGCTCTACGAAGTCACGATCACCAATGCAACTTACGGGCAGCAATTCACCCCGGTGCTGCTGGTGACACACCGGCCGTCGGTCAGCCTGTTCGAAACAGGCCAGCCCGCCAGCGCCGAACTCAGCACCCTCGCCGAAGAGGGTAATGTTAACCCACTACGCAAGGTGCTCGAGGCCGACCCCCGCGTTAACATGACCGAGGCCGGCGCCGGGCTGACCGACCCCGGCGCAACCGTCACGCTGATGATCCGCGGCCATCCCTATCGCGACCGCTTGAGCCTGGCAATGATGCTCATTCCGACCAACGATGCATTCGTTGCGCTCAACGCAGTGGAGCTTCCGCGATTCGGCAGCCGGACCTATTCGGTGCGCGCCTACGACGCGGGAAGCGAGATCAATGACGAACTCTGCGGATCGATCCCGGGCCCGAATTTCAACGAATGCGGTGGGCCCGGCGCGGGCGGCAAGCCCGGCAACGGCGAAGGATTCGTCCACGTGCACCGCGGCATACATGGGGTCGGCGACCTCGTCGAGGCGAATCGCGCCTGGCTCAATCCGGTGGCGTTCATCCGCATCAAGCGCGTACACTAGGGGCGACCCACAACTGGCGACTGCTCGGTCTTCAAAGAAGTCGGGTGACATCTTCTTCCGAAGCGGTTACTGACCTGACGAACACACCGGCTATCACCCCCTTGCATTCCCAGCTTGAAGGTCGGGCGGCGCCGCCGCCCCCGACAGTGGACTTGGCGCGTTTGCCGGCGGCGACCATCGAGATGCTGTCCATCTTGGTGGTTCGCGTCGCCGGCGGCGATCGCGGCGCGTTTCGCGCGCTTTTCGAACTCCTGCACGGGCAAGTGTTCGGCCTTTGCCTGCGTCTGCTGCGCAACCGGAGCGAAGCGGAGGAGGTGCTGCAAGACGTATTCGTGCGCGTCTGGAACAAGGCCGCGAGCTACCGCGGCGAATCGGCGCCGACGCAGGCGCTAGCCTGGGTCCTGACCATCGCCCGCAATCGCTGCCTGGAGATTCTGCGCCGGCGCGGTGTCAACGATGGCGAGTGGAACGACACCGAAGCCCACGTCATTGCCGACGAACGGCCCACGCCGGAACAGGACGCCATGCACGCGGAAACGGCACGCTCGATCGCCGATTGCCTGCGCGATCTCGAAGAGCCTCAGCGGCAGGTGATCGAGCTCGCATACTACGACGGACTCTCCTATGCGGAGGCCGCGCGTCGCCTGGCCCGACCGGTCGGGACGGTGAAGAGCCAGATTCGCCGGGGCCTCTCCCGGCTCAAACGTTGCCTGCAGCGATCATGACCGCCCCCGACGACGATCCGCTCGACCTGCTCGCCGCCGAATACGTGATCGGCACGCTGCGCGGTCCGGACTGCGAGCGATTCGAGCAGCGCATGGAGTACGAACCAGACCTCGCGCGCCGGGTCCGCGAGTGGGAGGCACGATTGGCGCCGCTGCTCGAGCACGTCGAGCCGGCCGACCCACCGGCGACGGCTTGGGCCGGCATCGAACGGCGCTTGTTCGCCGCCGAGCGCGGCATCGCCTCTGGCGCGGTCTCGGGTGCTGTTTCATTCTGGCGCCGGCTCGCGCTCGGATTCGCCTCGTTCGCGATCGTCATCCTCGCGACCACCTCTTACCTGCACCTCAAGACCGACCAGCCGCAGTGCTACGCGGTGCTATCAGACGCCAGCTCGATGCCCATGGCCGTGGTGTTCGATCGCAGCCAGATGCTCGAACTCGTGGTGCTTCCGGTCGGCTCACGGCTTGCGGCAGCGGGCGCGGGGACCGCGCAGTTGTGGATCGTCACCGGCAACCACGCTATGCCCGTCGGGCTGTTGAACACCGGCGGCGAGACTCGCCTCGCGCTCGACAAGCCGATGCTCACCGCCGTGATGGCAGCGCAGGCGCGCCTGGTGGTGACGCGCGAGCAGCCCGGCGGATCGGCCACGGGCGCGCCCACCGGCGAACGCATCGCCGAAGGCGTCGTGGCCTTCCTGGGAGCGCCCTCGGTTCCCGCCAAGGCGATCTGAGACTAGCGCTCGGACCACCAAAAGCGGGCGCATACGTGACTGGTCTCGGAACACTGGGGGCAGACTCTTTCGGTTCCATTTTCTATCGGAGCGACGCGCTAGTGGATTGAACGAAGGCCGATACAATTGCGCTTTGCGGCGCACGCTTGCCATCGCGGCGCGCGGCCCAACGACCCAGCTTTCGAACCCTCGGCGCGATGCACACGTGACCTCGCTTCAGGCATCCGAACCAAATCGCCCCCCTGCTCCCTCCTTTTACGAAACGCTGCGTTTCTGGTTCAAGCTCGGTTTCGTCAGCTTCGGCGGCCCGGCCGGTCAGATCGCGCTGATGCACCAAGAGCTGGTGGAGCGCAAGCGCTGGATTTCCGAGCGCCGTTTTCTCCACGCGCTCAACTACTGCATGGTGCTGCCGGGCCCGGAAGCCCAGCAGTTGGCGACCTATCTCGGCTGGCTGCTGCACAAGTCGGCGGGCGGAATCGCCGCCGGGACTTTGTTCGTGTTGCCCTCGTTGCTCATCCTGATCGTACTTTCGTGGATCTATGTGGCATACGGCGAGGCGGCGCCGGTGGCCGCGGTGTTGTACGGCATCAAACCGGCGGTGACGGCCATCGTCGTGTTCGCCGCGTACCGGATCGGCATGCGTGTGCTCAAGCATGGCCTGTGGTGGGGTATCGCGATCGCGGCTTTCGTGGCGATCGCGGTGCTTCGGGTGCCGTTCCCGGCAATCATCGGCGCCGCCGCGCTTGCCGGCTGGATCGCAAGCCGTGTCCGGCCACGCTGGGTCGGCGCCGACTCGCCCGAAGGTGTAGCGCCGCCGCCGGAGCAGCCTGCGGTAATCGACGACTCGGCGCCGCTGGCGCCGCACCAGCGCTTTTCGCGCCGCCGCGCCCTGCTCTACGTCGCAGGATTCATCGGATTGTGGGGTGCTGCTCTGGCTGCACTGAGCGCGGTATTCGGCTGGCAGGGCCTGCTGACTCAGATGGGCTGGTTCTTTACCAAAGCCGCGCTGCTCACCTTCGGCGGCGCTTACGCGGTGCTGCCTTATGTCTACCAGGGCGCGGTGATCCACTTCCAATGGCTTGCGCCGACGCAAATGATCGACGGCCTCGCTCTCGGCGAGACGACGCCCGGGCCGCTCATCATGGTGGTGGCATTCGTTGGATTCGTCGGTGCGTGGAACCACGCGATCCTCGCTCCGGAGCAACAGCTGCTCGCCGCCGCGCTCGGCGCCTGCGTCGCCACCCTATTCACGTTTCTGCCGTCGTTCCTGTTCATTCTCGTCGGCGCGCCCTTGGTCGAGACGAGCCGCGGCCGCCTGGGGCTGGCCGCGCCGCTGACGGCCATCACCGCCGCCGTCGTCGGTGTCATTGCGAGCCTGGGGGTATTCTTCGGCTACCACGTGCTTTGGCCGGCGGGGTTCGGCGGGGCGATCGAGTGGCCGGCGCTGGCCATCGCCGCCCTCGCGCTTGGCGCGTTGATGTGGCTCGACGTCGGCGTCGTGAAGGTGATCGGCGCCGCGGCCTTGCTCGGAGTGCTGGTGCAGGCGTTGGCCGATTGAGTCTTCGCGTGCCCCCGATCAGCGTTTGACGATGACTCCGCAGGCCAGGCGTCCGCCCGAGTTGCCAGTGGGCTGTGTCGTGAAGTCGTCCGGCATGGCGTGTACGATGACGCCCTTGCCGATAACGTTCGAGGCACCGTCGCGCAGCGTCATCGATTTCGATTCGGCAGTCAGGCTGGCGTTTCCGTCGGCGCCGGCCACCAGCATCGGCATGTCGCCGACATGGTAGCTGCCCGCTCCAGGCTTGCCGTGAGGCTTGCCGGTCGGGTTGAAATGTCCGCCGGCGCTGGTTGCGTCCGGGGCACTGCAATCGCCCTTTTCATGCACATGGAAGCCATGCTGGCCGGGTGTCAGCCCGGTGATTTTCGCGCTGATTTGAACCGCGTCGCCCTTTTGGGTGAACGTCACCACTCCCGCCGCCTTGTTGCCTTGTGTCGGCGCTAGCTTCGCTTCGGCCACGATATCCTCGGCCGCCATCGAGGCAGGTCCGGCAACGGCCAAAACGATTGCCGCACTGGCTGAAAAGAACTTCATCATTCCCCCTTGTTATTGTTTGACAACCGGGGGCGCCGCCGTCGCGGGCGCCTCCGCACCCGCTGCAGGCGCCGCCGGCGCCGCAGCCCCTTGGGCACTCGCGCGCTTCTGCTTGTAGCGCTCGGCCACCCTGTCCTGGGTCCTGGTCAGCGCCTCCGCGTTGCTCTTCGCCGCCCCCGCGGCCTTGGCCTTTGCTTCCTCCGCCTTGGCTTTTTGCTCGTCGCTCGGCGGCGGCATCTTCGCAAATGCCGTCCCCGACAACAGTGCCACGCCGAGCGCCGCCGCAATCATCGTCCTGAGCTTCATCCGCGTCACCTCCTTTACATTCACGATTGCACGACCGTGTTCCCTGGCACCGCCGCCGCCGAGTCCGCTCCGTCGCCCTGTGGCGCCCGCGCCTCGTGTTTCACGTCGTTGTACCAATACTCGTGGTGCTCTTTCGCCCAGGTCTCGTCGACGGTGCCGTAACGCATGGCTTCATACGCCCCCGGCACGCCGAGCGTCCCAAGATAGGTGTGGCCACACGCGAGGCCGATGACGATGAGGCTGCTCGCAAGGTGCACGATGTTAGCGATTTGCATGAGAGCGCGGCCCTGCTCGAAGTTCGGGAACAGCAGGATCAGACCGCTCACGCTGACCGCCAGGCCCAGCAGGAAAACGCCCAGCCAGAACCAGACCTTTTCCCCGGCGTTGAAGCGGAAAGACGGCACGTGCTCGCCCGAGAACATGCCGCCGTTCTTCCTGAGCCAGGGCCCGTCCTCGGCGCGAAACAGGTTGTCTTTCGCGAACAGCGCGAACAGCGCGAAGTTCGCGACGATGAACACCGGCCCGACGATGTTGTGGATGAGCTTGGACACCTGCGCAACCCAAGCGAATAATGAGTAGCCGAACAAGGGCAGCAGCACGTGCTTACCGAAGGTCAGCAGTAGCCCGGTGAAGGCGAGCAGGGTAAACGTGATCGCCAGCGTCCAGTGAGTGACCCGCTCCAAGCCATTGAACCGCTCGATGACACGTCCGGTTTTCGGTGCGCTCAATGCGATTGGCCCGCGCAGTTTGTAGAACAGCACGATGAGCACCAACACCACGGCGAGGAAGATCCCGCCGTAGCGCGCCACCGGACCATTGCGCAGCTGGCGCCAAGTCTCGCCGCCGGGTTGAATGAGCACGCCGGCCTCGACACCCCGGTCGGACGTGTAGTTCGCTTGTCCGCCGCGCACCTCGTGCCACACCGGCGCATTGTTGAGCGGCTGCTCGACCTGGCGCTGCGCCTGCTCGGCCGCCATGTCGGCGGCGAAGGACGGCGCCGCGATGCCGAGCAGCAGTGCGAGCAGCGCGGTGCGCCAAAGCGCAATTGCATGGTTCATAGGATCCTCCTAGGCCGGACATGCCGAAAACGCGGCAACCCGGCCGTTTGTCCGCAATAGCTCACCTGTACAAGTGAGAGGACAACCGTCGCATGAGTCATGATTCGACCCGCTACGGACTACCCTCCCATGCGACGGTACTCGTGCTGGGCCTGAGTCCGCGCCTTGATCGCGTTTTCCCATTTTGCCTTGTCGCCGCCGAACTCAGGGCCGTCCCACGGCTTGGCGTCGGGTTTCCCCTGGTACTGGCCCTGTTCGTAAATGACCACCTGCGGCTGCTCGCCGCAACCGTACAAGCCCGCCGCGGCGATCAGCGCCACGGCAACCACGCTCGAGCGTCGCATCACTGTTTTCCTCCCGGTTGCGCCGCCGGCGGCTGCGATGGCTGGTCGGGCTTGCCGTAGGCCGTCGCCCAGCCCCAGATCTCGGCGCCCTTGCCGCGCTTGAGCACGCGTTCGCGGTAGATGTCGGCCAGCACCTCGGCATCGCCACCGAGCAAAGCCTTGGTGGCGCACATCTCGGCGCAAGCCGGCAGCTTGCCCTCGGCCAGGCGGTTGGTGCCGTACTTGCGGAACTCCTCCTCCGAGTGGTCGGCTTCCGGGCCGCCAGCGCAGAACGTGCACTTGTCCATCTTGCCGCGCATGCCGAACGCGCCGGCTTGGGGGAACTGCGGCGCGCCGAACGGACAGGCGTAGAAGCAGTAGCCGCAGCCGATGCACAAATCCTTGTCGTGCAGCACCACGCCCTCCTCGGTGCGGTAGAAGCAATCCACCGGGCACACCGCCATGCACGGCGCATCGGAGCAGTGCATGCAAGCCACCGACATCGAGCGCTCGCCCGCCACGCCGTCGTTGATGGTGACGACGCGGCGGCGATTCACCCCCCACGGCACCTCGTGTTCGTTCTTGCACGCCGTCACGCAGCCGTTGCATTCGATGCAACGCTCGGCGTCACACAGGAATTTCATTCGAGCCATTTGGGTCTCCTCATACCATTCGGCGCAGCGATATCGAGATAGGAAGCAACGCTCTTCGCCGTGAGCTTCACGCCTTAACCACCTGGCACACGGTTGACTTGGCCTCTTGCATCATCGTCACCGAGTCGTAGCCGTAGGTCGTCGCAGTATTCACCGCATCGCCGCGCACCACTGGGGCGGCACCGTCTGGGTAGTACTCGAGCATGTCCTTGCCCTGCCACCAGCCGGCGAAATGGAACGGCATGAACACGCTGTCGGGCCCGACGCGCTCGGTGACCATTGCGCGCGCCTTGATCTGCGCCCCGGTCGGGCTCTTCACCCAGACATACTCCCAGTTCCGAATGCCGCGATCATTGGCGGCCTTGGGATGGATCTCGAGGAAGTTCTCCTGCTGCAATTCGGCGAGCCAGGGGTTGGAGCGGGTCTCGTCGCCGCCGCCCTCGAACTCGACCAGGCGGCCGGAGTTGAGGATCAACGGGAAATCCTTGCCGATGTCCTTGTACTTCTGCTGCACCGATTTGTAGAGCGTGGGCAAGCGCCAGAATCCCTTGCGGTCGTCGTAGGTCGGGTAGGCATCGACCAGATCGGGGCGGATGCCGTACAAGGGTTCGCGGTGCACCGGCACGGGGTCGGGGAAGTTCCACACCACCGCACGAGCCTTGGCATTGCCGAACGGATGACAACCGTGGTTCTTCATCACCACGCGGAAGATTCCGCCCGAGAGGTCGGTCTTCCAGTTCTTGCCTTCTGCCGCCTGCTTCTCGGCATCCGACAGCTCGTCCCACCAGCCCAGCTTTTTCAGCAGCACATGGTCGAACTCGGGGTAGCCGAATTGCAGGTCGGCACCCTTCGAAGCCGAACCGTCACCTGCGAGCAGGCTGATGCCGTCGCGTTCGACGCCGAAGTTGGCGCGGAAGTTACCGCCGCCTTCCATGACGTGCAAGCTGGTGTCGTAGAGGTTGGGCGTGCCGGGGTGCTTCAGTTCCGGCGTACCGTAGCACGGCCACGGCAGACCGAAGTACTCCCCGTCGCAGGGACCGCCCTGAGCGCGCAGCGTCTTGGGATTGAAGGTCTGCATGTGCTTCATATGCAGCTTCAAACGCTCCGGCGACTGGCCGGTGTAGCCGATGGTCCAGGTGCCCTTGTTGATCTCGCGCAGGATGTCTTCCGGCAGCGGCTCGTCGCTGGTCACCTTGTAGTTCTTGGTGAGCTCCTTTTCGAAGCCGAGCTTGCGTGCCAACTGAAACATGATGGTGTGATCGGGCCGGCTCTGGAACAGCGGCTCGATGACCCGTTCGCGCCACTGCAGCGAGCGGTTCGACGCCGTACACGAACCCGAGGTCTCGAACTGAGTCGCCGCCGGCAGCAGATAGACGCCGTCCTGGCGTGCCATCGCCGCCATCGCCGCCGTCGCCGAGGGATAGGGGTCGATCACCACGAGCAACTCGAGGGCCTTGATCGCCTCCATCATTTCCTTGCCGCGCGTCTGCGAATTGGGCGCATGACCCCAAAACACGACGGCCTTGAGGTTCGGGTCCTGATCGACGTTCTCGTTCTTTTCCATGACGCCGTCGATCCAGCGCGATACGGTGATGCCCGGCTTCTCCATCATCGCCTGAGAGGCGAAGCGCCCCTTCAGCCAATCGTAATCGACGCCCCAAACCGCGGCCCAGTGCTTCCAAGAGCCGGCCGAGATACCGTAGTAGCCGGGCAGCGAGTCGGGATTCGGACCGACGTCGGTCGCGCCCTGCACGTTGTCGTGGCCGCGGAAGATGTTGGTGCCGCCGCCGGACACGCCGACATTCCCCAGCGCCAGCTGCAAGTGGCAGGTCGCGCGCACGATCGCATTGCCGGTTGTGTGCTGAGTCTGGCCCATGCACCAGACCACGGTGGAGGGCCGGTTCTTCGCCATCGTCTCGGCGATCAACTTGACCTGATCGTCGGGCACGCCGGTGACGTCGAGCACTTTTTCCGCAGTCCACTTGAGCGCTTCGTCGCGGACCTTGTCCATACCCCAGACGCGGTCCTCGATGTACTTCTTGTCTTCCCATCCGTTCTCGAATATGTGGCGCAGCACGCCGTACATCAGCGCGATATCGGATCCCGAGCGCAGCCGCACAAAGTGGTCGGCCTTGGCCGCGGTACGGGTGAACCGCGGATCGACGACGATCACTTTGGCGCCATTCTCCTTTGCGTGGAGGATATGCAGCATCGACACCGGATGCGCCTCGGCGGCGTTGGAACCGATGAACAGGATCGCCTTGGCGAGCTGCATGTCGTTGTAGGAGTTGGTCATCGCACCGTAACCCCAGGTGTTCGCCACGCCCGCCACCGTAGTCGAGTGGCAGATCCGCGCCTGGTGGTCGCAGTTGTTCGTGCCCCACAGCGAGACGAACTTGCGTATCAGATACGACTGCTCGTTGCTGTGCTTCGAGGACCCGACCCAGTAGGCCGCGTCCGGCCCGTGCTGCTTGCGGATCTCGAGCAGCCGCGAGCCGATTTCGTCGAGCGCCAGATCCCATGAAACCTTCTGCCATTTGCCGCCGACCAGCTTCATCGGATAGCGCAGGCGGTGCTCGCCATGGCCATGCTCGCGCACCGATGCGCCTTTGGCGCAATGGGCGCCGAGGTTGAGTGGCGAATCGAACACCGGCTCCTGGCCTACCCACACTCCATTCCTGACCTCGGCGTCGATTGCGCAACCGACCGAGCAGTGGGTGCACACGCTGCGCTTGATCTCGACCTTGCCGCCGGCCGCAGGCGCATCGGCTGCCTCGGCGCTACCGATCATCGAGAACGGCAGCTGGTTGGCGAACGCGGCAGCGCCCGCTCCCGCGGCGATCCCCGAGCGTTTGAGGAATGCGCGCCGATCCATCGTGCTCGGCGCCGAGAACTTCGGTGATTTAGCTGACTCTCCAGCGGCGCTCCGCGCCAGGCGCCCCGCGCCGCGTGTGACGTCGGACTTTCTCGTCAATGACATATCAATCCTCCTGGTCTCCCTTTTGGCGGGCACAGACTCATAGCCGAGTCGTCTTGTAATAGTTCAACACATGGTCTGTCGGTCGGTAGCCGCGCTGTTCGGGCTCACGGACTGTCGTGCCCGGAGCGGCGTCCATCACCTTCTTGCCGCCGACCACGGCGGCCGCGGCGACGCCTACGCCGCCCAATCCCACGCCGAGCATGAATTTGCGGCGCTTGACGCTAGTCCCGTTACCCATACGTTCCTCCTTACACCAATCCGCTACGAATCGAACCCGAACGACTCCGCTTCGATATCCAGAAACACCCGCGCAAAACCCACGACAGCAACATAGAAATCGGCTCCCTGAGCAGCTCCGACTGTTTCGCACAGCTTCCCGTACCAGGGTTTGATATGGCGCAAAAAGAATCGCTGTTGAAGCGCCAACCGATCCCCCGACGCGGGTAGGTCCCGCGGTAATCAGAAAACGCATGACTTCCGCCAACGCCGCGACGTGATCCTCCGACTCGCCGACCCCAGCCTTGCGCGCCAACCCCAGTTCCGCCAGATCGTCGCGCAATTGCGCCAGCGGCTTCTCCATGAGGAAGCCGGCGAGGTAGTAGGAGCCGTAGAGCATCACTTCGGGTCGGCCGATGCCGATGAACAGCGCCTCGTATTCTTCCCGCACGGCATCGGCATCGATCGCGGCGGCCGCTGCGCAGAGCCGGCCCCATGCCTGCGCCAGGGCCCCGCCGTCGTCCTCGTCGACGATCTTGTCCGCGTGCGCCAATCGCGCCAGCAGATCTGCATCCGGCGCCGCGCCCAGGAGCCGGGCGATGAGCGCATAAAAATGCGCCCGCGCCGCGTCCTCGGCGCTCGCGGTCCATTCCACTATCTGGACGGCATCGCTCATAGGTCGTGAATGGTGATCTCGCTCTTGTTTTCCATCATGTCGATAGCGCGGCACTCGGCGCACATGCGCACCCGCGCCAGCGCACCCTCGCCCTGGAACATCGAATGCGCGGCCAGCTTGCCGCTCATGCTGTCGATCATCTGCCGGGTCGAAAACGGCTTCGCGCACTTGATGCAATGGAACGGCTCGGCTTCGTTCAGTATGCGCTCGCGCCGCGCATCCTCGGACAACAATAACCGCGGCACCAAGGCCAGCGCGTCCTCCGGGCAGGTCGTCACGCACAGCCCGCACTGCACGCAATTGCGCTCGACGAACTTGAGCCGCGGGAAGTCCGGCGCGTCCATCAGCGCACTCGTGGGACACGCCCCGACGCAGGACATGCACAGCGTGCACTTCTCCTGGTCCAGATCGAGGCGTCCCCACGGCGACCCGGCGGGCAGCTCGATCTCGCTGCGCTGTGCCGGCGCCTGCCGCGCCAGATGATCGAACACGAATTCGAGGCTCGTCCGCTTCTCCAGCGACAGGTTGAAGCGCGCAGGTTCGCCCACGCCGGCCGCCGCTGGCATGGCCCAGAGTGTCGCCTCCACCGCCTCCTGCGCGGCGCGATCGTCGCCGGCCTCGGTCAGGAGCAGGTGGCGTCCGTCGAATCCCAAGGCATCCAGTATCGTCTGGCCGATCGCCAACTGCTTGCGAGTGGCGTCGATATATCCATCCGGCTCATCGCAGTGCGACAGGATCACGCACTGGCTCGCGCCGTAGGCGATGGCGCCCAGCAACAGGTCGAGCCCGATCGAAGAGGTGCGGTGCACCGCCAGCGGAATCACGCGCGCCGGCAACCCGCGCCCGCCCATCGCCGCGCGCCGCCCGATCTGCGCAACCAGCGGCTCCGAGCGTTCGTCATGGAACAGCAGGCACGCGCTCGCGCCGCCGGCTGCGGAGTAGGTTGACAACAGTGCCTTGATTCGCGCACCTACGTCGGGCACGCGCGGATAGGCGAAGCGGATCGCCCCGGAGGGACATACCGTCGCGCACCCGCCGCAGCCCATGCATAGGTGCGCTTCGACCTGGATCTTGTCCCCGTCCGAGCCGATCGCGCCGGTGGAACAGGTGTCGATGCAGGCGTTGCAGCCGACGACCCGATTGCGACCGTGCGCGCAGATGCTGGATTTGTACTCGACGTATTTCGGCTTCTCGAACTCGCCGACCAGCGCGCTCAGCTCCAACGCGGCCTTGGCCTGGTCGATCGGATCGCGGCCCGGCGCGAGATAGCCTTGCGGCAGGTGCGGCAGCCGGATCAAGGGTTCGGCGGATAAATCCAGCACCAAGTCGAAGGTTTCGCGGCGGGCACGCGCGGCGCGGTCGAAGTCGATCGCCCCGATCGCGCCGCAGGCGGCAACGCAGTCCCGATGATCTCGGCATTTGTCGAAGTCGATCTGGTAGCTGAAGTCGATCGCCAACTCGGGGCAAACCGAAACGCAGGCATTGCAGCGCGTACAAAGGTCCAGATCGACCGGATTCGACTGCTCCCATTCAACTTTAAATTGTCCTAGAAACCCATTGATCGATATAAGGTCTCCTGACCATAGCGGGTACCCTCTCGGGTCCGGGACGGCGCCGCCTCGCGCGCTCGTCGCGAGGACGCTGACATCGAGCTGCCCCTTGATCTGCTCGGCCCACTGCACCGCCGCATCGAGCGGACCCACGATCAGCAGTGCGCCCTCGGACTTGTAGCTGACGGCGGGTACCGGCTCAGGCTCCGCCACATCCGCCAGCGCGAGCAATGCAGCGATCTTGGGCTGCGCCTGGCGGCCCTGCTCCGACCAGCCCGCCTGCTCACGGATGTTGACGAAGCTCAGGTTACCCCCGTAGTCGGCCTGCCGGGCGAGCTCTCGGAACAGGGGTGCCTCCTGCGTGCAGCCGACCAAGACATCGGCGCCCGCCTTCAGCGCTGCACTGAAGTCGTCCGACTCCTGCCGGCACAGCGCTCGATGGACCGTCACCGGACGATCGAGACTCAGCGCTTGGGCAAGCCGCTCAGGGTCGAGCGGAAGCGACTTGTTGCAGTTGCACAGCTTTAGCGTCTTCGTCGAGGGTGGCATCAGCTTTGCCGCGTGGTCGCTGCCGCGGCGTAATCCGCCTCGGCAGGTGCGGCAGCAGAGAGATCCTCTGGTGCGGGAGCTTCAGCCGATGACGGCGACTCCGCCACCAAGCCGTCCGGCGGCTCCGCTGCTTGTGGCTGGTCGCGGAATAGGAGATCGCGCGCCTGCGTCAAGTTACGCAGCATATCCTCGGGTATCGGCTCGAAGGCGTTGTAGTCGTCGATGTAGACGTCGAGCCCGTCCATCTGATTGAAATGCTCGGAGTGAAACAGCTTCTTCAGCGCGGCGCGACGCAACCCCTCCTCTATTCGCGGCTGCAGGAAGGCGGAGAAATCGGAGGCGAAGTCGAGCGCCTCGATCGACGGCAGGTCGACGATCGCGGCGGACGACGAATCGGAAACGACAGCATTCCCGCCGCTCACCACGGCAGGCGCGGTCGGTGCGGCGGCGCTGTCGGTGCGCGCCGCGGTGCGCTTCAGGCGCGACCAGCGCGCCAGCAGTCCCTCGTCCTCCATCTTCTCCTCACATTCTCCTCCCCGACTGTGCGCTCTATCGGGAACCCTGGCCGGCGTCGTGGCCCTCGAGTTTCGACGAGGCAAAGCGTCTTGGTTTCTTTTCGGGTGCTTTGTAATACCGCCGGGCAAACTGCGTGACCCATTCGTGGATGTCGGCCGGCATCGGGACGCCGTCGACCTGCTCGCCCGAGTCCATCATCCGCGCCGCCTCGCCGTAGCTCGCGGTGGCGATTACCGGGCGCGGTTCATCTTCGCGATCCTCACGCCACATGACGAAAACCTTGGGGTCGGGTGCGGTGACGTTGAGCAGATAGTTTTCCGCTTCGTCGCGGAACAGACGCAACGTGTGCCCGGGAAACAACCATTGCGCACATGCGTCATTCCGACGCAGACATTGAGGCGCGGTTGCCTGCGCCACACCCGGAACGATCGCCACGGCTTCCCACTGAACCGACGCCCACTTGTTGCTGAGCAAGCGCCGCTCCATAATCACCGCCAGCGTCAATGACGAATCGGTCATGGATTCTCGTTCATGGTTTCCGCGTCTCGCAAATCCTCACTGCACGCGAGGGTGATAGGGAACAAGGATCGCTCCACGATGTCCTCGATTGATGTTAGCCAACTCAGCGAGTCAATGCAAAAGTTAATGCGGAAATGACGCGAAAAATCATTAACCTCGTCGACCGAAGGGATCAGCGAACAACCCTTCCAATCGAATCGAATTCAGCGCCGGCCGAAGGGGTATTGGTCGACACGCGTGGCCGTGCGGTGAAGGACTTGCGCATATCCGTCACCGACCGCTGCAACTTTCGTTGCGTCTATTGCATGCCGAAGACGGTGTTCGGCCGCGACTACAAATTCCTGCCGCGCGACGACCTGCTGAGCTTCGAGGAAATCACCCGTATCGCGCGGCTTTTCGTCGACCATGGGGTGAGGAAGATCCGCCTCACCGGCGGCGAACCGCTACTACGCCGGAACATCGAGCGGCTGGTGGAGATGCTGGCGGCGCTCGATGTGGACCTGACGCTGACGACGAACGGATCGCTGCTGCGCAAGAAAGCGCGTGCGCTCAAGGACGCGGGACTCGACCGCGTCACCGTCAGCCTCGACTCACTCGATGACGCTGTCTTCCGCGCGATGAACGACGTGGAGTTCCCCGTGGTGGAGGTACTCGATGGCATCGAAGCGGCGCACGCGGCGGGTCTCGGGCCGATCAAGGTCAATGCCGTCGTCAAGCGCAGCGTGAATGCGTCCAGCGTGCTGCCGCTGGCGCGCCATTTCAAGACGAGCGGGCACGTCATGCGCTTCATCGAGTACATGGATGTCGGCGCCAGCAATGGCTGGAAGCTCGATGAAGTCATCCCCTCCAGCGAGATCGTGCACATGATCGACGC
The DNA here is from genome assembly GCA_963822375.1 of uncultured beta proteobacterium. GTDB lineage: Bacteria > Pseudomonadota > Gammaproteobacteria > Burkholderiales > Rhodocyclaceae > CAWGHV01. The sequence continues at coordinate 5,887 of CAWGHV010000053.1, read as the reverse complement.
GGAATTGCCGCTCGAACCGATCGACCCGAACTACGCCGGAGAGGTCGCGCAACGCTGGCGCTACCGCGACGGCAGCGGCGAGATCGGCGTCATCTCCTCGGTCACCCAAGCCTTCTGCGGCACCTGCACGCGCGTCCGCCTGTCGACCGAGGGCAGGCTCTACACCTGCCTGTTCGCCGCCACCGGCCACGACCTGCGTGCGCTGCTGCGCGACGGCCGCGGCGATGCCGAGATCGCTGCCGTGCTCGCCGGCATCTGGCGCGCGCGCGGCGACCGCTATTCCGAGATCCGCGGCGAGCAGACTGCGGCCCTGAACAAGATCGAGATGTCGTACATCGGCGGATAACCCCGCATGCCGCGCCCCCTGCTCAGCAACGCCGCTCGCGCCGCCACCTTCACCATCGACGCGCTCAACGAGCGCGGCGAAAGCGTGCCCACCGCGATCGCCGGCGAGCATCCGCTGACCCTGTACGTCGACAAGCGCGAGATCGTCACCCTCATGACGCTGGGTTGCGCGCCGGAAGCGCTGGCGCTGGGCTACCTGCGCAACCAGCGCCTGATCGCCGCGATTGAGGAGATCGCCGCAGTGCAGGTCGACTGGGAAACCGACGCGGTGGCGGTGACCACCCACCGCGGCGTCGCCGGCATCGAGCAGCGCATGAGCAAGCGCATCGTCACCTCCGGCTGCGGCCAGGGCACCGTGTTCGGCGACCTGATGAATTCGATCGGCGAGGTGCACCTGCGCGCCGATGCGCGGCTCACCGAAGACACCTTGTATGCGCTGCTCGACGCAGTGCGTCTGCACGAAACGATCTACAAGCAGGCCGGCGCGGTGCATGGCTGCGCGCTCGCGACCAACGCGCCCGGACGCAGCGAAATCCTGTATTTCGTCGAGGACGTCGGTCGTCACAACGCGGTAGACGCCATCGCCGGCCAGATGTGGCTGGACGAAGTCGAGGGCGGCGACAAGATCTTCTACACCACCGGCCGGCTCACCTCCGAGATGGTGATCAAGACCGCGCAGATGGGCATCCCCTTCCTCGTCTCGCGCTCCGGCCTGACCCAGATGGGCTACGACATCGCCAAGCGCATGGGCATCACCATGATCGGCCGCTCGCAAGGCAAGCACTACCTGCTGTTCACCGGCCGCGAGCGCTTCCGCAAGGCGGCGCCGATCGCGGTGGGGCAATGACGTTGGCAGTGGGAACGCCGCGATTCAGCGCAGTGGCGCCCCCCCACTCCTGCCCTCCCCCGCACGCGGGCAAGGGTGCGGCAGCAGTGCCTCGCGGCGCACATACGCATTGCCCCTGCCCTCCCTCGCACGCGGGGGAGGGTGAGGGAGGGGGCAAGCGGTCCGCGTCGGGTGAAAGCCCGCCTTGCCGGCGCGCGCCATGAAGCGAGCAATTACCGGCCTGATACTCGCCGGCGGCCAGGGCCGGCGCATGGGCGGCGTCGACAAGGGCCTGGAGCCGCTGCACGGGCGAGCGCTCACCGCCTGGGTGCTGGAGCGGCTGCGGCCGCAGGTCGCCGGCGTGCTCATCAACGCCAACCAGAACCTCGAACGCTATGCCGAGTTCGGCGTGCCGGTTATCTGTGATCGCGTCGACGGCTTCGCCGGGCCGCTGGCGGGCCTGCATGCGGGGCTGACCGCGGCGGCGACACAATATGTCGTCACCGTGCCTTGCGATTCGCCGTTCCTGCCGGCGGATCTGGTGGCGCGGCTGTACGCGGGCTTGGCGGGCGCGCGGGCGCAGCTCGCCGTCGCCAAGACCGGCGACCAGGCGCATCCAGTGTTCGCGCTCTGCCGCCGCGACGTGCTGGCCGGGCTCGGCGCTTTTCTCGAATCGGGCGGAAGGAAGATCGACGCATGGTATGCGGCGCTGGGAGTGGCCGAGGTGAGGTTCGACGACGAGGCGGAGGCATTTGCCAATATCAATACCCGGGAGGAACTTTCGGCCTTCGCGGCACCGGGCACGAGTTGCCATCAATGAGGACGTCGATGAGCCCATCCATATCGGCCGCGCTGAGCTGCGTCGATGACTACGATCCGAATTCGCTCACGGTCGACCGGGCGCGCGAGATCATTCTGTCGCTGATCGAGCCGCTCGCAGGCAGCGAGCGGCTGTTCGTGCGCAACGCACTCGGCCGCGTGCTGGCGCACGCGGTGATCTCACCCATCGACGTTCCCGCCCACGACAACTCGGCGATGGACGGCTACGCGGTGCGCGGCGCCGACCTTGTAAGCGACGCTGCGACCCAACTCCGGATCGTCGGCACGGCATACGCCGGCCGTCCTTACGCCGGGCGCGTCGGCCCGGGCCAGGCGGTGCGGATCATGACCGGCGCCATCCTGCCCGCCGGCGGTGATACCGTCGTCATCCAGGAGGTGGCGCATGTCGAAGCCGACACGCTGAGTCGTACCCGCCGGTCAAAGACCGGGACAGAACACCCGCCGCGCCGGCGAGGACTTGCGCGCCGGCGCGCCGGCGCTGGCGGCCGGTAGGTGGCTGCGCCCGGCGGATGTCGGCCTGATCGCCTCGCTCGGCGTCGCCGAGATCAGCGTCAAGCGGCGCGTGCGCGTCGCGCTCTTCTCCACCGGCGACGAGCTGTGCTCGATCGGCACCCGGCCCGCGGCGGGCGAAATCTTCGACAGCAATCGCTACACGATCCACGGCATGCTCAGCCGCCTCGGCTGCGACGTACTCGACCTCGGCGTGGTGCGCGACCGCCCGGCCGACCTCGAAGCCGCGCTGCGCGAAGCCGCCGCCAATGCCGATGCCATCATCACCAGCGGCGGCGTGTCGGTGGGCGAGGCCGATTTCATGCGCGAGCTGATGGCGCGCCTGGGTGAGGTCTTGTTCTGGAAGATCGCCATGAAGCCCGGGCGCCCCATGGCCTTCGGCCGCATCGGCACGGGCGAGAATTCGGCCTACCTGTTCGGACTGCCCGGCAACCCGGTCGCGGTGATGGTGACCTTCTACCAGTTCGTGCGCGGCGCGCTGCTCAAGTTGGGCGGCGCCGATCCGCTTCCCGGCGTGCCGCTGCTGCGCGTACCCTGCCTGTCCAGCCTGAAAAAGAACCCCGGCCGCACCGAGTATCAGCGCGGCATGCTGATCCTGGACAACGGCGTATGGCGCGTCAAAGTCAGCGGCGCCCAGGGCTCGGGCATCCTGCGTTCGATGGCCGATGCCGATTGCCTGATCGTGCTCGAGCACGAGCGCGGCAGCGTCGCGCCGGGCGAGTTGGTGAGCGTGCAGCTCTTCGACGGTCTCGCCTGATTCGCGGCCAGGTGGCCGCTCCTACGTGGCCTGTCGCCCACACCGCAACCATCTGGACCCGAACTCCATGTCCGAAAACGGCGAGTAGGTGCGAGCGATCCGGTCCACAATCGCGCCATGGACCTGGACCCCGACCTCTGCTATCAGGCGCTCAAGGCGCACGATACGCGCTTCGACGGCCGCTTCTTCGTCGGCGTGGCGACCACCCGTATCTACTGCCGGCCGGTATGCGCGGTGCGCACGCCGAATCGGCGCAACTGCCGCTTCTACCCCAGCGCCGCCGCTGCCGAGGCGGCCGGTTTCCGCCCTTGTCTGCGCTGCCGGCCGGAACTCGCACCGGGCTATTCGAGCATCGAGGCCAATGCGCGCCTGGCCCAAGCCGCGGCGAGTCTGATCGAGGACGGCTATCTCGACGAGCATAGTGTTGACCGCCTCGGTGTCCGCCTCGGCGTCACCGATCGGCATCTGCGGCGCGTGTTCCGAGCGGAGTTCGGTGTGGCGCCGGTCGCCTACACGCAAACGCAGCGGCTGTTGCTGGCCAAGCGTCTGCTCAGCGATACCGCGCTGCCGGTGACCGAAGTCGCGCTGGCGAGCGGTTTCGCCAGCCTGCGCCGCTTCAACGCGCTGTTCGCGCAGCGCTACCGGCTCAGCCCGTCGCAACTGCGCAAGTCGGCGCGCCCGACGGACGCCGACGGGCTCACCTTCCAACTCGGCTACCGGCCGCCGCTGGATTGGGTGCGGCTGCTCGGCTTTCTAGCGGCGCGCACGGTGGCAGGTGTCGAGTCGGCGAATGCGCGGCGCTATCGGCGCGCGGTGCGCCTGGAACACGCGGGCCAAATGCATCAGGGCTGGATCGAGGTACGCCGCGCCGCGCGCCGCGACGCGCTCGAAGTCAAGCTCGGCGCGACGCTGACGCGGGTGATCCCGCAAGTCTTGGCGCGCGTCAAGCGCGTGTTCGACCTGGCATGCCATCCGGCTGAAGTGCACGCCACGCTCGGCGCACTGGCGGCGTCGCGGCCGGGGCTGCGGGTGCCCGGCGCATTCGACGGCTTCGAGCTGGCGCTGCGCGCGGTCCTCGGCCAGCAGGTCAGCGTGCGTGCCGCGCGCACGCTCGCCGGGCGTTTCGTCCAGGCGTTCGGCGATGAGGTGACGACCCCTTTCGCGGAGATCCAGCGCGTGTTTCCCGGCGCGGCGCGAATTGCCAGGACCGACCCGGAGCGAATCGCGCGGCTCGGCATCGTCGGTCAGCGCGCGCGGACGATCGTCGCCGTGGCGGATGCCGTGGCGTCGGGCCGAGTGCATCTCGAACCCGGCGCCGATCCCGCGGCGACGCTGGAGCGCTTGCAGCAGATTCCCGGCATCGGGCCATGGACCGCGCAGTACATCGCCATGCGTGCGCTGGCCTGGCCCGACGCGTTTCCCGAAACCGATGTCGGAATCATGAACGCGCTGGGCACCCGCGGCACAGCCCGCGTGCGCGCGGCAGCCGAGGCATGGCGGCCGTGGCGCGCCTACGCGGTGCTGCATCTTTGGAGTGAACTGGAGGAACGCGAATGATCGACTACACCGAGTTCGACTGCCCGCTTGGCACACTGCGCGCCGTAGCTAACGGCGCCGCGCTGTGCGGGCTGTACTTCATCGGCCAGAAGCACATGCCGGAGATCGACCCGAGCTGGCAGCGCGGCGACGACTCGCCACTGTTCGCGCACCTGCGTGCCGCGCTGGGGGAGTATTTCGACGGCATTCGGCGCGATTTCGATCTGCCGCTCGCACTCGGCGGCACGGCGTTTCAGTTGGCGGTTTGGCGGGCGCTGCAGGAGATTCCGTGCGGCGCGACGCTGAGCTACGGCGAGCTGGCACGGCGAGTCGGGCGCCCGGGCAGCGTGCGCGCGGTGGCCGCCGCGGTGGGTCGCAATCCCGTGTCGCTGGTGCTCCCCTGCCATCGCGTGGTCGGCGCCGACGGCGGACTCACCGGTTACGCCGGCGGCATCGAGCGCAAACGCGCCCTGCTCGAGCTCGAGGCCGCGGCTGCGCGCCGTGGCGGGCACAAGCAACCCGCTTGCGCAGAGTAGCCTCGACACAAACCGCGTTCGGGCTGAGCTCGTCGAAGCCCTTCGACAGGCCCGTCCTGAGCAGCGCCGAAGGGCTCGGGGCGAACGGGAGTGGGCTGGTATGTAGTGCGGATACCTCGAGAGTCTCAACGAACTGCGCCACAAACGACCTGTGAAGCCCCGCGACATCTTCGATCTGCTATTGCTCGCCGCGCTGTGGGGCGGCTCGTTCCTAAATATTTGGATCCGGTGGCACAAATTCCGTTTAGCGACCCCCAACTTGAATTGTTTTCAGTGCGAATGATGTCTCGTCGGAGAAATTCACTTCAAGAGAAATTCGTTCACCCGCCGTTTTGTTTCTTTTACCTTCGGGTATAGCAATAAGATTGTTTGTTGCAATTAGCCGAAACGCTTCAGTAATCGTCGATTTTCCAACGTTGTTTGGACCAACAAGGTAAGTCATCCCGCTTCCAAACTCACCTTTTGGAATAGCTGGCTCCAGCGATCGCTCGGTGCTAAAGCCTTTGTAACCCAGCATGTCTATTTTTGAGCTGTTAT
>CAWGHV010000052.1:0-9525 GCA_963822375.1 uncultured beta proteobacterium | reverse complement strand
CGGCTGTGTTGATTGTAAGGCCAGCTCGCGTATCGGCCATGCAAAACCAGTTATTTCACTTCCGGCACCGCCCTTTGTGTCGCCAGTTCCAGCGCAAAATATTGCGCATTTCTAAAACCAGATAATTTCGCAATAATGTTGCTGGGAAATGACTGCACCAGGGTGTTATTTTTTCTCACCGCGGTATTAAACACGCTACGCGCATCCATAATTTCGTTTTCAACTTCTGCCAGGCTGTGCTGCAGGGCGAGGAAGTTCTGGCTGGCTTTTAAATCTGGATAAGCTTCGGCGATGGCGAGTAATCCCTGCAAAGATTGTGTGACTGCGCTTTCTTCTGCAGTGCGGTCAGCAATGCCTGTTGAACCATGACGTGACTCAGAGACCTTGGTCAGAAGGTCTGCTTCGTGTTTGCTATACAGTTTTACCGCGTTGATCATATTGGGGATTAAATTGAATCTGCGTTTGAGTGCAATATCAATTCCGCTCCAGCTTTCTTCGATCATGTTTTTGTATTTAATAAAACGGTTGTATATGCTCACGCTTGCAAACACGAAAGCAATGCTGCCAATCAGGTAAAATTTAAAATATTCTGAATCCATCAAAGGCTCCGTTTGTGACCTGGTCACCGGGCATCCTGTTCATGCGCATCGCCGCGCCCGTGTTCGGACCGGTGGCGCTGATCGAGCTGCGCGTCGCGATCGCCGCGCTGTTTCTGCTGCCGATGCTCGCCTGGCGCGGCGGACTTGCCCAACTGCGCCCGCATGCCTGGCCCATCTTCTTCGTCGGCGCGATCAACTCCGCCCTGCCGTTTTGCCTACTCGCCTATGCTACGCTCTCGGTCACCGCGGGGTTCGCCGCGATCATCAATTCGACGGTGCCGTTGTTCGCCGCGCTGGTCGCCTATCTGTGGCTCGACGAACGGTTGGCGGCACCGCGCGTCGCCGGGCTGGCGATCGGCTTCGCCGGGGTCGTCGTGCTGGTTTGGGGTAAGGTGTCCTTCCACGCAGGCGGGAGCGGGCTCGCGGTCATCGCCGCGCTGTGCGCCGCGCTGCTGTACGGCATCGCGTCGAACTACACCCAGCGGCGTCTCGCCTCGGTCAGCCCGCTGGCAACCGCGACCGGCAGCCAGATCGGCGCCGCGCTCTTGCTTTCGCCTTTCGCATGGTGGCTCTGGCCGGACCGCAACCCCGGCGCAGGTCCGTGGCTGACGGTAGTCGTCTTGGCAATCGCCAGCACGGCGCTCGCCTACTTCCTCTATTTCCGCCTCATCGCCAACGTCGGGCCGACGAAAGCCGTGACCGTCGCCTTCCTGATCCCCATCTTCGGCATGCTGTGGGGCGCGATTTTTCTCGCCGAGCCGATTACCGCCAACATGCTCGGCGGCTGCGCCGTCATCCTGCTCGGTACCGCATTGACCACCGGCCTGCTGCGGGTCGGCGCGGACGCGAAGGCGCGCCAGTAAGACGCGGTCCAGTGAGACCCGGGGTGCACTGCCTCTCACCCGGGCCACGCTACTGGGTCACGCTACCGAACGAGCGGTTCATTCACCGCCTCAAACAATGCCCCTTCTATAAACACGGCTTATGCAACCCATTCATTTGCCTGCTACTATCGCGTCCTTCGCCGGCATCGGACCGGCTCTAGGAGAAAATCCATGACCCTAGGTATGCAAGCGCTTTTGGCATTCACTCCGATCGCCCTCTCGGGCATCCTTCTTGTCGGACTTGCATGGCCGGCCAAACGGGCGATGCCTCTGGTCTACGTCGTCACCGCGGCGATCGCGCTCACGGCATGGGGCGTCAGCCTCAACCGCATCATCGCCGCGACCCTCGAAGGCCTGCTCATCACCGTGCAGGTGCTGTGGATCATCTTCGGCGCCCTGCTGCTGCTCAACACGCTGAAGCATTCCGGCGGCATCGCCAGCATCCGCAGCGGCTTCGCCCGTATCAGCCCCGACCGTCGCGTGCAGGTGATCCTGATCGCCTGGCTGTTCGGCTCGTTCATCGAAGGCGCCTCGGGCTTCGGCACGCCCGCGGCGGTGGCCGGCCCGCTGATGGTGGCGGTGGGATTCCCGGCGCTCGCGGCGGTGACCTTCGGCATGATGATCCAGTCCACGCCGGTGTCGTTCGGCGCCGTCGGCACGCCCCTGATCGTCGGCGTTCAGGGCGGCCTGCAGCGCGAGTCGATGACGGCGGTGCTGCAGGCGCAGGGCCAGACCTGGGCCGACTTCTTCAACGTGGTCGTGGGCCAGGTGGCGATCGGCCACGCGATCTGCGGCACGTTGATGCCGGTGCTGCTGGTGATGTTCATGACGCGCTTTTTCGGCCGCAACCGTTCGTGGACCGAGGGCCTGGCGATCCTGCCTTTCGCGCTGTTCGCTGCGCTGTCGTTCACCGTGCCCTACGCGCTGGCCGGAGTATTTCTCGGGCCCGAATTCCCCTCGCTGCTCGGTGCCCTGTTCGGGCTCGGCCTGGTCGCCTTCGCCGCACGTGCCGGCTTTCTAATACCAAAGAAGAGCTGGGATTTCGCCGATCCGAAGGAATGGCCGGAGCATTGGATGGGCAGCATCGAGATGAAGCTCGACGAGATCGGCAGCCGCACAATCTCGCCTTTCATCGCCTGGCTGCCTTACGTCCTGCTGGCGCTGGTGCTCGTGCTGAGCCGCACTGTGGCACCGTTCAAGCAAGCCTTGCAATCCGTCAGCTGGGGCGCCAAGAACATCCTCGGCGAAGCCGGTATCAGCGGCAGCTTCCAGCCGCTGTATCTTCCCGGCGGCATACTGGTCGCCGTCTGCCTGGTGACGATCTGGCTGCACCGGATGCGCCTCGCGTCCTTCGGCCGGGCGGTGAAGGAGTCCGGCAGCACGCTGCTCGGTGCCGGCTTCGTGCTGATCTTCACCGTGCCGATGGTGCGCATCATGATCCAGTCGGGCGTCAATGCCAACGAACTGGCGAGCATGCCGATCGCGATGGCGCGCTGGGTCGCCGCTTCGGTGGGCGAGGTATATCCCTTGTTCGCGCCGACCGTGGGCGCCCTCGGCGCGTTTCTCGCCGGGTCGAATACGGTGTCCAACCTGATGCTTAGCCAATACCAGTACAGCGTGGCACAGGCCCTGTCGGTAAGCGGCGCGACTATGGTTGCCGCGCAGTCGATCGGCGCAGCCGCCGGCAATATGATCGCGATTCACAACGTCGTCGCCGCTTCTGCCACGGTCGGGCTGATGGGTCGCGAAGGGCTGACGCTAAGGCGTACGGTCATCCCGACCATCTACTATGTGACATTTGCCGGCGTACTCACGGTGCTGGCGATGTACGTGCTGAAGTTGACCGACCCGCTGCTCGGCGTGGCGCTGCCTTGAGGGAGTATCCGTCGAACCACGCAACGCGTCGCCCGGGTGCTCCGAAAAGAGCCCCGGGTTGGCGTGCCGCACCGGGGTGTCGCACCCTGTTCCCAGCGACGCGCCTCGCAACCAGCGGCGTATAGTTCCTCTTCGTCAACGAAGGAGGAGAGAACGCCCATGAAGACTGAAACGCTGAGTCGTGCGGTGGCGCGCGGCATCTTTGTTGCGGTGATCGCATTGGCGGTACCGGCGGTCGGTGCCACCGGCCCAACGGAGTCGCGCTCGCTCGAATCGCAGATCAACAAAGCGGCGAGCGTCGACGAGGCCATCGAAATCGCGCGCACGTCCTTGGAGCGCCAGGGCTACGAGATCGTGCTGAGGGTGGATCACGCGGCGGCAGCGGCCAGCGTCGGCCTCGACCTGCGACCGACACAGGTGCTGTTCTCACGGCAGCCGAAATATGCGGAACGTCTACTGCTGAAGCGCAGCGCAACCGTCGGCATCGACCTGCCGGTGAAGGTTCTCGTCTTCGAAGACCAAGATGGCGGCATCCAGTTGCGCATCAATCCCATTGGATATCTCGTCGATCGGCACGACATTGCGCTCACCGATTGGGTGGCCTGGTCGTATCGGCGCGGGACGGAGCCGCTCGCCGACCCGCCGGAAGGGCTGATCACGATACCGAGTCACCGTGGCGTGAGCGACACCGTGCACGCCCTGCGCGCGGCGATTTCGGCCAATCCGGCTTTCCGTATCCCCCTCGTCTTGAATTTCAGCGATCGGCCGCAGGGGCCGGTGCTGGCCGTGTTCGGCAACCCCAATGCCGGGACGCCGCTGATGCAGACGACGCAGGAAGCGGCATTGGATCTGCCGCAGAAGATGCTCGTGTGGCAACACGGCGACAAGACCTACATCACCTACAACGACCCGTTTTTCATCGCCGCGCGGCACAACATCACCGGTCAGGACGCAAGGCTGGGCGCCATCGCCAACGCGCTGGCCAATTTCGCCGCGGCTGCCGCGAATCCCTGAGGCGCTTACGCGGCGCGGTCGTGCTTGGCCCGGGTCTCGTCTCTCAGCATCCACGACTGCCCAGGACGGTACAGGCAAGGGACAACAAGCGACGCGTCTACGATTCCCTGGCGAAGCAGCGCGCTCGCGCGCATCTGCTTTGCCGGAAAACGAGAGTCGAAACGGAGGACCAGAATGTTGGTATCAACGAGGCTGGATGCCGCCCGGACGATCAGGAAAGCGCGCGCAGGCTTTGCAGCGCCGGCACGCGCAGCGTCTTCGCGGTGCCCGCCAATCCGGCGAGCGTGACGCCGATTACCCCACCGAGAAAGCCGAAGACGATCGCCTCCCAGCTCGGCACGTAGGGCAACTTGAAAACATAGTGCGCCAAGCAGTAGCCGATGGCGGTCGCACCGATACCGGCGACCAGACCTGCGATCGCGCCGAGCGCGGCGAACTCGGCGATCAGCGCGGCGCGCAGTTGCGGATTGCGCGCGCCCAGCGTGCGCATCACCGCCAGCTCGTAGCCGCGCTCGTCGTGTGTGGATTCGAGCGCCGCGAACAGCACGAGCAGGCCGGCGGCGAGCGCGAACAGGAATATGAACTGCACCGCCTGCGCCAGCCGATCGATCACGCTTTGCAGTTGGCGCATGACCGCGGCGACATCGATCACCGTCAGATTGGGAAACTGCGCGACCAGCTTGTTGACCAGCCCCTGCTGCTCCGCCGGCATATGCACGGCGGTGATGAAGCTGGTGGGAAAGTCGTCGAGCACGCCGGGCGGCGCGATGACGAAGAAATTCACCTTCATCGAATCCCAGTTGAGGCGGCGCAGGCTGGTGACCGGTGCGTCGACGATGTTGCCGGCAACGTCGAAGCGCAGGGTGTCGCCCAGTTTCAAGCCGAGCGTGCGCGCCAACCCGGACTCGACGGAAAACTGCGGGTCGCGCTTCTGCGGATCGAACCACCGCCCCGCCACCACCGAATTTCCGTCGGGCAGCTCGACCATGTAGGACAGGTTGAACTCGCGTTCGACCAGCCGCTGGCCGCGGTCGCCATCGAAGGCGCTGCTGTCGATCGGCTGCCCGTTGATCGCCACCAGTCGCCCGCGCACCATCGGCTCGATATTCGGTGTAGATAGTCCCTGTGTGGCGAAGAAGGCCTCCACCGATTCGCGCTGGTCGGGCTGGATGTTGATGACGAATCGATTGGGCGCGTCCGGCGGGACGCTCTGGCGCCAATTGGCCAGCAGATCGTTGCGCGTAAGCGTGAGCAGCAGAATCGCCGTGATGCCGATTCCCAACGCCACCGACTGCACCACCGAACCGCCGAGCCGGCGCCGCAGCGACGCGAGCCCGTAACGCCAGCCGCCGCCGGCCACGCCGCCGCGCTTGCGCAAGCGCCCGAGCAGCGCGATGAACACTCGCGCCGCCAACGCATACACGCTAAAGGCTGCTACGAACCCGCCCACGACCCATAAGCCAAGAGTCAGATCCTCGGCAATCCAGAGCATCAGCAGGATCAGCGTGCCTATGCCCATGACGTAGGTGGCGACGGTCATCGGCGCCAGTTGGCCGAATTCACGCCGCAGCACGCGCAGCGTAGGCACGTTGGCGAGCCGCAGCAATTGCGGCGCGACGAAGCCGATGAGCAGCGTCAGCCCGACGGCAAAACCATAGCCGAGCGGCCGCGGCGAGGGCGCCGGCAGACTGCCGGGCATCAGATCGCCGAGCATGCCGACCAGCAGCGCCTGCACGCCGTAGCCGAGCGCGCAGCCGAGCGCCGCCGCGACGGCGCCGAAGATCAGGAACTCGCTGAAGTACAGCCGGGTGAGCTGCGACTGCCGCGCGCCCAGGCAGCGCATGACCGCGCAGCCGTCGATGTGGCGCTGCATAAAGCGGCGCGCCGAAAGCCCCACCGCGACCGCCGCGAGCACCACCGCCAGCAGCGAGGCCAGCCGCAGGAAGCGCTGCGCGCGGTCGAGCGCGCTGCGGATTTCGGGCCGCGCGTTGTCGATACTCTCGAGCGACTCGCCGCGGCCGAGCCGCGGTTTGGCCCAGGCCTGAAAAGTCTGTATCGCCTGTGGCGCCCCGGCGATGTGGAGGCGGTAGGTGACGCGGCTGCCGACCTGGATCAGCCCGGTCGCAGGCAGATCGCCGGCATTGAACATGAGGCGCGGCAGGAAGCTGAAGAAATTGGCACCGCGGTCGGATTCGAAGGTCAGCACCGCGGCGACCCGCAAGCGGGCATCGCCCAGTTGCAGCGTATCGCCGCGCTCGACCCCGAGCGCGGCGCTGAGGCGTTCGTCGAGCCAGGCTTCGCCCCGCTCGGGGATCGTCCGCACCTCCGCGTCGGGCTGATTCAGCGCCGGCGCCGTGCGCAGCACCCCGCGCAGCGGATAGCCCGGCTCGACCGCCTTGACGCCGGCGAGCTGGGCATTGCTACCGGCGCTGGCCATGCTGGTAAACATGGTGCTGGTCAGTGCCTGCAAGCCCAGCCGCCGCGCCTCGTTCGCGAAATCCGGCTTCCACGGATGGTCGGACGCCAGCAGCAGATCGCCGCCCAAAAGCTGATTGGCTTCGCGCGACAAGGACTGCTGCACGCGGTCGGTGAAGAAACTGACGCTGGTGAGGCTGGCAACTGCGACCAGCATCGCGATGCCAAGCAGGCGCAACTCCCCCGCGCGCAAATCGCGCAGGAGCATGGTCCAGGAGAGGCGCAGAGTGTTCATTATCGGGGCGGCGGGGCGAGCGTGCGTCTATACAACCGAAATCCAGGCGGTGCCTGAGCGGTCGCCTGCTGTCGTTGTGGGAGCGGCATCCCCGCCGCTCCCACAACGCCGACTCGGCTGCGTTATCCTTCCCGACTCCCGCCTCCAGTCACTCATGGACAAGCGACATCTCCTTCTGGCACGCCTGGACGCCATCGGCCGTTCGCTGGAACAGACCGGACATGGCGTCGCCCTGATCGGCTTAGGTTCGGTAGGGAACGAAATCGGCCGCCTCGACGAGTACTCCGATCTCGATTTCTTCGCCATCGTCGAGCGCGGGTTCAAATCACGGTTCATGGACGACCTGGATTGGCTGAGTTCGATCCGCCCGATCGCCTTCTGCTTCCGCAACACCATCGACGGCTACAAGCTGCTGTTCGACGACGAGGTGTTCTGCGAGTTCGCGGTTTTCGAGCCGGAGGAGCTGAATGCGATCCCGTTCGCCCCGGGGCGCATCGTGTGGAAACGTCCGGACGTGGACCCTGCGATCTCCGCTCCCGCTCGGCCCACGGCGCCGCCGGCACCGCGACCGGTCGAATGGCTGGTCGGCGAGGCGCTCACCAATCTGTATGTCGGCCTGTGCCGCCATCACCGCGGCGAGAGGCTTTCGGCCGCGCGATTGATCCAGAACCATGCGCTGGATCGCCTCCTCGATCTGGCACCGCTCATCGAAGCGGAAGCACCCGGCGATCGGGATGTCTTCGCCCAAGAGCGGCGCTTCGAGCAACGATATCCTGCATTGGCGCGGCGCTTGCCGGACTTCGTGCAGGGCTACGACCGCAGCCTGGCGTGCGCCGCGGCCATCCTGAGTTTGCTCGAACAACATTTCCAGGTCAACGCCACGATGGCACGCATCGTTCGCGGCCTGTTGGACGACACGCGCTGAATATCGCAGCTCACGCATACCGCCGCGGATGGTGCTCATTCCCCGCCCGCGCTGCCCTCGCGGCGCGGATCGGCCGCGCCGCTCCAGCCGCGTGCGCTACGCACGATGACATGCATCCCGCTGGTCATGTCGCGCACATCGACCTGATGTCCCCTGCGCTCGAGTTCAGGCCGCAGAAGCGCGGCGGCGGTTCCGACCTCCAGTTCGGTGGGGCCGTTGCGGCTGCCGAAATGTGGCAAAGCGACAGCCGCGCTCGGCGCGAGCCCCCAGTCGATCAAGGCCACCAGCGACTTCGCCACGTAGTTGATGATGCGCGACCCGCCCGGCGAACCGACCACCGCGACCAGTCTGCCGCTGTGGTCGAACACCATCGTCGGCGCCATGGAAGACAACGGCCGCTTGCCGGCTTCGACCCGGTTGGCGACGGGCTTGCCGTCGCGCGTGGGCGTGACTTGAAAACCGATGCGTAGGAAGCGCGAACTTCTGGGTCATCGACGACCGAAGCATCCGCGGGAGCAACTGAATTGGTGGGCTGTGGCGAGAGTCGGGCAAACACCTGAGGGAACCGCGAATCACGGAAGAGGTTTCGAAGTGCCGAAGTCGCGCGGTCCGCGGCTTCCGGCGCATAGGCATCCAGCGTGGTCACGATTTCAGATGTGCGAACCTGATGCACGATGCCACGGTCTGGCAGGTACGCCATCGCGGATGAAAGCAGCCACACGATCAGCGCCCACGAACAGAGGCGGAAAGCTGTGCCGAGTATTGAGTCCACCAGTCGGATGGGGGACCAACTGAGCGTCTTGCGTATCGCACCCCCGATTGCAAAGCCGGTGGCCTGCCCGAGCATTGCGAAGCCAAAGACAACCGCTACCACCAGCCGATGAGCCGCCACCCCGTGGACAACGAGAACACGTCGAGGGCAATTGGGATGGTCTGCAGTGCGACCCAACCGCCAAGCACCAGTCCCGCAAATCCGCAAACCCCTCGGATGATCCCTACATGCCAGCCACGTGAGAAAGCGAAGAGCAGCGAAATCAGCAGCAGTACGTCGATGAGATTCATGCGTCCGCCAACGGGACGACGTTCGATGTATCCCACGGCTCATCCCATTCGAGCGCACTCAGCAGTCCCGAGATCACGCCCGCGGTGAATCCCCAGACGACCAGCCCGGCTCTTATTTTGCGTTTGCCAACCGAATCAGCCACCTCCCTACCTTTACCCCATCGCTCGATTACGGCAAAATCCGCCATTTTCTGGTACCCCAAAATAGCGCCGGGAGTTTTGAAGAGCGCACCTTTTATAAAAACGTCAAGGCCGCGCTGCCCGCCCACCAACTGACCATTCATAAAGATAGGGGTGAGCAGCGGTGCTCTGGAAGGTCGATCCGGCCCGGTACGGGTCTATTAACCGCGAAGAAGAGTATATAGAATTGTTCCGTTCCTACTTTTTCGATTCGGTCAGACAATGTACCCAGGGCTACGACGCACCGGGTGCCCACCTGAGCGGCGGGCTCGACTC
>CAWGHV010000051.1:0-13512 GCA_963822375.1 uncultured beta proteobacterium | reverse complement strand
TCATACCGTACTTATGTATGATGGCGTTCTATGAGATTATCGACCATGACGACGACACGATGACATATTTTATCAACTTCAAACTTCTTTCACTTCCCATATAAAATAATAATGATGCTTCAACCTGTGATTTCTACAACATGAAGTTCAGATCATAGATATCACATTGTCATCTTCAACTCTTACTATTTTGCATCTCTATAACTGTAGGATAATCGATCCAAACAATGAATCATACACAAGATTTTCTGTCGACAACAATAGAGAAGATAAATGATGCATGGGTTGGATTTTCATCGAGAAGCACAGAATCTACGGCAAGCACGACGAGACAACAAGAGATTGGTTAATGATCAAACGATAATCAATAGTAATGGCAGTAACATCTTACGATCGTCCGTCAAAGATAATCGCGGTAGTAATATTTCGGAATGTTCAACGAGTAGCAGGAGGTTAAAGGAAAAGTAACGAAAGAGATCTAGCCTTATGATGGTGGCATAAACGATTATTCTCCTCTAGAAATTTGATGAATCAACATCCTCGATTCACGCGACTCGATCGAAGCGCACATCACCGATACGCTGAACGCCGGCGCCGGACTCTGCGATCCCCGCAGCACTCGCCACATCGTCGAACAAGGCCGCGCCGCCATCGCATGGCTCATCGCGCAAGGCGTGCCCTTTACGCGCGACGCCAATGCGGCGCTCGGCTATCACCTGACACGCGAAGGCGGACACAGCCACCGTCGGGTGATTCATGCCGCCGATGCCACTGGATTCGCCGTACAAGAGACGCTGACTGAAAAGGCACGCCGGCACCCCAACATCCACATCTTCGAACAACACATCGCGATCGACCTGATCGCGGGAAAAAGGGTCGGCCGACCCAACGCGGGCTGTCTGGGCGCCTATGTGCTGGACATCGAAAACGAGCGGGTAGAGACGTTTGCTGCCGCCAACACGGTCCTGGCGACCGGCGGCGCGGGCAAGGTCTACCTCTACACCACCAACCCCGATACCGTCACCGGCGATGGCATCGCGATGGCCTGGCGCGCTGGATGTCGCGTGGCCAACATGGAGTTCATCCAGTTTCATCCGACCTGCCTCTACCATCCGCACGCCAAATCTTTCCTCATCAGCGAAGCCCTGCGCGGCGAGGGAGGCCTTCTACGCCTGCCCGACGGCGCCCGCTTCATGCCGGACCACGATGCGCGCGCCGAACTGGCGCCGCGCGATATCGTGGCACGCGCTATCGACTTCGAGATGAAGAAACGCGGACTGGACTGCGTTTTCCTCGATATGACGCACAAGCCGGCCGCCTTCCTGGTCGAGCACTTTCCCACGATTCACAAGCGTTGCCTGGAGTTGGGCATCGACATGGCGCACCAGCCGATCCCGGTCGTCCCGGCCGCCCACTACACCTGTGGCGGAGTCGTCACCGATCTGCGCGCCCGTACCGATGTCCCACGCCTGCATGCGGTCGGCGAAACCGCATGGACCGGTCTGCACGGCGCCAATCGTCTGGCCAGCAACTCCTTGCTCGAATGCCTGGTTCTCGCCGACGCTGCGGCACAGGACATTCTTGCCACGCCGCCCCAGGAACCAAATGAACTGCCGCCCTGGGACGAGAGCCGCGTGACCGATGCCGACGAGGAAATCGTCATCTCGCACAACTGGGAAGAACTCCGCCGCTTCATGTGGGACTATGTCGGCATCGTACGCACCGACAAGCGACTGCAGCGGGCACAGCACCGCATTCAGCTTCTGCGCCGGGAGATCGACGAGTACTACGTCAACTTCCGCGTCAGCAACGACCTCATCGAATTGCGCAACCTGGTGCTCTCGGCCGAACTCATCGTGCGCTGCGCGCTGCGGCGGCGCGAGAGCCGCGGACTCCACTTCAGCCGCAACTATCCCCATCTGCTGCCGGTCGCCCGCAATACGGTGCTGCGCAATCCGCTCAAACCCGCCCGCTGGGATCAGCCTGCCAGCGCAACCACACGCGCAAAGACCGCAACTGCTCGCCGCTAAGTGCATCCGGCGCAAGGACCACGGTACAGCGCCCGCGCCCTCGCACCGGCCGCAGGTGCATAACGACAACGAACGGCAGCAAAGTGCTCGTGGGTTCGACCAGCGCCGCCTCGGTCTCGCCGCCGCGTCGGCGAAGCTCGATCGACCCATCCGCTTGTAGCCGCAGCGCGGCAACGGCATCCGGCGCCGAGCGCCAAGCGTGCTTGCGCAGCGCTTGCAGCGCCGACCAGCCCAAGGGAAGGATTGCGACGAACTTGAGCCACGCCGGCACGCTTAGCGGCGCCAGGCTCGCCAGGGCGGCCGCGTAGAGACACGACAGATACGCCGCCATCAGGCGCGATGGCCGCAGATCGAGATCAACGGGAGCGAGCATGGCCGCGGCGCCATGCCTTGCGCATACTCAGACGCGCCGGAACACCAGGGTGCTGTTGGTGCCGCCGAAGCCGAACGCGTTGGAAATCGCGACTTGAACTTTCATCGGACGCGCGGTGTTGGCCACGTAATCCAAATCGCATTGAGGATCCCGATCCACGAGGTTGATCGTCGGCGGCGCCACCTGGCGCTGTACCGCGAGCACCGCAAACAGCGCCTCGATGCCCCCCGCAGCGCCCAACAAATGGCCGGTCATCGACTTCGTCGAACTCATCGCAAGGCGCTTCGCGTGATCGCCGAAACAGCGCTTCACCGCCATCGTCTCGGCGATATCGCCCAGCGGCGTCGAAGTGCCATGGGCATTGACGTAGGCCACCTCGTCCGCGTTCGTCTGCGCATTGCGCAGCGCATTCGCCATGCTGCGCGCGGCGCCTTCGCCATCCTCGGACGGCGCGGTAATGTGGAATGCATCGGCACTCATGCCGTAGCCGATCATTTCGGCGTAGATCTTTGCGCCTCGGGCGCGCGCGTGCTCGTACTCCTCGAGCACCAGAACGCCGGCGCCTTCGCCAAGAACGAACCCGTCGCGCCCGGTGTCCCAGGGACGGCTGGCGGCCGCCGGGTCATCGTTGCGCGACGACAACGCACGTGCCGCGCAGAAGCCGCCGATCCCCAAAGGACATACCGTTGACTCGGCGCCGCCCGCGACCATGACGTCGGCGTCGCCGTACTCGATCAAACGCTGGGCCTCGCCGATCGCATGGTTCGACGTCGCACAGGCGCTCACCGATGCCAGATTCGGTCCCTTGAAACCATAGTTGATCGACAGCACGCCGGCGATCATGTTGATGATCGAACCCGGGATGAAGAACGGCGAAATCTTGCGCAGTCCGCCTTCGCGCACCGCATCGCGCGTTTCCTCGATCATCGGCAATCCGCCGATGCCCGAGCCGATGCAAATACCGATGCGTTCAGCGTCGGCGGGTTGTTTGTCGATGCCGGCGTCGGCCAGCGCATCGACGGCGCCAGCCAGCCCATAGTGTATGAAAATGTCGTAGCGCCGGGCTTCCTTCGCGGACAAGTACTTCGTGACATCGAAGTCCTTCACCTCGCCGGCGATCTGGGTCGGAAACGCTGCCGCATCGAAGCGCGTGATGCGCGCGATACCCGAGCGACCGTTCGTAATGTTGTCCCAGGCCTGCTCTACCGTGTTTCCCACCGGCGAGATGATCCCGAGGCCGGTGACGACGACTCTGCGACGGGCCAACTGCGCCTCCTCGATAGTCTAGTTGGGCCGGATTAGGCTTTCTTGACGTTCGCGTTGATGTAATCGATTGCTTGCTGAACCGTGGTGATCTTCTCCGCTTCTTCGTCCGGAATCTCGCACTCGAACTCTTCCTCCAGAGCCATCACCAGTTCCACGGTATCGAGCGAGTCCGCGCCGAGGTCGTCGACGAACGAGGATTCGGTCTTGATCTCAGACTCATTGACGCCAAGCTGCTCGGCGACAATTTTCTTGACGCGTTGTTCGATGTTCTCCATCTATCGCTCCTTCCCTAGTCTGCAAATCCGACGATAAAAAAACCTGTGAAGTGTAGCAGAAATACCCTACCCTAGCGCCCGCTAAGCCATGTACATCCCGCCATTGACGTGTAGAGTCGTCCCCGTAATGTAGCCCGCTCCAGGCGAGGCGAGAAACGCCACCGCATTCGCCACTTCTTCACATGTACCCAAGCGGCCCACCGGAATCCGTGCCAGCAGCGCCTCGCGCTGCGCCTCGGCCAAGCCCTTCGTCATATCAGTGTCGATGAAGCCCGGCGCCACGCAATTCACGGTGATGTTTCGGCTGCCCAATTCCTGCGCCAGCGCACGCGCCATGCCGGCGACGCCGGCCTTCGCGGCGGCATAGTTCGCCTGGCCCGGATTGCCGGCATCGGCGACGACCGAGGTGACGTTGATGATGCGCCCGAAACGCGCCTTCATCATCCCGCGTATGACCGCGCGCGAGAGCCTGAACACCGCCCTGAGATTGGTCTCCACGACCTCGTCCCATTCCGCGTCCTTCATGCGCAGGGCGAGGTTGTCGCGCGTGATGCCCGCATTGTTGATCAGTATCGAGATCGAGCCGCAGCGCTTGTCGATGTCCTCGATGAGCGCGGCGCAGGCCGCCGCATCGACGACGTCGAGCACCGCAGCGAAGCCGCGGATTCCGCGACTGTCAAGCGCATCTCGTATCGCCGACGCCCCCGCTTCAGTGGTGGCGGTGCCGACCACCGTCGCGCCGCGGGCGCCCAACTCCAGCGCGATCGCGCGGCCGATTCCGCGACTTGCCCCGGTTACCAGCGCGACTTGATCCGCCAGCGAATCGGCGTCGTTCATCGAGTCTCGGCGATGGCCGCGTCCAGCGTGGAGTGATCGACCAGCGTGCCGCCGATCAAGGAGCCGTACATACGCTTGCAAAGCGGCCATAGCACCTTGCCTGGGCCGCATTCGTAAATGTGCGTAACGCCCTGCTCCACCATCGCGCGCACGGTTTCTACCCAGCGTACCGGCGAGTGCGCTTGGCGCACCAAGGCGTCCTTGATCAGCGCCGATTCCGCATAAGGTCGAACATCGACGTTCTGCAAAACCGGGATCTGCGGCGGGCGCACTTCGATACGCGCGAGCCGGGCCTTCAGGCGCTCTGCCGCAGGCGCCATCAGCGCGCAATGAAACGGCGCGCTCACGTTGAGCATCACCGCGCGCTTGGCCCCGCTGGCCTTGGCTGCCTCCATCGCACGCACGACCGCGGCGGCGTGGCCGGCGACTACGATCTGGTCCGGTGCGTTGAAGTTGGCGGGATCGATCACCTGTCCGCGCGCCGCGGCTGCGCACAGCTTGCGCACCGCCTCATCGTCCAGGCCCACCACAGCCGCCATCGCGCCGACGCCCGCGGGCACCGCGTCCTGCATCGCATGCGCGCGAAACTGCACCAGCGGCAGCGCCTCGCGGAAGGTGAGCGCCCCCGCGGCGACCAGCGCCGTGTACTCGCCCAGGCTGTGACCGGCAACGATGCTCGGCTCGATTCCGCCGCGCTCGACCCATTCCCGATATACGGCAACGCCGGCCGCCAGCATGATCGGCTGCGTGTTGACGGTTTGGCTCAACACATCCGGCATACCATCGGCGATCAGGTGCCAAAGGTCGCGGCCGAGCGCCTCGGAGGCTTCCTCGAAGGTGCGGCGCAATGTCGCCGGATCACCATAGTGATTCATCATGCCGACCGACTGGGAGCCTTGGCCGGGGAAAACGAGAGCGATTTTTTTCATGGCCAGTTGCAGCTAGGAGTGCGAATGAAATTAGGTGAACGCGAGCAACACGGCGCCCCAGGTAAAGCCGCCGCCGACGCCTTCGAGCAGCACGATGTCGCCGCGACGCACACGCCCATCGCGCACCGCGATGTCCAACGCCAGCGGCACCGAAGCCGCCGAGGTGTTGCCATGGTGCTCGACAGTGGTGACGACTTTTTGCATCGGAACGCCGATGCGCCTGGCGGTGGCCTGCAGGATGCGGATGTTCGCCTGATGCGGAATCACCCAATTCACGCGATCCCGCTGCATCCCGGCCTGCGTCATGACCTCCTCGGCAACATCTCCGAGCACCTTGACGGCGAACTTGAACACCGCCTGTCCGTCCATTTGCAGAAACGGCGAGCCGGTAACTTTGCCGCGAGCAGACCTGGCCCGGCACCGACAAGATACCGGCATAGCGGCCGTCGGCGTGCAGCGCGGAGGCGAGAATACCCGGTTCCTCGGCGGCCTCGACGACGACTGCGCCGGCGCCGTCGCCGAACAGCACGCAAGTGCCACGGTCGTCCCAATCCAGGATGCGCGAGAACACTTCGGCGCCGACCACCAGCGCGCAGTGATGGCTACCCGAGCGGATGAACTTCTCCGCTATCGAGAGTGCATAGACAAAGCCGCTACATACGGCCTGCACGTCGAATGCCGTGGCCATCGGAATGCCGAGCTTGGCTTGCATGATGCACGCCGCGCTGGGAAAAATGTAGTCCGGTGTCGAGGTCGCGAAGATGATCAGGTCGATCTTGCTCGGCTCGATGCCCGCGGCGTCGATCGCGGCGCGGCTGGCCTCGCAGCCGAGGTCGCTGACGACCTGTTCCGGCGGCGCGAAATGGCGTTCGCGGATGCCGGTGCGCTCGACGATCCACTCGTCGGAAGTATTCACCCCGCGCGCCACCAGATCGGCGTTGGTCACCGGGGCTCCCGGCAAATAACTCCCGGTTCCGATGATTCGTGCAAAGCTCATGCCGCTTCCTTGTGCACCATGCGTTCGCTGATGCGCTCGATCAGATTGTTGCGAACCTGCTCCGCGGCCCGATGCAAAGCCTGTTCGAAGGCGTAAGCATCGGCCGCGCCGTGGCTCTTCACCACGACGCCGCGCAAACCCAACAGGCTCGCGCCGTTGTAGCGGCGGTGATCGATCCGTTTCTTGAATCCCTTCAGCGCGGGCATCGCCACCAATGCCCCAAGCCGGGTCAGCAGATTGCGGCCAAATTCCTCGCGCAGGAACGTCGCCAGCATCTGCGCCAAGCCTTCCGAAGTCTTGAGAGCGACATTGCCGACGAAGCCGTCGCACACCACTACGTCCGTCGTCCCCTTGTAGATATCGTCGCCTTCGACGTTGCCGTGGAAATTGAGCCCGCTCTGGCGCAGCAGCTCGCCGGCCTGCTTCACCGTCTCGTTGCCCTTGATTTCTTCCTCGCCGATATTGAGCAGCCCGACGCTGGGCCGCTCCTTGTGCTCGACGGCCGCGACCAGCATTGCCCCCATGATGCCGAATTGCACTAGATGCGCCGGCGTGCAGTCGACGTTGGCGCCCAGATCGAGCACGTAGGTGCGGCCACGCAAAGTGGGAAGGACCGTCGCGATCGCCGGTCGCTCGATGCCGGGCAGCGTATCGAGGACGAAGCGCGAGATCACCATCAGCGCGCCGGTGTTGCCGGCGGAAACGGCGGCTTGTGCGTCGCGCGATTTGACCAGATCGACCGCCACGCGCATCGACGAATCCTTCTTGCGCCGGAATGCCTGCAATGGTGGATCGTGCATTTCCACCACCTCGCCTGCCGGGCGCACATCGAGCCGGGCGCCGAACTCCGCACGCACCGCGGCCACCAATGGCTCGATCGCTTCGCCGCGGCCGACCAGCGTCACCGCAGCCTCCTGTTCATGGCGCAGAAAGGCGATCGCGGCCGGGATAGTCACGGCCGGGCCATGGTCGCCGCCCATGCAGTCGATGGCGATGCTGAGCTTCATGCCGGGGCAGGTTGCAGACTATTCAGCACTCGACCGCGAGCATCGCGGCGGCGGTGCCGATCGCGCCAAGTGGGCTCGAAGGCATTGAAGTCCGCGGGCCGAGGAATCTAATCACCCTTGGTCTTGACGACTTTCTTGCCGCGGTAATACCCGTTCGGCGTGATGTGGTGGCGCAAATGCACCTCGCCGGTCGTCGGCTCCACAGCCAGGGGCGGATTTCCCAGAAAATCGTGAGCGCGATGCATGCCTCGCTTGGAGGGCGACTTCTTGTTTTGCTGGACTGCCATGACGTTAACTCCGGTAAGTTAGCAATCTTCGCTCCGCCGCCCGCGCCGCTTCAATTCGGCGAGCGCGCCGAGCGGCAACCTGGCTGGTGCAGCGCTGGCAGTCATCGGCGCGGCACACACATCGTGACGAGGCGCCAAAGGCAGGGCCAACACAATCTCTTCTTCGACCAAGGACGACACGTCGAGCGCTTGTTCGAGCGCGATCGCGTCGTAAGCATCGTCGCTCAGGTCCGTGTCCGGCCACGGCGCGCCGGGTGGCACCAAGCGCAACCGGCTTGTTAGCTGCAACGGAAACTCAAGCGCGCCAAGACAGCGTTGGCAGCGCAGCCGCAACTCGCCGTCTATCCGCAGGACAAGGAACAGATCCCCGCCACTTCGCACCTCGCCACGCAGGCTGTAGGACACCGCCGCGCCTGCATCCGCCAGCACCTCGCCGAGCCGAGGACAAGCCGCAACATCGAGTAATCCATCGAGGAAACCGCCAGAGCGCGCGAACTCGCCGCCATCGATGACGTGGCCCCGTTGCGACATAAGCGGCGGATGATATTATCTCGGGTCTTAGCTGTCAAAGCGTCACGCGCCTCCCGCTTTGCTTCAGGTTTGCAAGCGGGCGCCAGCGCCCTCCCTCCCAAGCGTTCCACGGCCCGCGCCAGCAATGATGATGTCACGCCAGTTGGTCCTCGCATCGACCTCGCTCTACCGGCGCGAGCTTCTGCGGCGCCTGGGTCTGCCCTTCGAGACCGCGGACCCGCTGGTCGACGAGACGCCGCTTGGCGCCGAAACCCCGAGCGCGTTGGCCGAGCGGCTGGCGCTGGCAAAGGCGGCCGCAGTCGCTCCGGCCTTTCCCGGCGCGCTCATCATCGGCAGCGACCAAGTTGCGCACCGCGATGGCCAAATCTTCGACAAGCCGCTGGTGCATGAACGGGCGGCAGCGCAACTGCGCGCCATGCGTGGCCATGCAGTCGTCTTCCACACCGCCGTATGCCTGTTCGACAACGCCACCGGCAGCCACGCGCTGCGCGCCGAAGCCACCGAGGTGCGTTTTCGCGCGCTCACCGACACCGAGATCGAACGCTACCTGGAACGCGAGCAGCCTTATCATTGCGCCGGCAGCGCCAAGGCCGAAGGGCTCGGCATCAGCCTGCTTGAATACATACGCGGCAACGATCCGAATGCGCTGATCGGGCTGCCGCTCATCGCGCTGTGCGAACTGCTGCGCCGCGCCGGCGTGGCGGTGCCCTGACCGCCGCGCCCGCCGCACCGCGCCTTGGCAGCAGGAGTTCTCTACCTGATACCCGCCGGTCTCGGCCCCGGCCCGTGGGAACGGAGCCTGCCGGCGCACACGCGCGATACCGCCTGCTGGCTGGACTACTTCATCGTCGAGAACGCCAAGTCGGCGCGGGCGGAACTCAGGCGCTTGGGCCTTCAGCGGCCGCTACGCGAAATCCGCATTGCCGCGATGCCGCAAAGGGCTTCGCCCCAGGATTGGGATGAACTGCTGCAACCGCTGCTAGCGGGAACCTCGGCTGGCGTCGTGAGCGAGGCCGGCTGCCCCGCAATCGCCGACCCCGGCGCGGAGCTGGTCCGCCGCGCCCATGAACTCGGGCTGCGCGTCGTGCCGCTGGTGGGTCCGTCGTCGATCCTGCTCGCGCTGATGGCCTCCGGGCTCAACGGGCAAGGCTTTGAGTTTCACGGCTACCTGCCGATCCGCGACCCGCAACGCCGCGACAGGATTCGCGAGCTGGAGGCTGAATCCGCGCACACCGGCCGCACGCAGATCTTCATCGAGACACCCTACCGCAACGCCGCGCTGTTCGACGCGCTGACGAGCGCCTGCGCGCCGTCCACCTTGCTCTGCGTGGCAAGCCAACTAACGCTGCCCGACGAGCAGGTAGTGACCCGCTCGGTCGAGGGCTGGCGCCGCGCAGGCACCCCGCCGATCGAGCGCAAAGCCAGCGTATTCCTGATACTCGGGCAGGCCTGAATCAGCTTCGCCGGTTCCGTCCCGCCAACCGAAATCATCGTGATCGCGCAACCGGGATGGACCAGGTTAGACCAAGTTCTCCAGGAGGCATGCATGAGTACCGTCAACATTCATGAAGCAAAGACCCATCTTTCGCGGCTGGTCGAGGACGCCGCCGCCGGCGACGAAATCGTCATCGCCAAGGCCGGCAGGCCAGTGGCGCGGCTCGTTCCGCTGGCAAGGGAAGGTCGCACACGGAGAGTCGGCCTACTCAAGGGAAAGCTTGCCGTGCCGAATGATTTCGACGCACCACTGTCCGCCGACGAACTACGCGATTTCGGCATCGACGCATGAGAATCCTCCTCGATACCCATGTCCTGCTGTGGGCGCTGTCGGGCGACGCGCGGCTGGGCAAGGCGAAGTCGATGATTCTCGACCGCGGCAGCGACGTCGCCGTGAGCGCCGCCTCGTATCTGGAACTGGCGATCAAGGCGAGCCAGGGAAAGATCGAAACCGACCTGTCGCAGATGCGCTCGGCGGTGCATGCCAGCGGTTACGACGAATTGCCCGTCACCGGCGCGAATGCCGAAGTGCTCGCCGGCCTGCCCTCGCACCACAAGGATCCCGTCGATCGCATCCTCGTCGCGCAGGCGCTTGCCGAACCGATGCGCCTGCTCACCGCCGACCCCGCCGTTGGGCGCCACTCCGACACCGTCGTGCTGGTCTGAGATTTCAGCGCTGCTCCCAGAGCACCCCGTCATCGAGATGCAGCACGCGCTGCGCCCGCCCCGCCAGTTCCTGATCGTGGGTCACCAGCACGATGCTGGTGCCGAGCGCGGCGTTGAGCGCGAGCATCAGGTCGAACACGGTCTGCGCGGTATGACGATCCAGATTCCCGGTCGGCTCGTCGGCGAGTACACACGCCGGCCCGGTGACCAAGGCGCGGGCGATGGCGGTACGCTGGCGCTCGCCGCCCGAAAGTTCGGCCGGCCGATGCGCGACGCGGTGGCCGAGCCCAACGTCTTTCAGCAGCTTGGTGGCGCGCGCCTGCGCTTCGGCGCGATCGAGCCGGCGGATCAGCAGCGGCATCGCCACGTTCTCCAAGGCGCTGAACTCCGGCAGCAGGTGGTGAAACTGATAGACGAACCCGAGCGCCTCGTTGCGCAGCCGGCCGCGTTCGCCCTCGCCGACGCGGAACAGATCCCTGCCCAAGAGCGTCACGTCGCCGCCGGTGGGCGGTTCGAGTCCGCCGAGCAGATGCAGCAGAGTGCTCTTGCCAGAACCCGAGGCGCCGACGATGGCGAGCCGCTCGCCGCGCCGCACTTCGAGATCCACGCCCAGCAGCACCGGCACTTCGGTTTTTCCCTGAACGAAGGTCTTGCGCAGGCCGCGGCAGGAAAGGACGACGCTCTCGCTCGTGCCGCCCGGGGCCTCGGCGACTCCCGCGCCGCGCCGCTCATTCATAGCGCAAGGCCTCGGCCGGATTGACCCGCGCCGCGCGATAGCTCGGGTACAGCGTGGCGACGAGCGACAGCAGGAAGGCGATCCCGGTGATGACAAGAACATCGGGCAACTGCACCTCGGAAGGCAGCTCGCTGATGTAGTACACCTCCTTGCTCCACAACTCGGTGCCGGAGAGCTTCTCGATCAGCGGGATCAGCACGTCCAGATTGTTGGCGAGCACGATGCCGCCGACGACGCCAAGCAGCAGGCCGACCACGCCGATGATCACGCCCTGAACGATGAAGATCACCATCACGCTGCGCGGGCTGGCGCCGAGGGTGCGCAGGATCGCGATGTCGGCTTCCTTGTCCGTGACCATCATGACCAGCGTCGACACGATGTTGAACGCCGCCACCGCGACGATCAGCAAGAGGATGATGAACATCATGTTCTTCTCGATCGCCACGGCGCGGAAGAAATTGGCGTGGCTGCGCGTCCAGTCGGAGATCACGACATCGCCGCCGAGCCGCCCCGCCAGTTCGCGCCCCACCCGCGGCGCGGCGAACAGGTCGTCGAGCTTCAGGCGCACGCCGGAGACGCGCTCGTCCATGCGGTAGAGCGCTTGCGCGTCGCGCAGATGGATCAGCGCCAGGCCCGAGTCGAACTCGAACATGCCGGCCTCGAACATGCCGACGACGCTTGAACTGCTTGAGCCGCGGCAGGATTGCCGCCGGGGTGACCAAGCCCTGTGGGGCGATCAGCGTCACCTTGTCGCCGGGGAAGACTTGCAAGGCGCGCGCCAGTTCGCTACCCAGGACGATGCCGAACTCGCCGGGCACGAGCGCCGCCAGCGACCCGGCTTTCATGTGCCGGCCGAAGTCGGCGACCTTGTCTTCGGCCTCCGGCAGGATGCCGCGCACCAGCGTGCCGCGCACCAGCCTGATCGAAGGCCAGCATGCCCTGCGCCGAGACGTAGGGCGCGGTGGCCTCGCACGTCCGGGTTGCGCGGCCGCCGCGGCGGCCATTTCGCTGCCAGTCGGACAGCTCGCCGCTCGCGCCGGAAATCTGCGCGTGCGAGGCGACGCCGAGAATGCGCTGGCGCAGCTCCTTCTGAAAACCGTTCATCACCGACAGCACCACGATCAGCGCCGCCACGCCCAGCGCGATGCCGAACATGGAGATCAGCGAGATGAAGGAGATGAAGGGGTTGCGGCCCTTGCGCCGCTTGGCGCGCGTGTAGCGCAGGCCGATGAGGATTTCATAGGGCATCGGCCGCGTATGCTACACTGCCCCGCACCGTTCCGCGACTCGCGCGATGCGCCTGCACATCGTCATTCCCGGCCTGCTCTGGCCTGCGGATTCCTTCTCCAGCGTCACGCAGAATCTCGATCTTCCCGCACTTGCCACCCTGCTCGGCCGCGGCAGCATGCAGTGGCGCCCCGGCGTCAGTCTCGAACAGTGGCTCGCCGCGCACTTCGGACTGGATCGGGGCGAAGCGCCGTGGGGTGCGCTGCGGCTGCTTGGCGAGGGCGGCGATCCCGGTCGTTCGCCGTGGCTGTGCGCCGACCCGGCGCATTTCCGCTTCGCCCGCGACACGCTGGTGCTCGCCGGCGCGCACGAACTCGATCTAACGCCGGGGGAAGCCGAACAGATCATCGCCTCGATCAACGAGCATCTGGGCGATGCCGGGGAATTCCATGCCAGCGCGCCGGCACACTGGTACCTGCGGCTGACGCAGCCAAGCGCCGTCGAAACGCACCCGTTCGACCATGTGGCCGGACGCAAGGTCGACCTGTTTCTTCCCGCGGGCGCCGAAGGCCCGCGCTGGCGCCGCGTGATCAACGAAGCGCAGATGTTGCTCCACCATCACCCGATCAACCAGGCGCGCGAAGCCGCCGGCAAGCCCATCGTCAACTCGCTCTGGTTGTGGGGGGCGGGTGCGCTGCCCGCGCAGCTGCCTGCGCCGAGCGCCATAGTGTTCGCCAACCATCCGCTGGCGCGCGGACTCGGCATCGCCGCCGGAATGCCCGTCGCCTCGCCCCCCGCAGCCGCACGTTCGGTAGTCGGCGACGGCGACGCCATGTTGCTGCTCGATGCACTCTACC
>CAWGHV010000050.1:0-34983 GCA_963822375.1 uncultured beta proteobacterium | reverse complement strand
TGTCTATGTGCACGCTAAACAACGTATTGCTGTACAGCCGCGCCCGCTACCCGGAACGCTAAAGCGAGACGAGGAAGTCGCCAATCCGCTCGGTGGTGCATTGGTCGCGCTGGACGACAGTCAGCTCGACGGCATGCGCGCTGGATTCGAGATGGACGGCGGTCTCAAGGTGTCTCTGGGCATTGAGCGCGCGGTTCTGATCAACGGCCAGCTCGTGACGACAACCAGCCTCAATATCAAGGACCTTCAGAATCTCTCGGGCGGACAAGCGGCGCAGTTGGAATCGCTTGCCAGCGGCACCATCGGTCTGGTCCAAAACGGCGCGGGCAATACGGCGAGCGTCGTGGGTACTCCCGGGACGATTGGCACCGTTGTCCAGAACACGCTCAACAATCAGAGCATCAACAACGTGACGGTTATCAACGCAACCGTCAACAGCATGCAGATGCTTCGTTCGCTCGACGTGCAATCGGCTGTTCGAGACGGGGTCATCAATTCCCTGCGCCGCTAGCAGGCAGTCCAAATGTTCCCCGAGCCCGTCTGGGCCCGCCAGCCGGCGCGTAGCCGGCGAACGCATCGGCGAGACCAAGGATCCGAAGACCGCTCGCAGGCATGTGGGTTTCCTAGACACAAGCGGCGCTTCCCGCGAACTCCGCGGTTTCTGACTTCAACCGGCCAGGCGACATGCCGGCTTTCCCATTCCTTTGCCTTCCGGCCATCTGCCCGGGCTTTGGGACTCGATTCGCGCTACGATTCGCCGTCCATTCCGGTCGGGCGGATGGTGACGGCATGCTTCGCGCGCGCCGGCGCTGCCAAAGACGAACGCCGAAGCAGTGACGGTCGCCGCTTTTCGTAGATGACATCGGGCCTGCGCCCGGTACCAGAGGCAGAGCTGATGGATCAGCAGGTAAGCACAGAAGTGATGGCCCAGTCGCGCGTCGTGCGGATATTCGTCTCGTCTACCTACCGCGACATGCACGCGGAGCGCGAGCAACTGGCGAACGAAGTTTTTCCTGAACTGCGGCGCCGCTGCGCGGAGCGCGATGTGGATCTCGTTGCGGTCGACTTCCGTTTCGGGACTAGCGAAGAGCTTGCAACGCGCGGTGATCTGCTGCCGGCGCGCCTGGCCGAGATCGAAAGGTGCGACTACTTCGTCGGATTGCTGGGCGAACACTACGGCGAGTTGCTGCATGGCGTCAGCGCAGCATGGATGCGGGGCCGCCTGGGCCTGGTCGAGGCGGGTTTCGGTTCAAGCCTGGCCGAGGTCGAAATCCTCTGTGGTGCTCTGGGCCATGTGGTGCCGCCGCGTCCCGCCTACTTCTATTTCCGCGACGCCGCGTACGTGCAGCGTGTCGCGCTCGATCAGCGGCGAGAATTCATTTCCGCGTCGCCCGAGCAACAAGACAAGATCGCCAGGCTCAAGCAGCGTATCCGCGACGGCGGGTTGCGCGTGCGCGAGGACTACCCGGACCCGGAGACGTTTGGGAAGTGGGTTCTCGAAGACTTGTGGCGCGAGATCGACCTTACCTATCCGACGCGGCCGCCGGCGGATTTCCTGGATCGGGAGCATGCGGAACACGAGGCGTTTCGCGACACGTTGACGACGGCATATGTGGTCCGCCAAAGCTATTTGGACCGACTCGACAGCCACGCCGCCGGAGAGGGTCCTCCGCTCGCCATACTGGGCGAACCCGGAGCCGGGAAGTCGGCGCTGCTTGCCTACTGGGCGCAGACGTACCGCAAGCGTTTCCCGGACCGGCAGGTTATCCTGCATTTCGCTGGCGCTTCCCCGGCCAGCACCGACGGCACTGCATTGTTGCTGCGGATACTCGGGGAGCTTCGCCGCGGCCTCGGCTCCGCGGCGCAGACGCCGACGAAACCCGCAGCCCTGCGCTTGGCGTTCGCCAACGCGCTCCACATGGCGGCGGCGCGCGGCAAAGTCGTGCTGGTCATCGATGGGTTGGACGCTATCGAAGACGCCGACGCCGAGCCCGCACTGGCGTGGCTTCCGCCGTTGATTCCCGCCAATCTGCGGTTGGTCCTATCGACGCTGCCGGGTCCCGCCCAGGGCGAGCTCGAGCGCCGTGGCTGGCCGACGCTCACGCTCGACCCCATGAGCGGCGATGAGCGCCGTATATTCATCGCCGAGTACCTCGCGCGCTTCGAGGTTTTCTGGCCCGCGAGCCGTGCCGAGCACGTTGCCGCTGCCGCTCAGTGCGCCAGCCCGCTGTATCTGCGCGCCCTGCTCAATGAACTCAGGGTATTTGGATCGCATAGAAGGCTCGACGAGCCGGCCGACTACTACCTCGAGGCGAGGACCGTTGCCGAGCTCTATCAGAAGATCCTCGAGCGCTACGAGGAGGACTTCGATCTTCATCGCCCCCAGCTCGTGCGTGATGCGCTGATGCTCGTGTGGGCGGCGCGGCGTGGCTTGGGGGAGAACGAGTTGCTCGATCTCATGGGCGAGCACGGGCAACCGCTGCCGACCGCCTACTGGGCGCCGCTAGTGTTGGCGGCGGGCGATGCGCTTGCTCAGCGCTGCGGGCTGATTCGCTTTTCGCACGGCAGCCTGCGCCAGGCCGTGCTCGATCGCTATCTATCCGCGAAAAAGACCCAGCGCGCCACGCATGCGCGCCTGGCGGACTACTTCGAGCCGCGCCAGCTCAGTGCTCGACAGGCGGAGGAACTGCCCTGGCAATTGGCCCAGGCCAGGTCTTGGCTACGGCTGTCGGCCCTGATGGCCAACGTGCGCTTCTTCGGCGCTGCGCGGCAGGCCGATGAGCGCATGGTTCGGGATTGCTGGGCGGAGATCGAAGCCAACTCCTCGCTGCGCAAGCCGCGGGCATACCGCTCGGTGGTGGAAAACCCGTCGCGTGTGACCGACGCGGCCCTGGTCGAGAACGTAGCCGAATTTCTCCTCGAATCCGGGTTTCAGACCGAAGCCTTGGCGCTGCGCGAGCACTTGACCGTTCGCTACCGCGATGCGGACGATCTCTCGCGTTTGCAAGACAGCCTCGCCAAGCAGGCGGCGATGCACGCGGCCGCAGCAGCGTGGGGCGAGGCACTAAGGCTGCTGCATGAGCGCGATCGGGTGTGCCGCGAACTCGGCGACATGGCGGCGCTTGCCGATTGCCTCGGCGAGGAGGCCAATACCCTTTACGCATGCGGTGCGGGGGAAGAGGCGCTGCGCTTGTACGACGATCAGGCGCAACTATGGCGCGAACTGGGAATGACGGACGAGTTACAGCGCAGTGTCGGCAACCAAGGCTTGGTTCACTATGCGCGACGCGAGTTCGAGGACGCGCTGCGGCTGTATCGGGAGAAGGAGCGGCTGTGCCGCGAACTGGGAAACAACGATGGGCTGCAGCGCAGCCTAGGCAACCAAGCCAACATTTACGCCGCCCGCGGCGAGCTTGACGAAGCCCTACGGCTGTACCAGAAAAAAGAGCGCTTGTGCCGGGAGCTTGGCCACAAGGGAGGGTTGGAGCGAAGCCTGGGCACCCAAGCCAGCATACAAAATGCGCGCGGCGCACCGGACAAGGCGCTGCAGTTGTTTCAGGAACAGGAAATCCTGTGCCGCGAACTGGGCGACAAGGCTGGGCTTCAGCGCAGCCTCGGCAATCAGGCCAACATCCATGCGGCGCGCGGCGCGCTCGACGATGCGCAGCGCATGTTTCAGGAGCAGGAACGGCTATGCCGTGAACTCGAAGACAAGAAGGGTCTTCAGCGCAGCCTCGGCAATCAGGCGAATATCCATGCCGCACGCGGTGCGCCGGATGAGGCGCTGCGCCTGTACCGGGAGAAAGAGCGACTGTGCCGCGAGATCGGCAACAAGGACGGGCTGCAGCGCAGCTTAGGCAACCAGGCCCTCATTCACTATGCGCGCAAGGAATATGACGTCGCTTTTGGCCTGTTCGAGGAACGGGAGCGCCTGTGCCGGGATCTCGGAAACCAGGACGCGCTGCAGCGCAGCCTGAGCTACCAGGCCCACATCCGCGCCGTGCGCGGCGAGTTCGACGAGGCCCTGCGGCTCTATCGGGAGCAGGAGCAGCTGTGTCGCGAACTCGGCAACAAAGTCGGGTTGCAGCGCAGTCTCGGTAGCCAGGGCGTGCTCCACCACAGTCTTGGCGCGTTGGACGAGGCGATGCGGCTGCATCGGGAGGAGGAGCGCTTGTGTCGCGAGCTCGGCGACCAGACGGGACTGGCCGCATGTCTCGGTAGCCGCGCCGAAATCTGCTTCGCTCGCCGGTCGACGGACGAGGCGATGGAGTTGTACCAGGAGCAGGAGCACCTCTATCGCGAGCTCGGTAACCGGGAGGGGCTGCAGGC
This sequence comes from uncultured beta proteobacterium, assembly GCA_963822375.1. Classification (GTDB taxonomy): domain Bacteria; phylum Pseudomonadota; class Gammaproteobacteria; order Burkholderiales; family Rhodocyclaceae; genus CAWGHV01. The sequence goes on along the minus strand of CAWGHV010000050.1, from coordinate 30,654 downwards.
GAGTCTCGGCAATCAAGCCAACATCCACTATTCGCGAGGCGCCCTGGATCAGGCAATGGCGTCGTATCGTGAGCAGGAACGCTTGTGCCGCGAAATCGACGCCGGAAACGATCTCGCCGCCAGTCTCGGAAACCAAGGCGTCGTGCATGCCGATCTTGGCGAGCATGATGAGGCGATGCGTCTGTACCAGGAACAGGAGCGCCGGTGCCGCGAGTTGGGGAACTTGCGCGGCCTGCAAGCCAGCCTCGGCAACCAGGCGAATATCCTTGCCGGGCGCGGCGACGCCGACGCGGCGCTGCCGCTGTATCTGGAAAAAGCGCGTCTTTGCCGCGAACTGGGGGACAAGCGGGAGCTGTCCATTGCCCTGGGCAATCAAGGGGTGGTTCATGCCGATCGGGGCGAGTTCGAAGCCGCGATGCAGCTCTACCAGGAGCAGGAGGAACTGTGTCGTGAATTCGCCGACACGGCCGGGCTGGCGAGTTGTCTGGGCAATCAGGCCAACGTTCTGTATGCCCAAGGCGACTTAGAGCAGGCAATGCGCCTGTACAAGGAGGAGGAGCGCATGTGCCGCGCACTCGACGACAAATCGCGGCTTGCGATCTCCCTTGCCAACCAGGCAGTTCTGCTCTCCAAACAGACCGACAGGGCGCACGAGGCGCTGCCACTGGTCGAGGAGGCGCACCGTTTCGCGCTCGACCATGGCCTCGTTGCGCTGATTCAGCAGATCGCTCCGATACTGGAATCGCTGCGTGCCGCAGGCAAGCGTACCGGGGCCGTGCATGTGGCGAATTGGCGGGATATCCGCTGAACCTGTTCTCACGCCGACGGCGGCTCAGGCCCAAGCCGGGTGAGCCTGCGCGCAGAAAGAACGCGTACTGGGGTTGTGCGGAAGAGAGCAGCATCGGCGGGACGTTGCACCCCGCCGGTGTAAATCAGAAGGACATCGGCAGCCGGACTGTGAGCTGCAGATCGGGTGTGTCGGTCGTCAGGCCCGCGCCCACTGACACGTTGAGGGTTCGTCTGTCGTTTAGCCGGTAGGAATAGCCGAGCAGGAGCGTGCCGAGTTGAGTACGCACCGAGGTCGGTTGGACCTGTCCGTTTTGCTTCGTCTTGCCGACCGAAGAATGGTCGTAGCCGATGCTGAAGCTCGAGCGATCGTTAAGCGCCAAGCCCATTCCGAAGTTGAAGCCCCATACGCTACCCGGCTCTACATCACCGATCGATATGTCTCCCTCATCCGTCTTTTGTGTCAGTCCCGTGCGCTTGAAGTTGTACTGATAGCTTAGGCTGCCGAAGAAGACGGCGGGGTCGGACGCATATAGAACAGTCAGGCCGGGCTGCAGGGTCTGGAAGCCGGAGCCGGTAGGCAGCTCGCGCTGCAGCTGGTTTTGTCTTCCGCCGGGAACGATGCTGGCCGTCGTAACCTCGAACTGGTCCTTGCCGGTGCGGCTCTTGTAGCGCAGGGTGCCGATGTAGTACGGCTTATTCACACCGCCATCGTTGATCTGGTAGCGGGCGGTGAATTCGACATCGCCGATGCCCTTGCCGGTGCTCGAGAACACACCTTCCTGTGCGCTGCCCTGGAAAATCTCGCGGCTAATCACTGAATCCGAGCGATAAACCCAGGGCACTTTGGCCTCGACCTCGAAGCGGTTGGTGAGGCCCCAGCGCCCGGTCAAGCCGGCCACCCAGGTGTTGCGCTTGACTTCGCGCACGTCAATCAAACCGATCAGAATCGCCGGAATGATGGTATAGCCAACAAGAGAGATGCGGTTGCTGGACGAATATGCGTACTGCAAGGACGGCTCGAGCACGTACTTGCCGGGCGGGGTGAGGACTCCCGGCTGCTCGAAGATCGGCGCCACTTGTAGTTTGCGCTCGTCTTGAGCGGGCGCTTGTCCGACGGGTTGCTGATCCTGCTGAGCCGGCGGCTGCGCTTGCGCCATCTGTTCGCCCGGCTGCTGCGTTGAGGCCGTTGCTTCACGGGCCGCCGCACCGGCCCCGGGAGCGGTGCCGCGTCCCCGCGCCAGTCCCAATGCGCGCCGCATCTCGCCCATCTTCGCGTCCTGCTCCGCGAGGTCGCGTCTGAGCGCCTCCAGGCGGATGTTCTGCTCATCGAGTTGCTTACGAAGATCCTCGATGACTCGGGATTGGCCCTCACCGGCGCTGTTGCTCTGCGCATACACCCCCGTGGCGGCCAGGGCCCCCGCGAGACTACTCAAGCGAATCAATCTCGAACGACGCGATGCGGCACGCATTCTCTCCCCCCGTTCTTTCCGTGCTCACGGCCGGCTGCGAGCGCCCGCCACCCCGCCTTTTACAAAATGATGTTGAGCCTGTCAATCATTCTGTAAAGCGTTACGCGGGACACACCGAGTTCTCGGGCGGCTTGCGACAGGTTGTTTTGATTTCTTCGCATCGTGGCCTCGATGACTTCTCGCTCGAGCGTCGTTCGCGCTTGGTCCAAGGTTAGCACGGAAGGGTGCCGGTCACAGCTTTTCAGGCCGAGGTCGGAGGCGCTGATTAGGCTATTCTCAGTCAGGATGATCGCCTGATGCACCCGGTTGATGAGCTCGCGCACGTTGCCGGGCCAATCGTGGTCGCCCATCGCCCGGTGCGCTTCGGAGCTGAATCCCTTCACCGCCGGATTGGTGTCGCGGGCGAACTCGCGCAACACCATGTCCGCGAGTAGCGGAATATCGCCAAGGCGTTCGCGCAAGGCCGGTGCATGCAAGGTGACTACGTTGAGGCGATAGAAGAGGTCGGCGCGGAAGTGGCCGGCGGCTATCGCCTTTTGCAGGTGGACGTGCGTCGCTGCGATGACGCGGACATTTACCGCAACCTTCTCGGTGGAGCCCAGCCGAGTGATTGTTTTCTCCTGCAGGAAGCGCAGCAGGGTGGCTTGGAGTTCGAGCGGCAAATCGCCGATCTCGTCGAGGAATAGCACGCCCCCGCCGGCGGCTTCGATCTTGCCGATCTTGCGCTGGCTCGCCCCGGTGAAGGCGCCCTTGTCGTATCCGAACAGCTCCGATTGAATCAGGTTCGGCGGTAGCGCACCGCAATTCATCGCCACGAACGGGCCGTTGGCGCGAGCGCAATGCTGATAGATCGCGCGCGCCACCAGTTCCTTGCCGGTACCGGATTCGCCGGTGATCAGCACCGGCGCGTCGGCCCTCGTCGTCTTCTCGATCTGGCGATAGAGCGCCAGCATAGGTCGGCTGTGTCCTGTCATGCCGTAGCTGCCGGCCTGCAGGCGCTGAGCGTCGAGCTTGCGGCTCATCGACGTCCAGCCGTAGGCCCGGCCCAGGCTGACGGCCAGGCGCTCCGTATCGAGGGGCAGGGTGTGGTAATCGAAGAACAGCTGGAGCACGAATTGCGCGACATCCGGATCGCCAAAAGTCGTTTGGTTGGCCACTGCGATCCAGGTCGCGTCGCGCGCGGACACCAGTGCCTCTATGCCTTTCGCTTGGATGCGGCCGGGTGAATCGACCAGGAACAATCCGACCGCCGGTCGTTCTGTCGCCGCAACCATCTTTGCTTGGTCAACCGACACGGCGAAGTGGAGCCGCCATCCCAGGATTTCCAGCGCGCTTGCAGTTGCCGCGAGGACTCTCTCTGGATCCTGGACAAGCACCGACCGCTTATGCATGCAGGAGCCTTTCCGTTGCGTCACCGGGCCGAGCAGGCGCCGTTACGGTTGTTCTCGATACGCTGGTTCCGGGGTCTGATCTGGGCATTGCAGTGGTCTTGTAGGCACTAGATCACGTTCGACGGTGAATCACCGTACCACCGTAGCCAAGTATCTCTGAGGCACTATTACCGCATCAATAAGACTAACGGACTACGTGGGTGGGCACAGCGCTGCGCGGCCATTGCGTTAGAAACAGCCGCCCGCGGACAGGAACTAGACCTGCAACTGCTCCAGAATCTCCTGCTCGATGCGCAGCAACGTCGCCGTATGCCTGAGTTCGGCGCCGCTAATTAGAAAGGTATCCTCTACGCGCTCGCCGAGCGTGGCGATCTTGGCTGTGAGCAGATTGATGCCATGGCGGGCAAGTACCTGAGCAACCGAGAACAGCAGACCGGGCCGATCCGCGGCGGTCACCGACAAGAGGTGATGACTCCCTCTCTCGTCCGGGCGGATGCTGACTTCGGGCATGATCGGAAAGTGCTTCACCTGACGTGACACGCGCCCCGGCAGGGGCTGATCGGCCGGCGCGTGCGCGCGCAGGCGCTCGACAAGGTCGTGCTCGATGAGGCTAATCATGTCACGGTATGTCAATTGGCTTGCCGGGTCGAGCAGAATGAAGCTGTCGAGCGCATAGCCGTGGCGCGTCGTATGAATCTTGGCGTCGACGATGCTGTAGCCGAGCTTGGCGAAGAAGCCGCACAGCCGCACGAAGAGGTAGCGCTCATCGCGCGTGTAGACCATAACCTGCAATCCCTCGCCGATTTGATTGATGCGCGCCTTGACGATGGGATCCGGCGAGTCGGCGCGCCAATAGAGCGTGCGCGTATGCCAGGCGATTTCCTCGGCGTCGTGGCGCAGGAAATAGACGGTGTCGAGCTGCTCCCACAGCGGCGTCTCGGTGTCCGGCCGCAGCCCGTAGTAGCGCAGGATGCGGCACGCATCTTCCTGGCGCTCGCCGATGCCCAAGGCCTGTTGCGGTGTGGCTCCGCGCAGCAGGCGCAGGGTCATCTGAAACAGATCTTCGAGCAGCTTACCCTTCCACGCGTTCCATACCTTCGGGCTGGTGCCGCGAATATCGGCTACCGTAAGCAGATAGAGCGCGATCAGCCGTCGCTCGGTCTTGACCATGGCGAGCGAACTGCCGAATGACATCCGGGTCGGCGAGATCCTGCTTCTGCGCGACGCTGCGACATCGATCAGGTGGTGCTCGACGAGAAAGACGACCAGCGCAGTGTCGTCCGCGCTCAAGCCGTGCTCGCCGCAGAACTGCATGCGCGTCCTTCTTGCCCAGATGTCGAATGATCGCCGCCGCGACCCTTGGCGATGTCGTGGAACAGCGCGGCGACGTAGAGCAGCCATTGGCGCTCGAACGACGGTCATGAGCCGGCTGCACAAGGGGTACTCGTGCGCATACTCCGCCATGGTGAAGCGGCGCAGGTTGCGCATAACCTGCAGGATGTGCTGGTCGACCGTATAGACATGGAACAGGTCGTGCTGCATCTGGCCGACGATGCGGCCGAAGGCCGGCAGATAACGACCCAGGATGCCGTACTGGTTCATGCGCCGCAGCTCGTGCACCACGCCGCGCCGCTGCTGGAACAACTGCAGGAACAGCGCGCGGTTGTCCGGATCGCGGCGGATACTGCGATCGATCAGGCGCCGCGCGCGCCAGAGCGCGCGCAGCGTGCGCGCCGTCATGCCCTTCAGTTCGGAGTGCTGCTGCAGCAACAGGAAGCTCTCGAGAATGCGCCGAGCGGGTGCGCTCGAAAACGTCCTCGTCGCGCACGTCGAGCAGCTCGCGCATCGTTCTGGAAGCGCTCGTTGATGTAGATTGCGGCGCTCGGCGCCTGGCGGATCAAGGTGCACGCCGAGGTTCTGCAGCAGAATCGTGTTGAGCTGCGTCACCAGCTTGGCGGATTCGGTAGTAGCCTGCATCAGCACTTCGCTGGCACGCGCGTGCGGTCGTGGCGCTCGACGCCGAATTGGCGCGCCAGAGCCTCCTGATGGTCGAAGAGCAGCCGATCCTCGCGCCGACCGGCAAGGTAGTGCAGGCGAATGCGCAGGTTGCTGCAGGAAGGTCTCGACCGCTCGCAGTTGCAGCGCCTCGCCGTGGGTGATGAGCTGGCGTTGCGCGAGGTCGTTCCAGGTGTTGCCGATGCCGGCGGCGCGACTGATCCAGAGAATGATTTGCAGGTCGCGCAGGCCGCCCGGGCTCTCCTTGCAATTGGGTTCGAGGCTGTAGGGCGTTTCGTTGTAGCGGATGTAGCCGCTCTTCCTGCTCGAGCCGCTTGGCCTTGAAGAACGCCTGAGGGTCGAGGTCGTCGTGCAGCCGCGCCGCGAACCGATCGAACAGTTCGCGGCTGCCCGGTGAGAAAGCGTGCCTCGAGAAGGTTGGTCTGAACGGTGATGTCGCGTGCGGCCGCGCGCAGCGCATTCGTCGACGGTGCGCACGCTGTGACCGATATCGAGCCCGATGTCCCAAATCACTCCGATCAGGGATTCGAGGCGGGCTTCCGTGTCGGGCGAGACCGAGGGCGGTAGCAGAAACAAAAGGTCTACGTCGGAGTAGGGAAACAGTTCGCCACGGCCGTACCCGCCCACGGCGACCAGCGCCAACGTCAGGAGGCAATGCGCTGCGCTCCCAGATCGACCTGAGCGTGCGATCGATGAGTTGGCTGCGGCCCAGGAGCAACTCGGCAGGATCGGGGCGTGTCTCGTACGCGCCGAGGATGCGCTGGTGACCGTCTTGCAGCGCAGGCTTGAACTCGGCGGTCAGCGCTCGCGCGTCCATCGTTTCCAAGGCTAGGCTGCCGTGCATGGGGCTTATCTCGTGATGACCGGGGGCGGCGGCGTGCCCGCTGAAATCGTTAGCACCTCGGCGCCCGGTTCGGTAACGAGGATGGTGTGCTCCCACTGGGCGGACAGGCTGCGATCCTTGGTGACGATGGTCCAGCCATCGGCAAGCTCGCGAGATCGCCGCCTTGCCGGCGTTGATCATCGGCTCGATGGTGAAGGTCATTCCAGGTTCCAGTTCCATGCCGGTGCTGGGCCTGCCGTAATGCAGGACTTGCGGCTCTTCGTGGAACTTGCGTCCGATGCCGTGGCCGCAGAACTCGCGCACCACGGAAAAGCCGATGGCTCTCGGCGTGGCGCTGGATGGCGTAGCCGATGTCGCCCAGACGCGCGCCGGGCTTGACCTGCCCGATGCCGAGCCACATGCATTCGTAGGTCACCTCGCACAGGCGGCGCGCCAGGATCGACGTTTCCGCACCGACGATGAACATACGGCTGGTATCGCCGTGATAGCCGTCCTTGATGACCGTGACGTCGATGTTGACGATGTCGCCCCTCTTGAGCGCCTTGTCGCCGGGAATGCCGTGGCAGACCTGGTGGTTGACCGAAGTGCAGATCGATTTCGGATAGGGGCGATAGCCCGGGCGGCGCAGTAGTTGAGCGGCGCCGGCAGCGTGCCCTGCACTTCACCATGTAGTCGTGGCACAGCGCGTCCAGTTCGTCCGTCGTGACCCCGGGTTTGACGTGCTGCGTGATGTAGTCGAGTACCTCGGCCGCAAGGCGGCCGGCGACCCGCATCTTTTCGATGTCCTCCGGGGTCTTGATAACGACGCTCATGATGTGGAGTGCGAGAAAGCACCAAGGCTAGCATATTGGTAGCACCATGATGGAACGCTCGGCACTGCCGACGGCGCGCGCTCCTCGGTGGGGTCGGTTGGTATTCGATCTGCCGCACCGGGTGCCGGGATCGACTACTGAGATCAAAGTTGAGAGGAGGTCCAAAGGCTTGATACAATTCGCAGATTGTCCAGCGTTGCAGCAGTGCGCAAGACCCGGCGCGAAAACTGCTGCGAAGCAGCACAAATGCAGTGGGCAAGTTGTGGAGTAGTTGGGTAGTTGGGTACGCTTCACATGGCTCGACCGGAGCCGGTGGGATTCGCAGCAAATTCGCACGCCCGGTTGCAGGACAGGGGTGCGCATCGCGAGGCTGGACGCGAGACTGGAAACAGCTCGGCATCCAGGCGGTGCGGACAGGGGACGTCGCCAGAGCGCGCGTCCCCGCCCGGGCGGAGGCTTAACCCTAATCGGAGATTTCGATGTCAGTAACCATGCGCCAAATGCTGGAGGCCGGTGTGCATTTCGGTCACCAGACCCGCTTCTGGAACCCGAAGATGGCCCCTTACATCTTCGGCCATCGCAACAAGATCCACATCATCAATCTCGAAAAGACCCTGGTCAAGTACCAGGAAGCGATGAGTTTCGTACGCAAGCTGTCATCGAACAGGGCACCGTGCTGTTCGTCGGCACCAAGCGCCAGGCGCGCGAGATCGTCGCCGAAGAAGCCCAGCGCGCCGGTTCGCCCTACGTCGACGAGCGCTGGCTGGGCGGCATGCTGACCAACTTCAAGACCGTCAAGCAGTCGATCAAGCGCCTCAAGGATCTCGAGCAGATGTCCGAGGACGGTTCGTTCGAGCAGCATGTCGAAGAAGGAAGCGCTGATGTTGCAGCGCGAAATGGACAAGCTGCAACAAGAGCCTCGGCGGCATCAAGGACATGACCGGCCTGCCGGATGCGCTTGTTCGTCATCGACGTCGGCTATCACAAGATCGCCGTGACCGAAGCGAAGAAGCTCGGCATCCCGGTCATCGGCGTGGTCGACACCAACCATTCGCCGGATGGCATCGGCTACGTGATTCCGGGCAACGACGACTCCAGCCGGGCGATCCGCCTCTACGCGCGCGGCGTTGCCGACGCCATGCTCGAAGGCCGCAGTCAGGTCGTGCAGGAGATCGTCAAGCAGCCGGCCGGCGACGAGTTCGTCGAAGTCGAAGAGGCCGAGGGCGGGGGCGGCCCGGCTTAAGCCTGAATCGCGTGCCGCACGGCGGTGCGCGCGAGCGCGCGCCGGCATTCAATCGAATTCAAGCATCAGGAGCAAGCAATGGCGGAAATTACCGCAAGCATGGTCAAGGAACTGCGCGAGAAGACCGACGCGCCGATGATGGAATGCAAGAAGGCCCTGACCGAAGCCGGTGGCGATATGGGCAAGGCGGAGGAAATCCTGCGCGTCAAGCTGGGCAACAAGGCGACCAAGGCCGCCGCGCGTGTCGCCGCTGAAGGCGTGGTCGGCGATCCAGCATCGCGGCCGACGGCAAGCTCGGCGCGATGGTCGAAGTCAACTGCGAAACCGACTTCGTCGCCAAGAACGACGACTTTCTCGGCTTCGCCAGCGACGCTGGCGGAACTGGTGGCGAAGCAGAATCCGGCCGATGTCGCGGCGCTGTCGGCGCTGCCGCTTGGGCGACGGCACGGTCGAAGACACGCGCACGGCGCTGGTGGGCAAGATCGGCGAGAACATGTCGATCCGTCGCTTTGCGCGCGATTGCGGCGACAGGGCAGGCTGGCGTCCGTACATCCACGGCGGCTCGAAGATCGGCGTGCTGGTCGATGTGGTGGGCGGCGACGAGCAGCTGGCGCAAGGACCTCGCGATGCACATCGCCGCCAGCAAGCCGAGTGGCCTTGGCCACGCGAGGCGTGCCGGCCGAGCTGATCGAGACGGAGCGCCGCATCGCCGACCGAGAAGGCGCGCGGAAGCGGGCAAGCCGGCGAACATCGTGGAGAAGATGGTCGAAGGCACGGTGCAGAAGTACCTGAAGGAAGTGACGCTGCTCGGTCAGCCGTTCGTCAAGGACGACAAGCAGACGATCGAGCAGCTGCTCAAGGCCAAGGGCGCATCGGTGGCGCGGTTTCACGCTGTATGTCGTCGGCGAAGGCATCGAGAAGAGAGCGAATGACTTCGCGGCCGAAGTGGCCGCGCAGGCCGCAGCCGCGCGGCAAAAAGCTAACCTGGATAGCGCGCGCGATCGATGTCTGACACCCGAACTTCAAGCGCATCCTGCTCAAGCTCTCGGGCGAGGCCCTGATGGGCGATGATGCCTACGGCATCAATCGCGCAGATGCTCGGCCGCATCGTGGCCGAGATCGGCGCGGTCGTCGCGATCTCGGCGTCGAGATCGGCGTCGTCATCGGTGGCGGCAATATCTTTCGCGGTGTGGCGGCTGCGGCCACCGGGATGGATCGCGCCACGGCCGACTACATGGGCATGCTGGCGACGGTGATGAACGCGCTGGCGCTGCAGGACGCGATGCGCCAGGCCGGGCATCAATGCCCGCGTGCAGTCGGCGCTCGAATATCGAGCAGGTGGTCGAACCCTACATTCGCGGCAAGGCGATGCGCTACCTGGAAGAAGGCAAGGTCGTGATTTTCGCGCGCCGGCACCGGCAATCCGTTCTTCACCACCGATACGGCGGCGGCGCTGCGCGGCGTCGGAGATCGGCGCCGAGATCGTGCTCAAGGCGACCAAGGTCGACGGCGTCTACACCGCCGATCCGAAGAAGGACCCGACGGCCACGCGCTATGCGCGCATCAGCTTCGACGAGGCGATCAGCCAGCAACCTGAAGGTGATGGACGCCACCGCGCTTGCGCTGTGCCGCGACCAGAAACTGCCGATCAACGTGTTTTCAGCATCTTCAAGCCCGGCGCGCTGAGGCGCGTGGTGATGGGCGAGGACGAAGGCACGCTGGTTCACGTCTGAGGACTGGAGTGGCGCCATGATTGCCGAGCTGAAGAAGACCGCCGAACAGAAGATGCAAAAGACGCTCGAGGCGCTGCAAGCCGACCTCGGCAAGGTGCGCACCGGTCGTGCGCACACCGGCATGCTCGATCACGTCAGGTCGACTACTACGGCTCGCTGATGCCGATCAACCAGGTGGCCAACGTGACCCTGATCGATGCGCGCACCATCGGCGTGCACGCCGTGGGAAAAGAAGATGGTGCCGACGGTCGAAAAGGCGATTCGCGATTCCGATCTCGGACTGAATCCGTCGACCAGGGCGACGTGATCCGTGTGCCGATGCCGGCGCTGACCGAGGAGCGGCGCCAGGAACTGATCAAGGTGGTGCGCCACGAGGGCGAGAACGCCGAGGTGGCGGTGCGCAACCTGCGCCGCGACGCCAATCACGCGCCTCAAGGAAGCCACGAAGGAGAAGACGATCGCCGAGGACGAAGAGCGCCGCGCGCAGGACGAGGTCCAGAAGCTGACCGACGCTACATCGCCGAAATCGACAAGATCGCTGGTGGCCAAAGAGCAGACCTGATGGCGGTCTGACACAACGGGCGGACGGTGGGACCGCGATTCTTTCTCGACATTGAGCAGGGCAGAAAATGAGCCGCTTTGTCAGCTCGACGCGGGAAATTCCCGCAACGCGGAGATATGCCGCGCCATGTCGCCATCATCATGGACGGCAACGGGCGCTGGGCGCGCAAGCGCTTCATGCCGCGTGTCGCCGGCCACAAGCGCGGCGTCGAAACCGTGCGCGCGACGGTGCAAGGCGTGCATTCGAGCGCGGCGTCGAGTATCTGACCCTGTTCGCCTTCAGCTCGGAGAACTGGCGCCGGCCGCCCGAGGAAGTCTCGTTCCTGATGCAGCTTTTCATCCGCGCGCTGGAGGAAGAAATCGTCAAGCTGCACGACAACCGGATCCGCTTCCGCGTCGTCGGCGACCTCTCGCGCTTTCGACTCGCAGTTGGCAGAATCTGATTCGCGATGCCGAGAAGGCGACCGAGCACAACGATCGCCTGACGCTGACGATCGCGGCGAACTACGGCGGTCGCTGGGACATCCTGCAGGCGGTGCATCGGCTGCTGCGGGCCCACCCGGAGCGCGCCGGCAGCTTCACCGAGGCCGACCTGACGCCGTACCTCGCCATGAGCTATGCGCCCGAACCGGATCTGTTCATCCGCACCGGCGGCGAGCAGCGCATCAGCAATTTTCTGCTCTGGCAGCTGGCCTACACGCGAGCTTCACTTCACCGACACGCTGTGGCCGGAGTTCGACGCCGCCGCGCTGGATGCGGCGATCGAGTCGTACCGCCGGCGCGAACGCCGCTTCGGGCGCACCAGCGAACAGCTCAGCGTCGAGCGCGAGCCGCCCGGGCGCGCCGATTCGCAGGATTCGAGCGTATCGGCCGCTGCCAGCCAGGATGCTTAGAACGCGGGTCATCACCGCGCTCGTCCTGCTCGCCGTATTCTTCGCCGCCCTGTTTTGGCTGCCGCCCATCGGATGGGTCGGTTTCGTTGCCCTCATCGTCGGTCTCGCCGCTTGGGAGTGGGCGGGAATGACTCGCTACACCGGGTCTGGGCGCAGCGCCTACGCCGTCGGTCTGGCGCTTGCCTGCGTTGCGCTGGCGCTGTTAGCCTTCAAGGCACGGGTGGACGCGCCGGTCCAGGTGGATGCCGGGGTTCTGCGTTTCCTATACTTTGTGGCCGCCGGGTTCTGGCTGTTGCTGGTGCCGCTCTGGCTGGTGCGACGCTGGCGGATTACCGACCGGTTGCGCGCCGGTTTTGTCGGTTTGGTCGTGCTTCTGCCGGCGGGACTGGCGATGGTGCAGCTACGAATCCTCGGCCCGCTGGTGCTGTTGGCAGCCATGGCCGGAGTCTGGGTCGCCGACATCGCCGCTTACTTCGTCGGCCGCCGCTTCGGCCGGCGCAAGCTGGCTCCGGCGATCAGCCCGGGCAAGACTTGGGAGGGCGCCGCCGGGGCTGCGCTCGGCGTGCTGATCTATGGACTGGTCGTCGCCGCGTTCCACGGCCGGCTTTTGCCGGAGGGTGCGTCCGGCCTCGCCCTGTTCGCCCTGTGGCTGATCGTGCTGACAGGCGTCAGCATCGTCGGCGACCTGTTCGAGTCGTTGATGAAGCGCCAGGCCGGCGTCAAGGACAGCAGTGGACTGTTGCCGGGCCATGGTGGCCTGCTGGACAGGATCGACAGCCTGACCTCGACCTTGCCCATGGTCGGGATCTTCATGCTCTTGTGGCGGACTTGACGCGGGAACAAGCATGAGACAGCGGCTGACCATACTCGGCTCGACCGGATCTATCGGCATCAGCACGCTGGACGTGGTCGCGCGGCATCCGCAGCGCTTCGAGGTGGTCGCGCTTTCGGCGCATCGCCAGATCGATCGGCTATTCCAGCAATGCCGCCGCTTCGCGCCGCGTTTCGCCGTCGTGCCCGAACCCCATGACGCAGAGATATTGCAGCGGCGCCTGCGCGAGGCGGGCAGCCGCACCGAGCTGCTCGCCGGGCCCCAGGCGCTGATCGACATCGCGCGGCTGCCCGATGTTGACGCAGTCATGGCGGCGATCGTCGGTGCGGCGGGCTTGCAGCCCACGCTGGCCGCGGCCGCCGCGGGCAAGAAAGTCCTGTTGGCGAACAAGGAGGCCCTCGTCATGGCGGGGGGCCTGCTGATCGCCGAGGTGCGCCACAGCGGCGCCAGCCTGCTGCCGATCGACAGCGAGCACAACGCGATATTCCAGTCGCTACCGCTGGATTACGCTCGAGGCTGCGAGAAGATCGGCGTGCGCCGCATCCTGCTCACCGCGTCGGGCGGGCCGTTTCGAGAAACGCCGCTCGCCCATCTCGGCAGTGTGACCCCGGAGCAGGCTTGCGCTCACCCCAATTGGGTGATGGGGCGCAAGATCTCGGTCGATTCGGCAACCATGATGAACAAGGGGCTGGAAGTGATCGAGGCGCACTGGTTATTCGGGGCGCCGGCGCGGTGCATCGAGGTCGTCATCCATCCCCAGAGCGTCGTTCATTCGATGGTCGAGTACGCCGATGGCTCGGTGCTGGCGCAATTGGGCAACCCCGACATGCGCACGCCTATCGCCCATGCCCTGGCCTACCCCGCGCGTATCGATGCCGGCGTCAAGCCGCTCGACCTGTTCGAGATCGCCCAGCTCACGTTCGAACGCCCGGACATCGAGCGCTTCCCGTGCCTGCGCCTGGCCTATGCCGCGCTGGAGCAGGGCGGCACCGCGGCGACCGCGCTCAACGCGGCGAACGAGGTGGCGGTTTCCGCATTCCTGGCCGGCGAGCTGCCGTTCGTGCGGATCGCCGAGTTGATCGACCTGATTCTGGGCGAGCTGAGCCACGGCCCGGCCGACACCCTGGAAGCGGTGCTCGCGGCCGACGCCGCGGCGCGCGCGGCCACCCAGACTCGGCTGCGGCGCTGGCGCCACGTCGCGTGATGGGGAGCTTGCCATGAACCTGTTGTTCTACCTCGGCGCCTTTGCCCTCGCGCTCGGCATCCTCATCGTCGTCCATGAATATGGGCACTACCTAGTGGCGCGCTGGTGCGGCGTCAAGGTGCTGCGCTTCTCGGTCGGTTTCGGCCGGCCTTTGCTCGTGCGCCGCATCGGCAAGGACCGGACCGAGTGGGCGCTGGCGGCGTTCCCGCTCGGCGGCTACGTCAAGATGTTGGACGAGCGCGAAGCGCCGGTTCCGCCGGAGGACTTGCCGCGCGCCTTCAATCGCCAACCGGTGGCCAAGCGCTTCGCGATCGTTGCCGCCGGACCGATCGCCAACTTCCTCCTCGCCATCGTGCTCTATTGGGGCTTGTACGTGTATGGCGTAGAGGAGTTGAAGCCCTTGCTCGGGCCGCCGACCGCGGAGTCGTCCAGCGCCAAGGCCGGATTCGCCGACGGCGATCTGGTGCTGAGCGTGAATCAGCGCCCGGTGGTGACTTGGCAGGAGTTTCGTTGGGAGATGTTGCAGCACGCGTTGGACGAGAGGCCGATCACCGTAGAAACGATCGATGCGCGGCGCGAGATCAACTTCCGCAAGATCGAAGTGGGTGACATAGACGCGCGCGAGTTGGAAGGCGACCTGCTGCAACAACTCGGCTTTCGGCCGCATCGGCCCAATCTGGCGGCGATCATCGGCACCGTGGTAGCGGGCGCTGTGGCGGAGCAGGCAGGATTGCGCGCGGGCGATCGCGTGATCGCGGCGGATGGCGAACCGGTCGATTCCTGGAACGATCTGGTCGCGGTAATACGCGCCGCGCCCGGGCGCAAGGTTTCCCTCGAGTACGAGCGTGACGGCGTGCGCGGCACCACCGCGCTGGTGCCGGCGCCGATCGATGAGAACGGCAAGGCGATCGGCCGCATCGGCATCGGCGTTCAGGCGGATCCGGCGGAGCGCGCCAAGCTGATGACCGTGGTGCGCTACGGCCCGCTCGGGGCGCTGGGCAAGGCGGCGAGGCAGACCTGGGACACGGCGACCTTCAGCCTCGGCGTGCTGGGCAAGATGGTTACGGGCGATGTGTCCTGGCGCAATCTCAGTGGGCCGGTCACCATCGCCGACTATGCCGGCCAATCGGCGAAGCTGGGTTTGAGCTACTACATCAAGTTCCTCGCCCTTATCAGCATCAGCCTCGGCGTGCTCAACCTGCTGCCGATCCCGATCCTCGATGGCGGTCACTTGATGTATTATCTCGTCGAAATCGTCAAAGGCGGTCCCGTTTCCGAGAAGGCGATGGAAATCGGGCAACAGGTCGGCTTGGCCCTGCTCGTGATGTTGATGGCCTTCGCCTTCTACAACGACATCAACCGCCTCGTTTCCGGTTAGCTCTCCGGTTCCAATGAACAAGAAACTCATATCCGCATTGCTGTGCGCGCTCTTCGCCGGCAGCGCCGCCGCGCTCGAACCCTTCGTCATTTCGGACATTCGCGTCGAGGGTATCCAGCGCACCGAAGCAGGCACCGTATTCACCTACCTGCCGGTAAAGGTGGGCGATACCCTGACCGACGAGAGAGCGGCGCAATCGATCCGCGCGTTGTTCGCCACCGGCTTCTTCAAGGACGTACGCATAGAAGTCGAGGGCGAAGTCATGGTGGTGGTGGTGGCCGAGCGTCCAGCCATTGCCTCGATCGATTTCGCCGGCGTCAAGGAGTTCGACAAGGATGCGCTCAAGAAGGGGCTGCGCGAAATCGGATTGGCCGAATCGCGCATCTTCGACCGTGCCTTGCTCGAAAAGGCCGAGCAAGAGCTGAAGCGCCAGTATCTGTCGCGCGGCAGGTACGCGGCGCAGGTCACCACCACGGTTACGCCGATGGAGCGCAACCGGGCGGCGATAAGCTTCGCGGTGGACGAGGGCGAGGTCGCCAAGATTGCGCAAATCAACATCGTCGGTAATCAGGCCTTCAAGGATGGCCAGTTGCGCGATCTGTTCGTGCTGCGCACGCCCGGCTGGTTCACC
Source organism: uncultured beta proteobacterium (assembly GCA_963822375.1). Lineage (GTDB taxonomy): Bacteria > Pseudomonadota > Gammaproteobacteria > Burkholderiales > Rhodocyclaceae > CAWGHV01. The sequence goes on along the minus strand of CAWGHV010000050.1, from coordinate 14,858 downwards.
TGGTACACGAAGAACGACCAATACTCGCGGCAGAAGCTCTCCGCCGACCTGGAGTCGCTGCGCTCGTTCTATCTCGACCGCGGCTACCTCGAGTTCAATATCGACTCGACCCAGGTGTCGATCACGCCGGACAAGCGCGATATCTACATCACGATTAACATCAGCGAAGGCGAGAAATACACCGTTTCCAAGATCGATCTGACGGGCGACCTGATCGTGCCGGAGGAGGAGTTGCGCAATCTGGTGCAGATTAAACCCGGTGAGGTTTTCTCGCGCGAGAAGCTGACGGAGTCCACAAAGGCGATCACCGACCGCCTGGGTAACGAAGGTTATGCCTTCGCCAATGTCAATGCCCAGCCCGACTTGGACAAGGAACAGCGCAGCGCCGCATTTACCATACTCGTCGACCCGGGCCGCCGGGTGTATGTGCAACGGGTGAATGTCACCGGCAATACGCGCACACGCGACGAGGTGATCCGGCGCGAGATGCGCCAGATGGAGGGTGCGTGGTACGACGCGGAGAAGATCACCCGCTCGCGCACCCGCGTCGATCGCCTCGGCTTTTTCGAAGAGGTCAACGTCGAGACGCCGGCAGTGCCGGGCACGACCGATCAGGTCGACGTCAATGTAAACGTCAAGGAAAAGCCCACCGGCAATCTACTCTTCGGCGCCGGCTTCTCCAGCTCTGAAAAGCTGGTGCTCTCCGGGTCTATCACGCAGAACAATCTGTTCGGCAGCGGCAAGGCGCTGGCGCTGCAGATCAATAGCGGCAAAATCAACCGCGTCTACTCCGTGTCATACACCGACCCCTATTACACCATCGACGGCATCAGCCGCGGCTTCGATGTTTACCATCGCAACGTGGACCCGACCTCGCTTTCCGTCGGCAGCTACCGATCCTCGTTGACCGGCGCCGGCGTGCGCTACGGCGTGCCGATTGCCGAAGATGACTCGATCAACCTCGGGCTGTCGTTCGACTCGACCAAGATCACGACGTTCGACGACAGCCCCAGGCGCTACGTGGATTTCGTGGACGAGTTCGGCAACTCGACGACGACGCTGCTCGGCACCGTCGGCTGGTCGCGCGACAAGCGCGACAGCTTCATCTACCCGACCGAGGGTAGCTATCAACGTGCCTCGGCCGAGCTGTCGCTGCCGGGCGGCAAGCTGCGCTACTACCGCACCCAGTATCAATACCAGCAGTTCTGGCCGATCACGCGCGACATCACCTTCATGTTCAACGGCGATCTGGGGTTCGGCAATGGCTACGGCGGCAAGCCGCTGCCGTTCTTCAAGAACTTCTTCGCCGGCGGCATCGGCTCGATCCGCGGCTACGAACAGAGTTCGCTCGGACCGCGCGATGTGCGCGCCGACGGGACGATTTCCGATGAGTCGGTGGGCGGCAACCGTAAAGTCGTGATCAATACCGAGTTGCTATTTCCACTTCCCGGCTCGGGTTTGGACAAGTCGCTGCGCCTTGGCGCCTTCTTCGATGCGGGCCAGGTTTGGGGCCGCGAGGAAAAGGCCAGTGCCAGCGGATTGCGCTACAGTGCCGGCTTGACCCTTTCCTGGAGCTCGCCGCTGGGACCACTGAAATTCAGCTTCGGCCAGCCATTGCGGAAGAAGGAGGGGGACAAGATCCAACGCTTTCAGTTTCACCTTCGGTACCATATTCTGATCGCTACCCGGCGCATCCCTGAGGAGAACCACTTTGAATCGCTTTTTGCTGTTCCTGGTCGTGGCGCTGCTGTCGGTGGCGGCACTCCCGGCGCGGGCCGAGGTCAAGATCGGAGTCGTAAACACCGAGCGAATCTTCCGCGATTCGTTGCCGGCGGCGGCGGCCGAAAAGAAGCTCAAGAAGGAATTCGAGAAGCGCGATCAGGACTTGCAGAAAATCGCCAAGCAATTGCAGACGATGCAGGAGGCGATGGAAAAGAACTCGGTCACCATGGCGGAGAGCGAGCGCCGCAACAGCGAGCGCGAGTTCCAGGATCTGAATCGTGAGTTCCAGCGCAAGCGGCGCGAGTTTCAGGAGGATCTGAATCAGCGCCGCAACGAGGAGTTGGCCCAGGTATTGGATCGTGCCAACAAGGTCATCAAGTCCATCGCCGAGGCCGAGAAGTACGACATCATCTTTCAGGAAGCGGTATACGCCAATCCGCGTATCGACATCACGGATAAGGTGATCAAGGCGCTGACCGATACGCCGTCCGCAGGCGCCAAGTAAGCGCCGCGATGGCGCACGCGGGACCCGGTCTCCGACTAGAGGACATCGTCGCCCGCCTCGGCGGCACGCTGCGCGGCGACGGCGCCTGCCGCGTCTTTCAGGTGGCCAGCCTGGAAAACGCCGGTCCCGAGCACATCGCTTTCCTTGCCAATCCCCGATTCCAGGACCAGCTCAAGGCTACTCGCGCGGCGGCGGTGATCCTTCCGCCCGAGTCCGCCGACGCATTTGCCGGCAACTGCATCGTCACCCCCGATCCCTACGCGTATTACGCGCGCGTCGCGCAGGCGCTCAATCCGCACCCCGCCGCGGCCGGCGTCGTGCATCCGAGCGCGGTGGTCGAATCGGCGCTGGCGGCGGCGGTCGATGTCGGTGCCGGCACCTACATCGGCGCCGGGGCGCATATCGGCACCGAGAGCGTGATCGGCCCAAACTGTTGCATCGGCGCAGGCGTGTCGCTCGGCGAAGGTTCGCGCCTTTACGCCAACGTCACGATCTACGCCGGTTGCCGGATCGGCCGCCGCGCCATCATCCACTCGGGCGTGGTGATCGGCTCCGATGGTTTCGGCTTCGCCCGCGAGCACGACGGCACCTGGGTGAAGATTCCGCAACTTGGCAGCGTCGTCATCGGTGACGACGTGGAGATCGGCGCCAACACCACCATCGACCGCGGTGCGCTGAACGATACCGTGATCGAGGATGGGGTGAAGCTCGACAACCAGATCCAGATCGGCCACAACTGCCGCATCGGCGCCCATACCGCGATCGCCGGCTGCACCGGAATCGCCGGCAGCACGCACATCGGCAAGCGCTGCCGCATCGGTGGCGCGGCGATGGTCATCGGACATATCCGCATCGCCGACGATGTGGTCGTATCCGGCGCGACCTTCGTGCACAAATCCATCGTGCGTGCCGGACACTACACCGGCGCGGTGCCGAATATGAAACACGACGAGTGGCTGCGCAACTTCGCTCAACTGAGGCACTTGCAGTCGTTGGCGGATAGAATACGCGCGCTGGAAGCGCGGCTTCAGGAGAGGGAGAAAAAGACGTGACTGCTATGGACATACAAGAAATCCTCGAGCACCTGCCGCACCGCTACCCCTTCCTGCTCATCGATCGTGTGCTCGACGTGGTTCCCGGCAAGCGCATCCTGGCGCTCAAGAACGTCACCGTGAACGAGCATTTCTTCGCCGGCCATTTTCCCCACTACCCGGTTATGCCCGGCGTGCTGGTGATCGAGGCGATGGCTCAGGCGGCCGCGATTCTCAGTTTCAAGACGCGCGGCCGCAAACCCGACGCGAAGTCCATCTACTATTTCGCCGGCATCGACCGCGCGCGCTTCAAGCGCCCGGTCGTGCCGGGCGATCGGTTGGAGATGGAGATCACCGCCGGCCGCGAGTTGCGCGGCATCGGCAAGTTTTCCGGCGTGGCCATGGTCGGCGAACAGGTGGTGGCCGAGGCGGACATGCTTTGCGCGTATCGCGACCTATGAGACCAAGCGGTGATGGCCCGATCTACAAGGGGGTTCTCCCCTTGTTCGTACTTTGGGGCTCTTCCAGGTTTGTCCCGAAGCTGCACGCATGTTTGACGGGCTTGAGATGATACATCCGAGCGCGATTATCGAAGCCGGCGCGAAGCTCGGCGCGGGCGTCTCGGTCGGCGCCTATTCGGTGATCGGCGCGCAGGTCGAAATCGGTGATGAAACCTGGATCGGCCCGCATGTCGTCGTCACTGGGCATACCACGATAGGCCGGCACAACCACGTGTTTCAGTTCAGCTCCTTGGGCGAGCGGCCGCAGGACAAGAAGTATGGTGGTGAGCCGACGCGGCTCGAAATCGGCGACCGCAACACCATTCGCGAGTTCTGCACCTTGAACGTGGGCACGGCGCAGGACGTGGGCGTGACGCGCCTGGGCGACGACAATTGGATCATGGCCTACGTGCACATAGCCCACGACTGTCAGGTCGGCAGCAACACCGTCTTCGCCAACAGCGCCCAGCTTGCCGGCCATGTCGAAGTTGGCGACTGGGCGATCCTCGGCGGCTTCACCGGCGTGCATCAGTTCGTGCGTATCGGCGCCCACAGCTTTACCGGCGGCAGCACGCTGCTGTTGCAGGACTTGCCTCCCTACGTCATGGCCTCCGGCAATCCGGCACAAGCGCGCACCATCAACAGCGAGGGGCTCAAGCGCCGCGGCTTCTCGAACGAATCGGTGGCGGCGATCAAGCGCGCCTACAAACTACTTTACCGCTCCGGCCTGACGCTGGAGGAGGCGCACACGCAGATCGGCGCGCAAGCCGCCGCTGCGCCGGAGTTGCGGGTGCTGGCGGATTTCCTCGCCGTGTCCGGCCGCGGCATCGTGCGCTGAATGCTCATGACATGGGAAAGACCGGTAGGAGCGGCCTCCAAGCCGCGAAGCCGAGCGCGGCATGCCGGCGAGCGCTCGCCGAGTGATGGCTGAACCCGTACGCATCGCCATGGTCGCCGGGGAGGCATCGGGCGACCAGCTGGCCAGCCATCTCATTCTCGCATTACGGCGTCATCTGCCCGACGCGCGTTTCTATGGCATCGGCGGGCCGAAGATGGAGTCGGCGGGATTCGAGGCCTGGTGGTCGGCGGAGAAGCTGGCGGTTCGTGGCTTGGTGGAGGTGCTCAAACATCTGCGCGAAATCTCCCGCATCCGCCGCCGACTCAAGCGTCGCCTGCTCAAGGAGCGGCCGGATGTTTTCGTCGGTATCGACGCGCCGGATTTCAACCTCGGCCTCGAAGCCAAACTCAAGCGCCGCGGCATTCCCACCATTCACTACGTCAGCCCGACGATCTGGGCCTGGCGCAGCGGCCGCATCAAGAAGATCGCCCGCGCCGTGTCGCATATGCTGACGCTGTTTCCGTTCGAGGCGCCGCTGTATTCGGCCCGCGGCGTTCCGGTGACCTATGTCGGCCATCCGCTGGCGGACATGATTCCGCTCGAAGTGAATCAGCTCGATGCGCGCGAGCGCTTGGGATTGCCCGAGGCGCAGTTGATCTTCGCTCTGCTGCCGGGGAGCCGTCAGTCCGAACTCGACTACATGGCCGAGGTGTTCGTCGATACCGCCAAGCTCCTTCACGCGCGCTATCCCGAAGCGCAATTCCTGGTGCCGCTGATTTCGCGCGAAACCCGGGTCCGGTTCGAAGCGGCGGTCCGTCGGCGCGAGGCCGGAGAACTGCCGCTCAAGCTGCTGTTCGGCCATGCCCACGACGCTTTGGCCGCGTGCGATGCGGTGCTGGCGACCAGCGGTACGGCGACGCTGGAAGCGGCGCTGCACAAGCGCCCGATGGTCGTCTGTTACAAGGTGTCGGCGCTCACCGCGGCGCTGGTGCGGCGCATGAAAACCACACCCTACACGGCGTTGCCGAATATCCTCGCCGGGCGCTTCGTCGTCCCCGAGCTGTTACAGGAGGATGCGACGGCGGAGAATCTGGCGCAGGCGCTAGCGAATCAGATCGCCGACACACGCAGCGGCGAACGGCTCATGCGCATCTACGATCGCATGCACCGCAGCCTGCGTCAGGACACGGCGGAGAAGGCGGCGCAGGCGTTGCTGCCCTATTTGCGCGGCAGTTCGGCGTGGATGAGCGCGCATCAGTTGGCGTGAGAGACTCCGAGGTTACCGGTGAGATCGGCATGAGCGAGCCGCTCACCTGCGGAGTCGACGAAGCGGGCAGGGGCCCTTTGTGCGGTCCCGTCTATGCCGCCGCCGTAGCGCTCGATCCGCGCCGAGCGATCGCCGGCCTCGCCGACTCGAAGACGCTGGCGTCGACCACGCGTGCGCGCCTGGCAAGCGAAATCCGCCGCTGCGCGCGGGCATGGGCCATCGCCAGTGCCAGCGTGGAAGAAATCGATGCGCTGAATATCCTCGGGGCAACCTTGCTCGCGATGCGCCGCGCCGTGGAAGCGCTGGCGCCGCAGCCGACGCTGGCGCTGGTCGATGGCAACCGCTGTCCGGCGCTGACGATGCCGGCGCGGGCGATCGTCAAAGGCGACGCCAGCGTGGCCGAGATCGCCGCGGCATCGATCTTGGCCAAGACCGCACGCGATGCGGAGATGCTACGCTTGGATGTGCGTTATCCGCAGTACGGCCTGGCCACACACAAGGGCTACCCCACCCGTGCGCACATTGCGGCGTTGCGACGGCACGGGGTCGTGGAAATCTACCGGCGCAGCTTCGCGCCGGTGCGGGAGGTGCTCGAACAGCGCTAAGGCCATTCGCATCACCACAGGGGAGAGAAAAATGGAACTGAAAACTGCGCTGTTGTTCTTGCACATCGCCGGCATCGTGGTGTGGGTCGGCGGCATGTTCTTCGCGTATGTGTGTCTGCGCCCCGTGGCCGCCGAGCAGTTGCAGCCGCCGCAGCGCATGCCGCTATGGGCTGCGGTGTTCGAGCGCTTTTTCCCCTGGGTTTGGGCGGCCGTGGTGCTGGTGCTCGCGAGCGGCCTGGGCATGATCTCCCAGGTCGGCTTTGCGCATGCTCCGCTGTTCCATCATCTGATGTTCGCCAGCGGATTGCTCATGATGCTCATCTTCTTTCACGTGTTCTTCGCGCCGTTCAAGCGCCTCAAGCACAACACCGCGCTCCACCATTGGCGCGAAGCCGGCGCCGCGCTGAGCCAGATCCGCAAATCGGTCGGCATCAATCTGATGCTGGGTGTCGTGACGATCGCCATCGCGACGCTGGGCAGGCTCATCCCGGCGTGACTTTCAGTTCGCCGAGGAGCGCGCGCCAAGCGGCGGCCTCGCGCCGCGGATCGACGAGCGAGCGGCGCGCGACGACTTGTTGCTCAAGCCGCGCCAGGAAGCCTGGCTTACGCATCGCCTTGTCCACTACACCGGCCAGCGCGGCCTCGTTGTTTGGCGCATAGCAGCCCTCATAATCCGCGCCGAGCATCCCGCGATTGCCGGATATGTCCGAGGCGATCACCGGCACGCCGCAGGCGATCGCTTCGCACACGACGTGGGCGCCGCCCTCCATGCGCGAGCTGATTACCATGGCATGACTGCGGGCGAGCAGCCGCATCGCCCGCCAGTGCGCCAGCTCGCCGCGCCAGCGGTAGCGCGGCTCATCGCGCATATGTGCGCGTGCCGCCGACTCCATTTCCGCGCTCAAGGCTGCGCCGGCCTGGACAGCTTCGATGCGGGCGCCTTCCGGTACGTGCCGCAGCGCCAGGACGAGCCGGAAGGGATCTTTTTCGTCGCGCAGATGGCCGAGTACGCATACGCGGAAAACCCTCCGCGGCGGCCGCCAGGGATGGCTTACGACCGTGGACTGGTAGATGACATGGGTGCGGCGGCGCTGCGCCTGCGTCAGCTCCTTCGGCGCCTGATCCTGGAGTACGACGAGGCGGGTGGCGAGTTCGAGCGAGTGTTGGGCACTCGTGCTGGTGTGGATGTCTCGGTAGATGTCGGTACCGGTGAGCGCGAGGATCGTCGGCCGTGTTGGATGGGCGGCGCTGAAGTCGCGCAGCGCGGCATGGCCGCGCCGCGCATGCAGCGCGATGAGCAGTTCGCATGTCTCGCCCCGCCACTGCGTGACGACGCGGGTACGGTAACCCAGGTCGCGCAGGATACCCGCCCAGCGCAGCGCCGTATTGCGATTGCCGGCGCGCGAACGCGGCGGGGCGGGAGTAACGATGACAATCCTCGGAGCAGCCATTAGACTGGTTTTCTGGCGGCGCGGCCGCACGCGTGAGTGACCATACCATGATGATGAACCCAGTCAGCGACCTGCCGCAAACCCGGGCTCGCCCCGAGCAGCTTGCCGCGGCGCTGCGCGATAGCTTCGCCAAGACAGTGCGCTGCGTCGGCGACTTGAGCGCCGCGCAGTGGGTCGGCGCCTACTCGCCGATCATCAACCCGCCGTTGTGGGAGACCGGGCATGTCGCCTGGTTCCTCGAACGCTGGATGTTGCGGCGCGCGCGCGGCGCGGACTCGCTGATCACCGATGCCGACACCTTGTATGACTCCTCGCGCATCGCCCACGAAACGCGCTGGTCGCTGCCCTTGCCGGATTCGCAGGCGACACTGGCCTATCTGGGGCGCGTCACCAACGCGGTACTGCAACTTCTCGACAGCGGCCGCATCAGCGATACCGGCGAGCTGTACTACCTCGAGTTGTGCGTCTATCACCAGGACATGCACAACGAGGCGCTGCGCTACACGCGCCAGACGCTGAACCTGAGCAACCCCTTCGCATCGCTGAGGGATTTCGAGCAGCGCCACTACGACGCTCCGAGGCTAGACGGGGACGCTCAGATCGAGGCCGGTGTGGTCGCGCTCGGTTCCACGCGCGGCGACGGGTGGATCTTCGACAACGAGAAATGGGCGCACGAGGTCAGTGTGCCGGCATTCGCCATGGCGAAGCGGCAGGTGAGCAACGGCGAGTTTCTGGCGTTCGTCGCGGACGCGGGCTATCACCGCCGCGAGTTCTGGTGCGAAGCGGGCTGGCGCTGGTGCGCCGAGAACGACCGCCGCCATCCGATTTACTGGCGCCTGCGCGAGTATTGGGAGCAGCGCATGTATGAGCATTGGCTCCCGCTGGTGAAGGATTGGCCTGTATTGCATGTCAGCGCCTTCGAGGCGGATGCCTACTGCCGCTGGGCCGGGCGGCGCCTGCCGAGCGAGGCGGAGTGGGAGCGCGCGGCGGCGACCGAGGATGCACAAGCAAGTCACCGCCGCTACCCCTGGGGCGCCGAGCCGCCGACTGCGCAACGAGCCAATCTCGCGGGCAGTTATCTCGTGCCCATCGGCGAGTGCGCGGCAGGTGATTCGGCCTGGGGCGCGCGGCAAATGCTGGGCAACGTATGGGAATGGACGGCGACGACGTTCGCGCCCTATCCGGGCTTCTCTCCCGATCCGTACGAGGACTACTCGCAACCGTGGTTCGGCACCCACCGCGTGCTACGCGGCGGTTGTTTTGCGACCGAGCCGCGAATGGCCCGCTGCGCCCTGCGCAACTTCTATATGCCGGAGCGTGCCGATGTGTTCGCAGGCTTCAGGACGTGTGCTCTCTAGCCCCGGCGGGCAGTCGGCATAGGTGCTTGCCGTTGCCCCACCCGGCTACTAGAGCTTGCACTCGTTGGCGAGCGGGCGGCCGGAGTCCCGGTCGAGCAAAACGCTCTTCCACGGCAGATCGATCCACACTAGCCCGCTCTTGCGGTTCTCGAAGCGCGGCAGCCCCGAAGATGAATCGAGCCGCGCCAATCCGTGGCGGCCGCCGTTCCAGCCGATCTCGATCTGATTGGCATCGCGCGGATCGCGCCGCACCTCGATGCGCTGGCCGAGCTCGCACCGATACATGCCGCTAGCGAGCGCGAGCTGAACTTGCGCCGTTCCCGCGGGGCGCTCTACGATGCTGCTTGAATCGGAGACCGGGCCGCGCGCGGCGCAAGCGCACAGCAGCACGGCGAATGACGCAGTGAGTAGATTGCGGGTGAGTGACATGGCGTGCCCTAGTCGTGAGGTCGAGCATCGGGATTCTATGAATAAAACGATGAATGGTCGAGTTCACAGGAAAAGATGGTGCAGCATCGAACCCGTCGGCGCGACCCACAGCGCTCACCTATGAAGCGGATCGTCTCCCGCGACAACCCGACTTTCAAGCTGCTGTGCTCACTGGCGCACTCGGCGCGCGAGCGGCGCAAGATCAACGCGACCCTGCTCGACGGAGTGCATCTGGTCGCCGCGTATCTCGAACGAGGCGGCAGCCCACAGTGGCTCGCCGTGAGCGAGCAGGGCTATGCCGAACCCGAGATCGCGCGGCTGCTCGGCCGCGTGCCCGAGGGCCGGTCGGTCCTCCTCGACGACACGCTATTCCGGTCAGTGAGCGTGGTCGAGGCGCCGACCGGGATTGTCGCCGTCATCGCCCTTCCTGCCGAGCCGGTGGCGCCGCCGCCCGGCGCGAGCTGCGTCGTCCTCGACGCGATCCAGGATGCCGGCAATCTCGGTTCGGTCCTGCGCAGCGCCGCGGCGGCCGGGATCGCCGATGCGCTGCTGACTCCCGGCTGCGCCCAGGCGTGGTCGCCGAAGGTGCTGCGCGCCGGCATGGGGGCGCACTTCGCGCTGCGCATCCGCGAGCAGGTGGATGCGCCGGCGCTGCTGCACGGTTATTCCGGGCAGATTGTCGCCGCCGTGCCGCGCGCCGAGATTTCCCTGTACGCTGCCGACCTGCGCGGCGCGGTCGCATGGCTGTTCGGCAGCGAGGGCGGCGGCCTCTCGGAGTCCGTCGCGGCATTGGCGACACTGTCGGTCGCGATCCCGATGGCGCTCGGCAGCGAATCGCTGAACGTGGCGGCCGCGGCGGCGATATGTCTGTTCGAGCAGGCGCGGCAACAATGCGTCACCCGTGCCTGAGCGCGCTGTTTGCCCTGTTCCGCCCGCGGCATGATGAAACAATATCGGTGAGACAGCTATGATTCTGGAATGGTGGCAGTGGATTGTTTTCGGTATCGCATTGATCGTCGCGGAGCTTGCGATTCCGGCGATGGTGCTGATATGGTTCGGCCTCGGTGCGCTGCTGGTCGGCGCGCTCGCCGGTGTGATGCCGGTCATGAGCTTGACTTTCCAGCTCGCGGTGTGGACGTTCGCGTCGGTGTCGTTGACCGTGCTCTGGTTCAAGCTCTTCAAGCGGGGTATTCACAAGACGCGCATCGGCATGTCGCACGCTAGCATCGTCGGCGAGATCGGCATGCTGGTGCACGACGTGGCGCCGTTCAAGAAGGGACGCGTGCGCTTCCAGAAGCCCCTGGTGGGATCGGAGATCTGGGATTGCATCGCCGACGAGTCGATCAAGAGCGGCGAGCGTGTCCAGGTGCTGAGTGTGGAAGGCAGTTTTCTCAAAGTCGGCAAACAATGATGGAGAGCTTCATGGGGGCGGGTTTCGCGGTAGTTCTGGCGCTGTTGATCTTCGCGGTGGTGACCATCGCCAAGGGCGTGCGCATCATCCCGCAGGGCGAGGAGTGGATCGTCGAACGTCTCGGCAAGTACCATGGGACGCTGCATCCGGGGCTGCAATGTCATCCTGCCGTATCTCGACAGCGTCGCCTACAAGCTGGTGACCAAAGACATCATCCTCGACGTGCAGGAGCAGGAAGTGATCACCAAGGACAACGCGGTGATCCTCACCAACGCCATTGCCTTCATCAAGATCACCGATCCGATCAAGGCGGTGTATGGCGTGGTCGATTTTTCCGAGGCGATCCGCAACCTGATCATGACCACGCTGCGCTCGATCGTCGGCGAGATGGAACTCGACCAGGCACTGTCCTCACGCGACAAGATCAAGGCCCGGCTGCGCGAAAGCATCGCCGACGAGGCCGTCGACTGGGGCCTGACGGTCAAGTCGGTGGAGATTCAGGATATCAAGCCCTCGCCGTCGATGCAGAAGGCGATGGAGCTGCAGGCATCGGCCGAGCGCGAGCGCAAGGCGATGGTGACCAAGGCCGAGGGCGAGAAGCAGTCGATGATCCTGCAAGCCGAGGCGCGCCTGGAGAGCGCCAAGCGCGATGCCGCGGCGCAGGTGACCTTGGCCGAGTCTTCGGCCGAGGCGATCCGCCGTGTCACCGGCGCCATCGGCGATCACCCGACGCCGATGCTCTACCTGCTGGGCGAGAAGTACATCGTGGCGCTGCAGAAGATGGCGGAGGGCGAAAACTCGAGATTGATCGTGCTGCCCGCCGACATACAGGATGCGATGCGCGGCATGTTCGGCAAGCTGAAGCCGTAGGCCCGCCGCCCGCCTACGCCTTCTGGCGCATCAAGCGCGCCTTCTCGCGTTGCCAGTCGCGCTTCTTCTCCGCGTCGCGCTTGTCGAACTGCTTCTTGCCGCGCGCCAGGCCGATACTGGTCTTGACCCGCCCTTTGGCATAGTGCAGGTCGAGCGGCACGAGGGTGTAGCCGGCGCGTTCGACCTTGCCGATCAGCTTGCGGATCTCGGCGCCGTGGAGGAGCAGCTTGCGGGTGCGCGTCGGGTCGGGCTGGATGTGGGTCGAGGCGGTCGGCAGCGCGCTGATGTGGGCGCCGATCAGGAACACCTCGGCGCCACGCAGGGTCACATAGGCTTCCTTGATATTCGCCCGGCCGGCGCGGATCGCCTTGACCTCCCAGCCCTCCAGCGCGATGCCGGCCTCGAACGTCTCCTCAATGAAATAGTCATGAAACGCCTTTTTGTTGTCGGCGATGGCCATCGCGGCGTCGATTCGGGGATTCGGCTAGAATCCGCGATTCTAACAAGCTCCGTTCGCCGTGGCCGACGTCAAGAAGCTGGTGCTGATCGAACACAGCGCGCCGCGCATGTTCGGCCTGGTTGACCGGGTCGAGGAGTATCCCCAATTCCTCCCCTGGTGCTGCGCCACCGAACTTCTCAAACGCGACGATGCGATCACCGCCGCGCGGCTGCATATCAACTACCACGGGGTGAAGGCCGATTTCAGCACGGAGAACGACAAGGTCTATCCGACCCACATGCTGATCAAGTTGGTCGAAGGCCCGTTTCACCATCTATTGGGGAAATGGAACTTCAAGCCGCTGGGCGACACGGCGTGCAAGATCGAGTTCGAACTGCGCTACCAGTTTTCCAGCAAGCTTCTGGAAAAGGCCGTGGGGCCGGTGTTCCACCATATCGCCAACACGTTCGTCGATTCCTTCGTCAAACGCGCCGACCAGATTCATCCCCATGACTGAGTTGCTCGACATCGAGATCGTCTATGCGCTGCCGCGCCGGCAGGAGTTGCAGAGCTTGCGAGTACCTGTCGGCGCCACGGTCCGCCAGGCGCTGGACGTTTCCGGATTGCTGCGCCGGTATCCCGAGATCGATCTCGCCAAGAACAAGGTCGGCATCTTCGGGAAGTTAACGCGACTCGATGCGCCGCTGGGCAATCACGACCGCATCGAGGTCTATCGTCCGCTGCTTGCCGATCCGAAGGAGGCTCGGCGCAGGCGTGCCGTGCTGGCGAGGGAATCGACGAAGAACCGGTTTTCTACCGGCGTTTGCTGAGCGCCCGGGGCGCGAACCCTTTATTTGCACCAGTCGCTCACCGCCTTGCGCGCGCGCGTGATCTCGGCGGTGCGTTGCGCATCGTCGAGGTATTCGCGCTCGCCGTCGGTGCGCGTGCGCACGATACGCTGGCCGGATTCGAGCGCGGTGAGCTGGCCGCGCGCGACCTCGCAATTGCGCCGCTTCTCCGCCGCCGCCGCCTTCTCCTGATCCGCCTTGGCTTGGGCTTCACTGGCCGCGGCGCGGCGCTTGCGGAATTCCAGCTCCTGATCGGCGACGCTGCTGCGCTGCGCCGCCGCCGGCGGTGGCGCCGACTGGTCCAACGTGCGCACCGAGGTGGGCGCGGGCGGCGGATTGTCCGAATAATGGACCTGGCCTTGCTTGTCCTTCCAGGTGTAGATGTCGGCCGCCGCCGCGGCGGATGTAAACAATGCGAATAGCAAGAGCGCTGGTAGGCGCATGGGGTTCTCCGATCGTTTGCCCGGGGTAGGCAGCCCCCGTATAATACGAATTTGGCTCGAAGGATAAAAGTCATGCGAGTGCTGCACAAGGCGCTTACGTTTGACGATGTCTTGCTGGTTCCAGCCCACTCCACGATCCTGCCGCGCGACGTAAGCCTCGTTTCGCGAGTGTCGCGCAGAATCCGCCTCAATATCCCTCTCGCGTCGGCCGCCATGGACACGGTCACCGAGGCCCGGCTTGCCATCGCGCTGGCGCAGGAAGGCGGCATCGGCATCATTCACAAGAATCTCACGCCCAAGCATCAAGCCGCCGAGGTCGCCAAGGTCAAGCGGTTCGAGTCGGGCGTTCTCAAGGATCCGATCACGATTCCGCCGACGATGAGCGTGCGCGAGGTGCTCAGTCTCACCCGCGCACACAAGATTTCCGGCTTGCCGGTGGTCGAGGGCGAGCGCGTGGTCGGGATCGTCACCAACCGCGACCTGCGTTTCGAGACGAATCTCGATCAATCCGTCGCCAACATCATGACGCCGCGCGAGCGCCTGGTCACCGTGCGCGAGGGTGTCTCCACCGACGAAGCCAAGGCGCTGATGCACAAGCACCGGCTCGAACGGGTGCTCGTCGTCAATGCAGATTTCGAGTTGCGTGGCCTGGTCACCGTCAAGGACATCCTCAAGTCCACCGAGCACCCGCTCGCCTGCAAGGACGGCCTTGGCCGCCTGCGTGTCGGCGCCGCGGTCGGCGTCGGCGAGGGCACTGAGGAGCGCGTGGGTTTGCTGGTGGAGGCCGGTGTCGATCTGCTGGTGGTGGATACCGCGCACGGCCATGCGCAAGGCGTGCTCGACCGCGTGAAATGGGTCAAGCGCGGCTTTCCCCACGTCGATGTCATCGGCGGCAACATCGCGACGACGACAGGCGCCAAGTCGCTCGTGGACCACGGCGCCGACGGCGTGAAGGTCGGCATCGGGCCGGGCTCGATCTGCACCACTCGCATCGTCGCCGGCGTCGGCGTGCCGCAGATCACCGCCATCGACAACGTCGCCAAGGGCCTGGAGGGCACCGACGTGCCGCTGGTCGCCGACGGTGGCGTGCGCTATTCAGGCGACATCGCCAAGGCGGTCGCCGCCGGTGCCGACGCGGTGA
>CAWGHV010000049.1:0-16613 GCA_963822375.1 uncultured beta proteobacterium | reverse complement strand
GCTATATCGCTCGGTGGAGAGCAGGATCATTTTTTCCAGCTCACTTAATTTTCTGATCATAGAAGAAGAATAATTTTTGGGATAGATGATGATGCAATTACCACGCTAATAATGGCTGCCCATAATACAGCTGCGGCACTTACATCTTTGGTTATTTTAATAAATGGATGGTACTCTTTGTGTACCAGATCGCATAGTTTTTAATGCAGCATTCATCATTTCAACCCCGACCACGATCGCGGTCAGGATCAGCACGTGCGGCAGTGGATTCGAATAGGTCGCGAAGCGCTCGTCGAGAATCGGCGCGGTGCCGCCGATGAGTTTTCCCGGCGCGATGTAGAGCAGATAGACCGAAGTCTGAAAGATACCGAGGCCAACCAGCTTCTTCACCAAGTTGCCGCGCGCGATGACGATGTAGAGCCCGGCGACCATGATGACGACGGTCACCCAGTAGCTGTAGTGGCTGGCGAAGCTCACGCCTCGCCCTCTTCGCCCTCGTCGCGCCGGCGCGCGGCGAACATGTAGAAGATCTTCAGCATCACGCCCGCCACGGTCACCGCCACGCCGGCCTCGATCCAGAAGATACCCAAGTGCTGGCCATGTACGGTATCGGGGTCGAGCACGAAGTAGTCGAGGAAGTTGCCGCCGAGCAGAATCCCGAAAACGCCAACGCCGGCGTAGAGCAGTACCCCGCCGGCAACCATGCTCTCGACGATCCATTCGGGGAGCATCTGCCGCGTCGCGGGAAGACCGAAGATGACGGCGTGAAAGATGATGGACGCGGCGATGATCACGCCGGCCTGAAAGCCTCCGCCCGGCCCGAAGTCACCATGGAATTGCACGTACAGCGCGAACAGCAACATGAACGGGATGAACAGCTTGCCGATCACCCGCAGCACGATGTCGCGCTTCATCTGTCGGCCCTCATTTCTCATTCTCCTTGTGCTTACGGCGGCGACGGCGAAGCAGCGCGATCACGCCCGCGCCCGCGGTGAATACCACCGTCGTCTCGCCGAGGGTGTCGTAGCCGCGATAGCTCGCCAGCACCGAGGTGACCGCATTGGGGACGCCGGTCTCCCGCAAGCTGTCCTTGAGGTAGCGCGGCACGACATGGGTATGTATCGGCGCCTGCGGGTCGGAGAATGCCGGTAGTCCGAGGGATCCGTAGACCAAAGCCAGCGCCACCGCGATCGAGACGGCGAAGGCGATCCACGATTGGCGGAAATGCTTCGCCTCTTCGCCCTTGGTCAGATGGAGCGCACCCAACAGCAGCACGGTCGAGATCCCGGCGCCGACCGAGGCCTCGGTCATGGCGACGTCCTCCGCATCCAGCGCCACCAGCACGGTCGCCATCAGGAAACTGTAGACGCCGCTCATGACCACCACGGCGAACAAGTTGCGCTGGCCGACCATCGCCAGCACCAGCAGCGCCATCATCGTCAGCAGCACATTGATCAAGAGCGCTTCGATGTCGGCTCCTCCTCGTGCAGACGCGGCTTCAGGCCACGCGCCAGCGCGGCGTTGGCGAGGGCGTGGGTGGCGGTCGGGCTGGCGAAGAAAATCATCAGCGCAACGAAAACGAGCTTCACCATCACCAGCGTCCACCCGGCCTGCAGCATGAGCCCGAGCAGCATGAACCCCGCACCGGCCGTGTCGGTGACGCTCGACGCATGCATGCGCGTGAAGAAATCCGGCATGCGGTTGAGGCCGATCGTGCCAACGATACAGAAGGCGCCTCCGACGACCAGGCAGATCCAGCTCGCGCTGTCGATCAAGAAACTCATCGCCCGTCCGCATCCTCCTCGCCGGTATAGCCGAGATCCCCGTGGCGGGAGAACTTCAACACCGCGATCGTGCCGAGGATGTTGAGCAGCCCATAGACGAGCGCGAGGTCGAGAAAGTCCGGCCGGCCATAGAGGAAACCGATCACCGCGAGCAACAGCATCGCCAGGGTACCCACGGTGTTCGCCGCTTGCAGGCGGTCGAACACGGTGGGCCCAAGCATCGCGCGCACCAGTGCAAGCGCCAGCGCGACCAGCAAGGCGAGCGTGGCGACGGCGAACATCATGCGCGCCCCTCGAAGCGCGTCACGCGCCGATCCATCTCGCTGTCGATGCAGGCTTGCGCGCCGGCCTGGGTCAGCCCGTGCACCAGGAACTCTCCCGGCTCGGCTTCCACGGTGATCGTGCCGGGGGTCAGCGAAATCGAATTCGCATGGGTTACCAGCCCGACGATGCTGCGCTGGGTCGGCTTGAATCGCACCAGCGTCGGGCTGATGGGCAGTTTAGGATCGAGGATGATCCGAGACACGGTCCACGCCGACTTGATGATCTCCTTGGCGAGCCAGGGCCAGTACGTGGCTGCGCGCAGGCTCAGGTGGATCGGATGGCCCTCGTTGTCGAGCACTTTCATACGACGTGCGAACAGCACCACCGCCAACGCGGATACGGCACCCGCACCGACCAAGAAAGACCTGGAAGTATCCCGAGAGAAGCAGCCAGAACACGAACAGGCAGGCGGTTAGGCTAACGCCGTAGATCACTGAATCTCCTTGACGCGGTGGCATATCGCGAAATCGCGGCTCCTGCCCGCTCTCAGTATCCAATCGTCGTTGCGACTATGACCGGCCGAACGAAGGATGCGAGATTACATCACATTCGAGGGCAGGCGAACCCGCGGACTCACGACTTGCTCTTCAGACCGGCTGGATGAGCATGACGGCTCAGGATGAAGCTGGCGAAAAACTTGCACCAGATGGTGGAACCGGCAATCGCGGTCCAGGTGTCATAAGGCATCTGAGCCACCAGCACGCCCAGGACAACCACCACCGCAATGGTCCCGGCAATCATGTTGATCACCGCTTCGTACGGAGCGAACTTTTTCGGGTTGGGCGGCGACACGCCGCGCTTGAGCGCCACCTCGGAAAAATCGCGGCGCACGACGATCCGCCAGGCGCGGCGCAGCCAGAAGAATGCCATCGGAAACAGGGCCAGGAACAGAACCCAGGTCAAGGCGACACTGACGTCGAAAACCATTCGAAACAGCTCCTGGCGTAGCGGTGGACTGCAGAACCGACCCGGAACGATTTGCAAAGAATAACCCCGCCGGCGGTCCCGGCGGGGTCCAAGAGCATGCTGCGCCCGAGATCTCGGGCTTGCGGGTCAGATCACGACACCATGCATCAGGTGTGCGCCCCATCCACGGCCTTGGCGCCGCGCGGCGTGCGCACGGCTTCCACCAGGTGCTGGATATGCTCCGGCGGCTCCTTCGTCACCTTGTCCACCAGGAACGCGACGACGAAGTTGACCAACGCACCGATCCCACCGAAGGCTTCCGGCGTGATGCCGAAGAAGGAGTTGGCGCCGCCGATCAGGTCCAGGTACTCGGTGCCCTTGATGAAGAACAGGCCCTTGTGCGCGAACACGTAGAACAGCGTGACGAACAAACCCGACAACATGCCGGCCATCGCGCCCTCGCGGTTCATCTTCTTGCTGAAGATGCCCATCATGATCGCCGGGAACAGCGAACTCGCCGCAATACCGAAGGCGAGCGCCACCGTGCCGGCGGCGAAGCCCGGCGGATTGAGACCGAGATAGCCCGCGACCACGATCGAACATGCCATCGCGATCTTGCCGGTCATCAACTCGCCCTTCTCGCTGATGTCCGGCGCGAAGACGCCCTTCACCAGATCGTGCGAGATCGCGGCGGAGATCGCCATCAGCAAACCGGCGGCGGTCGACAGCGCGGCGGCCAGACCACCGGCAGCCACCAAGGCGATCACCCAGTTCGGCAGCAGGGCGATTTCCGGGTTGGCCAGCACGATGATGTCGGCATTGACCGTCAGCTCGTTGCCCTTCCAGCCGGCCTCCTCGGCCTTCTTCAGCACTTCGGCGTTCTTGGTCTTGTCGTTGTAGTACTGGATGCGGCCATCGCCGTTCTTGTCCTCGAACTTCAGCAGGCCGGTCTTCTCCCAACGCTTCATCCAGTCCGGGCGCTCCTCGTACTGGATCGCGCCCTCCTTGTCGTACACGCTGGCGTTCTGCATCACCACACCCGGGGTGATGGTGCGGATCAGGTTCGTCTTCGCCATCGCCGCCACGGCGGGCGCCGTGGTGTACAGAATCGCGATGAACACCAGCGCCCAGCCGGCCGAGCTACGTGCCGCCGCCACCGTGGGCACGGTGAAGAAGCGCATGATCACGTGCGGCAGACCGGCGGTGCCGATCATCAGCGAAAAGGTGTAGACGAACATGTTCAAGGTGCTGCCGGCGGTCGACGTCGTGTACTTGCCGAAGCCGAGATCAGTGACCACCTGATCGAGCTTGGAAAGCAGCGAGATGTCCTGCCCGACGATGCTCGAGCCGAGACCGAGCTGCGGAATCGGATTGCCGGTCAGCTGCAGCGAGATGAAGATCGCCGGAATGGTGTAGGCCAAGATCAGCACGATGTACTGCGCCACCTGGGTGTAGGTGATGCCCTTCATGCCGCCGAACACCGCGTACAGGAACACGATGCCCATGCCGACGTAGATGCCGACTTCGCTTCGATACGCCGAGGAAGCGCGAGAACGCCACGCCGACACCGGTCATCTGGCCGATGATGTAGGTGAGCGAGGCGACCAGCAGGCAGAGCACGGCCACGGTCGACGCCGACTTCGAGTAGTAGCGGTCGCCGATGAACTGCGGCACGGTGAACTTGCCGAACTTGCGCAGGTAGGGCGCGAGCAGCATCGCCAGCAGCACGTAGCCGCCGGTCCAGCCCATCAGGAACAGGCCGCCGCCGTAACCCATGTTGGAAATCAGGCCGGCCATCGAGATGAACGAAGCAGCCGACATCCAGTCGGCCGCGGTGGCCATGCCGTTCAGCACCGGCGGCACGCCGCCGCCGGCGACGTAGAACTCGCTGGTGGTGCCGGCCCGCGCCCAGATGGCGATGCCGATGTAGAGCGCGAAGGTCGCGCCGACAACGAGATAGATTGTTGTTTGCAGATCCATTTGTCGGCTCCCTTATTCTTCGTGGACGTCGAATTCGCGATCGATCTGGCCCATCTTCTTCGCGTAATAGAAGATCAGCGCGATGAAGACGTACATCGCGCCCTGATGGGCGAACCAGAAGCCGAGCGGATAGCCGCCCAGGTGGATGTTATTCAGCCACGGCGCAAACAGGATGCCCGCCCCGAACGAGACCAGGAACCAGATAATCAGGACCTTGGTCAGCAACCGCAGGGTCGCCTGCCAATAGGCTTTGCCACTCTTGTCCATCACTCCTCCTCCTCGAATTGATGACGCCCCGGCGGGGCCACTCTTTTGGTGTGACGCGGGCACGCAATGCCCCGTCAGGCCAGGAAGGTACACGCACTTAGATCAAGAGAACATCAATATTCCTGCCGCCGGCATACGAAATTGTCGTAGTTGCTCCTGCTGCCGGGGAGGTCACCGGCGCCGCCGGACCGGAGGCTTGATGCTCCCCTCGAGGCGCACTCGGGTATATTTCCGCCCGCGGCCCGACATGGCTCCTGAACCGCCTGAGCGCCGCCGCCCGCCCACTCATCCGAGGCAATCGTGGACCCATCCGTCGAGTTCATACTGACCAACGAGCTACGTCGAATCAAGGACATAGCGCCATTCAATCAGATTTCCGAGGCGCGGCTCGGTGAACTCCTGGCACGCAGCCGCATCGTCTTTTTCCGCCGCGGCAGCACCATCCTCCACCCGGAAATCGCGTTGCCGGCGCCGCGCTTCTGGATCGTCCGCCAGGGGCGGGTCCGCACTTCGGAGGTCGGGCAGACCCGAGGGCGCGGCCGGTACCGAACAGTCTGTCGGCGTCGGTGCGCTGTTTCCGGTCGAAGTGATGCTCCTGAGCCGGGGCGGCGGCTGGCGCATCTACTCGGCGGAGGAGGACTGCTACCTGTGGCAGATCGAAGGCGAGGAAATCGACGCATGGCTGGCGGAACCGGCGTTGCTGCGCTGGATCGCCGCTCACCTTGCAGGACGAACAGCGGCGCATTCGCGAATCCGCCGCCGAGCTGAGCCGGGCGCGACAGCTGTCCGACCAGGTGCTGGCGATGCCGGCGCGATCGTTCGCCGCCACCCAGCTGGAATGCGTCGAGACCACCGTAACTATAGGCGAGGTCGCCGCCCTCATGGCACAGCGGAAGATCGGCTCGGTGCTCGTCGGGTCGCCCGCGGCCGTCGCGGGCATCGTGACCCAAACCGATTTGGTGGTGCGCGGCCTGGCGACGCGGATGGCACCGGAGACTCCGGTGTCGCAGGTGATGACCCAGGCGCCGAGGATGCTCGAGGACACCGCCTCGGTGCTGGAGGCCGGAATCGAGATGGCGCAGAACCATTGCCGCCATCTGCTGCTGCGCGGCTCCGAAGGTCAGGTGGTCGGCATGGTGTCGGAGCGCGATATTTTTCGCGCCCAACAACATGGCGTCGAGCACGTCTTCAAGCCGATCGACGAAGCACGCAGCATAACCGAGTTGGTCGAGCTTGCGAGCCGGGTACGAGAGCTGGCCCAGCGCGTGTTCCGGCAGGGCATGGAGGTCAGCCAGTTCATGCGCTTGGCCTCGTCGATGAACGGGCGCATCTCGCGTCGCCTGCTGGTGCTGCTCGCCGCCGAAAGGAACGTCGAGGCGCGATTCTGCTGGCTCGCCTTTGGTTCGGAAGCGCGGGAAGAACAGGGTTTCGTCACCGATCAGGACAACGGTATCGTGTTCCTCGCGCCGAGTGCCGACGCCACCGAAACGGTGCGCGCCGCATTGCTCGAATTCGCCGGCGCCGTCAACCAGGCCCTCGACGCCTGCGGTTTCCCGCTATGCAAGGGCAACATCATGGCGGGCAATCCCGAATGGTGTCTCTCGCTCGACGAATGGAAGGCCAGATTCTCCGCCTGGATTCGAGCGACGACGCCGAAGGCGCTGCTCAATGCCGCCATCTTCTTCGACCTTCGCGCCACCCACGGTGACGAGCGGCTCGCCGAGGCGATGCTCGACCACCTGCTCGGCGCGGCGAAGGGGAATACGATATTCCTGCATCACATGGCGACCAACGCGCTGGAAGTCGCGCCGCCGATCGGGCGGATCAGCCGCTTCGCCACCGAAGGGGGCCGCCACGGCGCGACGATCGACCTCAAGACCCAGGGTAGCCGTCTGTTCGTCGACATCGCCCGCATCTACGCCCTGGCCAACGGCGTGCGCTCCGCCAACACCGCCGAACGATTGCGCGTGGTGGGCCAGCGCGCCAATCGTTCGCTCAGCCTCATCGAGGGCGATATCGCGGCGTTTCGCTTCGTGCAGGCGATCCGGCTGCGGCGGCAGTTGGAATCGCTGCATGACGGCGGCGAACCGAATCGGGTCAACCCCTACGCGCTGGACGAGCTGCAGCAGCGGATTCTGCGCGAATCGCTGCGTCAGGCCGTATCGCTTCAGGAGCGTCTCAAACTGGACTATCGGCGTTGAATATCGGATCGTGGTTCGGTCGCCACCTGCTGCGGCCCGTGTTGGGGCAGGAACCCGAAGCCCGGCGGCTCGGCGATATGCGTTTTTGTGTGCTCGATATCGACGTGACCGGTACCAGCGTTCGTCGCGACAGCGTAGTCGGCATCGCCATGCTACCCGTCGAGGATGGGCGTTTTCGCGTTTCCGAGCTGAGCTATTGCCCTCTTCCCGGTGGAGCCGAGTCTCCTGACGGCGCCGACCCGGCTTGGCGCGACGACTACCTCGCGTTGCGCGAGCGCATCTCCGGGTGCCCTATCGTTACCTATAACCCTGTCTTCGTCAGACGGATGATCGAGCGCGCCTGCCGCGCCCGCGATCTGCCCGCGCCCGATGGCGAATGGCTGGATCTCATCGCCGTCTTCGGAGGCATCGGCAGCGAGGACAACGAGCTGATCAGCACGGACTATTGGTTGAGGAAGATGAAGACCGGCGGCCGGCGGCCGCATGACGCGACCTACGACGTGTTCGCCATGGCGCAGATGCTGCTGGCCGTGTTCGCCTATTGCGAAGACGCGGGAATGGACACCCTGGAATCTCTCACGCACAACCAGCGTGTGCGGGCTTGGTTTCGCCGCAATTGAGCGCCCACCGGTCGCTTGGCCAGCTCGGCTGGTCATAGATCCGCCAGCGGCTTGCCGGCGGAGTGCTCGTCGCGCAAGCGAAGCTTGCGGCTGAGTTCATCTAGGTTTTCGTGCAGCGCTTGCAAAGTATCGTTGGGCAGAGCCATCAGGGCTTCCGGAAGCAGCCCCTCCGCCGGGCCCGGCGCCCGTGCGAGCAAGGAAGCGGCAAATCGTGACAAGCGAAGACCGACACGTCGCTGATCATTCGCCGAGCGCGTCTTGATGACCAACCCGCGCGCTTCGAGTTTTTCCAGCAGGAGGCTGCACGTCGATTGGTGAATCGACATGCGCGCCGCCAGCTCCGAAACGCCGATGTCCGGATGGGTGCCGATTTCCCGCAAGGCCCAGAGCTGGGAAGCGGACACGCCGCAGGATGCCTCGACTTCGCGGAAATGCCGCTTGACCGAACCGTAGATGACACGGAAATGCTGGAGCACTTGCAAAACCCTTTCCGTGTGTGGATCGTGTCCCAACCGCTCCTTCACCCTATGCCCTCGGCTCGATCGAGTCATCGGCCAATGCCTCCTGATTGCTTGCGCCCAAAGCTCCACGGCCGGGCAGGGGAAAACGCGGAGCGCTTCGCTCCGCGACTGATTGCATTATAAATTGCGAACAATTATATTGGCACAAAAATAACCGCAAACGCCGTTTCGCTGCGCATGGAAGCGGCGCGGATCGCGATTCCAAGCGCCGCCTTGTCGTGTTTCGCCAAGAGAACCTCTAAACTACGCGGCTTGACGCCAGGGAACATCCATTCACCGACGAAGTTCGGCGACGCTCATCCCTTCTTCCTGTCTCCCCAGCCACTGTGTCGTTCGAACCGAATTCCATCTTGCTGTTCGGGCTGCTGCTGCTGGGCGGCTTCCTGAGCGGCGAGGCCTCGCGCCGCGGCCTAGGTTTGCCACGCACCACCGGCTACGTGGTGTTCGGCCTGGTGATCGGGAAGTCCGGCTTCGAGTGGGTCGGGCCCTACATCGCCGAATCCGCCCGATTCTTCATCGATCTGGCGCTCGGGCTGATTCTCTTCGAGCTCGGCCACCGGGTTCCGGTCAATCGCGCCGCCGCACTGCGCCCGATCGTGGCGGCCGGGATCGCCGAGTCGGTCGCATCCTTCACGCTAATAAGCGGATGCTTGTTGTGGGCTGGATTCCCGCCGATCTCGGCAATGTTCGCCGCCGCCATCGGCGTATCCACTTCGCCGGCGATCACCATCGCCACGTCCAGCGACGTCGGCGGCCGCGGACCGAAGACTGACGCCTTGTTCACCCTCGTCGCAGTGAACGGGGCGGTGGCTTTTTGCGCGACTGCGGTACTGGTTCCGTTGTTGAACACCGCCGTGCCGTTCGCGCCTGCAGCCGCGTTGGCGCAGGCGGCGTCGACAATTTCCGTCTCGCTGGGATTGGGATGTGCGCTTTCCTGGCTTGCGGTGATCGGAGCGCGCTGGCTCGGGCCGCACCCCGAACACCAGCACCTGCTGCTGCTGGGCCTGATCGTAGCCGGTATCGGTACCGCGACTTCGCTCGACATGTCGGGGCTGCTCGCGCTGCTGTCGTTCGGCGTCTTCACCCGAGTGCTCGATCGGGACGAGCGCGTGGTGGCGATTCGTATCTCCAGCAATGCGCGCATCTTTCTCGTTGTAACCTTCGTGCTTGCCGGCGCGGTGCTGGAAGCCGGGTTGCTGCCCGAGGTGTGGGCGCCCGTCGCGCTTTTCGTTGTCGCTCGCATGTTCGCCAAAGGCATGACGATGTATCTGTTGCGCTCGCGCCTGCACATGAGCGGCAAAGACTCGATACATACCGGTCTCGGCCTGCTGCCCATGTCCAGCGTGGCACTCGTGCTCCTGGCCGACGCCCGTGCGCTCGACGCGACGCTCGACTCGACGCTGAATGCAACCGTCTTGTCGGCCATCCTGCTCATGCAACTCGTCGGCCCGATCGCCACCCAGACCGCCATCAGGGGATTCGACGAGGCCGGCGGTCTCGTCCTCGATCGCCGCGCGGGCAAGACCGGCGCCGCCTGATGCTAGATGCCTTGCGTTCGCTCTGGGAGGGCCTGCAGGAACGCCTATTCTTCCTGCCGCCGTTCCCCGACCGCGCCGACCCCCTAGCGCTTTTCAGCCTGCTGATGGTCAGCGGCCTGATCTTCGGCGAGTTGCTACACCGGCGGCTCAACCTACCGCGCATCGTCGGCTACGTGCTCGCCGGAACGCTGTTCGGACCGTCGCTGTTCGGCTGGATCACCGTCGAATCGCTCACGGTGGCGCGGCCACTGGCCGACACCGCTCTCGGCTTGCTGCTGCTCGAGATCGGGCGGCGTATGGACCTGCGCTGGCTGCGCCGCAATCCTGCCCTGCTGCGCACCGCGGCGGCCGAGGCGTCGCTGTCGTTTTTCGCCATCTTCGCTTTCGCGACCTTGCTGGCAGGGCTCAGCCCGGCCTGGGCCGGGGCTGCGGCGGCCATCACCATGGCATCGGCGCCGGCCGTCGTTCTGCTCACCGCCGAGGAAACCCGGGCCCAGGGACAGGTGGCGCAGCGCACGGTGCTGCTCACCTCGCTCAATTGCGCGGCATCCTTCGTCGTCTTCACCATCGTCCTCGGTCTGATCCACGGCGAGCACAGCGAAGACTGGCTGAACGCCGTAGTTCATCCGCTGTGGGTTTCTCTCGGCGCGTTGGGCGTCGGGACGCTGGCCGCGGGCTTGTGCCTACTGATCGCCCGCAACCTCCCGAAGGGCTCGCTGGCTCAGGTGTTCGTGCTGGTCGCGGTGGCCTTGCTCGCGGTCGGCATTGCCCGCATGATCGTCGTCCCGGTCTTTCTCAGCCTGTTTCTCATGGGCGCTGCGGTCGCCTACTTCGATCGAGACAAGACGCTGGCTTACACCGATCTGCCGCAGGGCCTGTGGTTGCTGGCGATCGTGCTTTTCGTGATTGCCGGCGCGACACTGCCCTGGCGCGAGTTCACGCTGATCACCGGACTGCAGGCTTTGGGGCTGCTGGCGGTGCGCGCCGCGGCCAAGGTGCTGGCCGTGTTAGACGGTGGGCAATTCCGACCTGGGCCGGCGCAAAAGCCTGCTGGTCGGGCTCGGCATCCAGCCCCTTTCGGCGACGGCGATATTCATGACCGTCGAGCTGGCGAACCTTTACCCGGAGGTCGGCCGCCCGGCGCTGGCGCTGCCGCTGTTCGCCGCCGCGCTGATGGAGTTCGCCGGGCCTATCATGTGCAAGCTGGCCTTCGTCAAGGCGGGCGAGACCGACAAGGCGCAGCAACAACGCGGAGGCATCGGATGATCGAACACGGAATCGCGTTCTCGGCGAGCGCGCCGCTGTCCCTTGGCGTGGAACTGGAACTCCAACTCATCTCCAGCCGGGACTACGACTTGACCCGGGCGGCCAGCGATCTGCTCGCCGGCCTGAAACACGATGGCGAGCATGGCGATGTCAAGCTCGAGATCACCGAAAGCATGATCGAGATCAATACGCTCCCGCGCGCCGGCATCGGCGCCATCCTGACCGATCTGCATGCCCTGCGCGAGGTGCTGGTGGCGCACTGCGGACACAACAACATCTCGGTCTGCGGCGGCGGCGCCCACCCTTTCCACCGCTGGCCGGAGCGCCGAATCTGCCCCGGCGAACGTTTCGAAAAGCTGTCCGAGCGCTACGGCTATCTGGCCAAGCAATTCACCGTGTTCGGTCAGCATATCCATATCGGCTGCGAATCCGGCGATCAGGCGATCTGGCTCACCCACGCCCTGCATCGCTACGTGCCGCACTTCATCGCGCTGAGCGCGGCCTCGCCGTTCCAGGATTCGACCGACACGCTGTTCGAGTCGTCACGATCGAACGCCGTTTCCGCATTTCCGCTAAGCGGTCAAGCGCCGGCGCTCATGAACTGGCAGGAGTTCGAGGAATACTTCGACATGCTGCGCGCCTGCGACGTGGCGCAAAGCATCAAGGATCTCTACTGGGACATCCGGCCCAAGCCCGAATTCGGCACGGTCGAGATTCGCGTCTGCGACACGCCGCTGACGGTCGAGCGCGCGGCGGCGCTGGCAGCCTTCGCCCAAAGCCTCGCCAGTCATCTGCTGCGAGTTCGCCCGGAAATCGACCCACAGCGGCAAAGCCACGTCGCACGCTACAACAAGTTCCAGGCGTGCCGCTACGGCTTCGACGCCATGCTCGCCGACCCGGTGGCGCGCTCGTGCACCGGTCTGCGCGAAGACTTGCTCGCCACACTGGCGGCGGTGGCAGAGGACGCGCATCGCCTCGGCTGCGCGGGCCAGATCGCGGCGCTGAACGAGGCTGCCCGCGACAGCCTGAACGGCGCGCGTTGGCTGCGCACGGAGTATCGCAGACTGGAGAATCACAACGACGTCGTCCGCTCCGCCGCCGCGCTGTTCGCGCACGCCGACGACCCGCTGAGCCCGTGAGGTTGGGATGAGACTACTTCGCTTGTTACTGGGAGTGTTCGCAGCCGCCGGCATGTCCAACGCGCTGGCAGACGATGGGTGCAGCTACCGGCAAACGTCGCCGCCCAAAGACACCCCGAAGAACCGCCTGGTCACCTACGACAACTGGCTGGCGGTCGAGCATCTGCGAGTCGGGCTTCAGGCGCCGCAGCGGTTCATGCCGGGCGTGGTGATGCGCAGCCCGGCCAGAAGCGGCAACTGGAGCAAGTCCGACGCGCCCATCGACCTCGATCGGCAGATGGGGATCGACCCCGACGACGCCAGCGAGAAATCCTTGCGCTTCCTGCTCGACAGCCGCCTCTATGCGGACGCCATCATCGTGCTGAAGGGCGAGCAGGTCGTGCTGGAACACTATCGCGCCGGATTCGCGGCGGATTCCGCGCGTGCGCTGCTGCAGGCGACGCGGCCGTTCCTGACCTCCATGCTGGCGGCGGCGGCCGACCGCGGCCGGCTCTTGCGCGAGAAGTCGATCGTTCGCGCGCTGCCTGACCTGGCGCGGGAAGCCGATCTGCGCAAGATCTCGGTGCAGCGGCTGCTCGACGGCCGCACCGGCCTGAGCTGGTCGGCTGAGGATCGGCGGCAGTGGCTCGCTGCTTCCGGCTGGGGATCGGCCCCGGCCCGGCCGACGTCGGGCGTACGCGCCTGGCTCAAGGCACGCAAGGCCTGGCCGCGCGACGGCGCATTGCCGGTTTCCGAGATCGGCGGACCGGAGGGCGAATTGCTCGTTGGCGTGCTGGAGAACGCCTCGAAAAAGCCGGTATCGCGCGTTCTGTGCGAGTCCGTCCTCAGCGCGATCGGCGCGCAGGACGAAGCATTTTGGGCGACCGACGCATCGGGCACCGAACTCGCCGACGGCTTGGCCCTGTCGTTGCGCGATCTGGCGAGGTTCGGTCTGGCGCTGCTCGATGCCCGCGCGCGGCCGGGCGGAGGCTCGGTGGCGCCAAAATGGTTCGCAGAGACCCTGGCTTCGACAGTGACCCGCAGCGACCCCCCGCCCGAGCAGTTGCGCAGCCTCGGTGACGACACCGCCTGGCGCTACCGCTACGTCAGCCTCGGGCGAGCACATCAGGCCGCCATTGTCGGGCCCTTCGGCAACAGCCTGTTGATCGACTTCGATCGCAAGATGGTGGTCGCGATCTTCGCCTCGTTTCCCGATGACTATGCGCCGCTCATGCTGCGCACGCTGCGCAACGTCTGGTCTGCCATCGAGACAGCGGACCGTTCGACAGGCGGCGCCAGATAAACCGCTCCGGCGAAAGCAAACGCGACCTTGGCCGAACGCGGCGAGCGAGGTCCGTCGGAGTTTGCAGAGGCCGATATACTTGCCCGCACTTGAGGAGGAGACCGCAATGAGCAAGACCACCAGACAAGTCGAGGTCGCGATCATCGGTGCCGGGACGGCCGGGCTTGCGGCGCTGCGCGAAGTGAGGCGAGCGACCGAGGATTTCCTGCTCATCAATGACGGGCCGTTCGGCACCACTTGTGCCCGCGTCGGTTGCATGCCGTCGAAAGCGCTTATCGAGGTCGCGAAAGGATTGCACCGGCGCGTGTTTCTCGCTCGTGCCGGGGTCACCGGAACCCAGGAAATGCGCGCCGACATCCCAGCGGTATTGCGCCACGTGCGCGATCTGCGCGATGCCTATGTCAGCGGCGTACTCAAGCTGACCGAGCGATTCGGCGAGCGGGTAGTGGCCGGCCCTGCCGGTTTTCTCGACCGCGAGACGCTGGAAGTCGCGGGCGAGCGCATCCGGGCTCGGCGCATCATCGTCGCCACGGGGTCGCGGCCGGTCGTGCCGAAACCCTGGCTGCCGTTCAGCGAACGCATACTCACCAGCGACACCCTGTTCGAGCAGGAAACCCTGCCGCGCCGCATGGCGGTGATCGGGCTCGGCGCGATCGGCATCGAGATGGCGCAGGCGCTTGCCTGGCTCGGCATCGAGGTGAGCGGCTTCGACGCGCTCGAGCAAGTAGCCGGGATCAGCGATCCGGACGTCGCTGACCAGGCCTTGGCGTTGTTCGGGCGAGAGTTTCCGCTGCACTTGGGGCAAGCAGCGGATTTGAGCACCGAAGGCGATGCGATTCGCATCAGCGCGGGTGGCCAGTCGGTGATTGCGGATGCGGTGCTGGCCTCGCTCGGCCGGCGTCCCAACCTCGACGGACTCGGGCTGGATACGCTGGGGCTCGAGCTCGATGAGCACGGCATGCCGGACTACGACCCGGCGACGATGCAGGTGGCGGATTCGTCGATCTTCATTGCCGGCGATGTGAATGGCATGCGGCCGCTGCTGCACGAGGCCGCCGACGAAGGCTATATTGCGGGAAGCAACGCAGTACGCGCGCAGGCCGAGTGCTTCGCGCGCCGCGTGCCGCTGGCGATCGTCTTCAGCGACCCCAACGTGGCGGCAGTCGGCAAGCGTTTCGTCGAGCTGGCGCCGGGCGAGGCGGTCATCGGCGCGGCGGACATGCAAGGCCAGGGAAGGCTGCGCATGGCTGGCGCGGATCGCGGGCTGCTGCACGTGTACGCCGACTCGCACGACGGTCGCCTGCTGGGCGCCGAAATGTGCGTGCCGGCGGGCGAACATCTTGCCCATTTGCTCGCTTTGGCCATCCAGCAGGAACTCGGCGTGAGTGACGTTCTGCGCATGCCGTTCTATCACCCCGTGGTCGAGGAAGGGCTGCGCGGCGCGCTGCGCGATGCGGCGTCGAAGCTGCCGGGCGGCGGCGGTCCGGATCTCGCACGCTGCGAGGGCTTGGGGGCGGAAGCGCTGGATTGAGGCAATGCGAGTTCCGAAGACCGCGCGGAAAATCGGCGCGCGCATGACGCAGTGAACGACCACGCGATCCTGGAAATAGCCGGTATCGGCCTGGCGGCGATCCTCTGTCAGTGGATCGCCTGGCGCGTGCGCCTGCCGGCGATCCTGTTTCTGTTGCTCGCGGGTATCGTTGCCGGCCCGGTTGCCGGATGGCTCGATCCCGATGAGTTGTTCGGCGACTTGCTGCTGCCCTTCGTGTCGCTATCGGTCGCCGTCATCCTTTTCGAGGGTAGTCTCACCCTGCAATTTCATCAGATCCGCGGCCTCGAGCGCGTCGTGCGCAACATGGTCAGCGTCGGCGTCCTGGTCTCCTGGCTCATCATCACGCTCGCGGCGCGCTGGGCGGTCGGATTGTCCTGGGAGCTTTCGTTTCTGTTCGGCGCGGTCACGGTCGTGACCGGCCCCACCGTGATCGTGCCGCTGCTCCGAACGGTCCGTCCGGTCCAGTCCGTTGCCCATGTCCTGCGCTGGGAGGGAATCGTCGTCGACCCGATCGGCGCGCTCCTGGCGGTACTGGTTTTCGAGTTCATCGCATCCGTCAGCGGCGCCGCTCGTGAGTGCTACAAATAGCATGTCCAAGGATGTGTTGCGACCGTCGGCACCTCGGCCTTATGTAGCGCGCTACATAAGGCCGATTATGTAGACTGCTCGATTATGTGGACTCAATCCTGTGGATACGCGCCAACCGCTGATGGGCAGAGGCCAACGCGTATTTTGTTCTCCACATAATCACAATGTCTTTAGGAAGTCGATCAGCGAGTCAGGCGCACGGTAGAGTTGAAGTTTGACATCTGGCTCGTGAAGTCTGGCCAAGGCGCGTTCCTTCATCGTCAGATCGGCCTCAACGTAATGATGAGTAGTGACCGGACTCTCATGACCGAGCCAGAGCGCGATGACGCTGATGTCGACGCCCGCCTGTAACAGATGCATTGCCGTAGTGTGGCGGATTGTATGTGGCGAGACGTGCTGTTGAAGCAGACGGGGATGCTGCTCCGAGGCCATTCGTACCGCCAGCATCAGTCGCTTATTCACATTCGAGCGCGTCATTGCGTTCCCGTCGAGGCTGGGCAGCAAGGTCGATGCCGCCTCGAACTGGCGATTGAAACGCAACCAAGCCTTCACTGCCTTCACAGTCGAATGCCACAGTGGCACGCTCCGCTGCTTTCTGCCCTTGCCGTGGAGATGGACGCAGGCGGCACTGTCATCGAGTACCAC
>CAWGHV010000048.1:0-15131 GCA_963822375.1 uncultured beta proteobacterium | reverse complement strand
GTTTTTGCCTCCGCTGGATATTTTTGACAGCAATCGCTACGCGCATGACCCGCGCAGCCAGTTCATGAACTGGTGCAATATGGCCGCCTGCGCCTTCGATTATGCCGCCGATGCGCGCGGTAACAGCTGGGGTGCTGCGCTGGAGGTATATCGCAACGACTGGGTGTTGCGTGTCGGGCAGTTCATGCAACCGAAAGACCCGAACCAGTTACCACTGGATTGGCAGTATTTCAAACATCACGGGCAAAACCTTGAGATCGAGCACGCGCATGAAATCGGCGGTCAGCCGGGCAAACTGCGTTTATTGGCTTACCGCAACACCGCTCGCACAGGCAGCTACGCCGATGCGATGGCTAGCCCCGGTTTCGCCGCCAATAATGCGGCAGGCATTCCGGCGACCGGGACGGTGCGTAAAGAAGGCGTGAAATACGGTGTCGGCTTCAATCTTGAACAGGCCGTCACCCCGGAGATCGGCGTGTTTTCGCGCTTCATGTGGCAGGACGGCCGCTATGAGACTTATGCGTTCACCGAGGCGCATCGTTCCTTTTCACTGGGCACGTCGGTCAATGGCGCTTTATGGCAGCGTGAACAGGATACATTTGGCATGGCTGTAGCGAACAATGCGCTTTCCGGCATTTATCGCCAGTATCTGGCGGCGGGTGGGCTGGGCTATTCCATTGGTGACGGCAAGCTCAACTATGCCGACGAACAGGTCATCGAGGCGTATTACAGCATCGGCTTGCCGCACAATGTATGGGCGACGCCTGGATCACCAGTATTTGCGCAACCCCGCTGATAACGCTGATCGCGGACCTGTTTCCATTATTGGCTCCCGTTTTCGACTGTGCGTACTCAAGCAAGCGATACCCATTGTTGTGATCCACCGCGATGGTCAACCCATCGGGCAGCCCAAAGTCCTGAAATGCGCGCATGAAATAGCCTGTATCGACAGCCGCGACCACGCTGCCGCCTGATATGCCTTCTAGCACGGGCAGGCGTCGCGATATCGGAACAAGAAGCGCGTTGGGGGAGAGTTGAGGCGCAGGACGGCCAACCACCAGTAGATTCAGTTCCGAGGCGAGGCCCTGCAACACTGGCGCCCACTTCGCTTGGGTCTCGGCGGCGACGGGGAAACCGCTGGTTTCGGCGACAATGTGTCCCATGCTGTCGGTGATTAGGATCGAACGCACCTGAGGGAGGGTTCGTTGGCGCGCTTTGGCGTAGCCGCCCAGGGTCGCCGGATCTATGGTTTCAACACCGCCTCGCTCGACCGCGAGCGCAGCAAGTCCGCTGAGGGCGCGGTCCACTTCCTCGATCGCGCGCGATAGGTGTCCCGCGATGACGCGGTTGTGGGCCACCAAGCGTTCGCGTGTTCGCGCAATCGTCTCATCTCTTTCGGATAGGATTAGCCATGAGCCGAACCCTGCGAGGAACATCAGGATCGCCACGTATGCGGCCAACAGTACCAAGCCCGTACGTGCGATATCGTTGGGTAGTTTGATTGGAATTCTCACATGGAGCGCGCTGTCTTGCTCCGGGGATTTCGTCTGGGCCGAGGAAGTGATTCGGGTCATCCGCAAGATGGTGAGCTGATCGGCTCTTGAAACCCGCAGACTAGGCGGCATATTAGCGAAGTTCGTTATCTAACGCAGAAGGGGGTAGGCGCCAAATGGCTACTCAGAGTTCAACGTCATCTGTGGCAGGACCCGAGGCCCAAACGCTGGGCTTCCAGGCGGAAGTCAAGCAACTGCTCCAGTTGATGATTCATTCCCTCTACAGTAACCGCGAGATCTTCCTGCGCGAACTCATATCCAACGCTTCCGACGCCTGCGACAAGCTGCGCTTCGAAGCCTTGAACAACTCGGGCCTATTCGAAAGCGAGTCGGACTTGAGGATACGCGTCTGGTATGACCGGGAGGCCGGCACAATTACCGTTTCCGACAATGGGATAGGCATGTCCCGTGACGAAGTTGTGTCCAACCTCGGGACGATCGCCAAATCCGGCACGCGCGAGTTCTTTCAGGCCCTTACCGGCGACCAAAAGCAGGATGCCCATCTCATCGGCCAGTTCGGCGTGGGTTTCTACTCTTCGTTTGTCGTTGCCGACAAGGTGACAGTGCTCACACGCCGCGCCGGATTGGCGGTCGATCAAGGCGTCAAATGGGAGTCCGACGGGGGCGGAGAGTTCACGATCGAAAGTGTTGATAGGCAAAGTCGCGGCACCGCGGTGACGCTCCATCTTCGCGGCGAGGAGAATGCGGCGCGCGATGAGTTGCTCTCGGGGTCGAGGCTGCGGCAGATCATCCGCAAATACTCCGACCACATCGTTCAGCCCATCCTCATGAAGAAAGAGGAATGGGACAAGGACAACAACTCACTGGTTGTTACCGAGGAAGACGAGACAGTAAACCAGGCGAGCGCGCTATGGGCGCGGCCCAAGTCCGAGATCAGCGAGGAGCAGTACCAGGAGTTCTACAAGCACGTTGCGCACGATTTCGACCTGCCGCTGGCCTATGTGCACAGCAAGGTGGAAGGGCGGCAGGATTACACGCAACTCCTGTACATCCCGGCCCATGCACCGTTCGACCTGTGGGACCGCAGCCAGCGCCACGGCATCAAGCTCTACGTGCGGCGCGTATTCATCATGGACGACGCCGAGCAATTGATGCCGGTCTACCTGCGCTTCGTGCGCGGAGTCGTCGATTCGAACGATCTCCCGCTCAATGTCTCGCGCGAGATTCTCCAGGAAAGCAAGGATATCGAGGCGATCCGCGCCGGCTGCACGAAACGTGTGCTAGGCCTGCTCGATGAGCTGGCATCGAGCGATGAACCGGCCCAGAAGGACAAGTACACCACGTTTTGGAAGGAATTCGGGCGGGTCCTCAAGGAGGGCATCGGCGAAGATCCCGCCAACAAGGAGAAAATCGCCAAGCTGGTGCGCTTCGCCTCAACCCACGCCGACAGCGAGGAGGAGAGCGTCGGGCTTGCGGACTACGTGTCCCGCATGAAGGAGGGGCAGGACAAGATCTACTTCGTTACCGCCGAATCCTTCAACGCCGCGAAGAACAGCCCGCACCTGGAGGTCTTCCGCCGCAAGGGGATCGAGGTGCTCTTGCTGTTCGACCGCGTCGACGAGTGGGTGATCGGCCACCTGACGGAATTCGAAGGTATAGCACTGCAATCGGTGGCCAAGGGCGGGCTCGACCTGGGCGGTCTTGCCGACGAGGCCGAGACCAAGGCGCTGGAGCAGGAAGCCGGTGACCTCAAGGAGCTCATCGAGCGGATAAAGCAAAGCCTGGGCGAGCGCGTGAAGGAGGTTCGCGTGACTCACCGCCTGACCGACTCTCCGGCTTGCCTCGTGAGCGATGAGTTCGACATTGGCAACAACCTGGCGCGTATTCTAAAGGCCGCCGGGCAAAACGCCCCGGTGCCCAAGCCGATACTTGAGGTAAATCCGAAGCACCCGGTAGTGCTACGGCTCAAGCACGAGGACAAGCGCTTCGAGGATTGGAGTGCCGTGTTGTTCGACCAAGCGCTGCTGGCGGAGGGCGGGCAACTCGACGACCCGGCGAGATTTGTGCGCCGCGTCAATCAACTCATGCTGGAGATCGCGGGCAGCGAGTCGCGAATTATCGTGCCGAACTGACGATCTTCCGCCCGTCAGGCCGACAAGGCGGTGCCGAGATCGCGCGCCGCAGTCGTCGCGGGGATGCGGCGCGCGTGGCTTGTCACCAGGCGGTCTTGCGCCTTGACCAGACGGTCCATGAGCTTCAGGTCGCGGGCCTCGAGCGTGCAGGCGGCGTTCACCCACTCCCTCGTCACCGCCATCAACTCCTCGTAGGTCACCGCGAAGGGCGTATGCCGCTTGGAGCGCAGGTGCGCGCGCAGGCCATTCAGGCTGTGCGCCTTGTCGGCGATCACCTTTTGCGCAAGCCACTCGCCCATGCCCTGTCCCGCAAGGAAGTCGACCACGCCGAGTTGGTGCATTTCTTCAGCGCTCACCGTGCGTCCGCTGGTGATCAGCTCGTCGGCGACGCGCGGACTGACCTTGCGCGCGATCATGCTGAACGCCCCCATGCCCGGAAACAGGTTGAACATGATCTCGGGGAAGCCCATCTTGACGCCCTTTTCCGCGATGACGTACTGGCAGGCCAGCGCGGCCTCCAGCCCGCCTCCGAGCGCGTCGCCTTGCAGCACGGCGATCGTGATTACCCCGGAACCCAGCCCGGTGAGCATGCTGTGGATGCACTTCACGCACGATTCGGCATAGTGGAGCAGGGTTTCGGCATCCTTGGCGAGCGCAACTTCGCGAAACAGGTTGAGGTCCCCGCCGAGATTGAAGACGCCCGGCACCTCGGAGGCGACGACCATGAAGTCCACCGCGTCGTGCGCCCGCGCGACTGCATCCTGCATCGCCAAGATATCCGACAGAAGCTGGGGCGAGAAACAGGGCCGCGGTTTTGGGTTCAGATAGACCCATACGGTCCTTCGCACGGGGTCGTACTCGGTGCGCAGCGTCGGCCGCCTGATGTTGAGAGCGGGGTAGTTCGCGTTTCCCGAAGGGCTCGGAAGCGAGTAGAGCGGCGGGCGAATCGTCCTGTCGTCGAGCACCTTGCTATCCTCCTTGGGCCGTGCGCCGGGCTAGCAGCAGCCTAAGACTACGACCGCTCGACCCGCCGGCTTTATGGCTGCCGCGTGTGCTCAATCGTGCAGGCGCGCATGAGCCGGCGCCGCAGCACCCATTTCGTCTATCGCCGGCCTATGGCTCCGACCTGCTTCGGACCCTGGCCTGGAAGGTGCGCACGGCGCCTCGTCGTCCAGCGGGTGACGTCATGCTATGCCGGTTGGCGCATCGTGCGCAACCGTCATGGCGTTGAGCGGGTGGGCGTTGTGGGCTATAGTCACCGGCTAGCGCGAATGCGCAACACCCGTTTGCGGGGCGATGACCACCGCCGAATTGAGCCTCGAACATCCCGAGCAGCGCCTGTTATTGCCCGAAGTGCTCGATGCACTGGTCGCCGACGGCGTGCTCGATGCGGCCGATGCCGCGGCGCTCAAGCATGAGCGCCGCTATTACCGCGGCGACACCCATCCCCTTGCCATCGTCGCCGAGCAGAAGTACAAATCGACGCAACCGCCGCACAGACTGCTCACGCTGGACGTGCTGATGGAATGGCTGGCCCGGCATTGTGGCCTGCCGTATCGCCACATCGACCCGCTGCGCATCGACTTCTCCGCCGTGGCCGAGGTCATGTCCAGCGCCTACGCCACGCGCTTCAAGATCCTACCGCTCGACGTGAGCCCCAGCGAGATCGTGGTCGCCACCGCCGAGCCCTACGTGCGCGAGTGGGAGCACGAGTTGCAGCCGATACTGCGCAAGGAGATTCGCCGCGTCATCGCCAACCCGGTCGACATCAGTCGCTTCCTGGTCGAGTTCTACAATCTGGCGAAGTCGGTCAAGCGCGCGCTGCAGAAGGGCGAGCAGGCGGGGCTGTCGAATTTCGAGCAATTGGTCGAACTGGGGCGTGCCAACCGCCAGCTCGACGCCAACGATCAGCACATCGTCCATATCGTCGACTGGCTCTGGCAGTACGCCTTCGAGCAGCGCGCGAGCGATATCCACATCGAGCCGCGGCGTGAGATCGGAATCGTGCGTTTCCGCATCGACGGCGTGCTGCATCAGGTGTACCAGATCCCGATGCCGGTCATGAACGCCATGACCAGCCGCATCAAGATCCTCGGCCGCATGGACGTGGTCGAGAAGCGACGGCCGCAGGATGGTCGTATCAAGACCCGCACGCCCGGCGGGCAGGAGATCGAGCTACGGCTGTCGACCCTGCCCACCGCCTTTGGCGAAAAGCTGGTGATGCGCATCTTCGATCCGGAAGTGCTGGTGCGCGGATTCGCCGAGCTGGGGTTCTCGGACGACGACAAGCTGCGCTGGCACGAGATGACCCGGCAGCCCAACGGCATCGTTCTGGTTACCGGCCCGACCGGCTCCGGCAAAACGACCACGCTCTATTCGACGCTGCGCAGCCTCGCCACGCCGGAGGTCAACGTGTGCACGATCGAAGACCCGATCGAAATGATCGAGCCGGCGTTCAATCAAGTTCAGGTGCAGCACGGCATCGACATGGGCTTTGCCCAGGGGGTGCGCGCGCTGATGCGGCAGGACCCCGACATCATCATGGTGGGCGAGATCCGCGATCTGGAAACGGCCGAAATGGCGATCCAGGCTGCGCTCACCGGGCACCTCGTCCTGTCCACGCTGCACACCAATGATGCGCCGTCCGCCCTGACGCGGCTGCTCGACCTCGGCGTGCCGGCCTACCTACTGAACGCCACGCTGCTCGGGGTGATGGCGCAGCGCCTGGTCCGGACGCTCTGTCCGCACTGCAAACAGGCGGTGGATCTGAGCCGCGACGAGGACGGCCCGGTGTGGGACGAGCTGGTGGCCCCGTGGAAATCCAAGCGCCCGAACAAGCTGCACCAGCCCGTCGGCTGCCTCGATTGCCGCATGACCGGATACCTCGGCCGCGTCGGCATCTACGAGATCCTCATCATGACCCAGGAGATTCGCAAGCTGCTGACGGCGCCTCACGTTAACCTCGGCAAGCTGCGCGAGCAAGCTTATCGCAACGATATGCGTGCGCTGCGCATCAGCGGTGCGATGAAGGTCGCGGCGGGCCTGACCACGATCGAGGAGGTGATGAAGGTCGCACCGCCACAGGCTGCCTAGTGAAGCCCGAGCGCCCACACCTCCACCGCCCAAATCGCGACGAATAGATGCCCGTAGAGTTATACAACAATGGCCGTCATGCCTGCCTGGGGTTCTACGACCTGGTGGAGGACGGCACGGACCAAGCGGTGCAGGCCAACCAGTTCCTCATCGTGGACAATGGTGCCGGCGTGCTCATAGATCCCGGTGGCAACATGACCTACAACGGCCTCCTACTGGGTGTGCAAAAGCTGTTGTCACCGAAAGACCTGAAATACATCTTGGCGTCGCACCCCGACCCGGACGTTATCGGTTCGCTCAACAAGTGGTTCGTGTCAACCGACTGCCAGGTGCTGATCTCGCGTATCTGGACTCGCTTCATCCCCCACCTGGCATCGGGCAAGGGCATGGCGGGCCGCGTTGTCGGCATCCCCGACGAGGGTATGGACATCAAGCTCGGCAGCGCCGTCATTCAGGCGCTGCCCGCACACTTTCTGCACTCCGAGGGCAATTTCCAGTTCTACGACACGGTCTCCCGAATTCTCTTTTCGGGAGACCTGGGCACGTCGCTGGTGCCCTCCGCATTGGCGGGCGAGCCGGTACGCGACTTCGACGCACATCTGCGTTTCATGGCCGGTTTTCATCGCCGCTACATGGGAGCGAACAAGGTGTGTCGCCTCTGGGCCAACATGGCGCGCCGCCTCGACATCGAGATGATCGTTCCGCAGCACGGCTGCCGTATCGTCGGCCGGCCTATGGTCGATCAGTTCATCGACTGGGTGGAGAACCTTTCCTGCGGCATCGACCTGCTCACCCAAGACCATTACCGGATTCCCGGCGCCTCTTCGACCGGCACGTCCTGGTAGCGCACTCGGGTTGCGCCACCTTCCCGGCGCGCTCGTAGCCGCATGGACCTTGATCCTGATCAACGGATGTTGCGGTGCAGGTAGCCACGAAAGACGACAAGGGCTATACAGCCGTCAAGGGTCACCTATTGGCGGCGGCCGAAGAAAGGGGAGATCGCTCGCAGCCGAGCTCGTTCGCATGGTCCCCGACTGACTTGAAGGCGTTGATGCGCTGTTGCGAACGAGCGTGAAAAGGGTGAAGTCAGGCGGGGACACCAGGGGAGCTCAGGCTCCCCTTAACGCTTTCTGACGCCTGGCGATACCTGCCGATGCCGCCGCGGTGGTGGTTCCGGCGGTCACTTGCTCAACAGCCGCATCCCGCGTTCGAGGCCGTCCAACGTCAGCGGAAACATGCGCCCGCCCATGAGCTGACGAATCAGGGAAATCGAGTGCCGATACTGCCAAAGGTGCTCTGGCTCCGGGTTGAGCCAGATCGCGTGCGGGTAGGTGTCCAGCAGCCGGCGCATCCAGATCGCGCCCGGCTCCGCATTCATGTATTCGATCGAACCGTGGGGCGCGATGACCTCGTAGGGGCTCATGGTGGCATCGCCGACGAACACGAGCTTGTAGTCGTGCGGGTACTTGTGCAGCACGTCGAAGGTCGCGTAACGCTCGGCGTGGCGGCGCCGATTGTCGCGCCAAACATAGTCATAGACGCAGTTGTGGAAGTAGAAATACTCGAGGTGCTTGAACTCCAGCCGCGCGGCGGAGAACAACTCCTCGCAGATCTTGACGTGGTCGTCCATCGAGCCGCCGACATCGAGGAAGAGCAGCACCTTGACCGCGTTGTGCCGCTCCGGGCGCATCAGCAGGTCGAGCCAGCCGGCGTTCTTCGCCGTTGCCGCGATCGTGCCGTCCAGGTCCAACTCCTCGGGTGCGCCGTCGCGGGCGAAGCGGCGCAGCCGCCGCAGCGCCACCTTGATGTTGCGTGTACCCAGCTCCACCGTGTCGTCGAGATTGCGAAACGTGCGTTGATCCCACACCTTCACCGCGGTACGGTTGCCGGCCGACTCGGGGCCGACACGATAGCCTTCAGGGTGGTAGCCGTGAGCGCCGAAAGGTGAGGTTCCGCCAGTGCCGATCCACTTGCTGCCCCCGGCGTGGCGCTTCTCCTGCTCCCGCAACCGCTTCTGGAACTCCTCCATCAGCTTGTCCCAGCCCAGCTTCTCGATCTTCGCCTTTTCCTCCGGCGTAAGGTGGCGCTTCATCATCAGCTTCAGCCACTCCTCGGGGATTTGCGCCTCCAGACCGGGAACCGACTCCACGCCTTTGAAGTACTCGCCGAATGCGCGGTCGAACTTGTCGTAGTTAGACTCGTCCTTGACCAGACTCGCGCGCGACAGGAAATAGAACTCGTCGATCGAGTGCCCGCACACGCGTTCTTTGAGCGCCTCGAGCAGCGTCAGCAGCTCCTTGGTCGACACCGGGAGTCTGTGGGACTTAAGATGCAGGAAGAAGTCGATCAGCATGGTGACGTAGGGGCGGTCGCGATGCGCCGCGCTTCACCCATCCTACGAGCGCTACGGTTGCCCAAGGTCACCGGTTCTGCCGCGCCATGAAGATCAGGCGCTCGAACAGGTGTACGTCCTGCTCGTTCTTGAGCAGCGCACCGTGCAGCGGCGGAACCACGACCTTCTGATCCTTGGAGCGCAGCGCCTCCGGCGGGATGTCTTCCGCCATCAGCAGCTTGATCCAGTCGAGCAATTCGGAAGTCGATGGCTTCTTCTTCAGTCCGGGGACCTCCCGCAATTCGAAGAAGACCTCCAGCGCTTCGCGGATCAGCGCCTTCTTCAATCCCGGGTAGTGGACGTCGATGATCTTCTGCATCGTGCCCTTGTCCGGGAATTTGATGTAATGGAAGAAGCAGCGGCGCAGGAAAGCGTCGGGCAACTCTTTCTCATTGTTGCTGGTGATGAAGACGATGGGACGGTGCCGCGCGAGCACGAGCTGGCGCAGCTCGTAGACGAAGAACTCCATGCGGTCCAGCTCGCGCAGCAGATCGTTGGGGAACTCGATGTCAGCCTTGTCGATCTCGTCAATCAGCACAACCGTCGGCGCGTCCGCCTCGAACGCCTGCCACAGCACGCCCTTGACGATGTAGTTGGCGATGTCCTGGACGCGCGGATCGCCCAACTGCGAGTCGCGCAGCCGCGACACCGCGTCATACTCGTAGAGCCCCTGCTGCGCCTTGGTGGTGGACTTGATATGCCACTCGATGAGCGGCAGCCCGAGCGCCTGGGCGACTTCCTGCGCGAGCATGGTCTTGCCGGTGCCCGGCTCGCCCTTGATCAACAGCGGCCGCTGCAGCGTGACCGCGGCGTTGACGGCAAGCGTGAGGTCGGGCGTCGCGACGTAGGTGGAACTGCCTTCGAAACGCATCGGTGGTTTACCGCGGAGAGTTGAGCGATCGCCAATTATACGGCGCCGACGATACCCCCACTACGCGGGCCTGCGACGATGGCCTGCACGGCGTTATCATGTTGGCCATCCCACTTTGCTCCCACAACAACCGTTCCGAGGAGAACCCAAATGTTCAAGGCAATTCTGATCGACAAGCCCGATTCCGGGTACCAGGCCAAGCTCGCCGAGCTCGACGAGAGCCAACTGCCGGAGGGAG
This sequence comes from uncultured beta proteobacterium, assembly GCA_963822375.1. Lineage (GTDB taxonomy): Bacteria > Pseudomonadota > Gammaproteobacteria > Burkholderiales > Rhodocyclaceae > CAWGHV01. Next base: position 4,891 of record CAWGHV010000048.1, on the reverse strand, counting down.
ACGTCACTGTGCGTGTCGAGTATTCGACCATCAACTACAAGGACGGTCTGGCGATCACCGGCAAGGGCCCAGTGGTGCGCAAGTTCCCGATGGTGCCCGGGATCGATCTCGCCGGCATCGTCGAAGCCAGCACGCATCCGGACTGGAAGGCCGGCGACCAGGTGGTGCTCAACGGCTGGGGCGTCGGCGAGAACGCACTGGGGCGGTCTTGCGCAGAAAGCGCGCCTTAACGGCGACTGGCTGGTGCCGCTGCCGCCTGCCGTAACGGCGCGCCAGGCGATGGCGATCGGCACCGCGGGCTATACGGCGATGCTGTGTGTGCTGGCGCTGCAAAAGCATGGCTTGCAGCCCACCGACGGCGAAGTGCTGGTCACCGGCGCCAGCGGCGGCGTCGGCAGCGTCGCCGTCGCCGTGCTGGCACAGACTCGGCTTCACCGTGGTCGCCTCGACCGGCCGCACGAGCGAGACCGAATACCTGAAATCGCTCGGCGCCGCCGAAGTGATCGACCGCGCCCAGTTTTCCGCGCCGGGCAAGCCGCTGGGCAAGGAGCGCTGGGCTGGCGCGATCGACTCGGTGGGCAGCCACACGCTCGCCAACGTCTGCGCGACGACGAAGTATCGCGGCGCCGTGGCGGCCTGCGGTCTGGCGCAGGGCATGGATTTCCCGGCCAGCGTCGCGCCGTTCATCCTGCGCAACGTCACCCTTTACGGCATCGACAGCGTCATGGCGCCGCGCGCCTTGCGGATCGAGGCATGGAGGCGCCTGGGCCGCGATCTCCAGGCGGCAAAACTCGATGCCATCAGCACCGAAATCGGTCTGACTCAGGCCATCCCCGCGGCTGCCGACATCCTTGCCGGCAGCGTGCGCGGGCGCCTGGTGGTGGACGTCAATCGCTGAGCGAGTTCGCGGCCTGGCCGGACCGGTAGGCGCGTACGGAAACCTTTTTCGGTGTGCCAATGTCCTTGTGGTTGAGGCGCGGCTTCATCCCGAAGATACCGGCTGCGCGGTATTACTGATCACGAATTCCGAGGAGCCCCCATGATCACCCTGACCTTGAACGGCAAGCGCCAGTCCATCGACGTCGATCCGACCACACCATTGCTGTGGGTGCTGCGCGACGACATCGGTCTGACCGGCACCAAGTACGGCTGCGGCATGTCGTTGTGCGGCGCATGCACCGTGCATGTCGACGGCCAGCCCGTGCGCTCGTGCAGCACGCCGTTATCGGCGGCGGCGGGCAAGCGCGTCACGACCATAGAAGGTATCGACGCCACCAAGGTCGGCCGCGCGGTGCAGGCGGCGTGGCGCAAGCTCGACGTCGTGCAGTGCGGCTACTGCCAGTCGGGCCAGATCATGAGCGCGGCCGCGCTGCTGGCCGCCAAACGCAAGCCGACCGATGCCGACATCGATGCTGCGATGGCGGGCAATCTGTGCCGCTGCGCGACCTACCAGCGGATTCGCGCGGCGATCCACGATGCCGCCGAGCAGGCATGAGGAGACGACGATGAATATGGATCGACGCGATTTCCTCAAATCATCGGCAGCCGCCGGCGCGGGACTGACGCTCGGCTTCTATCTGCCAAGCGGCATCGCCAAGATGGTGCAAGCGCCGCCCGGATCGGCGTTCGCACCCAACGCTTTCATTCGCATCGCCCCCGATGATTCCGTCACCGTTCTCGTCAAGCACCTGGAGATGGGGCAGGGCGTGTTAACCGGGCTGCCGCTGTTGGTGGCCGAGGAGTTGGAGGCCGACTGGCGCAAGATCAAGGTCGACTATGCGCCCGCCGACCTGGAAAAGTATGGCAACCTGGCCTGGGGCGGCAGCGCTCAGGGCACCGGCGGCAGCACGGCCATTGCCGATTCCTGGGAGCAGTTGCGCAAAGCCGGCGCCACTGCGCGCGAGATGCTGATCGCCGCGGCGGCCGAGCAGTGGCAAGTGGAACCGAAGAGCCTCAAGGCGGAGGCCGGTTTCGTCATCGACGCGAAAGCCAAGCGCCGCGCGAGCTATGGCCAATTGGCGGAGCGCGCGGCCAAGATCGCGCCGCCGCAGGATGTCGCGCTCAAGGCGCCCAAGGACTGGAAGCTGATCGGCAAGAAGGTTCCACGCACCGATAGCGCGGCCAAGACCGACGGCACGGCGCGCTTCGGCATCGACGTCAAGCTGCCCGGCATGCTCACCGCGGTGGTGGCGCGGCCGCCGCAGTTCGGCGCCAAGCTCAAGGGCGTGGACGCCGCCAAGGCGCAGGCCATGCCGGGGGTGAAGGCGATCGTCGAAACGCCGCGCGGCGTCGCGGTCGCCGCCGACACGTTCTGGCACGCGTTCAAGGCGCGCGAGGCATTGGTGCTGGAATGGGACGACGCGGGGGCGGTGAAGGTCTCCAGCGAAGCCCTGCAGGCGCGCTATCGCGACCTGCTCGCGCAGCCGGGCGCGAAGGTGCGCGCCGACGGCGATGCCGAAAAGGCGCTCGGTGATGCCGCCAAGAAGATCGAAGCCACTTTCGAGTTTCCGTTCCTCGCCCATGCCGCGATGGAGCCGCTGAACTGCGTCGTGCGCCTCGACGATGATGCCTGCGAGATATGGGGCGGCCATCAGTTGCAGACCGTGGATCAGGCGGTGGCGGCAGGGATCGCCGGACTCGAGCCGAAGCAGGTGAAGCTGCACTCGATGATATCGGGCGGCAGCTTCGGCCGCCGCGCCACGCCCAGCGCCGATTGGGCGGGCGAGGCGGTGATGGTGGCCAAGGCGCTCAAGGAAAAGGGCGTGCGCGCTCCGGTGAAGGTGGTGTGGACGCGCGAGGACGACATGCGCGGCGGCTACTACCGGCCGATGTATGCGCACCGGATTCGCGCTGGCGTCGACGCGCAGGGCAAACCCGTCGCGTGGTGGCACCGCATCGTCGGCCAGTCGATCCTGACCGGCACGCCGTTCGAGAAGATGATGGTCAAGGACGGCATCGACGCCACCTCGGTCGAAGGCGCGGGCAACCTGCCCTACGCCATCCCCAACCTGTTCGTCGATCTGCACACCACCAACAGGTCGGCGTGCCGGTGCTGTGGTGGCGCTCGTCGGTCATACCCACACGGCATTCGCGACCGAGATCATGATCGACGAGCTGGCGCACGCGGCGGGCAAGGATCCGTTCGAGTTCCGCCGCGCGTTGCTGGCCGAGCATCCGCGCCACGGCGGCGCTCGAGCTGGCCGCCGAGAAGAGCGGCTGGGGCAAGCCGCTGCCGCAAGGGCCGCGGGCGCGGCATCGCCGTGCACGAGTCGTTCAAGCACCTATCGTCGCCGAGGTCGCCGAGGTGACCGTGAAAGCCGACGGCAGCTTCAAGGTCGATCGCGTGGTGTGCGCGGTCGATTGCGGCGTGGCGGTCAACCCGGACGTGATCCGGGCGCAGATGGAAGGCGGCATCGGCTTCGGCCTGTCGGCGGCGCTCTACAGCCGGCATCACGCTCAAGGACGGGCGCGTCGAGCAGTCCAACTTCCACGACTACCCGAATCTGCGCATCGACGAGATGCCCGAAGTCGAGGTGCACATCGTGCCGAGTCAGGCGGCACCGACCGGCGTCGGCGAACCCGGCGTGCCGCCGATCGCGCCGGCGGTGGTCAACGCCCTGTTCGCCGTGACCGGCAAGCTGATCACCCGGCTGCCGCTGGCCGATGCGCTGAAGGCGTAGCGTGGACAGCGTCGATCTCGATGTGCTCGCGCGCGCGCTGGCATGGCTGGAGTCCGGGCGCCTGGTGGCGCTCGCAACGGTGGTGCGCACCTGGGGCTCCGCGCCGCGCCCGCCGGGCGCATGGCTGGCGATGCGCGACGACGGCCAGGTGGCCGGCTCGGTCTCGGGCGGCTGCATCGAGGACGACCTGATCGGGCGCGTGAGCGCCGGCGAATTCGCCGCGGGGGCGCCACGGGTCGTGACCTATGGCGTGACCAAGGACGAGGCGACGCGGTTCGGACTGCCCTGCGGCGGCACCTTGCAACTGGTGATCGAGCCGAACCCGTCGCTCGACGAGCTGCGCGCACTGGCACGGCAAATCGCCCGGCGCGAGCTGACGGCGCGCCGCCTGGAGCTGGCCACCGGCAGGGTGACGCTGGCGCCCGCGCGGCGCGGCGATGCACTGCGCTTCGACGATAGCGCGCTCATCACGGTGCATGGTCCGCGGCTGCGCCTGCTCATCATCGGCGCCGGCCAGCTCTCGCGTTATCTGGCCGAGATGGCGCTGGCGCTCGACTACCAAGTCATCGTCTGCGATCCGCGCAGGAGTATGCGCATGGCTGGGCAGCGGCCGGAGTCGAACTGCTGACCGGCATGCCCGATGACGTCGTACTGGCGCTCGGCGTTCGACCCGCGCACCGCCATCGTCGCGCTCACCCACGATCCGAAGCTCGACGACATGGCGCTGCTCGAAGCGCTCAAGTCGCCCGCATTCTATGTCGGCGCGCTCGGCTCGCGCGCCAACAACGTTAAGCGGAAGCAGCGGCTGCGCGAGCATTTCGATCTGTCCGCGGCCGAGCTTGCGCGCCTCCACGGGCCGGTCGGATTGCCCATCGGCAGCCGCACCCCGCCCGAGATCGCGGTGTCGATCCTGGCCGAGATGACTGCGGTGAAGAACGGCGTCGCCGGTGGCGAGAACGCGCGTGCCGCCGCCGAGCCGATCCCCGGCTTGGCGTGAAACTGGCCGGCATATTGCTGGCCGCGGGTTCATCGAACGTTTCGGCACCGACAAGCTTGTCCACCCGCTGGCCGATGGGACGCCATTGGGTACGCCAATCGCATTGGCAAGCGCACGCACCCTGGGCGCGGCGCTGCCGTGGGTGTTGGTGGTCGTTCGCCCGGACGCCGCCGCCCTGGCCGACATGCTCGCGCGCCAGGGTTTCGCCACCGCT
>CAWGHV010000047.1:0-28251 GCA_963822375.1 uncultured beta proteobacterium | reverse complement strand
TGGACTTCGACAAGCTCAACGTGCACGGCGGAGCGATCGCCCTCGGCCACCCGTTCGGTTCGACCGGTGCCCGCATCACGACGACCCTGCTCAACGGCCTGTCCGCGCGCGACGGCCAGTTCGGGCTCGAGACGATGTGCGTGGGCGGTGGCCAGGGCATGGCCATCATCTACGAGCGCCTGAGCTGACCGACGGCCCCGTCAGCCCAGGGCGGCCAACAGGTCCCGGAGGCGGGTCGACAGCCCGCCCGCATCGACGTCGCCCTGGGCGCAGGCGTCGTGGACGAGGACGGTCAGCTGGTCCATGAGCGCAGCAGGCCCGAGGTCGGGCAGCAGGAGCGCGTCCTCGCCGGCAAGGTCGACCAGCAGCGCCCTGACGTCCGGCACGCACGACAGCGCGTGGTCCAACGGCAGCTGTTGCCACCGTCGGACCACGCGCTGGAGCTGGGTCGAAACCTCCTGCGGGACAGGTGATCTCGTAGGCACCGCCGTCTGCTAGTTGCTTCGCAACCGGCCGAGCAGGCGCAGGATCTCGAGGTAGAGCCACACGAGCGTCACGATGAGGCCGTGCGCGAGCAGCCACGAGTACTTCTCCGGCGCACCGGCCGCGATCGCGCGGTCGATGGAGTCGAAGTCGACGGCCAGCATCGCCGAGGCGAGGCCGATCGCGAACACCGAGATGCCGATGCCGAGGGCACCGGTGCCTCCGATGCCGAAGCGCGTGCCGGTGTAGAGGGCGTAGCCGAGGTTGATCAGCGCGAAGATCGCGTAGCCGATGACCGCCATGGTGACGATCCGGCGGAACTTCTCGGTGACCTTGATGATGCCGGTCATGTAGGCGATCAGCATGCCGGCGAAGACGGACAGCGTCGCCATGACCGCCTGCGCGACGATGCCCTTGAACACCGGGGTGCCGGGCTCGTCGAACATCAGCGCGTAGTAGTTGCTGATCGCGCCGACGAAGACACCCTCGACCACGGCATAGGTGACGATCAGCGGCACGCTGATCGTCTTCTTGAAGGCGATGACCAGGCCGAGGACCAGGGTGGCAGCGATGCCACCGAGCATCAGCGGCATACCGATGCTGGGAGTGAGCTGCCAGGCGACCGCGGCCACGACGAGGACGATGGCGAACAGCCCCGTCGTCTTCATGACCACGTCGTCGATCGTCAGCCGACGGGTCTGGACCGGCCCGGCAGCCGGCTGGTTGTAGAGATCCTGCAGCTGCTGCGACGACATCGCGTCCTGGCCACCCCTGCCGGGCGTGGGCTGCTGTCGGGGCGCGCCGCCGAAGCCTGCGTAACCCTTGCTGGATTCCTTCTCGATCCGGTCGAACACCGGGTTGCTCGCCATGCGTTGCTCCTTGAGGGGCGTCGTGCGGCCCTGCGTTCGGCCGCTCACCCAAGAGTACGTGGGAACCCACCCCGGAGTTCCCGGGCGGGGCAAACCTGTGGATGCCGGGGCCGGCGGGGCCGAGGACCTGGTGCCCCCGACGGGTTTCGAACCCGCACTGTGGCGATTTTAAGTCGCCTGCCTCTGCCAGTTGGGCCACGGGGGCGCGCCCAGTATGCCGCCACCGCCGCCCGCCACCGACAGCGCGATGCCGTCGAGGATGTCGTGCTCGGACGTGACCACGCGGTGGACGCCGACCGCAGCCACCCGGCGCACGACCTCACGCCAGACCAGCGCCCCGGCCCCGATGACGTCGACGCGACCCGGGTGCATGAAGCCGAGCTCGGCGCGCTCGTCGTGGGTCATCGCGGAGCAGCTCCTCGCAGGCACGGACGACCTCGTCGGAGGTCAGCTCGGCGAGGTGGATCCGCTCGGGCTGGTAGGCGGTCAGGCCCAGGGCGTGCGCGGTCACGGTCGTGACGCTCCCGGCCAGACCGACCACGGTGGCGACGCCCTCGAGCTCGACCCGCTCTGCGGCGAGCTCGATCGCCGCGTCGATGTCGACGACTGCCGCTGCGACCTCGGCCTCGGTCGGCGGGTCGGAGCGCAGGTGGCGTTCGGTCAGGCGGACACAGCCGACGTCGACCGACCGCGCCGAGTCCACGGCGTCCAGGCCGCGGACCAGCTCGGTGGAGCCGCCGCCGAGGTCGACGACGAGGTAGGGGCCGGGGATGGCGGCGGCCCGCAGGCAGGTGTTCACCTGCACGCCAGCGGCGTGGCACTCCTCGATGGTCGCTCGGGTCGAGGCGGCCACCCACGGGTGCAGCGCGAGATGGCCCTTCTTCATCAGCGTCTCACCGATGCCCGCCGGCGCCTCGGCGCACAACCACGCCGTCTTGATCTGCGGGGCAAGACGCGGCAGCGATCGACGGTCTCGATGCGGAAGCAGGAGATCAGCCAGCGGTCGTCGTCGTGACGGGCCAGCAGGTGGGCGATCGTCTCATCGGCGATCGATTCGGACACATCGAAGTCCGGTTCGGAGGGGTCGTTCTTGATCTCGACGTTCACCCACATGCCCGCGCACGCGTCGAGCGCCTCGGCCAGCGTGGGCACGCCGTCGGGCAGATCGGCGTACGCAGTGGCCGCGACCAGCCGTCCATCGTGGAAGTGAGGGTTGTGGTGGATCACCAGCACGCCATCGCTGGAACGACGAACGTCCAGCTCAACGGCATCGGCACCCATCTCGCCGGCACGCCGGAACGCCGCCAGCGTGTTCTCCCGTTCGGCCTTGCTGGCCCCCCGGTGAGCCATCACCTGCACCTTCGACACCTGCGCCATAGATACCCCCCATCGCCACGAAGTATGGGTAGGGACTAATGGCCCCTTGCCATGCACACAATTGTTACCTACCGTTCCCTCGAACGTGAAAACGCTCACAAACCACATCGATCAACGTCGATCCCATGGGAGTGACCAAGTGACCATCCCGGCCTCGAGTCTTGCACTGGCGAATGCTGACTACACGTGGCGCCGCGACGCCATCTGCCGCGACACCGACCCCGATCTGTTCTTCCCCGTCGGCACCACCGGGTACGCCCTGGTGCAGATCGACCGGGCGAAGCAGGTGTGCGGCGAGTGCCCCGTGCACACCGACTGCTTGGAGTACGCCCTCGAGACCAACCAGGACTCGGGCATCTGGGGCGGCACGTCGGAAGAAGAGCGCCGCACCATCCGCCGCCGCCTCGCCGGCCGCGAACGCATCCTCGTCTGAGTCGTCGCCCTCCACGGGCTTCGCTCAATCCATTCCCAAAGTCGGCGTTGAGATGCGGTACCACCGCACTTCAGCGCCGACTTTGCGCGCGGCCGGGGCACTCCCGCACAAGTTGGCGGTGAGATGCGGTAGTACCGCATCTCAGCGCCAAAGCTGCACGTGGTCGGGGCGGGCCGGGCCGGGCATGACCGGGCCGGGCATGGCCCGAGCTGGGCCGAGCCGGCCGCGGGGTCAGACGGGGACGGTGAGGTCGACGACGGTGCCGGTGCCGCGGGGCAGGTCGCCCAGGCCGGCGGCGGCGAAGTCGTCGGGCTGGCCCGAACGCATGCTGATCGTGCCGTCGAGCTCGGTGGTGACCAGCGTGCGCACGATCGACAGGCCGAGGCCGGTGGCCTTGTTCAGCTCGAAGCCGGGCTCCAGGCTGCGGCCGTCGTTGATCACGCGGATCTTCAGCACGCCGTCGGTGTTGTCGAGCACGCACCACCACGTCGCCGCCCGCACTGCCCTCGGGGAAGCCGTGATCCACCGCGTTCTGCAGCAGCTCGGTCAGCACCACCGACAAGGGGCGTGGCGACGGTGCTGGGCAGGCGACCGCCCTCGCCCTGCACGGTGAAGCGCACCGGGCGGTCGGGTGACTGCAGGCCTTCCTCGGCCAGGCGCAGCAGCGGCCGCACGATCTCGAGGAAGGCGACGTCGTCGCCCGGCTCGCGCGACAGCGTCTCGTGCACGAGGGCGATGGTGCGGATGCGGCGGACGCTCTCCGCGACCGCGGCCTTCGCCTCCTCCGAGTTGAGGCGACGACCCTGCAAGCGCAGGAGCGAGGAGATCGTCTGCAGGTTGTTCTTCACCCGGTGGTGGATCTCGCGAATCGTGGCGTCCTTGGACAGCAGCAGCTTGTCGCGCTTGCGGACCTCGGTGACGTCGCGCACCAGCAGCAGGCCACCGGTGACGGTGCTGCTGCCGTCGGCTGCGGTGGCGAGCACCGGCAGGCAGCGAGCCAGCAGGATCACGTCGGAGGTCTGCTCGAACTCCTCGATCACCGGCAGCTTCGTCTCGTAGGCGAGGCGGACGGGGCTGTCGTTGAAGCCGAGCTCGGCCAGGCGCATGCCGACGGCGTTGGCGCCGATGCCGACGCGGTGCAGGGCGGAGACAGCGTTGGGTGAGGCGTAGCGAACGCGGGCTTCCTCGTCGAGCGCCATCACGCCGTCGCCGACGCGAGGCGCGGCGCTGGAATCCGCGACGCGGCCCCTGGAACGGGAAGCTGCCCTCGCTGATCATCGAGGCGAAGCGCTGGAACAGCCCGACGTAGGTGCGCTCGAGTTCGCCCGGCTGGCGGCTGCCACGGCTGGACCACTCACGGGTGAGCACGCCGATCGCCTTGCCACCGGCGCGCACCGGTACGGCCATCGACGCGCACCGGGTCGGGCATGCCGTCGACGGCGATCTCACCCTCGACGATCTCGCCCTCGCCGTACGCCTTCGTGAGCAGCGTCAGTTCCTGGCCGGCGGCGACCGTCCCGACATAGTCGTAGTGGTAGATCGTCTGGCCGGTGGCCGGGCGCACATGGGCGACCACGTACCAGGTGCCGTCGGTCGCGGGAACGTAGAGCAGCAGGTCGGCGAAGCTCAGGTCGGCCAGCAGGCCCCATTCACCGATCAGTCGCTGCAGATGATCGATCTCGTCGCGGTTGAGGTCGGTGTGCTGCCGTGTGAGCTCGCCAAGCGTGGCCATGAGTGTTGAGTGTGCCACGCGGGCACACCTCTCACCGCGATCCGTCGCCCAACAGGTGCTGGCCGATGGCCAACAGACCGCCCAGGTCGTGCACATCCGTCGCCATCGTCGGCACGGTCGCGGTCAGCGGCACGATGGCCTCCAGCTCGCGCCGTCGTTCTGCTTCGCGGCCGGCGACCACGGCCACATCGTGGAAGCGAGCCGCGACTTCGCCCAGTACGTGCTGCACGGCCTCGGGGGTGGCGCCGGTCTCCTCGGCGAGCACGGCCATCAGCTTCGTGTCGCGCTCGGCCGCAACGAGCGACTTCGCGGCCTTCGTCGCCGCCGGCTGGCGCACCTCTGCGGGCAGGGTGCGGTTGAGCACCATCGCACCCAGCGGCATGTGGCGGCGCTGCAGTTCCTCCGCCATGAAACGGGCCTCACGGCGGGCGCGGCCTCCAGCGTCGTGACCACTACGAAGGCGGTGCCGTCGTCGGTGAGCAGTCGCTCGACCTCCTTGGCGCGGCTGACGAACCCGGCCTCCATCGTCTGGAAGAGGATGAAGAACTCGGCGATGTCCTGCAGGAAGCGTGAGCCGAGGATGCGGTCCGCGACTTGGTAGAACGGCTTCGAGGCCATCGTGAACAGCCGCGAGCGGTACGGCACGGTCAGCCACTTCAGCAGCCGGCTGCCGAAGAACTCGCGCATCCGGCCGGGCGCGTCCAGCAGGTCGAGCGCCGTTGCGCGACGGCGGCGTGTCGATGACGACGAGGTCGTACTTGCCCGACGCGTGCAGGTCGTACAGCTGCTCCATCGCCAGGTAGTCGTGGCTGTTGACGAAGCGACCGGTGATGTTGCGGTACAGCGGGTTGGCCAGCACGGTCTCGCGCAGGTTCGCATCCGGTGCGTGGCGGCGGATCAGGTCGTCCCAGCCGGCCTTCGTGTCCAGCATCTGCACCCACAGCTCGCCGCGGCACTCGACGCCGCTCGCGAGGAACGCCTTCGGCGCGACCTGCACGGCAGCGTTGCCGAACGAGCCGACGCCCAGCGCCGTCGCCAGCCGTCGGGCAGGGTCGACCGTGAGCACCAGCACTCGGCCACCGAGCACCGCTGCCGCCTGCGCACCGAGCGCCGCGGCCACCGTCGACTTGCCAGTACCGCCGCTGCCGCAGACGACGATCATCTCCTTCGCGCTGAGCAGTTCGGCGATCGCCCGCCGGGGGGTGACGGCCATCAGGTCTCCCCCAGTTCGTCGTGCAGCGCATCGGCCAGTTGAGCGACCACACGGCGTCCGCCGGCGCGGGTGAACAGCTCCGGCAACAGGATCAACGGCACGCTCATCGGCACGCCTTCGCGGAGGCGGCCGAGGTACTCGACGGCGACCTCGCGGCGGGCCTGCGCCAGCTCTCGCGGCGCGGAACAGGGTGGAGACCTTCGGGCTGACGGCCGCAGCCAACGTGGCCTGCGGGCCGGGATGGTTCAGCGACGCGAAGACCTTCGCATCGGCCGCGGAGAACCATTGCGGCAGCACCCGGTTGGCGATGATCGCAGCGACGTCGACATCCGTCGTCTCCAGCACCTTGTCGACCAGCTCGATCGTCTCCGTGACGGGCATCTCCTCCGGAGTCGCCACCACGACGAGGCCGGTGCGGCGGGCGTCGCCGAGGATCTCCAGCATCCAGTCCGTCTGGTCGCGGACCATGCCGACCTGGACCAGTTCGCGGATCGCCTTCGGTGCGTCGATCTGGGCGACGATGTGGCCGCTGGCCTCGGCGTCGACGATCACCAGGTCGTAGTGGCGCTCGCGCACCTCGTGGCACAGCTTGCCGATCGCGAGGATCTCCTTCACGCCCGGGGCCGCGTCGGCGACGAAGTCGAAGGTGCGAGCGAGCGGGCCGATGCGGCCGACCAGCGGGATGCGCACGAACAGCCGCAGGTACTCCTTCAGCGAGTCCTCGGTGTTCATCACCATCGCGAACAGGCCGGGCCGCACCTCGCTGGGCTGGAACGCCAGCTCGCCCACTTCGAACGCGGCGGCGAGCGCACCCTTCGCATCCATCTCGCACACGAGCGTGCGCTTGCCCTCGCGCACCGCCAGCTCGGCGAGTGCGGCGGCCACGCTGGTCTTGCCGGTGCCACCCTTGCCGCTGACGAACAGCAGCTGCCGATCGAGCAGGCCGCTCACGCGGGGCCTCGCGATCGGCCGGCGGTCACGCCTGGATGCCCTCGCCGGCGAGCCGCAGCAGGTACTGCCCGTAGGGGTTCTTGCCCATCGGCTCGGCGTTGGCGCGCAGCTGGGCTGCATCGATCCAGCCGGCCGCGAAACTGATCTCGTCGGGTGAGGCCACCTGCAGGCCCTGCCGCTTCTCCAGCGTGGCGACGAAGTGAGATGCCTCGAGCAATGAGTCGTAGGTGCCCGTGTCGAGCCAGGCGTAACCGCGACCGAGCAGTTCCATGTGCAGCTGACCGCGGCGCAGGTACTCGGCGTTGACGTCGGTGATCTCGTACTCGCCGCGCGGCGAGGGCTTCGAGGTTGGCCGCGATCTCGGTGACCTGCTCGTCGTAGAAGTACAGGCCGGTGACCGCGTAGTTGCTGCGCGGCTGCGGCCGGCTTCTCCTCGATGCTGAGCACCTTGCCGTTGCGCGTCGACCTCGGCCACGCCGTAGCGCTCGGGGTCGCTGACGCGGTAGCCGAACACGGTCGCACCGCTGCTCGCGGTCGCGCGGCGCGACTGCAGCAGCTCGACCAGGCCGTGGCCGAAGAAGATGTTGTCGCCGAGCACGAGCGCGCTGCGCTCGCCGGCCACGAAATCGCGCGCCGATGACGAACGCCTGGGCCAGCCCGTTGGGCGTCGTGCTGCACGGCGTACTCGATGGACAGGCCCCACTGGCTGCCGTCGCCGAGCAGGCTGATGAAGCCCGTGCTGCTCGTGCGGGGTGGTGATGATCAGCACCTCGCGGATGCCCGCCAGCATCAGCGCGCTGAGCGGGTAGTAGATCATCGGCTTGTCGTACACCGGCAGCAACTGCTTGCTGACGCCACGGGTGATCGGCCACAGCCGGCTGCCGGTGCCGGCGATCAGCGGCATGCCGCTGGTGCGAAAGGTATCCCAGCCGATGAACGTGACACGCCACCGCTCCCGCTTCGAAACGACGACCGGCCGCGTCGTGTCGCCCTGGTTGTTGGTGCGGTTCGACAAAACGCACCGTGTCCTTTTCCGAGGTCTTCGGCTTGAGCGCTTTTGTGTCGATGGAGATCGCGACCTGTAGTGCCGCGCCCGGCGCGAGGCTGCCGCGATCCGGCGCTACGGCGACCCAAGCCTTGCTTTTGGCGACAGCGACATCGATGGGAGCTTGCCCGACGTTCTTGAGCGTGTAGGCCTTGTGGTCGGGTTGGTACTTGCCGTCCTTGTCCGGACCCGTGGCGATCAAACCGTCCTCCGGCGTTACGCGCAGTTTGCCGGGCTCGCCAAAAGCACTCAGCTCGAACCTCATCCGGTTGGTCCAGAAGTGCCCGTCTGTGCGTTCGTCACCCCCCCAAGTGAGTTCGCGCTTTACCGTTCGTCCATCGCGCAGTTGGCGCAGCTCTTCGATCGGCAACGCGAAGTTGAGCTGCGATTCGTTCGCCGGGTTGATCGAAAACCAGGTCGAACCCGTGTGGTTGATCATGCGCGACGGATCTTCGAACATCGGCGGGTTGAAGAATAGTCTGTGACCCGTATCGTCCGGTGGGGCAGTGATGGTGAGTTTGACACCCAGATAGGGATTCTGGCGCGCTACGGTGAACGCCTGCCGGTCGTAGAGTTTGCAACGGTCCGCGTCGTGACCGAGGAAATAGTACCCGTCACCGCGGCGCAATTGGAAGCTGCGCTGCCGCCCGGCGAATTGATGGATGTTCAGCGTAAGCCTGCGAAAGATCCTGTGACAGCCACAATTCTCCCTCGTGCTCCATATCGTAGGCGAGGTTGATCTCCTGATAGGTCTGGTGGCAGCGATTGGCGAAGCGATCGTGGGCTGTGTGCGAAATCGTTGCCCGCACCGGAAAACAGAGCGGGAAAGGCTTGGCAAAACCCGAGACGCCAATACCGCTGAAGTTGGCCCGCGTACCCCCCGCCTCGATCCAATCCTCGATCAGTTGGCAGGGTTTGCGTGGCTCCAGCTTCGGTGGTTGCCGGGAGACTTGGAACGGCGGCTGCGCAGTCGGGCCAGATTGGTTGCCTGACGTTTGCGCCAACAGGATTGCAGGTGTACCGAGCGACATGACGGCATTCAATGTCGCCAAGGACGGGACGTCTGAGGTCGGCCGACCCGAACCTTGTTGATGTTGTCCGTTGGCACTCAGCGCGACGAATACTAGCAAGACCAGGGCGGTTGAACGAAAGGAGCTCATTTGTTGCCGTTCCAGCTGACAGCGTCGGAATCACCCATGGATGGCGCGCACTCTGTTCACAAACACAATATGACGGCGGGCCATCCGAAAGTGTAGGTTACGGGAGAATCGACAAACCCACCTGACCCTGACCGAAAGAGGCTCAGCGTGGGAGCATCATGGAGTATGTTTTGCCAACTTCTCAAGCTGATTTCAAGGATCTGCCGGATATCTTCGGTGACGCCTTCGACCATCCGACGCTCGTCGATGCCACCCTCGATCGCCTGGCCTATCGATATCGCGCTTTCATCGGCATTATCCGTTTCGCATCGCGACAGGGGGCGCCGATTGAATCGAACACCCGGTACGCCAGCAGCTTTACACGGTCGCTTACGAGGAACCCCGCCAGCGCGTAGCCTTATCGGGGACTGCTCGATTGGCCCATGGTGGTCATGGTCGCCTTCGTGGGGGCTACCTTGGGCGATCAGTTGGCGTTCTTGCTCGGGCGCGGGCGAGGTGAGGTCTTGTTCACACCCTGCTCGAGCGCCGGCACGTTGTCCTCATCCTTACGCTGCGCTTTCTCTACGGGGTGCGCATCGCCGGGCCAGTAGTCATCGGTGCAACCCGCTTGCCGGTGTCGCGCTTCGCCGCGCTCAATATGATCGGCGCCGCCGTGTGCGCGGTGCTGGTGGCCGGCGCGGGCTATTACTTCGGAATGGGCCTGGACGCGCCGTCCGCTGATTTGAGGCATGTCGAGGAGGCTGTTCTGGTGGGCATCCTGGCGGTGGGCTTCATCTGGTGGCTATGGCGCCGCAAGCGCGCCACGTAGTTGCGCGGCCTCTCCTACAACAAGGGACGGACCACCTCTTGTCTTCCGGCCTGCCCCACCGCGCACGCACGGCCCGGCTCGGCGATAATGTCCCATTTCCCGCTTCCGGGCCATGGCTACGACTCAGAATATCGGCCGGTTCCAGATTCGCCGCCTGCTCGGCAAGGGGGCGCAGAGTTCCGTGTACCTGGCCTTCGACCCGCACCTGGAGCGCGAGGTGGCGATCAAGACGCTGCACTTCGCCAGCGGCAGCGCGGCGCAGAGCCGGTTCCTGCTGCAGGAGGCGCGCACTGTGAGCAAGCTGCGCCATGCGAATATCGTACCGATCTTCGAGGCCGGCGAGCAGGACGGCGACCCGTATTTGGTGTTCGAGTACGTCGATGGCCCGACGCTGGCGCAACTCATCGCATCCAAGGGCGCGCTCGCGGTGGCGCAAGCGGTGGAGATCATGGTGCCGGTGCTCGACGCCGTCGGCCACGCGCACGGCCACGGCACCATCCACCGCGACTTGAAGCCGTCGAATATCCTCATCAGCGGCGAAGGCTTGCCGAGGGTCATGGACTTCGGCATCGCTACCCGCGTCGCCGATGCCGCGGCGGAGAGCAACCGCCTTATGGGCACGCCGGCGTATATGGCGCCCGAGTACATTGCGGAGCGCAGCGTGAGCGCGCAGTCCGACATCTTCGCCGCCGGCCTGATCCTCTACGAGACGCTGTTCGGGCGCCGCGCGATCTCCGGCGACACGCCGATCGCGGCCATGCAGCAGATCACCGGCGGCGAGCTGGGCTTTCCCGAATCCGGCGCGGTGACGCTCGACGACAAGCTGCGCGCGATTCTCGCCAAGGCCACCGCGCTGGATCCGCAACTGCGCTACCAGTCGGCACAGCAGATGCGCGACGCCCTCCAGGCGTATCTGGAGCCCGATTCGTCGGCCACCGTCGTTGCCAACGACAAACCGGCCAAGGGCACGCTCGACTTTCTGCTGCGGCGGATGCGCCACAAGAGCGATTTCCCGGCGCTGTCGGAAGCGATCCGCGCGATCAACCGCCTCACCGCGAGCGAGCGCGAGAATCTCAACTCGCTGTCGAATTCGATTCTCAAGGACTTCGCGCTCACCAACAAGATTCTGCGTCTGGTGAATTCGGTGCACTATCGCCAGGCCGGGGCCGGCAGCATCAGCACGGTGTCGCGTGCCATCGTGGTTCTCGGCTTCAATGCCATCCGCAATGTCGCGATCTCGCTCATCCTGTTCGAGCACTTGCAGAACCAGAGCCACGCGAGCCTGCTCAAGGACGAGTTCCTGCGTGCTACCCTGAGCGGGTCGCTGGCACGCGCTCTCGGTCCCAAGCTGCTCGGACGCGATGTCGAAGAGGCGTTCATCTGCGCCATGTTCCACAACCTCGGGCGGCTGCTCACGCAGTATTACTTTCCCGAGGAGGCCGAAGAGATCCGCCGCCTCACGCAACAGCAATCATTGGCGGTCGAGACCGCGTGCACGCGGGTGCTTGGCATGAACTACGAGGATCTCGGTATCGGCGTGGCCAAGGCCTGGGGCTTCCCGGATTCGATCATGCACAGCATGCGCGCGCTGCCCGCCGGTGCGGTGCGGGCGACGTCATCGCGCGACGACAGGCTGCGGCTGGTCTCGGTGTTCGCCAACGAGGCTTGCGCCGCGCTCGAGGGGTCCGCAGGCGATGCCCGGGCGCGCGAGCTGGCGAAGCTGAAGGCGCGCTTCGGCGACGCCCTGGCGCTCGGCGATAATCAGCTCGAAGCCGCCGTGGAGCGGGCGATTCAGGATACGCGCGACTTCTGCGCCGTGGTGCGCGTCAGTCCGGCGCAGTCCAAGTTCGCTCAACAGGTGGTGCGCGGGTCGTCTGCCGGGACCGGTGACACGAGCGACACCCAGACGCTGCTGAGCGACTTGAGCATCGACGCCGGAGCGGATTGGAGCGTCGGCGGCGATTCGCTCTTCGCGACTTCGCTCGACGCGCCCGACGCGCATGACGAAACCAATTCCGCCACCGCGGAAAGCGCTGCCAGCATGGAGCCGGACGCCGCGGTGCCACCCGCGGCGGACGATGCCCAGGCGATACTCGCCGCCGGCATCCAGGACATCAGCAACTCGCTGGTGGAAGACTTCTCGCTCAACGACATGCTGCGCATCATCCTCGAGACCATGTATCGGGCGATGGGCTTTCGCCGCGTGGTGTTTTGTATCCGCGATCCCAAGACTGCTTCGATGAGCGCGCGCTTCGGCTTCGGGCCCGACATCGACGCGCTGATCAAGCGCTTCCGCTTCCGCCTCGGTGACAATCGCAACATCTTCAACGTCGTTCTCGGGCGCGGCGTCGATATACTCATATCGGATGCAGCCGATCCGGCCATCGCGCAGCGCATTCCCGATTGGTATCGCAAGGCCACCGGCGCCCAGACCTTCATTGTCTTCCCGCTCGTGATCAAAAACCTGCCGGTGGCGATGATCTACGCGGACAAGGAGCGGGCCGGCGAGATCGTGATCTCCGAGAGGGAGCTGACGCTGCTGCGAACCTTGCGCAACCAGGCCGTGCTCGCGATCAAGCAATCGACATGAGCGCGTACTTCGCCCTGGTGGCGGCGGCGGGCAGCGGCGCGCGCATGGCCGCGGCGACGCCCAAGCAATACCGGACGCTCGCCGGCCGGCCGCTGCTGTATCACGCGCTGGACGCCCTGTGCGGTAGCGCAGACATCGCCCGCGTATTCGTCGTGCTCGCGGTCGATGATGGCGAATGGAGCCGCCACGATTGGGTCGGTCTGGGCGAGAAGCTGGTTCCGCTATTCTGCGGCGGCGCGACGCGTGCCCAGAGCGTCGCCAACGGGCTGCGCGCGATCGCCGAATTCGTAACGCCGCAAGATTGGGTGCTGGTGCACGATGCGGCGCGCCCGTGCCTGACACGTGACCATGTGCGGAAGCTGATCCGCGAGGTCGCCGATGATGATGTCGGCGGCATCCTGGCGGCGCCCCTAGCCGACACGCTCAAACGCGCGCAGGCGCGGGAGCCCCGCGTCGCCGCCACGCTGGCGCGGGACGGACTGTGGCAGGCGCAGACGCCGCAGATGTTCCGCTATCGGCTATTGCGCCACGCGCTGGAGCAAGGCGTCGAGGTGACCGACGAGGCGAGCGCGGTGGAGCGCCTGGGCCTGATGCCGAAACTTGTGGTCGGCGACATCTCAAACCTGAAAGTGACCTATCCGCTCGACCTTCATTTGGCCGAGCTGATACTCAATGATCGGAAGGAGTGAGCCATGACTGCGCCGCCGTTTCGGGTAGGGCAGGGTTTCGACGCGCACGCTCTGGTGCCGGGGCGCGAATTGATCATCGGCGGCGTCTTGATTCCGTTCGAGCGCGGCTTGCTCGGCCACTCCGACGCCGACGTGCTGCTCCATGCGGTAACCGACGCCCTGCTTGGCGCGGCGGGGCTGGGCGACATCGGGCGCCATTTCCCCGATACCGATCTGGCATTCGCCGGCGCCGCCAGCATGGGGTTGCTGCGCGAAGCTGCCGCGCGCGCGGCCGAGAGCGGTTTCGCGGTCGGCAATATCGACGCCATGGTGATCGCCCACGCGCCGAAGCTGGCGAAGTACTTGCCGGAGATGTCAGCCAACATCGCGGCCGCCCTCGGCATCGCTGCCGGCGCGGTGAACGTCAAGGCCAAGACCACCGAGCGGCTCGGCTTCACCGGGCGCGGCGACGGCATTGCCGCGCAGGCCGTCGTGCTCCTGGTGCGCGGCGGCTCCGATGAGTGAGCCGCATGGCGCGCAAGTTCAGCGGCTGTTCTTCGCCCTGTGGCCGCCGCCCGCCGTCGCCGCGCAACTGGAGCAGGCGGCGCGCGACGCGCAGCTTGGCTGCGGCGGGCGCCGGGCGCGGCGCGAGAATCTCCACTTGACTCTGGCGTTTCTGGGCGACGTGGCGCCCGCGCGGCTGGACGATCTTTATCGACTCGCGGACGATCTGCGCGGCTCGCCCGCGGCGCTGACCCTGGACCAGCTCGGGTACTGGAAACACAACCGCATTCTATGGGCGGGCGGCCGTTCGCTGGCGGCCGAACTGGCGGAGTTCGCCGCCCGCCTCAACTCCGCTCTTGCGTTGGCGGGCCATACGCTAGAGCGCCGGCCCTTCGCCGCCCACATGACGCTGCTGCGCGACGCCCGCCCTCCACGTATGCTGGCCGAGTTGGCGCCGCTCGAGTGGCGCGTCGACGAATTCCGCCTCGTCGCCTCGCACCTCCACGCCGGCGGCCCGCGCTACGAGTCTTTGCGCGCGTGGCGGCTTTAGGAGCGGCGTCCTCGCCGCGAATCGGGCGGTCGCCTTGTTGCGCATCCATTCGCGGCCAGGAGGCCGCTCCTATGGATCGCGCCGGAACTCGTCACAGGAAGATGCACGACTCCAGGTGCGTGACCAACTCCTTGACCGTGGCCCGCGTGTAGTCCTTCTCGAAGCGGTCGCTCACCACCTGCGCCGTCGGGGCATCCAGCAGCGCGTTGACCAAGCCCATGAATGCCGGCGGGGCGACGACGATGGCGCGCGCATACTGGTTGGTGACGCGCCCGTGGTTGAGCTCGTGCGCCAGCTCCTGGGCGAAGTGGCGGGCCTCGTTCTGCTTCGGCTCGGTCGGCGGCTGGCGCGATCCGTGGCCGGTGCCGGAGGATTGCATGTGCCCCGGCCGGTCGGTCACCAAGTCGATGTTCTTCTGCCGGCTCTCGGGGTGATCCATCTCCTTAAGGAGTGTGAGCCCCTTCTTCGGGCCCTGGTTGGCGTAGAGCTTTGCGGTGCTGGCATTGGCAACGAGAATCCACGTGGTCTGAGCCATCTGTCCCCTCTCTTCTGCGGCGGCAACGGCGGGAATGTGAACTCCTTCGGCAAGGAGGCACGGGAGAAACTGCGAATCGTGGCGCCAAGTACCCGCGTAGCTTAGCCCTGTCGAGGCAGGTCCGGCAACTTCGCTTTGACGACGCAGATTGGGCGCGCAGGAAGCCGGCGTCGTGACTGACGGTTGAGGGGGCGGCTGGAAGTCGTCGCGCTCGGATGCCGCGAAGGGCGGAATCGCAGTGGCAGCCTACAAGGAAGTCGTAGCCCGCTCGGATCGCAGCGGCGCATTCACATGCACCGCTGCATTCAGAATGTGTCAGTTGTCCGCGATGTTGATCGTTGCCGTGCCGTGACCGGTGGCGGCGGTGTACTCGGGTCTCGGGGCGATGGTGAGGGTCAGCGCCTCGGTGCCCTCGACCAGGTTGTCCTGGATCGGGGTGATCGTGAGCGTGGCGCTGGTCTGGTTGGCCGGGATGGTGAAGATGCTGCAGATGTTGTTGTGATCGAGCCCGTTCGTGGCCGTGCCCGCGCCGGTGGCCTGGCTGAAGAACACGTTGAGCGCCGCGCCGATGTTGCCGCCTCCGGGGCGAAGCCCTCAGTTGGCCGGTGTGGGGCCGACAGGCAAATTCGGCGCCCGGGCGCGTTGCGCTGCCGGCGTCGGTGCCAAGGGCAAGCGCAGTTGCGCCGCCAGGCCGCCGCCTTCGCGCGCCAGCAAGCGGAATTCCCCCTGGTGGGCGCGCGCCACGCGATCGACGATCGCCAATCCGAGTCCTGCGCCGGCCGCGCCCGAGCGCGCGCCGTCCAAGCGTGTGAATGGCCGCTTGAGCCGCTCGACCTGCTGCGGCGGTATGCCGGGTCCGCGGTCGAGGACCTCGACGATCGCCATGCCGTCTTCGCGACGGGTGTGCAGCGCGATCGCGCTAGCATCGGCGTAGCGGCAGGCGTTGTCGATCAAATTGGCGATCGAACGGCGGATCGCCAGCGCACGCAGGGGCAGCGGCGGCAGGTCGGCGAGCCGGGTGTCGAGCGCGATGCCGCGTTTGCGATACTGCTCGGCGATCTCGCCGCACAGCGCCTTGAGATCGCAGATCTCGGGCGCCTCACCCGCGGACTCGCGCGCGAAGTCGAGAAACTGCCCGATCACCTTGTCCATCTCGTCGATGTCGGTGACCATACCCTCGCGGGTTTCGGCATCGGTGCCGCTCAGTTCGACACCGAGGCGCAGCCGCGCCAGGGGCGTGCGCAGGTCATGCGAGATGCCGGCGAGAATCAGTGCGCGGTCGGCGTCGAGCTGCTTGAGGTCGTTGGACATCTGGTTGAACGCGCGAGTTACGGTGCGAATCTCTAGCGGACCGCGCTGGTCTTCGAGCGGTGGCGGCGGCTCGCCGCTGCCGATACGGCTCGCCGCTTGCGACAGCGCCTTGAGCGGGCGGGTGATGCGAAAGACGATAAGGTAAGCGCCGATCAGCGACAGCGCGAGCGCCGCGGCGCCCCAACCGATCCACTGCTGAGGGAAGACGCGCTCCAGCCGTTCCGGCGGCAGCTTGACCCAGTATTCGTCGTCCTCGATGCGAAAGCTGACCCACAGCCCTTGCTCGCCCTCGCGCTCCCATGCCAGCCGCGTCTCGATCCCCAACTGGCGCTGCACTTCGGCTATCACCAGGCGCACGAATGCGCCGTCGGGCAGGGCGACGATGGTCTCCTCGGGTTCGCTCGGATAGATGCGGATTCCCTCGCGATCCGACAGTTCCTGCAGCAGCGCGACGCGCTGCGCCGGCCGCGCCGTGAGCAAGGCGACGCGTGTCAGGTTGGCGACGCTGACCACCAGTTGCGCGAGCTGCCGGGCGCGCGGTTCGCGCTCGTAGCGCGAGTAGATCTCGAACCAGGCCAGCACCGAGAGCAGCATCAACAGCGCGACGAGAAGAAAGGTGCGCCACAGCAGCGTGCGCGGGACCAGGCTCACGAGGGGTCGTCGGGAACGAAGACGTAGCCGAAGCCCCAAACGGTCTGTATGTAGCGCGGGATGCGTCGGCGTCGTCCTCGACCAGCTTGCGCAGGCGCGAGATCTGCACGTCGATGGAGCGGTCGAAGACGTCGTACTCGCGGCCGCGCGCCAGTTCCATCAGCTTGTCGCGCGACAGCGGCGTGCGCGGGTGCTGCACCAGAACCTTGAGCAGGGCGAACTCGCCTGTGGTCAGGCCGACATTCTCGCCGTCGCGGGTCAGCGTGCGCGTGGCGAGTGTTGAGCGTGAACCGGCCGAAGCTCGACCGGCGCGGCCTCGCTGCTCGGCGCGCCGGGCGGTGCGGCCGGCGCGCGCCGGCGCAGCACCGCATGGATGCGCGCCACCAGCTCGCGCGGGTTGAACGGCTTGGGCAGGTAGTCGTCGGCGCCCATCTCCAGCCCGACGATGCGATCGACATCGTCGCCCTTGGCCGTGAGCATGACGATGGGTATATCCTCCTTGGTGCCGCGCAGCCGGCGGCAGATCGACAGGCCGTCCTCGCCCGGCAGCATCAGATCGAGTACCATCAGATCGAAGTGCTCGCGCGCCATCGCCTTGTCCATCGCCTCGGCAGCGTCCACCGTCTTGGCTTGAAAGCCTTGCTCGGTCAGGTAGCGACTGAGCAGATCGCGCAGCCGCCGATCGTCGTCTACGACCAGGATGCGGGGTTTCGCATCACTCATGGTTCGAACCCGTTTGAGTACATGATCAAGCTTAACCGAAAGCCCGGACGAGCCGGGCGCGCATACAAATTCTTACAAACTCCGGCGCTTCCCACATAGTCTGCTTACACGCTCGGCCTAGGATGCCATCAACGCGCAAGGCTGCATTGGCGTTGAGGCGGCCCGAAGCAAAGGCCGAAGGCGAACTGAGATTGATCGAGGAGGTACCCGAAATGAACAAATTGATGATCGCAACCGCGGCAGCGATAACCTTCCTGGCGCTGCCGGTGGCGGCGCAAGCGGGGGGACGCGACCTGAGCGTCAACGCGCGCCAGCACAACCAGCAGCAGCGAATCTTCCAGGGCTTGCGTTCGGGCGAACTGACGCGCGGCGAGGCGCGGCGATTGCAGGCGCAGCAGCGGACCATTCGCCACGAGGAGCGCCGCTTCAGGTCCGACGGCGCTCTGAGCAACGCCGAACGGCGTGTATTGCACGGCGACCTTAACAGGGCGAGCCGCAGTATCTACAATCAGAAGCACGATTGGCAGCGCCGGGCGTGGGGCAGCGGCTATCCGCGAATCGGCGGCTATCCGCGAATCCGCGATCCGTATATCGACGCGCACCAATGGCGGCAGCACGCGCGCATCGGACAGGGAATCCGTTCGGGCGAGCTGACCCGGGGCGAGGTGCAGGCGCTGCGCGGCGAACAGCGCGCGATCCGCCTTCAGGAGCGCGAATACAAGTCCGATGGCGTATTGAGCCGCGGGGAACGCCGGGACCTGCGCGGTGATCTGAGGGAGTCCAGCCGCGACATCTATGTTCAGAAGCACGATAACGACAGGCGTTATTGAACCGGCGCGGCGCTCGCGTCCCTGCCGGAATACGGAGGAAACCCGAGTGGGGATTGGCTCTTGGATCATGGCGGCGATCATCGCCGTCGGCAGCATCGCGCCGGCCTACGCGGATCGCGAAGACCGGCGCGAGCAACGGCGCCAGCGCACTCCGCAGCAGGAGCAGGCGGCGCCGCAGCGCGCCGAGCGCGAGCCGCGCGAAGTCGAGCGGCGTGGCCGGCTCACGCCGGAGGAGCGCGAGCAACTCCGGCGCGATGTGCGCGATGCCGGGCGCGGAATCTACGGCGAGCGCCGCGGGCGCAACAACTAGGCGCGATGGTTTCGTCTTTCCCGCGGGGTCGGCAGGAGGCTGCGTTTGGGCGCCGCATGCAAGGGCATACTCGACATGAAAACCGGAAGGGTTTTGCTCGCCGCGGCGCTCTACCTGATCGCCGGCGGGGCGGCGCTGGCGGCGCCGTTGGGCGTGGCGGATGCGCGCCACTTGCTGAGCCGCACCGGCTTCGCGCCAAGCCCGCGCGAGATCGCGGCGCTCAGCGGCGCGAGCCGCAATCAGGCGGTGGAGCGTTTGCTGAGCGACGCGCGCCACTCCGCCGCCGGCGAACCCCCACCCGCGGTCGTGGACTACACGCGGCCCGCTCGGCTGGGCATGCTGTCGGACGACGAGCGCAAGGCCTACGTGCGCCAGGCGTTTCTCGACGCGCTCGCGTTGCGCGGCTGGTGGGTCGGCGAGATGCTCACCACCGCCTCGCCGCTGACCGAGCGCATGACCTTGTTCTGGCACAACCACTTCGTGTCGAGCCAGCAGAAAGTCAAGTCGGCGGCGCTGATGTACCGGCAGAACGTGCTCTTGCGCCGCCATGCCTTGGGGAACTTCGGCACCCTGACGCATGCCGTGGCGAAAGACCCGGCGATGCTCGTGTATCTCGACTCCGCCACCAACCGCAGAGGCCAGCCGAACGAGAACTTCGCGCGCGAGGTAATGGAGTTGTTCACGCTCGGCGAAGGCAACTACGGCGAGGCCGACATCAAGGAGGCGGCGCGCGCCTTCACCGGCTGGAGCGTCGATCGGGAAACCGGGACGTTCCGCTGGCGTCCCGCCTGGCATGATTCCGGTGTCAAGGCCGTGCTCGGGCGCAGCGGCAACTTCGACGGCAGTGCGGTGCTCGACATCCTCCTGGCGCAGCCGGCGACGGCTGAGCTCATCGTCGCCAAGCTGTGGCGCGAGTTCGTCTCACCCGAGCCCGAGGCGCGCGAGGTCGAGCGCATCGCCGCGGCGTTTCGCGCCAGCGGCTACGAGATCAGGGTCGCGCTGCGTGAGCTTCTGCTCGCGCCGGCATTCTGGGCGCCGGCGAATCGGGGCACGCTGGTGAAATCGCCGGTCGATCTGGTCGTCGGCACCTTGCGCCAATTCGAGGTGCCGGTGGACGATGCACGGCCGGTCGCGCTGCTCACGCGGCAGCTCGGCCAGGATCTGTTCGCGCCGCCCAACGTCAAGGGCTGGCCCGGCGGCGAGGACTGGATCAACGGCACGACCCTGCTCGCGCGCAAGCAATTCGTTACCCGCCTGTTCGATGGCGTGCCGATGCGCACCGCATCCGCCGGCATGGGCATGCGCGAGGATGCGCAGCCGCAGCCACGCATGCAGGCGCGCCAGGAATTGGGCAAGGAGCAGGGCAAGGACGGCGGCCGCATGGCGCCGGACGAACGGGCGCGCCTGGTGCAGGCGATCGCGCGGCTGCGAATCGATACGCCGGCGTGGCTGGCGAGCCTGGAACGCCAGCGCCTCGATGTGCGCGAGGTAGTGCTGCCGGGCGCCCAAGCCTTGGAGCCGGATGGCTCCCTTGCCGGCGCCTCGCTGGTGCGCCAACTCGCGCTCGATCCGGTTTACCAATTGAAGTAGGAGAACGGTCATGCAACGCCGCAAATTTCTTCACCTCGCTGGCGCGGCGGGATCCCTTGCGCTGGCGCCCGCACTCGCCCGCGCGGCCGCGTCGCATCGTTACGATCGGCTACTCGTGCTGATCGAGTTGAAGGGTGGCAACGATGGCCTTAACACCCTGGTGCCGTATGCCGATCCGCGCTACGCCGATTTGCGCCCGCGCATCGGCATCAAGCGCGAAGAGGTCGTTCAACTCGACGAGGCGGTGGGCCTGCATCCGGCGCTGGGGCCCTTGCTGCCGTTGTGGAAAAGCGGCGAGTTGGCGCTGATCCAGGGCGTCGGCTATCCGCATCCGAATCTCTCGCACTTCCGCTCGATCGAGATCTGGGACACCGCCTCGGCGGCCGAGGAAGTTCGCCATGACGGCTGGCTCACGCGCGCGTTCGCGGCCCATCGGCCGTCGCGCGAATTCGCCGCCGATGGCATCGTCATCGGCTCGCCCGAGTTTGGGCCGCTGGCCGGAATCGGCGCGCGCTCCATCGCACTCGACAACGTCGACCAGTTCGTGCGCCAGGCGCGGCTAGCGAACCCCGCCGGCACCGGAACCGCGAGCGCGCTGCGGCACATCTTGCAGGTCGAGAGCGACGTCGCCGGCGCCGCGCGCCGCCTCGGCCGGCAGCATGCCTTGCGCACGGAGTTTCCCGCCGGCGCATTCGGCAAGCAGGTCCGCACCGCCTGCCAGGTCGCTGCCGGTGACGCGGGGGTGGCCGCGCTGCGCCTGAGCTTGAATGGTTTCGACACTCATCAGAATCAGCCCGGCACCCATGCCAACTTGCTGCGGCAGCTCGCCGAAGGGCTGGTTGCGCTGCGCTCGGCGTTGAGCGAAGTGGGGCGCTGGGATCGCACGCTGGTGCTGACCTACGCCGAGTTTGGCCGGCGCCCGCGCGAGAATCAAAGCAACGGCACCGATCACGGCACCACGAATGTCCACTTCGCCCTTGGCGGGCGCGTGCGCGGCGGCCTCTACGGCGCCGCGCCGGCGCTGCAGCGGCTCGACGGCAACGGCAACCCGCCGTTCGCCGTCGACTTCCGCGCCGTCTATGCCAGCGTGCTCGAGCGCTGGTGGGGTTCGCCTTCCCCCGCCGTCCTCGGTGGGCACTTCCCGCCACTCGATTTCATCCGCGCGTAGGGGAAGAACGTCGGGCGCGGAGTTCATTCGCGCGATAGGCGGCGAGGGCCGCGCGGTGTCGTAGGAGAGGCGTCCTCGCCGCGAATCGGCGCTCCACAAGGCGAAGGCCATCCTTGCAGCCGGGAGGCCGCTCCTGCGCCTGCACACCGAGAATTCAGCGTTCAGGCAAATCAAGTTCCCAGGCGCGCATTCTGCGGAAACATGGCCTTGCGCGCTTCGTCGTCCATCTCGGCCTTGAACGCGTGGCTCGCCTTCAGCGCCTCGGCGCGCTGGGCCGCCGGGCGCGCGTTGATCTCGTCGACCAGGCGCTGGAGGTTCGGAAGTTTCGCCCATGCATCGGCTCCCAGGATGAACGGCACCGCACGCGCCCATCCCCACACCGCCATGTCCACCAACGTGTAGTCGGCGCCGAGCATGTAAGGCTGCTTGGCGAGCAGCGCGTCGACGATGCTCCAATGCCGCCAGGCTTCGAAGTCGTAGCGGTTCTGCGCGTAGGCGTGAGCCTCGGGATTCGGGGCGTAGTGCTTGAAGTGTACGGCCTGGCCCGAGTACGGACCGATGCCGCTTGCCACGAACATCAGCCACGAGTACATCCGCCCGCGTGCTTCGGGTGTGTCGGCGGGGAGGAAGCGGCCGGTCTTCTCGCCCAGGTATAGCAGGATGGCATTGCTGTCGAAGACCACGGCGTCGCCATCGACCAGCGCCGGCGTCTTGGCGTTCGGGTTGATCACCGTGTAGGCCGGGTCGTGCTGTTCGCCCTTGCGGGTGTCAACCGGCACGAGTTCGTAGGGCAGGCCGCTCTCCTCGAGAAACAGCGCCACCTTGGCGGGGTTGGGCGAGGGGTGGTAGTAGAACTTGATCATATGTTGTCCTTCGAGGCTGACGGCGCCTGGCCGCAAGTGGGCTCCCTGGTTTTCTTTCAGTGTCGCACGAATGCGGACTCTTGGCCCTCGCGCTCGCGTGCTGTTGAGACCACGATCCGCGCCAGAGTTCAGCGCGAGCTTGCACGCGGCAACGACGCGCCGGTGACCGCGACAATAGCAAGGCGTTCGCGGAGCACCTGACGCAACGGTTCGCGGATGCGGCGCCGCCGCGGTCTCGCTTCGCTTCCGCTGCCGAACACTAACCGAAGACATAGGACGTCCTACAATCTCCGCCGGAGGAGCCCGATCATGAAACAACAAGTCAGTCTGAGCGAAGCGAACCAGCATTTGTCGCGCTACATCGAGGCGGTGGAGCGCGCGGAAGAAGTCGTCATCATGCGCCACGGCAAGCCCGTGGCCAAGATCGTCCGCATGTCGAGCGGGCTGAGATTGACCGGCGCGCAGGAGCTGGCGCGCGAGCGCATGCTGGCGCGCATGAAGAAAGGCTACCGCTTGGGAGGGTGCGTGTCTGAGTGCGAACGCTTGCATGAGCGCTGAGCCGATCCGGTTCGACACGAATATCCTTTTGTATTCGGTCGATCTCGATGCCGAGCCGGACGGCCGGTCAGCAGATGATGGTCGCCGCTTCGCGCATGAAGTTCGGCTGCAATTGGGCGTAGAACGCCCACGCGGCCAGCAGCATCAGCGCGATCACGATCGCCGTGCGCAGGATGGACGGCTTCATGCGGTGCCTGGTTGAGGCCGCAGCCGCGCGACAGGCTGCTCGCGGATCGGCACGTTGAGCAGCGCCGCGATCACCGCCAGCGCCACCGCGATCCACCAGACCGTGTCGTAGCTGCCCGTGGTCACGTACAAGCGCCCGCCGAGCAAGCCGCCGAGGAAGGCGCCGATCTGGTGGAAGAAGAATACGATGCCGGCGAGCATCGACATGTTCTTGACGCCGAAAACGCTAGCCACCGTGCCGTTGGTGAGCGGCACGGTGCTGAGCCACAACAGCCCCATCACCGCGCCGAAGATGTAGGCCGAAGTATCCGACAGCGGTAGCCAGACGAAGGCCGCGATCGCCACCGCGCGCCCGGCATAGATGCCGGCGAGCAGTAGGGGCTTGCTGGTGCGGCCTCCCCACAGGCCGGCGAAGTATGACCCCGCAATATTGAACAAGCCCACCAGCGCGAGCACGATGGCGCCGGTCTTGGCGCTCAGCCCTTTGTCGACGAGATAGGCCGGCAGGTGCGTGGCGATGAACACGACATGAAAACCGCAAACGAAAAACCCGAACGATAGCAGCCAGAAACCGCGGTGGAAGAACGCTTCGGCGAGCACTTGCCGCAACGTCAATTGCGGTTCCGATATGGCGGTTTGCGCTTTCTCGAACAGCGCGGCGGACAGCGGCGCCATGGCGGCGCCGAGCAGCGCCAGCGTCACCAGCGCAGCGGCCCAGCCGAGTGCATCGATGAGCGATAGCGTGCCCGGCAGCATCGCGAACTGACCCAGCGACCCGACCGACATCGCCACGCCCATCGCCAGGCTGCGTCGCTCCGGCGGCGTCGAGCGCGCGATGGCGCCGAAGACGACCGGAAAGGTCGTGCCCGAGAGCCCGAGTCCGATCAGCAGGCCGGCCGATAGCGCCAGCGCCGAGGCGCTCTGCGCTTGCGCCATGAGGGCCAGTCCAGCGACATACAAGACGCTGCCCCCGAGTATCGCCTTGCCGGCGCCGTAGCGGTCCGCGAGCCGGCCGACGAGGGGCTGCGCCGCGCCCCAGACCAGATTTTGCAGTGCGATCGCGAAGGAGAACACCTCGCGCGTCCAGCCGTTGTCCTGGCTCATCGGCGTCAGGAATAGGCCGAAGCCGTGCCGGATGCCCAGCGACAGTGAAAGCAAGAGCGCGCCCGCCGCCAGCATGATGCCGGGGGTTCGCCAGTCGCTTCGGGTCATCGGCGTCTCCTTGGGGACTGTCAGCTCCTATCCTGCGCGAGTTCCCTGCGCGAGTCCCCTGATCGCCCCCGCAACGCGCCGGGTGACGGCGAGCAGCCGGGCCGCGTCGGGTCCGAGCGCCGCCGCGGCCGTATCCTGCACGCGTCGCCACGACGCGGTCGCTGCCCGGATGCGCCGCTTGCCTGAGGAGGTGAGCTGCACGACCCGGTCGCGCTGATCATCGCCGGGTTCGAGCGAGACGAGACCGGCGCACTCCAGCAGACGAAGATTGCGGCCCAGCGTGCTGCGGTCGAGACCGGTCGCCGCGGCGAGTTCGGTGAGATTGCGCGGACCGCTACGCTCGACCGCGCGCAGCAGCGAGAACTGCGTCGTCTTGAGCGCATGCGGCTCCAAAGCTTGATCGTAGAGCGCGCTCAGCGCCAGCGCGGCGCGGCGGGAATTGGTGCAGAAGCATTCCACGGTGTCCATCGCGGGAATATACCCGCATCCGCGTAAAGCGTGCAAGAGCGGAACCCAGCCGTGGTGCTTCGATGCGATCGACGGGCTCGAGTTTGCCCGAACTCTTCGCCAGCTCCGCAAGAATGCACTGCCCGGCGGCTATGCGAACGTCACGCCAACCACTGGCGCAGCCGCGCGTATACCGCCGTGTGGTTCAGAAGTTCCAGGTGGGTCATGCCGTAGCCGATCCATTGCCGGTCTTCGGCGAAGTCCAGCGCGCACGCGGGGTCCCGGTGGCGTCCGAGCGCGCTGTCCAGCGGCACCAGCCCATCGCCGATCAGGCGGTCCTTCAGGTCGCCGCCGCGCTTGCCCGTGGTGGCGGCTGCCGCGTAGCAGCGCACCCCCTCGGGCAGCGGTAGTTGCTGGTGGCGGTCCGCACGGCGGGTGTGGCGCTCGGGCTCCTGCCAATCCGTGTCGAGCAGATTGCCGTGGCGCAGATCGCCAATGCCCGCGCTGCGCAGCTTGCCCAGGCGGGCGAACGGCGCGGCATAGGGCGTCGCGCCGAGCACGACATCGACCCAGTGGCCGGCCCGCTCCAATGGCGAGCCATGGTGCGGCGTGCCGAGGAACACCAGATCGTTGACGCGCGAGGGCCAGCGGTGGCTCGCCTGTGCGGCGTAGTGCAGGGCGCTGCGGGCGAGCAGGCCACCCATGCTGTGGCCGAGGAGCACCAGACGCTCCAGCGTGCACGGCCACTGGTCGAGCAGCCGCTCCAGTTGGTGCGCCAGCGCGCGCCCGTTCTCCGAGATGTGCAGTCCGCTGTTGTAGTGCAGATAGACCGGCGTGAACCCGAGGTCACGCGCCAGCGCCGCCCCATGGTCGTGCCCCTCGCGCGACCATTGCAGATCGTTCATGCATAGGCCGTGCACCAGGACCAGCAGGCGCGGGCTGGCGTCGGGCAGGCGGGTGCTCAGGGCGGCGGTCTCAAGCGCCAACGGGCGGCCGTCGCGGCGCAATGCCATCGCGGTCGCCAGCGGGTTGGAAGTGGCCGCGAGGTAGTCGCCCAGCACGCCGTTGAGCGCGGCGACGATGGCCTCGCGTTCCGGGCTCGGGTCGCTCGGACTGAGTGCGGGGCCGAGTAGCCCCAACAGGGCATCGATGCTGCCGCCAACGACCCGAGTGACTCCGCGGATGGTCTTGTAGACGAGACCACTAATGCCACCGACGCGCCCGTCGAGTGCCGATGCGCTCAGGCCGGGAACGCGAGCGATCCGTTCGTGCATCGCCTCGACCAGTTCGGTCAGGCCTGCGGTGGCGTCGGTGGCCAGGCGCGCGGCGCCTCGCAGGTCGGAGCGTTGCAGTGGTGCGCGTCGGGTCATCGTTGGTCTTGGAGGTTGCGCTCGCAGCCGCGGCGGGCGCTAATGTGTCGCGTCAGTCGAGTACGCTCTTCAACGCGGATGGTCGATAGCGTCAATGCATGAGAATACCGGCATTCAGGTGGAAGGGAGCACGCTATTTCGGCTGCACGACCTTCCCGCTTACGCGCCTCGAAGCAAGCGCGAACCTGCGGCTGCGCATTCGACTCGATGGCTGGAAGAGGTCGCGCGAGATGGCAGAGCGCAGGGCATCATGAAATCATCGGTCTTGTGGCGGTAGGGGAAGCGCTGAATCGGGCCCGGGGGCTGGGAAAGGAGCAATCGCGATGCAGATCGGAATGATCGGATTGGGACGTATGGGTGCCAATATGGTGCGCCGATTGATGCGCGGCGGACACCGATGCGTCGCCCACGATCGGAACCGCGAGGCGGTCGCCGCACTCGCGGCAGAGGGCGCGACAGGTGCATCGGCGCTAAGCGATTTCGTCGCCGAACTGACGCCTCCGCGTGTGGTCTGGCTGATGCTGCCGGCGGAGGTCGTGGATGCCACGCTGAACGATCTCGTGCCGCTGTTGCGCGACGGTGACATCGTGGTCGACGGCGGCAACTCGCACTATGTCGATGCCATTCGGCGCGGCGCGCAACTGGCGCCGCGCGGAATCGATTACGCCGATGTCGGGACGAGCGGCGGCGTGTGGGGACTAGAGCGCGGCTACTGCCTGATGATCGGCGGGCCCGAGCAGGCGGTGCGGCGGCTCGATCCGATCTTCAAGACGCTGGCGCCCGGGCACGGCTCGATACCGCGCACGCCGGGGCGGGCCGAAACGGACGCCACGGCCGAGGCGGGCTACCTGCATTGCGGTCCGGCCGGCGCCGGCCATTTCGTCAAGATGGTCCACAATGGGATCGAGTACGGCATGATGTCGGCGTACGCGGAGGGGATGAACATCCTGCGGCATGCCAACCTGGGTAAGCGCGAACACAGCGCGGACGCGGAAACCACGCCCTTGCGCAATCCCGAGCATTATCGCTACGACTTCAACCTCGCCGAAATCGCCGAAGCCTGGCGCCGCGGCAGCGTGGTCGCGTCCTGGCTGCTCGATCTCACCGCCGGCGCGTTGGCGAAGCAGCCCGACCTTGATTCGTTCTCCGGCCGAGTTTCGGATTCGGGCGAGGGGCGGTGGACCGTGTTGGCCGCGGTCGAGGAGGGGGTGCCGGCACCCGTTATCAGTGCCGCACTGTATCAGCGCTTCGCCTCGCGCGGAGCGGACGATTTCGCCGCCAAGTTGCTGTCGGCATTGCGCTTCGAGTTCGGTGGTCACGCCGAGCGTGAACCATAGCGCACTTCCCGCGCCATGAAAGCCAGCCTGCCGACAAGTTCGGAGCTACGCATCGTCGCCGACGCCGCGGAGCTGTACCAGGCGGGGGCGGCCGAGCTCGCGCGGCAGGCGCGGCGGGTGCTGGAGACGGCGGAGACCTTCAGCGTCGCGCTTGCCGGCGGCTCGACGCCGAGCGGCGTGTACCGCCGGTTGGCGGGCGAACCATACCGCACGGATCTGGCGTGGGAGCGGATCCATTTTTTCTGGGGCGACGAACGCCACGTGCCGCCAAACGATGCTGATAGCAACTATCGCATGGCCCATGAAGCCCTGCTGTCCAAGGTGGCAGTACCGGCGACGAACGTACACCGGATCATGAGCGAGCATCCGGACGCGGACCGTGTGGCGCGCGACTACGAGAGCACGCTGCGCGAGTTCTTTCGCCCGCCGGCGCAGCGGTGGCCGCGTTTCGATCTCGTGTTCCTCGGATTGGGCGCCGACTGCCATACCGCTTCGCTGTTTCCCGGCACGGCCGCGCTGCATGCGCGCACGCGGCTCGTAGTCGCCAACCGGGTTGACCGGCTCGATGCCGAACGCATTACGTTGACCACCCCGCTGTTCAACTCCGCGGCCCGCGTCGTGTTTCTGGTCGCCGGCGGCGACAAGGCCGTAGCGGTCAGCGCAGTGCTCGAAGGGCCGCTCGATCCAGCGTGCAAACCGGCTCAACTCATCCGGCCGGAGCCGGGGACGCTGGTGTGGCTGATCGACCGGGCCGCAGCGAGCGTGCGGCGATTCGTA
>CAWGHV010000046.1:0-8355 GCA_963822375.1 uncultured beta proteobacterium | reverse complement strand
TTGCTACTTTTGAAGTTAATTTTTTGCCTTTTTTGTAAGCTACAGCTTCCAATGTTCCCGGTTCGTAGAGGACATTCCATTGTAAATGACTGTTTCTTGGCATTTCTTTTTTGCCTAAGCTTTTTCCGTTTAGAAATAGTTCCACATCATCGGCATTGGTATTTACCCAAACGTCTATTGGTTCCCCAACGTTTTCCGGCCAGTTCCAATGAGGAGAAATATGCAACACATCTTCATCGGTCCACCAACTTTTATAATAGTAATAGATATTTTTCGGGAAACCGCAAACATCCATAATTCCGAAATGCGAACTAATATTGGGCCATTTGTACGGAGTGGGTTCACCGCGATAATCAAAGCCCGTCCAGACATAGCCGCCAAGCCAATACTCATTTTCGGCCGCTAGTTTCCACCAGGTTTCCGCTTTACTGGCCCACCACGGATGCGTGATGTCTTGGTCAGGAACATAGGCTCTGATGGTATCTTTTTCATAGATTCCGCGTGTAGTGACAGTACTTCCCATTTCAGTTCCAAGCAAAGGTTGGTAGGGATGATCACGATGATAGTCTGCCACGGCATATTCCCTGTAATTGAAACCGCGAATTGGGATGACTTCGTTGACGCCTTTATAATCATTGGCCATGTCAGCAGCATAGGTGCTGGTTCGTGTTGGGTCTACATCTTCCTGAATTGCTAAAAGCGTTTGAGCAATCTTTTTTCCGTAGTTATTTCCTTGAATATTTTGTTCTTCATTTCCGATAGACCATAAAAATACCGATGGATGATTTCTGTCTCGTTTTAGCAGTCGTTTGAATTGGTCTACATATTCCGGGCTGCTATTTAATAACCGCTGCTCATCAACCACCAACATGCCAAGGCTATCACAAGCCTCAAGAAGTTCCGGAGTTGGCGCATTATGGCTGGCTCTATAGCTGTTTGAACCCATTTCTTTCAACAACTTTATGCGATAATATTGCATATAATCGGGTAAGGCGCTACCAATTCCAGCGTGGTCTTGGTGGTTATTAGTTCCTTGAATTTTTCAACCAGCTCACCACCATGCACGGACTGGTGATGGTGTTCGGCGCGATCATGCCGGCCTTCGTCGGCTTCGCCAACTGGCAGATCCCGCTCATGATCGGCGCGCCGGACATGGCTTTCGCGCGCATGAACAACTGGAGTTTCTGGCTGCTGCCGCCGGCGGCGCTGCTGTTGATGGGCTCGTTCTTCGTGCCGGGCGGCGCCACCGCCGCCGGCTGGACGCTGTATGCCCCGCTGTCAGTGCAGATGGGCATGGGCATGGACATGGCGATTTTCGCGGTGCACATCATGGGCGTCTCGTCGATCATGGGATCGATCAACATCATCACCACAATCCTCAACATGCGCGCGCCGGGCATGACGATGATGCGCATGCCGATGTTCGTCTGGACCTGGCTCATCACCGCCTACCTGCTGATCGCCGTGATGCCGGTGCTCGCCGGTGCGGTGACCATGCTGCTCACCGACCGCCACTTCGGCACCAGCTTCTTCAATGCCGCAGGCGGCGGCGACCCGGTGCTCTACCAGCATATTTTTTGGTTCTTCGGGCACCCCGAGGTGTACATCATGATCCTGCCGGCGTTCGGGATCATTTCGCAGATCATCCCGACCTTCGCCCGCAAGCCGCTTTTCGGCTACGCC
This sequence comes from uncultured beta proteobacterium, assembly GCA_963822375.1. Classification (GTDB taxonomy): domain Bacteria; phylum Pseudomonadota; class Gammaproteobacteria; order Burkholderiales; family Rhodocyclaceae; genus CAWGHV01. The sequence goes on along the minus strand of CAWGHV010000046.1, from coordinate 6,672 downwards.
TCGATGGTCTATGCCACGGCATCGATCGCGATCCTGTCGTTCATCGTCTGGGCCCACCACATGTTCACCACCGGCATGCCGGCGGCGGGACAGTTGTTCTTCATGTATGCCACGATGTTGATCGCGGTGCCCACCGGGGTGAAGGTGTTCAACTGGGTGGCGACAATGTGGAAAGGCGTCGATGACTTTCGAAACGCCGATGCTGTTCGCCGTCGGCTTCATCTTCGTGTTCACCATGGGCGGCTTCACCGGGCTGATTTGCGCGATTACACCGATCGACATCCAGATCCAGGACACCTACTACATCGTGGCGCACTTCCACTACGTGCTGGTGGCCGGTTCGCTGTTCGCGCTGTTCGCCGGCACCTACTACTGGATTCCGAAATGGACCGGAAATATGTACGACGAGAAGCTGGGCAAAATCCACTTCTGGTGCTCGATCATCTTTTTCAACGTCACCTTCTTCCCGATGCACTTCCTCGGACTGGCCGGCATGCCGCGCCGCATCCCTGACTATGCCCTACAATTCGCCGACTTCAACGCGCTGGCCTCGATCGGCGCATTCGGCTTCGGCCTGTCGCAGCTCGTCTTCCTGTACGCGGTGCTGAGGTGCATCAAGGGCGGCGACAAGGCGACCGACAGGGTGTGGGAGAAGTCCGAAGGGCTGGAGTGGGACGTGCCCTCGCCGGCGCCTTACCACACCTGGGAGACGGCGCCGGTCGTGAAATGACCGGCGGATTCTCTCGATGCAGACACGCGAACCCTCCCGCTATGCGCTCAACAGGCGAACCGGATTGGTGTTGCTGTCGATCGCACTCGTCTTTTTCATCGGGATCATCGTGAAATTCTTGGTGTTCGGCGAATGAGCGCGGTGCGCAACGCCAATCGGCGCTTGCTGGGCAAGCTCGCCGTCGTCGCGCTCGGGATGTTCGGTTTCGGCTTTGCCCTGGTGCCGTTTTACGAGCAGATCTGCGCGGTTACGGGCATCAACGATTTGCTTCGGCCCGACACCGAGTTGCGCAATACCCAGGTAGACACCTCGCGCACCGTGACGATCGAGTTCGACGCCAATACTCACGATCTGCCCTGGCGCTTCAAGCCGCGGCAATCCAGCTTGGTGGTTCATCCGGGCGAGATGGCGCAAGTGTTGTACGAGATCGAGAATACCCGCGATCGCGCGGTGACCGGTCAGGCCGTGCCCAGTTATGGCCCGCAGTACGCGGCGCAGTATTTCCGCAAGATGGAGTGCTTTTGCTTCACTCAGCAGGCCTTCCAGGCCGGCGAAAAGCGCGACATGCCCGTGGTATTCGTCGTCGACCCGGCACTGCCCAAGGACGTGACGACGATTACGCTTTCCTACACCTTTTTCGAGGTGGCGGGGAAATCCGGGGCCGCGTCCGCGAATGCGCGGCCGGCGCAGGCCGCGGGGGGCAGTACTTGACCCGGCATTCCGGTCTGCCGCCGGCCTCGGGGAGCGGCGCTCCGGATCCGCGGGGCGTCAGCGGCGACCAGCCCAGTGCCGGTCCGCTTGCGGTTGCGCGGGCGGTGTTCTGGTCGTTTCTCGGAATCCGCAGGAAGAGTGACTACGCCGCCGACGCCGCGACGCTGAAACCGAAGCATGTGATTATCGCCGGCATCATCGGCGGATTTTTGTTCGTGCTGGCGTTGATTGTCGTTGTCCAGATCGTGACGGCGAGCTAGCACGGCCGCGACGAGCGCGAAATTTGGGAGAGTGCCAACCATGATACATACCGCCGAAAAGTACTTCATCCCCGAGCCGTCGCGCTATCCGATTTTCGGCGCGATAGCGCTGCTGCTGATGGCGACCGGTGCGACGCTATGGATGAACAAGGTCGCCCCCGGGCCCTACCTGCTCGCGCTCGGTTTCGCGGTTCTCGTCTATATGTTGTTCGGCTGGTTCGGCGCCGTCATCCGCGAATCCGAAGGCGGCAAGTACAACCAACAAGTTGACGTCTCCTTTCGCTGGAGCATGAGCTGGTTCATTTTCTCGGAGGTGATGTTCTTCGCGGCGTTCTTTGGCGCATTGTTCTATGTGCGCGTGCTGGCGCTACCCGATCTATCCAGCCTCGACAACCAGAGTTTCCTGTGGCCGGACTTCGCGGCACGCTGGCCGACCGAGGTCGCCCCGGCGGGCATGGAGGCGTTCACGCCTATGCACGCTTTTGGCATCCCGGCGCTCAACACCCTGCTTCTGCTGTCGTCCGGCGTCACCATTACCTGGGCTCATTGGGGTCTGCTGGAGAACAAGCGCACGCAACTGACCCTGGGGCTGATCCTGACGATATTGCTGGGCTTGACCTTCCTCGGGTTTCAGATCTACGAATACGTTCATGCCTACACCGACCTCAATCTGAAGTTGACCTCGGCGATCTTCGGCTCCACCTTCTTCATGCTGACAGGTTTTCACGGCCTGCATGTGACCATCGGCGTGACGATGTTGATCGTGATTCTGGCGCGCGTCCTGGCCGGCCACTTCAAACCCGAACACCACTTCGGTTTCGAAGCCGTGGCATGGTACTGGCACTTTGTCGACGTGGTCTGGCTGATTTTGTTCGTGGTGGTGTATTGGCTGTAGCCGGCAGCGTGCCGCGGGCTTGTTCCTACAACCTGTTCGTGATGAGTCCGAAGTAATAGGACGCCATCAGCATGACGAACAAGGTGATCGACAGGGCGATACGCAGCGTCAGCGCCTTGGCTACCCGGCTGCGGTTGTGGCTGCGATCCCGAACCAGGAACAGCAAGGCTGAGCCGAGGCTGGCGACGATAAAGGCCAGGAAACCGATGACGATGAGTTTCATGAGTGCGCTGTGGGAAGCGAAAACGACAGTCTATCGAAGCCTGACGACGCTGGCCATCCGGTTGCGTCGAGGGAACACACGGCGCGCTGGGGACGGCCAAAGACTTCTTGAGACGGCAACTTAGCTTTGCCCTCCGGCCGGCGCCGGCGATCGCGGGCGTGGCGCTGATAGGCCTGACGATCTTTCTGGGCAACTGGCAGAGCGGCCGCGCTGTCGAAAAAGAAGCGCTGCAGCTGCGGCTCGAGGAGTTGAAGCATGAACCGCCGGTTGCAATCGGCAAGGCCGGCGTCGATGCCGCCGCGCTCGATTTGCGCCAGGTGGCGGCGCGCGGCGAATGGCTGCCGGGGTACCTGGTTCTTCTGGACAACAAGGTCTTGCGGGGCGCTGTCGGCTACCATGTATTGATGCCCCTGCGAATCGAAGGATCGTCGATGCACGTGCTGATCAATCGCGGCTGGGTCGCCGCGAAGCCCCGGCGCGCCGACCTTCCGACGGTGAAAACGCCTGGCGGGGTCGTCGAGATCCAGGGCATGGCGCGAATTCCGACGCTTCGGTTCATGGAATTGTCATCGCAGACCACCGAAGGCCGGATTTGGCAGAACGTGACCATCGAGCGCTTTCGCAAGTGGTCGAACCTGGAGTTGCAACCCGTTCTGGTGCAGCAAACGAGCGCGGCCGATGATTCCCTGATGCGACAATGGGAGCGTCCGGACCTGGGTATCGACAAGCATCGCGGCTATGCATTGCAGTGGTACGCGCTGGCCGGTCTGACAGCGATTCTCCTGGTATTCTTTTCGTTTCGGCGCAGGCACGCATGAAGCTCGGCTCGAAGAAAACGTTGCTTTTGCTGGGGGCGATTTGTACGTTGCCGGTGGTCGCGTCGTATCTGACCTACTACGTGCTCAAGCCGCAGAAACGTATGAACTACGGCGAACTGGTCGCCCCTGGGCCGTTACCGCCGACTCGCTTCGCCGACCTCGAGGGAAAACCGTTCACCCTTGATCAGTTGCGTGGGCGCTGGGTGATGGTTACGGTTGACGGCGGCGAATGCGATGCGCGCTGCCGCCAAAAGCTCTACAACATGCGCCAGGTGCGCACGGCACAGGGCAAGGAGATGGAGCGCATCGAGCGTGTGTGGCTGGTCAGCGACGAGGTCGCGCCGCCGGCGCAGTTGCTGAACGACCACGCGGGAATGCATGTGGTGCGCGAGAGTGGGACGCCGCTCGCGGCGCTGCCGGCCGACGGTGACCGCGCGGCGCATGTGTACCTCATCGATCCGCTCGGCAACCTGATGCTGCGCTTTCCGGAGAATCCGGACCCTAAGCGCATGATCAAGGACTTCGAGCGGTTGCTCAAATACTCGCGCATCGGCTGAGAGCTTGTGAATGAATCTACTGCGCGAATGCTGACGGAGTATCGACGACCATGTCATTGAAGGCGTCACCTTTTGCCCTGCAAGGCGAAACGCAGCGTTTGGCGCATCGCTTGCACCAGTATTGCCAGCTTACCAAGCCGCGCGTCGTCTCGCTGATCGTCTTCTGCGCGGTAATCGGAATGTTTCTTGCGAGCCCCGACGGGTTACCTCCTGCGCGGATCTTGGTGTTCGCCACGCTGGGCATTGCAATGGTGGCGGGCGCAGCCGCCGCTGTGAACTGCCTGGTCGAGCAGAAGATCGACGCCATCATGGCGCGTACGCGGGCGCGGCCGCTGCCGCGCGGCGAACTCACGTCGCGGGAAACCCTGCTGTTCTCCGGTGCGCTCGGCGGTCTCGGATTGACGCTGCTGTACCAGGAAGTCAACGCCCTCACCATGTGGCTCACGTTGGCGACCTTCGTCGGCTACGCGGTCATCTACACTGTCGTGCTCAAGCCGGCGACCCCGCAGAACATCGTCATTGGCGGGGCGGCGGGGGCGATGCCGCCGGTGCTCGGGTGGTCGGCGGTGACGGGCCATATCTCCTACGAGGCCTGCCTGCTTTTCCTGATCATTTTCGCTTGGACGCCGCCGCATTTCTGGGCCCTGGCGCTGTACCGCACGCAGGACTATGCGCGCGCCGGCTTGCCGATGCTGCCGGTGACCCATGGACGCGAGTTCACCCAGCTCCAAGTGTTGCTCTATACGTTGATCCTGATCGGGGTGACCCTGCTGCCGTTCGCCTCGCGCATGAGCGGCTGGATCTATCTCGCCGCCGCACTCGCTCTTGGTGGGATGTTCCTCAACCACGCGATACGGCTGTATGTTCACTACAGCGATGTGCTGGCGCGCAGGACCTTCCGCTTTTCCATCCTCTACCTCGCGTTGCTGTTCGGTGCGCTGCTGGTAGATCACTACCTGCCTGTCTAGCACGCGTGGCGCGGGTCGGAACACTTCTGCTGGCGTTGGCGTTGCTCGGCTGTAGCGGCCAACAGAGCGCCCAGTTCGCCAGCACCGATATCACCGGGGCGGAGTACGCGCACGACTTCGCGCTCACCGACCACACCGGCCAGCCGCGCGTCCTCGCGGATTTCAAGGGCAAGGCCGTGGCGATCTTCTTCGGCTTCACCCAATGTCCAGACGTCTGCCCGACCACCATGTCCAACATGGCGCAGGTGATGCGGCTGCTGGGCGATGACGCCAAGCGTGTCCAGGTGCTGTTCGTCACCATCGACCCGGAGCGGGATACGCGGGAACTGCTTGCCGAGTACGTGCCGGCGTTCCACCCAAGCTTCGTCGGGTTGTACGGCGACGCCGCCGCGACCGCAAAGACGGCCAAGGAGTTCAAGGTCTTCTATCAGAAGCAGGCCGGATCTTCGCCCGAACACTACACCATGGACCACTCCGCCGGCACCTATGTCTTCGATGCTCAAGGCCGGTTGCGGCTGTACGTGCGCCATGGCGAAAAGCCGGAAACCATCGCCGCCGACCTGAAGAAGCTCCTCGCCGGAGCGTAGCCATGTCGTCGCACTAGGCGGTCCACGATAAGCGCGGTGTCGTAGGAGCGGCCTCCTGGCCGCGATAGAACGGTCGGGGAAAGCTGGTGCCGATTCGCGGCCAGGAGGCCGCTCCTACGGGCCCATTGCGTGCGCCTTGCGCTATGCTGCGCGCTCCAGGGCCCGCCCAGGAACCCCTAACGATGAACGTCGCGCAATCCCTGCTCAACGCCCTGAAGGAGCACGGCGCAAGCGAGATTTTCGGCATCCCCGGCGACTTCGCACTGCCGTTCTTCAAGGTCATTGAGGAGTCGCGCATCCTGCCGCTGTACACGCTGTCGCACGAGCCCGGCGTCGGCTTCGCGGCGGATGCGGCGGCGCGCATCCATTCCACCCTCGGCGTTGCCGCGGTGACCTATGGGGCGGGCGCGCTCAACATGGTCAACGCCGTGGCCGCGGCTTACGCCGAAAAATCCCCCGTCGTCGTCGTCTCCGGCGGCCCGGGCAAGGGCGAGAGCGGCACCGGGCTGCTGCTCCATCACCAGGCGAAGACGCTCGACTCGCAGTATCAGATCTACACTCAGATCACCTGCGACCAGTGCAAGCTCGACGACGCCCAGCGGGCGCCGGAGGACATCGCGCGGGTGTTGCAGAGCTGTCAGGTGAACTCGCAGCCGGTGTACATCGAGTTGCCGCGCGACATGGTGCAGGTGCCTTGCGTGGCGGTGACGCCGCTGGCAGCGCCTACCTTCGACCGCGAGGCGCTGGACGCCTGCGTCGACGAGATCCTGGCGCGGCTCGATCACGCCGCGTCGCCGGTGCTGATGGTGGGCGTGGAGGTGCGCCGCTTCGATCTGGAAAGCAAGGTGGCGCGGCTGGCGCAGCGGCTCGGCTTGCCGGTCGTCACCAGCATGCTCGGGCGTGGCCTGCTCGCCGGCGCCGAT
>CAWGHV010000045.1:0-61277 GCA_963822375.1 uncultured beta proteobacterium | reverse complement strand
GGTTCGCCTGGAGCACGACGTCGTCCAGCTTGCGTTGCGCGCGCGCTTTGAAGTACATGGACTGGACTTGCATCAATCAAGCCTTTGAGTAGGAATCCCTGCCTGTCCCCGCGGCGGCGGGAAGCGGGAATGAAGAAGTGACGGGATGTCATGCAGCAATTCGGCTTTGCTATAGTACCCGACAGCACTCCGAATGGTATTGAGGCCCTGACGAGCACCGACGCCAAGTGTCCGATTCAGGTCATCGAGCGAATGATGAGGTTGCTCGAGATGCTTTCCCATTATCACGAACCCGTCAGCTTGAAGACGCTCGCCGAGGAGACAGGACTGCACCCTTCCACCGCGCACCGTATCTTGGGCGCGATCAATAGCAGCGGTTTCGCCGATCGCGACGTTCCGGGGTCGTATCGTCTGGGCATTCGCCTGCTCGAACTGTGCGATCTGGTCAAGTCACGCATCGACATCTGCGACATGGCCCTGCCGCAGATGCAAGCGCTCCGTCGCCAGACCGGCGAAAGCGTCAATCTCGGCGTGCGCCAGGGCGATGACATCGTCTGCGTCGGGCGCACGTCCAGCGAACGTTCCTCGGTACGTGTGGTTCATTCGGTCGGAGCGCGGGCGCCGCTGCACACAACGGCGGTCGGCAAGCTTTTTCTGATCGAAGACGGGTCGCACAAGGTCCGTGAGTACGCCGAGCGCACCGGCTTGCCGGGCTTCACACCGAATTCGCTGACGACAGTGCAGGCGCTGGAAAAGGAGCTCGATTGGGTACGCTGGCACGGAATCGCCTCGGACAACGAGGAAGCCGAATTGGGATTGCGCTGCATCGCCGCGGCCGTGCGCGACGATGCCGGAAGTCTCGTGGCCGGTATGTCGGTGTCGGCGCCGGCCGATCGCTACAATCCCGGTTGGGCGCCGCTCCTCCAACACACTGCCGACGAAGTCTCGCGTGCGATGGGCTACGCTGCCAAAGTACATGCAGTACGAAGCAAATCGAGGTGACGATCAGATGAGCAAACCGCGGCAACCGAATTCCGACGCGCATGACGCCGATTCGATCTCGCAGAAAGCGTTTCGCTTTCTCCAGGATATCGCAACGGATCTATCGTCCGGCGAAGTGGTGTTTCCGACTTTCCTCGACGCCACGCTCCAGATCCGCTCGGCGATGAAGAACCCCGACCTGACGGTCGAGGAGCTGGCACATGTGGTCAGCGCCGAGCCGCTGGTCAGTTTGCGCGTGCTGCGCCTAGCCAACTCCGTCGCCCACAACCCCACGGGCAAAGCGACGGGAGACGTGAAATCGGCGGTGATCCGGCTGGGTTTTGCCCAGGTCCGCACGCAGGCGGTCGCGGTCGCGATGGAGCAGTTGCTCAAGTCGAAGGACATGGCGCCGTTCATCGACCTCGCTCGCGCGCTGTGGGAGCACAGCATACAGGTCGCCGCCACGTCCTTCGTCATCGCGAGGAAGCTCGCGCCCAAGCTCAATCCCGACGAGGCGATGTTCGCCGGGCTGGTGCATGACATCGGCCAGTTCTACCTCTTGTCGCGGGCCGGCAAGTACCCTGAGCTGGTCAACGCCAAGAGCGATATGGGCGCGCTGATGATGGACTGGCACGCCCAAATAGGCCATGCGTTGCTGACTACGCTGGACACTCCGGAACAGATCGTCAGCGCCGTCGACGACCATGAAACCTACGGCGGTGAGATGCCGCCGCGCACCCTCGCCGAGGTGGTCTTCGTCGCCAACCTGATGGCGACGAAGACCAATCCGTTCGCCGATGCGCACGAACGCATGACGCCGGAAACCCGCGAGGCAGTGCTGAAGGACATCGACGAAGCTCGCGTGGCTGAGATACTCAGCGAGTCGAAAGACGAGGTGAAGTCCCTACTCGCGGCGCTGCGCGGGTAGTCAGCCCGATCGCGCCACCAGGCCGTGCACGGCGAATAACCCCGCGTCGTCGAGCCACAACCGCGCAGCCTCGAAGCCGGCGCACCGCGCGAGCGCCGCGAACTCGTCGGCCTCGTACTTGCACGAGATCTCGGTGCGCATCAGCTCCCCCTGCGTGAAACGGAACGCCCGGCCGCTGATCGTAACGATCTGATCGCGCAGCGAGCGCAAATGCATTTCGACACGGCCCAGCGATTCATCGTAGAAGGCCGCGTGTTGAAAAGCGCTGATCTCGAAGTCCGCACCGAAGTTGCGGTTCAGATGAGTCAACAGGTTGAGGTTGAATGCGGCGGTCACGCCGGCGGCGTCGTTGTATGCCTGATGAAGCCGCTGCGGGGACTTCTTGAGATCGACGCCGATGACCAGCGCGCCGCCAGGTCGGACGAGCCCGCGCACCCGGCTCAGGAGCAACGTAGCCTGGTCGGGCGTGAAGTTGCCTACCGTGGAACCTGGAAAATAAACCGCGCGGCGGCCGGACGAGACGTCATCGAGCGTCGGCAGGTTGATCGGGCCGGTGAAATCGGTGCGCACGGTGACGATCGGGAGCTGCGGAAACGCTTCGGCCAGCGCCAGACCGACCCCGTGCAGGGCCGACTCAGCGATGTCGATCGCTACGTACGACGCCGGATTCGAGGCTTGAATCAGATCGCGCGTCTTGCGCCCGGAGCCGCTACCGAACTCAATCAGCTGGCAGTCCGGGCCAAGGAACGCTGCGATGTCGGCGCCATGGCGCTCCATGAGTTGAAGCTCGGCGCGGGTGAGGTAGTACTCGGGCTGATCGCAGATTCGCTCGAACAGCGCGCAGCCTTCGGCGTCGTAGAAAAACTTGGGCGGGAGGCTCTTGGGCCGCTGCGCCAGGCCGTAGAGAATTTCTGCAGACGAAGTTTCGTCGCGCTGCAGCAGATCGAAATAGCGAACGCTGCCGCCCTGCATCAGCTCGCGTGATCGCGGATACTGGAAGCGAACGTCTCGATCCAGCGCTTGATGCGGTTAGCGTCGCCGATCCGCGTCAATCGACCCAGGAATCGAGCAACACGATGATCATCGGCTTGTCGCTGAGCCAGGCTTGCATGACCAGGCATTTGCCAGATTCGTTGATGTAGCCGGTCTTGGAAACACCGATCTGCCAGTCTGGGTTGCTGACCAGAGCGTTCGTATTGTGGTACATGCGCGGCCGGCCGTTGACCGTGACCTCGTATTCCGTCGAGGTGGTGAACTCGCGCACTAGCGGGTAGCGAGCCGCGGCGGCGACCAGCCTGACCAAGTCGCGTGCGCTCGACACGTTACCCGCGTCGAGCCCGGTGGAATCGAAAAAACGCGTATCGCCCAAGCCCAACAACGCGGCCTTGCGGTTCATCGCGGCGATGAACGCATATGTACCCCCCTTGTAGTGCCGCGCCAATGTGGCCGCCGCGCGGTTTTCCGACGACATCAATGCCAGGCGCAGCATTTCCTCACGCGTAAGCGACGTGCCCACCGCCAAGCGGGAGCGGGTGCCGCGCAGATAGTCCATGTCTTCATCGCCAATCGTCAGCATCTCATCCAGACTCTGCCGCGCGTCCAGAACGACCATCGCCGTCATCAGCTTCGTGATCGAGGCGATGGGAACCACTAACTCGGAGTTTTTCTGATAAAGAACCTCTCCGGAAATCTGGTCCTGCACCAGAACCGCGGCGGATTGCAGCAAAGGATTGCCATCGGCATCGAAATCGGGCACCTCGACGGGCGCGACCTTCGCCACCGGCGCCGCGCGCCGCTTTATCTTTTTTGAATAGCGCTTGGATTTCACCGGCGCCTTGTAGGTCTTGGATTTGGAAGCCACTTGCCGCTTCTTCGGCGCTGCCGTCGCCGTCTCGACCTGAAAGCCAAGACTTAGAAAAAACGCGGTGAGGATAAAGGCAACGGTTTTTCTGAACTGCATCAACGTCTCCTGCTATTTGCTGTCCACTCGCTTTGGCTTCAAGCTAGTTTAGCAACCCGTAAGCGAGTTGCAAGTAAAAATAATGGGATATATCGGGTTCTTTAAGTCGCTTCACGGTTTCGGCGCCTGTGGCTGGCGAACCGTACTGCACGCCAAAGAGGCGGTCCCGAAACGTCCCGTAACCGGCGGGGCTCTCCTCTTAGCGGCATTGTCACTGGCTCGCTTGAAGAAAACCGAGAACCTCGTCGCGGCGAGCCATCGTATCTTTGTAGCCGAGGTCGATCAGCGCCTCGGTGTAGGGCTGCTCGAATAGCAAATAGCTGGCGAGATTCGCGCCGCTGCGGCGCATGGCACCGATGCCGCCTAGCAGCAGGCGCACCGGACGCGGCAGTGTCCCCACATGCTGTGCTGCGAGATCCTCCAAGCGCTGGGTGGGAGCGATGACGAGGGTTCGGATCGGCCGCAGTTCCATCCCTTGTAGCCGTCGCATCTCGGGGGGGATCAGGTCGATCGTGCGGTTGATGCGCTCGAGCCGTTCGAGATCGAGCGTCAGGGTGTCGAGAAATATCGACGACAGCGCATGGCCCGCAATTTGGGCAAACGATGGGTAGCTGTCTCCCGGGTTGCGCCCGGGTTGCAGTCCGCGGCCTGCGCCAATCACAAGGATGCGATCGGCACCGAGGTGAATGGCGGGCGAAATCGGGGCCACCTGACGCATCGAGCCGTCGCCGAAATACTCGCGGTGGATCTTGACGGCGGGAAACACGAAGGGAATCGCGCTCGAGGCGAGCAGGTGGTCCACGCCGAGTTTGACCGGCACGCTGAAGCGCTGCGTCCGCTGCCACGCCTGCACGCCTTGCGCTGCCTGGAAGAAGGTCACGCTTTCCCCGGAAGAGTACCCCGACGCGGTGACGCTGACCGCATACAAAGCGCCGCCGGCGATCGCGCGGTCGATCCGGGCGAAGTCGATCACGCGCTCGAGCAAACGCTTTAGCGGCGCGTTGTCGAGCAGACAGCGTGGATTCTGGCGTATCAGCCATCCCGACATCAGCGCCGAGAGCCAGCGCGCGCCGGAAGCCGTCACGCCCAGCGCGTCGGCCCGGTAGATGTCGGCGGCGTGGAAGTGACGCCACACCTCGTAGAGAAATCGTACGCCGAGGCCGAAGTTCTCGGCGAACGTCGCGAGGGTCGCGGCGTTCACGGCGCCTGCCGACGTACCGCAAATAATCGGAAACGGATTGTTGCGCGGCTCGGGCAGGATTTCGCGGATACCCGCCAGCACACCCACCTGGTACGCGGCACGCGCCCCACCGCCACTGAGGACGAGGGCGGCCTTCACGAACGCCGGCGGCGTCGCGGCCGCAAGGTTTGAATGCGACGTTCAGGCCTCCTGCTCAGGGTAATCAGGATGCGGACCAGGCGTTCGCCCATTCTTCCTCGAGTTGTTGGGAGCCGCTCGAGCACTTGCAATCGCGTGGTATGTGCCGAGAAGCTCATAGGTCCAAGCGCCAACGCATAGGTTAATCGAGCAAACGCTGGCCGACCAGCGGCGGCGCGACGGTGGGATCGGGCTGTGAAGGCACGATATCGCCCATCATCTTCCACCTCTGGCGGCTGTGGCATAATTCACGTTCAACTTTCTGCCCCTCGCGGGAGCCGAACCGAGAACGCCGGTCCTGGCCAGGAACCGGCCCATTGAAGCGATAGGAAACTGAATTGCAGTCCTCTATCCCGAGGTCGATTGTTCATCAATTCTGTGGAGGTCCAGACACATGAACCAAAGCTCATCTGACGCAGCCGCCGCACCCGCAAATGTCCGCAACGCCAAGCTCAAGGCCTGGGTGGCCGAAATGGTCGCATTGTGCAAGCCGGAGCGCGTCCACTGGGCCGACGGCTCACAAGCCGAATACGACCGGCTCTGCGACGAGTTGGTGAAGAGCGGCACCTTCACCCGCCTCAACCCGGAAAAACGCCCCAATTGCTATCTGGCGCGTTCCCATCCATCCGACGTTGCGCGCGTCGAAGAGCGCACCTATATCTGCTCCAAGAACAAGGAGGACGCCGGCCCGACCAACAACTGGGCGCCTCAGGAGGAGATGCGCGCAACCCTCAACAAAGTGTTTGACGGCTGCATGCGCGGCCGCACCATGTATATCATCCCGTTCAGCATGGGCCCATTGGGTTCGCCCATCGCCAAGATCGGTATCGAGATTACCGATAGCGCTTATGTCGTTATCAACATGAAGCTGATGACTCGCATGGGCGCCAAGGTGTTGGATGTGCTCGGCGACGGTCCATATATTCCCTGCATGCATTCGGTGGGCGCGCCGCTGGCCCCGGGCCAGAAAGACGTGCCCTGGCCGTGCGAGGGCGACATCAGCCGCAAGTACATCGTGCACTTCCCGGACACGTACGAAATCTGGTCCTACGGCTCGGGCTACGGTGGCAATGCACTACTCGGCAAGAAATGTCTGGCGCTGCGCATCGCCTCGGTGATGGCGCGTGACCAGGGCTGGCTGGCCGAGCACATGCTGATTCTGGGCCTCGAATCCCCGAAGGGCGATAAGACCTACGTGGCGGCAGCATTCCCAAGCGCTTGCGGCAAGACGAATCTGGCCATGATCGTGCCACCCGAGGGATTCAAGGGCTGGAAAGCGCTCACCGTCGGCGACGACATCGCCTGGATCAAGCCGGGGCCCGACGGCAGCTTGCGCGCGATCAACCCCGAGGCTGGGTTCTTCGGCGTAGCACCCGGGACGTCCTATGATTCGAACCCGATGGCGATGGAGTCGATCAAGTCCAACAGCATCTTCACCAATGTCGCTCTCACCGACGACGGCGACGTGTGGTGGGAAGGCATGGGCCCGGCCCCCGCGCATGCCATCGATTGGCAAGGCAAGGACTGGACGCCCGACTGCGGCCGCCCCGCGGCTCACCCGAACGCGCGATTCACCGCTCCGGCCGGGCAGTGTCCGACCATCGACCCATCGTGGGAAGACCCGGCGGGCGTGCCGATCTCGGCTTTCATATTCGGCGGCCGGCTGTCCAAGACCTTCCCGCTGGTCTATCAGGCGTTCGACTGGAATCATGGTGTGTTCATGGCGGCCACCATGGGCTCCGAGGCAACGGCGGCGGCAATCGGCCAGGCGGCCATTCGCCGCGATCCCTTCGCCATGCTGCCGTTCGCCGGTTACAACATGGCGGACTACTGGAAGCACTGGGTCGGCATCGGCAACAAGCCCGGACTAAAGCTGCCCAAGATCTTCCGTGTCAATTGGTTCCGCAAGGACGAGAACGGCAAGTTCATTTGGCCCGGCTACGGTCAAAACATGCGCGTCATCAAGTGGATCGTCGATCGTGTGCATGATCGCGTTCCGGCGGTCGAGAGCCCGTTTGGGCTGATGGCGAAGTATGAGGATATCGACTGGGGCGGACTCGACTTTTCCAAGCAGCAGTATCAGCACATCATGGACATCAACCGCGCAGGCGCGGTGAGCGAGATCGAAGAGGTGAAGGAGTTCTTCGCCAAATTCGGTAGCCACCTGCCGGCAGAGTTGGAACAGCAGCGCCAGCAGCTCGAGCAGCGTGCCACCAAGGCGCCCGAAGTTTGGAGCATGTCCGCGTAGGTCCAGTCGAGAAAAACCACTAGCATCGCGGGAACCGGCCTTCGGGCCGGTTCTTGTTTGTGCCGACTGCCCGACAATCTGCTTCCGGCTGCACCATTGAGGGTATCTCCACCTCCATGAATCGACCCGGCTCGAATCGAAACGGGCTGCGAATTGCCGAGCGCATGCGCGACATCGCACCGTTTTATGTCGTGGAACTGCTCACGCGGGCGCGGGCGCTGGAGGTAGAGGGGCGCAGCATCGTGCATATGGAGGTCGGCGAACCCGATTTCCCGACTCCGCAGCCGATGATCGAGGCGGCGATTGAATTCATCCGCAAAGGCGACGTGCACTACACGCCCGCGCTCGGCATCCCAGCGCTGCGCAGTGCGATCGCCACGTTCTACATGCAGCGCTATGGCGTCGATATCGACCCGGAGCGCATCGCGGTCACCAGCGGCGCGTCCGCAGCCCTGCTGCTCGCGCTGGGAGTTCTGGTCGATCCAGGGACCGAGGTCCTGCTCAGCGACCCAGGCTATCCCTGCAACCGGCATTTCGTCCGTGCGTTCGAGGGTGAACCGCGCCCGATTCCGGTCAACGCGCAAACCAGCTACCAGCCCACCGAAGCGCAACTTGACGCCGCCTGGACCGATCGGACGCGGGTAGTAATCGTCGGGTCACCGGCGAATCCGACCGGAACCCTGCTCGACGCGCCCGAATTGGAAAGGATCGCGGAACTGGCATCGCGGCGCGGCGCGATATTGATCGCCGACGAGATCTATCACGGGCTGACCTACGGCTGCGACGCCACGACCGCCTTGTCTGTGGACAGCGATGTATTCGTCGTCAATAGTTTCTCGAAATATTTCGGTATGACCGGGTGGCGGCTGGGTTGGCTGGTTGTCCCACCAAGCTGTATACGCGAGGTCGAAAAGCTCGCCCAGAACCTGTACATCGCCCCTTCCGCGCCCGCGCAATATGCCGCGCTCGCGGCGTTCGACCCCACCACCATCGCCATCCTCGAGGAGCGCAGAGCCGAGTTCGCAGCCCGGCGCGACCTACTGCTACCGGCCTTGCGGGGTATCGGCTTCGATATTCCGCTCGAGCCGCGCGGCGCGTTCTATCTTTACGCCGGCGTTTCCGCGCTCGCGGAAGACGCCCACGTTCTTGCACAGCGTTTGCTGGAGGAAGCGGGTGTCGCGATCACGCCCGGGCTCGACTTCGGAGAAAACGAGCCACACCAGCATGTTCGTTTCGCCTACACGACGTCACGCGCCCAACTCGAATCCGGCATCGGCCGCATCGAGCGCTTCTTGCGCGCCAAATGACCACCTTAGCCTGGGTTCGCGCCGCAAGCGCCGGCACGCATGAGAAAAGCATCACGCCCGGAAGTGTCGAATTGACGCGCCGCAACGCCGTGAAGGTGGTCACGAGGGCACCCTGAAGGCACCCGCGTCGGCACTAGAAGGGCTTATTTCCTTCTTGGCAGATAGCCCTGAGAACCAGCGCGAGCAACGCTTTCCGGCGACACGTCGGTCGGGTACGGAGCGGGAGAGGTCCGTCGCATGCGTTTCGGATTTCTTTACAGGTGTGCGGCATGCCATCCCGGATACTTCCGGCGCGCTAGCTTATTGTCTTAAAATTAATAGGTTACATTATGGCACGAAGCCTGCTTATAGGGGTGCATCAGTCACCAACCCCGCTAAGCGCCGAATTCCATGAACAGCAAAACCTTCTTGGCAATCGCAACTCTTTGTCTTACGTCCCACGCCCAGGCCTACGTCATCGACGGCAAACCTTGGGATTGGGGAATTCAGCAAACCGGCAGCGCCACCGATTGGACGCCCAATTCCAGCGTCAAAGCCTGGGCTCAGGAGGACCAAACAGGTGGAGCCAACAGCTATCTCAATCCGGGCTACGGCGGCCAGAAGTATGACGCCGAGGCGATCTACGTTGACTGGGACAGCACCAATGTCTATGTCGGCCTATTCACCGGGCTTCCGCCGGGCACTAAAAACCGCAATGGCGACTACGCACCTGGGGATTTCGCGTTCGATTTCGGTATAGACGGGGTCTACGAGTTCGGTCTGGTCACTACGGGTACCGCGGGCAAGATCGTCGGCAGACTGTACAAGCAGGTAACGTGGGGCCATGGCCTCTGGGACACCGTCACGCCTACAGCCGTACTCGACGGCACGCTGGCGGGCATAGGCAACCTGGCGTACCTGTCCGCCGGCTTCAAGAAGATCGGCGCTTACAAGAACGATACCCACTACTTCATCGAGGCATCGATTCCGATAGACGCCTTCGGCACCTATTGGGGCCCCGATGGCCCGAACCAAAAGTTCTACCTGCAATGGACCATGTACTGTGGAAATGACGTAATCGGCGTGGACCCGCCGGCACAGGTGCCGGAGCCGGCTTCCGGTCTGCTGGTTGCGCTTGGAATGGGTTCGCTGGCCTGGATGCGTCGCCGCTTGCGTCGGGGCCGCTAGCCCGCCGCGCATCCCTGCCAGGCTGGGGCGCACCGAGAGCTCAGGTGCGGTCCACCGCAGACGGGGCCGCGTGACGATCCGCGGCCCCGTCGGGGCAAGAAAGGAATTGCCGAGGAGAAACCGCTCCTATCCGATCGACAGGCGCGGCGTGGTCAGGCTTCCCGAATCTGGTGTTTCGCTTTGCGCCTCGCCTGCTCCAGCAGGCGCTTCACCGAAATCACTTTGTTGGCATAGCGTGCTTCGGCGTCCCACGGGGCGCCGTTGTATTGCTGAAGGCCGGCTTGCACGCTACCCGCGCGGCGGATCGATTCCTTCAAAATGATCGCGCCGATCTCGACGTTCTTGATCGGGTCGAAAAGCGTCAACTCGTCAGCGCTGTCCTCCAACTTGTCCTGATGGTATTTCGGAATCACCTGCATAAGGCCTTGCGCCCCCATCACGCTCTCCGCGAACGGATTAAAGCGCGACTCGATTGCCATGACAGCTAATATCAACAGCGGATCCAGCCCCATTCGAACTCCGGACTCATGAGCGGCAGTGACCAGCGGTTCGATCGCAACGCTCGAGACCCGATACTTCCGGGCCAGGAAATCGGCCACGGCGCGCAAGTCCGCCGGCACCTTGAGCGCGACAGGCGTGGCGGCTGAAGCCTCTTCCTGATCCTCCACAGCAGTAACCGCCTCGGCGGGTTGTTGCCCCCGTAACAGCGGTAGACCCTGTTGGTACTGCAAATAGAGAAATGCGGACGCGACAACGCCGGCCACCACCAACCCACCGTGCGCGAAACTGACGAAGAACGCCGCGACATGCCCGGCAAGTTTCTTCGAACGCATAGCAAACGTCATGCTGCTTCCTTTCCTTGCTTGTCTTCGGCTCACGAGGCGCCAAAGCGCGCGCTACGCACCGCGAGCAAATTGAGGACACCCGCGAGGTTCGTTGGGCGCAATGGCGCTCATGCCTAGAGCCGGCTGTAGCGTACCACCCCAGCCAAAGCCGGCTCAGGACTTGAGCAGAACCGAAAGTTCGTTCAAAGATTGGTCAAACGCGTTGGGCCGCCAAGTTCTGCTTGAACCTGGCAGACACAGCGAAAAAAGTGTCGGTCTCCAACGCATTGGTGTTGCAACGCAACGCCCTGAGTTTATGGACAGAAACCGAATCTGTCAATCCACGCCAAATCAACGGCAAATCGAACTCGAAGGTTGAGGTCTAGCCACTCGACACAATGTCTAGGGGCATTCGGAGCGGCCAACAACGATGCAATCTTGGTTTCCGGGCGCACCGGAGTAGCAAGCCCAGACCCCCGAAAGAGGCAACACAATGCAACAGCGCACAGACGACCATTGAAGCGACGTCTGTGCGCTTAATTTGCGCCCCGGCTTACGACGGACGCGACCCGGATGGGAAGGGCCAAGCCGCTGCCGGATTGAGGGACGACTTCAATCCGGGCGCTGCGGCGGTTGACGAGGTTGATGATGGTGCCGGAGACGAGGGGACCGGGGCGGCTGGCTTCGCCGCGGGTTTCTTCGCCGCCTTCTTCGCTGCGGGCTTTTTCACGACCGCTTTCTTCGCCGCGGGCTTTGCTGCCTTCTTCGCGGCGGGCTTCTTCGCCGCCGGCTTCTTGACAGCTTTCTTGGCTACCGGTCTCTTTGCCGCAGCTTTCTTAGCCACAGGCTTCTTCGCCGCAGCTTTCTTAGCCACAGGCTTCTTCGCCGCAGCTTTCTTCGCTACGGGTTTCTTTGCCGCTGACTTTTTCGCGGCGGGTTTCTTCACGGCAGCCTTCTTCGCCGCCGGTTTCTTAGCTACCGGCTTGGCAGCCTTCTTGGCTACCGGCTTGGCAGCCTTCTTGGCGACTGGCTTCTTCGCCGCGGCTTTCTTCACCGCCGGCTTCTTCGCCGCAGCCTTCTTGGCAACGGGTTTCTTCGCCGCCGGCTTCTTGGCGGCCTTCTTGGTGGTAACAGCCATGGTAAACCTCCTTCACAAATTAACAGGAAATACTCCAAGTGCTGCGACCCGCCCGGACGAGCACGGGCCATTCATGCCTGCGGCTGTACAACGCCGCCAGCAATGAATTCCTCGCGTCCTGCCATGCCTCATCGCGGATCAACGGAAGGGCATGACAAGCTGCAGGGCGCCGCTGCCCTGCCTACAATTTGCAAATTCGATTCGTCGCTATCCGCTGCACCATCGCGCACGCGGCAGCCCGGGGCCGTTAAGCCCCACCACAGTCAATCCCAACTTAACGCGCCGCCCGTCTGATACTCGATGACGCGCGTCTCAAAAAAATTCCGTTCCTTCTTCAGGTCGATCATCTCGCTCATCCACGGGAAGGGATTGTCCACTCCCTGGTAGAGCGGATCGATCCCGATCTGCTGGCAACGCCGATTGGCGATGAAGCGCAGATATTCCTTGAACATCGGTGCGTTCAGACCCAGCACGCCGCGCGGCATGGTGTCCTCCGCGTAGCGATATTCAAGCTCGACAGCGGCCTTGATCGAAGCACGGATCTCCGCGCGGAACTGCGGCGTCCACAGATGCGGGTTTTCCATCTTGATCTGGTTGATGACGTCGATGCCGAAATTGCAGTGCATCGACTCGTCGCGCAGAATGTACTGATATTGCTCGGCTGCGCCGGTCATCTTGTTCTGCCGGCCAAGCGCGAGTATCTGAGCGAAGCCGACGTAGAAGAACAACCCCTCCATGACACAGGCGAAGACGATCAGGCTCTTGAGTAGCGCTTGGTCGGTCTGTGGCGTACCGGTGCGGAAGTTGGGGTCGGTGAGCGTCTCGATGAACGGGATGAGGAATTCGTCCTTCGCCCGAATGCTCGGGATCTCGTGATAGGCGTTGAATATCTCCCCTTCGTCCAAGCCCAGGCTTTCGACGATGTACTGGTAGGCGTGGGTATGGATCGCCTCCTCGAACGCCTGGCGCAGCAGATACTGGCGACATTCCGGGTTGGTGATATGCCGGTAGGTGCCGAGGACGATATTGTTCGCCGCCAGCGAATCGGCGGTCACGAAGAACCCTAGGTTGCGTATTACGATTCGACGCTCATCGTCGGTCAGCCCCTGCGGATCCTTCCACAAAGCGATGTCGCGCGTCATGTTGATTTCTTGCGGCATCCAATGATTCGCGCACGCGGCGAGATACTTCTCCCAGGCCCACTTGTACTTGAATGGGACGAGCTGATTGACGTCGGCACGGCAATTGATGATCCGCTTGTCTTCGACCCTGACTCGCTGATGCATATCAGCCGCGGTGGCTGCATCTTCCGTATCCGGCCGAAACAATCGAGGTGCTGGCTGCGCCGTCGCGGCAACCGGCTGCAGACCGAGCGCGGGCAGATCGTCGTCAAAGCTCAACATGCGCTTCTCCGCGTGGATTTCGGCGATCGGTCACTGGCAGGATTCACACGTTGGGTCATCGATAGCGCACAACTTCGGCGCCTCGCGAGCTTGCAAGCCTCCTTCGGCATGAGAAGGCACCGCATTCAGTGCCCCGGTCTTTGTCGTCGAACTTTTCGGCGTGGGATGCGCCCAGCGTGCGGAGGTAATACGTCGTCTTCAACCCACGCAGCCAAGCCAGCTTGTAGGTCTCGTCCAGCTTCTTGCCCGAGGCTCCCGCCATGTAGATGTTCAGCGACTGCGCCTGGTCGATCCACTTTTGGCGCCGCGCCGCCGCCTCGACCAGCCATCTCGGCTCGATCTCGAACGCGGTTGCGTAAAGCGCGCGCAACTCCGCCGGCACCCGGTCGATGCGCGCCAGGCTACCGTCGAAGTACTTGAGGTCGGCCACCATCACGGTGTCCCACAGCCCATGTTGCTTGAGGTCGCGCACCAGATACTCATTGACGACAGTGAACTCACCCGACAGGTTGGATTTGACGAACAGATTCTGATAGGTCGGCTCGATACTCGCGGAGACGCCGATGATGTTGGCGATGGTCGCCGTCGGCGCAATGGCAAGGCAGTTGGAATTGCGCATTCCGTATTCGCGCAGCCGCAGCCGCAGCGCATCCCAGTCCAAAGTGGATGAACGATCCACATCCACCAGCGAGGTTTCCTCGGTGCCGCCCCCGGACACGGCCCCGCGCTGCCCCGCCAATAAGTCGAGCGTATCCTGCGGCAGCATGCCCCTATCCCACAAAGAGCCTTCGAAGCTCGCGTAACGGCCGCGTTCCTGCGCCAACTCGGTGGACGCCCAGTAAGCGTGGTAGGCCACCGCCTCCATGGACCGATCGGCAAACTCGACCGCCACTTGTGAGGCATAAGGGATGCGCATCCGATGCAGGCAATCCTGGAAGCCCATGATTCCCAACCCCACGGGGCGGTGACGCAGGTTGGAGACTCTGGCCTTGTCCACCGAGTAGTAGTTGATGTCGATGACGTTGTCGAGCATACGCATCGCGGTCGTGACCGTGCGCTTGAGCATATCCGCATCGATCCCCAACCGGCCGCCCTCGTCTTTCAAGTGCGCCACCAGATTGACCGACCCCAGGTTGCACACGGCGATTTCGGTTTCCGAGGTATTGAGCGTGATTTCGGTACAAAGATTCGAGCAGTGAACCACGCCGACATGCTGCTGGGGCGAGCGCAGATTGCACGGGTCCTTGAAGGTGATCCACGGATGCCCGGTCTCGAACAGCATGGTCAGCATCCTGCGCCACAGGCTGAGCGCGGAGACTTTCTTAAACAACCGGATCTCGCCCCGGGCCACCTTGTCCTCGTAGGCGAGGTAGGCGCTTTCGAAGGCTCGGCCGAACTTGTCGTGCAGGTCCGGCACATCGGAAGGCGAGAACAGCGTCCACTCGCCGGCCTCCATCACCCGCTTCATAAACAGATCCGGAACCCAGTGCGCGGTGTTCATGTCGTGGGTGCGGCGGCGATCGTCGCCGGTGTTCTTGCGCAGATCCAGAAACTCCTCGATGTCCAGATGCCAGGTCTCGAGGTAGGAACACACCGCACCCTTGCGCTTGCCGCCTTGGTTGACCGCCACCGCCGTGTCGTTGACCACTTTCAGGAACGGCACCACGCCCTGGGACTTGCCGTTGGTTCCCTGGATGTGGCTGCCCAGCGCCCGCACCGGCGTCCAATCGTTGCCCAGACCGCCGGCGAACTTGGCCAGCAAGGCGTTCTCCTTGATCGCCTCGAATATGGAATCGAGATCGTCCGCGACGGTGGTCAGATAGCAGCTCGATAGCTGGGAGCGCAGGGTGCCCGAGTTGAACAAGGTCGGCGTCGAACTCATGAACTCGAAGCTAGACAGGACGTTGTAGAACTCGATGGCGCGCGCTTCGCGGTCGATTTCGTTGAGCGCCAGGCCCATCGCCACGCGCATGAAGAACGCCTGCGGCAACTCGACGCGGCGCCCATCGACGTGGAGGAAGTAACGGTCATATAGCGTCTGCAAGCCGAGGTAGCCGAATTTCAGGTCGCGGCCGGCATCGAGCGCCTCCCCCAGGCGCTTCAGGTTGAACTGCGCCAAGCGCGGGTCGAGCCGCTCATACTTGATTCCCTGCTTGATGAGTTGCGGAAAATAGTCAGCGTAACGCGCCGCCATGTCGGTCTGCGTCACATCTTCGCCGAGCACTTCGCGCCGAATCGTGTGCAGAAGCAGCCGCGCGGCGACCTGGCTGTACGCGGGATCCTTCTCGATCAGCACCCGCGCCGACAGGACCGCCGACTTGCGCAACTCCTCCGCCGGGACGCCGTCATAGAGGTTCTTCAGCGTGGCCTCGATGATCGGCGCGGGCGAGACAGCTTCCCCCAGCCCTTCGCACGCGGCCGCAACCAGCGCGTCCAACGCCGCCCGGTCGAGCGGCTTGCGCACACCATCTTCGACCACATGAATCGCCGAATCCGGCTCGCTCTGCGCCGCAGCCTGCTTCTGCCGCGCCCGCTCCTCCGCCCGCTTCTCGCGGTACAGCACGTAGGCGCGCGCCACGTCGTGCTCTCCGGAACGCATCAGGACCAGCTCGACCTGATCCTGGATATCCTCGATGTGGAAAGTCCCGCCATCGGGTTGGCGCCGCGCCAGCGCGCCGACCGCAAGCTCGGTGAACTGCGCGACGAGGTCGCGAATGCGCGCCGACGCCGCACCTTGCCCGCCGCTGACGGCGAGGAAAGCCTTGGTCATCGCGATGGAGATCTTGGAGGGTTCGAATCCGACGACTGCGCCGTTGCGGCGAATGACTCTGTACTGCGCGTAACTGGAGGCTGGAACCGGAGAGCTGGCAGTGCTCAACAGCGGCGGCTGGGCGGAGGTCGGCGGGTTCGCGGTGCTCGCCTCGCTGGCTATCGGCATCGATCTGTCTCCTCGTCTGGCGGCTGTTTGTCTCGCAGGTGCCGCATCGTTGCGTTGCGATTGACCTGCGCTGCGAGCCGCTCTCTGCTTTGTCTTCCAGGCACCTACTAGATATAGTGCCCCGGTATCAATCTGCGACTAATTCTAGTGACGCCAAATTCAAAGTGCAAGATTTTTTTGAAGGTTTCCGTGCGTGCACGGCACAAAACGTGGACTGCGCGCAACACCGCGGGTTCGACGCGGCGCGCCTATTCCAAAAAACTAAGCGGAAAAACGTGCCGTCAGGCGGCGCAAGCGCCGCCAATCGAAGTGCGGACCCGGATCGGTCTTGCGTCCCGGCGCGATGTCGCAGTGGCCGACGATTTCCTCGATCGGATAGCGGCGGCGCACGACGCGGATCAGCCGCGCCAGTGCGCGGTATTGAATCGGCTCGAAAGCCAGCGCGTCGCAGCCCTCGAGTTCGATGCCGATGGAGAAGTCGTTGCAGCGCTCGCGGCCGCGCCATTGCGACAGCCCGGCATGCCAGGCGCGGTACTCGCAGGAGACGAACTGGAGCAGGCTGCCGTCGCGGCGTATCAGAAAGTGCGCCGACACGCGATGGCCCGCGATCTCGCGGTAGTAGGGATGAGCGCCGACGTCGACGCGATTGGTGAACAGCCGCTCGATTCCGTCGCCGCCGAACTCATCCGGCGGCAGGCTGATGGCATGGACGACGATGAGCCGCACCGCTACGCCCGGAGGCCGCGCATCGCAGTTGGGCGATTCGACGCGGCGCGCGCCGCCGAGCCAACCCGCCGCGTCGAGTTCGGCGCCGCGTTTCGCGTCGCGCGCGGCGGCGCGAGTCAATCCTTGAGCCCCAGGCGCTCCATGCGGTAGCGCAGCGAGCGGAAGGTGACGCCCAACAGCTTGGCGGCGGCGGTGCGGTTGAAGCGCGTCTTCTGCAGCGCCTCCAGAATCGCCTGGCGCTCGACGCGATCCAGGTAGTCCTGCAACGGCACGCCCGCGGCCGAAAGCGGCTCGGCGTCGGTCGGCAGCGGCGCCAGTTGCAGATCCTCGACCCCGATCTCGTTGCCGGAGAGAAGCGCCAGCGCGCGCTCCAGGATGTTCTCCAGTTCGCGCACATTGCCCGGGAACGGATAGTCTTGCAGCGCATGCAGCGCCTTGTCGGACGAGCTTGGGCGGCGCGCCGCCCGACTCGCTCCGCCAGGCGCGCGAGCAGGCGCGTCGCCAGCAGCGGGATGTCCTCGCGGCACTCACGCAGCGCCGGCATCCTGCAGCTCGATCACGTTGAGCCGATAGAACAGATCCTGGCGGAACTTGCCCTGGCCGACGAGCGTCTTGCAGGTCCTGATGCGTGGCGCTGATGATGCGCACATCCACCGGCTCCTCGGCGGTGCCGCCGACCTTGCGCACGCGCTTCTCCTGGATCGCGCGCAGCAGCTTCACCTGCATCGGCAGCGGCAGATCGGCCACCTCGTCGAGAAACAGCGTGCCGCCGTGCGCCGCCTGGAAGAAGCCGTCGCGGTCGCTCTCGGCGCCGGTGAAGGCGCCCTTGCTGTAGCCGAAGAACTCGCTCTCCATCAGGTTCTCCGGAATCGCGCCGCAGTTGACCGGGACGAAAGGCTGGCCGCGCCGCGGCCCCAGCTCGTGGATCAGGCGCGCCGCGCGCTCCTTGCCGCTGCCCGACTCGCCGGAGATGTAGACCGGCGCCTGGCTGCGCGCCAGCTTCTCGATCAGTCTCGCGCACCTGCTGCATGCGCGGGCGACTCGCCCAGCAGTTCGTACTGACCGCTGCCCGGCCGCGCCGGCGTCTGCTCGCGGCAGGTTGAGCGCCGACTTCACCAGCGCGCGCAGTTGATCGAGCGACGACCGGCTTGGCCAGATAGTCGAAAGCGCCCGCCTTGAGCGCGGCGACCGCGTTCTCGGTGCTGCCGTAGGCGGTGATGACCGCCACCGGCAGGTCGCGGCAGTGCTCGCCGATGTGGCGCACGAGATCCAGTCCGTCGCCGTCGGGCAGGCGCATGTCGGTCAGGCACAGCTGGTAACGGTTTTGCTCCAGCAGCTTGCGTGCCTCGGCCACACTGCCGGCCAAATCGGCGCCAAGTCCCATGCGCGCGAACGTCAGGTCGAGCAGTTCGCGGATGTCCGCTTCGTCGTCGACCACCAGCACCTGGGCGGCGTCCGGCCGCGCCGCGGCGTTCCGTTTTGGATGTCATTACTGCTTCCTGCCGATGATGCGAAAGTGCGCGCCGCGGGTCGCTTCCAGCAATTCGAGAATCGCCTGATTGGCATCGCACAGCTCGCGGGCGATGTACAGTCCCAGCCCGGTCCCCTTGCTGTGGGTGGTGAAGAACGGCTCGAACACCTGGCCGCGCAGCGTGTCGGGAATTCCCGGTCCGTCGTCAATGATATGCAATTCGCAGCGGTTTGCGCCAGCGTCGCCGGCTGCCCGCAAGCAAATCGCCCCCGCCGCGCCACTGCAATAGCGCAGCGCGTTGCTCAGTAGATTCCACAACACCTGGTTGATGTGGGCGCGGTCGAACAACAGCGTCGCGCCGGTCTGTAATTCCAGTGCAAAGACGCTGCGCTCGGCCTTCTCGTGCAGGCAGAACTCATCCAGGAAGGCGGAAAGAAACGCCTCCAGCACCAGCGTCTCCGCCTCGACGCGGTCGCGCCGCCCCACCTCGAGCACGTCGCGCACGATGCGTTCGAGCCGCATCGCATTGTCGATGACGATGCGCATCAGCCGTTGCAGCATGTCGCCGCGCTTTTCTTCGCGCGCCAACTCGCTCGCGTGCATGATCGCCGCCAGTGGATTGCGGATTTCGTGGGCGATGTTGCCGGTAAACCGGCCCAGCGCCGCCAGCTTGAGCTGCTGTGCCTGGCTCTTGATGCGCGCGAGGTCTTCCAGGTACACCAGCACGTCGCCCGCGCGCCCGGCGCCGACCAGGCGCGCGCGCACGGTGCGCGTCGTGCCGGCCACGGCAATGACGTGCGTCTGCTCGCCTTGGCGCGCATCGAAGGCGCAAAACGCCTCGGCCAGCGCAACCGAAAACGCCCCGAGGTCGGGTTCGCTCGGCGGCCTCACTTCGAGCAGCGCCGCGGCCTGCGGATTGTATTGGCGCACCTTGCCCTGGCCGGTCACCACCAGGACGCCGTCCTGTAGGTCGCGAATGATCCGCTCGTTGATCCAAAGCTGGTTGACCAGATCGACGCCGCGCTCGCGCGCCAGCTCCTCGTTGGCGATGACGCGCCGCGCCAGCAGCCGCGCGACGATCGCGGTGGCGAAGAAGGCGATGCAGGTGACCGCGATGGTGCCGAAATCGACCGCGTCGTCGGGCGCGGCAAGCATTCGGTAAGCATGTTCGGCGAGCAGGGCAAGCGCTGCCAGCGCCGCGTAGAACAGCGTGAGCCGGCCTTGACCGACGAGACCGGCGCCCGCCAGCACGACCAGCAGCATCACCGCCAGCCCGCTCTTGATGCCGCCGCTGGCATACATGAGCAGGGTCAGCGCGGCGACGTCCGCGAATACTTGCAGCGTCAGCAGTACGTCGAAGCGCAGCCAGCGCCGCGAGTGGGTGACGACGAACACGAACGCGATCGCCAGGTAGGTCAGATTGACCGCGAGGAATAGCGGTCGATCGTACGATCCCAGGCTCTGCCACAGACCGGCGATGGTCGCGGTCAGCAGAAAGACGCCGGCGAGCGCCAAGCGGTAGTAATTGAAGTAGCCGAGCGAGCGCCAGAACGAATCCGACGTGCTACGTGCCGAATCCGCCGGCTCGACCACCAGCGGCGCGGGCTGCGCGTCAGCGCTGGTCAAGGCGGCGGTGTTCGTCCGAGCAGTACTGCTTGGCCCCATTCGTCACGCTTTCGCTCTCCGGCAGATGGACGCCGCAATGATCGCAAACGACCATGCGTTCCGCCGGCTCGTTCCTCGCCGCCCTACCGTCTTGTCCGCGCGAGAGTCGCTTGAACCCCTTGAGCACTAGGAAGAACGCAATGACGATCAGGAGCAAGAGAAGGTACCGGCTCAAGCGCACTCCTCGGCTGGGACGCGCCGCCGGAGCCCCGCGGACGCGGCGCCGTTGTCATCGTGCGGTTTGGATTGGTCGGGGTGAGAGGATTCGAACCTCCGACTCCTGCGTCCCGAACGCAGTACTCTACCAGGCTGAGCTACACCCCGGATCGACCATGAACTCGACAGTGACCGGACGACACTGCAATCGAAGCCGCCTGCGGCTGACCACCGGCAATCCCAACTGCCGCGGACCTCAATGATCGCGAGTGACCGCAAAGTCGGCCAATTGTAGCAAAGAATCGCGGTATTTTGAATTCGGCAGCGGATGCCAGCGCCGCCGCCGCGACCCGGCTCTCCGCCTGCGCCAGGCGCCGCGTATCGTCCAGCGCGCCGGTGGCGCGAATGGCGGCGAGCACGGCGGCGAAGTCGTCGCGCCCGCCGTTCTCGATGGCGTGGCGAACGCAGGCCGCCTGTGCCGGCGTCGCCGTGCTGCATGACGTGGATCAGCGGCAGCGTCGGCTTGCCTTCGGCCAGATCGTCGCCCAGGTTCTTGCCGGTGGTCTGTTCGTCGCCCGAGTAATCGAGCACGTCGTCGATCAGCTGGAACGCCGTGCCCAGATGCATGCCGTAGCGCGCCAGCGCCGTCCTCGACTGCCGGCGTGGCGCCGCCGAGAATCGCGCCGAGCCGCGCCGCCGCCTCGAACAGCTTGGCGGTCTTGCTGCGGATCACCTGCAAGTAGCTCGCCTCCTCGATGTCGGCGTTGTGGCAGTTCAGCAGCTGCAGCACCTCGCCTTCGGCGATGGTGTTGGTCGCATCGGCCAGCACCTGCATGACGCGCATGTTCGTCGACCGTCGACCATCATCTGGAAAGCGCGCGAATACAGAAAATCGCCGACCAGCACGGTGGCGGCATTGCCGAACATCGCGTTGGCGGTGTGGCGGCCGCGGCGCAAGTCCGGATTCATCCACCACGTCGTCATGCAGCAGGGTCGCGGTATGAATGAACTCGACCACGGCCGCGAGCTCATGGTGATGAGCTGCCGCGATAGCCGATGGCCCCCGCCGCGAGCAGCACCAGCGCCGGCCGCAGCCGCTTGCCGCCGCCGCCGATGATGTATTCGGCCACCTGGCGGATCAGCACCACGTCGGACTGCAGGCGCTGGCGGATCACGTCGTCCACGGCGCGCATGTCGGCGTCGATCAGATCGCGATAGTTCAGGGCACGGGAGAGACAAGACTGGAATTCCAGGAAAACAACGGATGGTAGGCGCGCGACCAAGCCAGCGTCAAGCTGCGCGGCGCAGGCCATAACGCTTTGACTCTCTCGAGCATAAGCGCTTATACTCCGCCGCTGCTTTTGATACCTTCCAGATCGTCTCGGAGTCCATCATGTATGCGGTCATAAAAACCGGCGGCAAGCAGTATCGTGTCGTCTGCCGGCGAAAAACTCAAAGTAGAACAGATACCGGCAGACGTGGGCACCGAAATCACGCTCGACCAGGTGCTGATGGTCGGCGAGGCGAATCGGTCAAGATCGGCGCCCCGCTGGTGGCCGGCGCCTCGGTCACGGCGACGGTGCTCGCGCAGGGGCGCCATGACAAGGTCACGCATTTTCAAGATGCGCCGGCGCAAGCACTATCAGAAGCACCAAGGGCATCGGCAGAACTTCACCGAAATCGAGATCACCGGCATCACCGGCTAAGCCCGACGCGCAACAGGAGCCGACTCATGGCACACAAAAAAGCAGGCGGCAGTTCCCGTAACGGCCGCGACTCGCAATCGAAGCGCCTCGGCGTCAAGCGCTACGGCGGCGAACTGATTTCCGCCGGCAGCATCATCGTGCGCCAGCGCGGCACCCAGTTCCACCCGGCGACAACGTCGGCATGGGCAAGGACCACACGCTGTTCGCCAAGGTCGACCGGCACGGTGCGGTTCGCCGTCAAGGGCGCCGCCAACGCGCAGGACGGTGAGCATCGTTGCGCGCCGCCTGAAGCGGCCTCGCCGCCGCCGCGAAAGGCCCTATCGCAGCGGTAGGGCTTTTTTCTTTCTGGTCGAATCCGATGAAATTCATCGACGAAGCCAAGATCGAAGTGCATGCCGGCGACGGCGGCGACGGCGTCGCCGCGTTCCGGCGCGAGAAATACGTCCCGCGCGGCGGACCCGGACGGCGGCGACGGCGGCCGCGGCGGCAGCATCTACGCGGTCGCCGACCGCAACCTCAACACTCTGATCGAATACCGCTACACGCGCATCTTCCGCGCCGAACGGGGCGAGAACGGCCGCGGCGCGGACTGCTACGGCAAGGGCGGCAGAGGACATCGTGCTGCGCGTGCCGGTCGGCACCGTGATCAGCGACGCCGACACCGGCGAGACGTCATCGCCGACCTGGACGCGGACGGCAAGAGCTGCGCTGATCGCCCAGGGCGGCAAGGGCGGGCTGGGCAACCTCCATTTCAAGTCCAGCACCAATCGCGCGCCGCGCCAGTGCACGCCGGGCGAGGCGGGCGAGCAGCGCGCAACTCAAGCTCGAGCTGCAAGGTGCTCGCCGATGTCGGCCTGCTGGGCCTGCCCAACGCCGGCAAATCCACCTTCATCCGCGCCGTCTCCGCCGCCCGGCCCAAGGTCGCCGACTATCCATTCACCACGCTGCAGCCCGAATCTCGGCGTGGTGCGCGTGGACGATCAACCGCAGCTTCGTCGTCGCCGACATTCCCGGGCTGATCGAAGGCGCCGCCGAAGGCGCCGGCCTCGGCCACCAGTTCCTGCGCCACCTGCAGCGCACCGGGCTGCTGCTGCATATGGTCGACATTGCACCGTTCGATCCGGCAGCCGATCCGGCTCCACGACGCCCTCGCGATCGTCGCCGAACTGCGCAAGTACGACGACGCCCTGTTCGCCAAGCCGCGCTGGCTGGTGATGAACAAGCTCGACCTCGTGGATGCTGGCGCACGCGAGCAAAGGATCGCCGAGTTCCTCAAAGGCTATGGTCCCGTCGAGCGGCACTTCGCCGTCAGCGCGATCACCGGCGAGGGCTGCGGCGCGCTGTGCGGCGCGGTGATGGATCATCTCGAACGCCGGCGCGCTAGTGCCGGCATCGAGGCGCAAGCGGACGAAACGCCGTGAGATCGCGGATCGCCGCGGCCAAGCGGCTCATCGTCAAGGTCGGCAGCGCGCTGGTGACCGACAACGGCGCGGGCCTGGCGCACGCCGCCATCGCCGAGTGGGCACGCCAGATCGCCCAGGTGTGCGCGGGCGGCAGGCAGGTGGTGCTGGTCTCGTCCGGCGCGATTGCCGCCGGCATGCAGCGCCTGGGCTGGCGGCTGCGCCCGCGCGCCATGCACGAGTTGCAGGCCGCCGCCGCGGTGGGCCAGATGGGCTTGGCGCAGGCGTACGAAAGCGCCTTCACCCGCCACGGCCGGCACACCGCGCAGGTATTGCTGACCCACGAGGACCTGGCCGACCGCACCCGCTATCTGAATGCCCGCTCCACGCTGAACACGCTGCTCGAACTCGGTGTCGTTCCGATCATCAACGAGAACGACACCGTGGTCTACCGACGAGATCAAGTTCGGCGACAACGACACGCTCGGCGCCCTGGTCGCCAATCTCGATCGAAGCGGATTGCCTGATCATCCTCACCGACCAGCCGGGTCTGTACACCGCCGACCCGCGCAGAAACTCGAGCGCAACCCTGGTGGTCGAGGCTCACGCCGAAGACTCGCAGCTCGAAGCCATGGCGGGCGGCGCCGCCAGCGGCCTCAGCAAGGGCGGCATGATCACCAAGGTCCGCGCGGCGCGGCGCGCCGCCCGCAGCGGTGCCCACACCGTCATCGCCAGCGGGCGCGAACCGGAGGTGTTGATCCGCCTCGCCGCCGGCGAAGCGTTGGGCACGCTGTTGTTCGCCACACTGCCGCCGCGGGCAGCGCGCAAGCAGTGGCTGGCCGATCATCTGCAACTGGCCGGCTGCCTGCATCTCGACGCCGGCGCCGTGGGCGCGCTGGCTCGGCGGCAAGAGCCTGCTGCCGGTGGGCGTGAGCGGCGTGGATGGGAATTTCGAGCGCGGCGCAGTGGTCGCCTGCCGCTCACCTGAAGGCCGCGAGATCGCGCGCGGGCTGATCAACTATTCGAGTGCCGAATCGCGCCGCATCGCCCGCCACGGAAGCCAGGAGATCGAGGGCATTCTCGGCTATGTGGACGAGCCCGAGTTGATCCATCGCGACAACATGGTTCTGCTGTGACAACACATCGCTCAAGGGTCTCGGGCTAGACGCTTCCGCACTGATTCAATCGCTGCGTACTGGCGGCCATTGCCGGGCCGTGTGAACCAGGGCCAGGATCCACAAGCTGCCCTCTTCTTCGGCGACCTCGTACACAAGTCGGTAGCTCTCATGCGGAATCAACTCGCGAGTGCCCACAACCACCCCGGGCTTGCCAAGGCGCGGGAACTTAGCCAGGCGCGCCGCAGCCGAGCTGAAAAGCTCGTCCATCGCGATGGCAGCGCGCGGATTCTCGGCCGCGATGTACGCCATGATATCTGCGCGGTCCTGCTCGGCTTGAAGCGTCCAACGAACCCTCACCCGTTGGTCTCTTGATCCTCGCGCAGCAGCTTCGCGCGTCTGGCAGCGAAGTCGGCATCAACTTCGTCATCGGGCCGGCCGAGCCCAGAGTGCATCTCGGCGCGCGCCTTTTCGACCTTGCGGCGCAAGAATGACTCGTGCTCACGTGTCTCGCGCTGACGCCGGACGAATTCCCTCATCAGGTCGCGCGCCACCTGAGACGCCGGCCTGTCGATTGCCTGAGCTTCAGCCATGAATTCGTCGCGCAGCTCCGGCTCCAGCTTCAGCGTGAACACGGCTTCCTTGGTCATGGGATTCACTTGAAAAGAACAGTACTAACACAGCTTATACGAAGTTAGTACAGGTTGCGCCATATTCGCCGGAGAGGCAAACCGAGATAACATGCTGTTGCTCTGAACTCACGGATCGGCAGTCTGACGAACCTGAGGCCTGTATGAAGACCATTGGTCACCGAATCGAGCCCCCCCTGGAATTCTCCGCAAGCGCACGCAAGCTCATCGAAGGCGCGCGCTTCAACGACGAGTTGAAAAAGCTTCCGACAGGAAATCAACGCTTCTTTCCCAAGGGTCTCTACCGCTATCGCACGCACGAGGAATCGACGCGGCATTGGGAGCACTACCTTGTCGCCGCGATCCGCGGGAGTATCCGCTGAGGCCGCGATGGAAGAAAAGTATTCCCGGCCTGCGACTTTCGAAGACCTCAAGTCCTTGCTTCGCGCCCTGAGCGAGCATTGCGTTGACTATCTGCTGATCGGCGGTTACGCGCTTTACGCGCACGGCTACCACCGCGCCACGACGGACATCGATCTGCTGGTCCCGGCCGAGCGGGCGACGGGGGAAAAGCTGAAACGCGCCCTCCTCGTCCTGCCCGACAAGGCCGCGCAACATCTCGACCCGGAATGGTTCGTCGAGGGCGAGACGATTCGCGTGGCCGACGAATTCGTTGTCGATGTCATGTTCAACGCCTGCGGCGAAACCTACGACACCTTGCGGCCCTTCGCCGAAGACATCGTGCTGGATGACGGAACGACGCTTCGAACAGTGAACCTCCAGGGCCTGCTGAAAACCAAGCAAAGCGTGCGCGAGAAGGACAAGCTGGATCGGGCGATCCTGGAGCAGGCCTTGGCAGGTCGGGGCCCCGAATGAAAGAAAAACGGGCGCCCGAAGGCGCCCGCTGATTTGGGAGGCCCGAGAATCCGGGCCTTATCATTCGTATTATTAGAACACGTGGCGGAAGCCGACGCCGAAGCCCTTCGGATCCGCACCGTCGCCGATGCCGCCGACGCCATTGACGTAGAAGTCATAAGCGACGTCGCGCTCGTTGCGGACTTGCGCATAGTATGTCTTGAGCATGGTGCGCTTGCTCAGATTGTAGTTCCACGCCACCGACCAGTTCTTCGCGCCGGTTTCGTTACAGATGTTGTTACCCGCGGCATCGCTGCACACGCTGCCCTTGTGATCGCGTCCGACAGTGTACTGCACTATGAACTGGTTGGCGCCCATCAGGTGCTCGAGCTGAATGCCGTAGGCATCGCGGCGCAGGTCACCACTGGTGTTGCCTTCGGCCTTCGTGCGATCGTACTCCAGACCGACGGTGGTGGTGCCGAGGAACTGGTACTTCACACCGACGCGGTTTCCCGTCAGCTTGGCACTGTCGCCCGAGGTCGCGATCAAGGAGTTTAGTCCCGTCAGGTTAGGGTCGTGGCGCCGCTCGTAGGCGTAACCGACATACAGCGGGCCGGTGCCGAAGTTCAGACCAATACCGTAGAGATGGTCGTTACGTTGCGGAGACACGTTGCTGTTCGACCGGTTCTCGTTGGCGCCGTAGATCGCCTGAACCCCGAACCCGCCCCATTTCGGCGAATCGTAGGCAAGCGAGTTGGGCACGCGGTTATCGAATCCCGTGGTCACGCCGGCGAGTCTGCCCATGATCGACCCATTGAAGGGGATGCCGGTCGCGCCCGGGTTGAAGTCGAACGCGGCGCCCAGACGGCGATACGGGTTGGAGTTATTGCCCAGCTTGATCGTGCCGAACCCGCCCTTGAGGCCGACGAAGGTATCGCGCGTGGAGCTGAAAGGCCCGCTGCCGCCGCTGCCGTCCGCGGAGACACCAGTCTCGAACTGGAAGATGGCGCTCAAGCCATTGCCCAGGTCTTCGGTTCCGCGGAAGCCCAACAGCGAGCTATTGGAACTGACACGCTGGCGGCTGGGTTTGCTTGATGTATCGGTATCACCTTCGTCCACCGTTGCACCGGTGGCCCGCACGTTCTCGAAAGTTACGTCGGCAACTCCATAAACCGTCACGTGGGTCTGTGCGAAGGCCGGAGCCGTCGCCAGCCCCGCGATCGCGAGAGCAATGAGTTTCTTTTGCATGCATTTCTCCTCTGAAGTTGATTAGGGTTTTGGTGTCGTGGGGCAAAGTTGCTTGCGCCGCCGTCCGTCCCTACCTCTCTGAAACTGAGAAGTTGTGACGATTGTCGCAAACTCGCCTAGTCGCACCAAGAAAATTACCGGAAACGCCACGCTTCGGCGGCGCTGTTGTTGCTTTTCTGCAACACACAGCCCCGAATGGGCGAATCAGGCGAACAGTCTGGCGAGTTCGGCGCCCGGGTCGGTCGCCCGCATGAACGCTTCGCCGACGAGGAAAGCATTGACGTCGTGAGCGCGCATGAGGGCGACATCCGCCGGCGTGAGGATGCCGCTCTCGGTGACGACGATTCGCTCCGGCGGGATGCGCGGCAGGAGATCCAGCGTGGTCTCCAGCCGCGTCTCGAAGGTGCGCAGGTTGCGGTTGTTGATGCCGATGAGCGGCGTGCGCAAGCGCAGTGCGAGCTCCAGTTCGGCGGCGTCGTGCACCTCGACCAGCACCGCCATGCCGAGTTCCGTGCGCGAGCGCCTCCAGTTCCTGCATGCGCGCGGCGTCGAGCGCCGCAACGATCAGCAGGATGCAGTCGGCGCCCATCGCGCGCGCCTCGTACACCTGGTAGGGCTCGACCATGAAGTCCTTGCGCAGCACCGGCAGAGCGCAGGCGGCGCGCGCCTGCTGCGAGGTACGCCGGATGCGCCCTGAAAGAACTGTCGGTCGGTCAGCACCGACAGGCAGGCCGCGCCGTGCGCCGCATAGCGCGCGGCAATCGCGGCCGGATCGAAAGTCTCGCGCGCAGCACGCCCTTGCTCGGGCTGGCCTTCTTGATCTCGGCGATCACCGCGGGCTTGCCGGCGGCGATCCTCGCCCGGATCGCGCCGACGAAATCGCGCGGCGGCGGCGCCGACTCCGCCGCCGCCCGCACCGCCTCCAAGGGTTTCGCAGCCCGCGCATCCGCCACTTCGGCTCGCTTGACCGCGAGAATGCGCTGGAGGATGTCGGCCACTCCGGCGCCTAATCGAAGCGCCGGGTCATCGCCACGTACTGGTCCAGCTTGGCCCGTGCGGCGCCGCTGGCGATCGACTCTTGCGCCTGTTCGACGCCTTGCGCCAGCGTCTCGGCCAGGCCCGCGACATAGATGCTGGCGCCGGCGTTGAGCGCGACGATGTCGCGCGCCGCGCCCAGCCTGTTCGCCAGCGCGGCGAGGATCATGGTGCGAGACTCTTCGACGTTGCCCACGCGCAGGCTTTCGGGTCATGCACCGGCAAGTTGAAGTGCTTCCGGGTGCACGGCGTACTCGGTCGATCCGCCCGTCCTTCAGCTCGCCGATCATCGTCTTGCACCGGAAATCGGATATCTCGTCCAGCCCCTCGCGGCCATACACGGTAATCGCGTGGCGCGCGCCGAGCCGTTGCAGCACGCGCACCTGGATGCCCACCAGGTCCGGGTGGAACACGCCCATCACCTGGTTCGGCGCGCACGCGGGATTGGTGAGCGGGCCGAGGATGTTGAATATCGTGCGCATGCCGAGCTCGCGCCGCACGGGAGCGGCATGCTTCATGGCGCTGTGATGGTTGGGCGCGAACATGAAGCCGACGCCGACCTCGTCGATGCACTCGGCCACCTGCGCCGGGGCGAGATTGATGTTGGCGCCCAGCGCCTCGAGCACGTCGGCGCTGCCCGACTGCGAGGACACCGCGCGCCCGCCGTGCTTGGCGACCGCGCCCCGGCCGCCGCGGCGACGAAGGTCGCCGCGGTCGAGATGTTGAAGGTGTGCGCGCCGTCGCCGCCGGTGCCGACCAGCGTCGACCAGAGTCGTGACGAGTCGGTCACCTCGACCTTGGTCGAGAGTTCGCGCATCACCTGCGCCGCGGCGGTGATCTCGCCTATCGTCTCCTTCTTCACCCGCAGCCCGACGATGATGGCGGCCATCATCACCGGCGACATCTCGCCGCGCATGATCTGGCGCATCAGGTCGAGCATCTCGTCATGGAAGATCTCGCGGTGCTCGATCACGCGCAGCAGAGCGTCTTGCGGTTTCATTGTTCGTCCTCCGTCGGTCTTCCTCTCTCTCTCGTTGGGAGAGCGTCGGGGAGAGGGTGGCGGCGCCGCCACGATCCTGTTCAGCCTGCCCGACTCAGCGCTGATTCGAGTCCAGAAAGTTTCGCAGCAGATCGTGCCCCGCCTCGGTCAGGATCGACTCGGGATGGAACTGCACGCCTTCCAGCGCATGCTGCTTATGCCGCACGCCCATGATCTCGCCGTCCTCGGTCCAGGCGGTGATTTCCAGGCACTCGGGCAGCGACTTCGCGGCGAATCGCCAGGGAATGATAGCGGGTGGCGGTCAGCGGCTCGGGTAGGCCGCGGAAGACCCCCTTGCCCGTGTGCCTGATGGCGCTGGTCTTGCCGTGCATGAGCTCGCGGGCATGGACGATCTCGCCGCCGAAGGCCGCGCCGATGCTCTGGTGGCCGAGGCACACGCCGAGTATCGGAAAGCGCCCGGTGAATTCGCGGATCAAGGAAACCGAAATCCCTGCCTCGCTGGGCGAGCACGGCCCCGGTGATATGACGACGCGCTCAGGCTGCATGGCCGCGATCTCCTTCAGCGTGATCGCGTCGTTGCGATAGACATGCACTTCTTCGCCCAGCTCGCCCAAGTACTGGACCAGGTTGTAGGTGAACGAGTCGTAGTTATCTATCATGAGCAGCATGCTGTCGCACTCCCTTCGCATCGCAGCGATCTACTTGCACGCGAACGCTCATGCGCCCCGATCGCGGGCGCGAATGCCCTGGAGCACGACCGAGTGGCTGATCGGCGAGGCCAGCCACGGGCAGGCTCGCAGCATCCTGCGCGTGGGCGCCTTCTCGCAAAACGCCTGTAGCTTGTGCAGATTGTGCGGGAATATCGGCAGCCATTGAACCCGCACCCCATCGAAACCGGCGCCGCACATCTGCCGCAGCAAGCGGCGCGGCGCTTCGTAGCGCAGATGCATCGGCTTGCCGCGGAAACGTCTTCTCAGCATATCCCATCGGGCGGCGAGCGCGTGGGCGTTCAAGGCATCGATCCAGACCTCGCCGCCGGGCTTGGTGATCCGTGCAAGCTCGCGCAGCACCGGCTCGGAATCATAGACCGCCTGCAGCACGCCGAAACACAGCGCGCCGTCGAAGCTCGCGTCGGCGAAAGGCAGGCGCGTCGCGTCTGCGGCGCAGTAGGCGATGCGCTGCGGATCGCGGACCCGCGCCTTTTCCAGTGTCAGGCAGGAGTAGTCGACGCCGACAACCCTCAGCCCGTTATCGGCGAGCCATCTCGAATAAGTCCCCGCGCCGCAACCGATGTCGGCGTAGAGGGCGTTGGCGGGCGCCTTTTGCCAAAGCCGCTGAAAAAAGCGCAGGCGGGTTTCGAGCCCGGTGGTCAACCAGCCTGCGATGCCGGCATCGTCGTCGCGCAGCGCGGCGAACTCCTCGAAGCGCTCCTGCCAAGACTTCTCGAAGGCGGCGCGTTCGGAACCCGCGCCGCCTGCGTGTTCGGCACCGGCTACGAAGTCTTCATGACGTTCGGGCATGGGTCGATCGGTCCAGGCGCGAGCGGCTCAGCGCGCGCCGGTGTGGCCCTGAAACCAAAGCTCGAGCATCATCAGTACCCACACCATGGTTCCGAAGTAGCCGGCGTGCGTGGTCACGTGCTCGCTCAAGAGCCGGTCGATGAATTCGTCGCGAACAATGGCTCGGCGCTTCATATCATTCAGGCTGTCGCTTGCCAACTCGCGCAACGCGGCCGTCTGTTGCAGCCAGGCCCCGACCGGCAGCCCGAACCCATGCTTCTCCTTGGCGATGATCTCGGCGGGCAGGAAGTCGCGCAGAGCCTCCTTGAAGAAATGGCGCAACTTCGTGCCGCGCAGCTTGTCCTTCGGCGGCAGGATCGCGGAGAACTCGACGACTTCGTCGTGGAGCATCGGGAAAGCCACATCGACCCCGGCCAACTCGCACATGCGGGTCACTTTGGGCAAGTCGTTGTCGGTCAGGGTGAACTGGAAATCCAGTGCGAGCATGCAATTGATGAGGCTTTGCGCATCGGCATCGTCATACACCTTGCGCATCAGCGCCAGCGGCGCCCCGCGGTCAACTTGCGCCAGAAAGTCGGCGGTGAAAACGTTCTGCGGACCCAGCCGCTCGAGCAGGTTGTAGCTCTCATAGCGCTCGGGCATGGGGAGCGCGGCCTGCTCGACATAGCTCTTGGCCTTGCGCAACAGCGGCAGCGACCCGGTCAGCGGCAAGTGCTGGACAAGCGGCTCGATCATGTGCCGGCGCAGCGGTGCCGGCACTCTCGAGTAGTGCGCCAGCTGCCATTGCTTCGCGTAACGCGCGTTGCCGCCAAACAACTCGTCGCCGCCGTCGCCGCCGAGAATGCGTGTCATGCCGTCGCGCTGCGCCAGCCGGGCGCAGTAGTAGGTGGGGACCGCGGATGCGTTGCCGAAGGGTTGATCGTATGCGCGAGCGATGGAAGGAACCGCGTCCACCACGTCTTGCGGTGTCACGTAGTACTCGTGCTGCGCGGTGCCGAAATGCTTCGCCGCGAGGCGTGCGTATTGCATCTC
Organism: uncultured beta proteobacterium; assembly: GCA_963822375.1. Classification (GTDB taxonomy): domain Bacteria; phylum Pseudomonadota; class Gammaproteobacteria; order Burkholderiales; family Rhodocyclaceae; genus CAWGHV01. The sequence continues at coordinate 29,447 of CAWGHV010000045.1, read as the reverse complement.
GTCGAAGCCTTCGGCATCGAAGCCGATCGAGTAAGTCGGCGCGGGCTGACCCAGTACTTGCCCCAGCAGCCCGGAGATGGTCGAGCTGTCGGTACCGCCGCTGAGGAACGCGCCGCACGCCTCGGCCGGGACGTAGGCGCTCACCGCCTGGCGCAACGCACCGCGAAAGCAAGTCTTCAGCGTTGCGAAGTCGGCCTCGCGCTCCTCGACGAAATGCATCCTCCAGTACTCCCGCACTTCGATCTTTCCGGCCGCGAGTTCGACGAAGTGCCCGGGCGGAACACGCTGGATCTCGCGGAACACCGTACGCGGGCCCGGAACCATATGGAAATAGAGGTAGTTGTAGATTGCTTGCGGATCGACCGTGCGCTTCGCCTGGGAGTGGCAGGCGACGATGTCGCAAGTCGGCCCGAATATCAGACCGCCGGCCGCCGGCGCGTAAACGATATTGCGTACACCCATTCGGTCGACCGCGATCAACGCCCGCTCGCGCACCGGATCGACAATGGCCAAGGCGAAGTCGCCACGCAGCGCCAGCAGCGCAGCAGTGCCGCGCGATTCATATGCATCGAGAAAGCGTTCGCCGACGACGGCGACTTCGGCCTGGCCGCGCCCGGCGTCACCCCAGGAAGGATGACCATGCAAGGTGAGTTGGACCGAGCCGCGCTTGATTAGTGCGGCGGTGCGCCCCAAGCCGCTGGCGGCAAGCGCAAATCCATCGCCGAGCGCGCTCGAACAGGACTCGGTGCCGCCCAGTTGCACTTGGGCGATCATCTTGGCGAGCGTCGCGCTCGGATCGGCGCTCGGCACGCCAGTCCAACCGAACACTCCGCTCATGGGTGCACCACGCACATCATCGGCGTCGCCGGCAGGCAGGGCTGCGGATTGCGCGGCATCCGCGCGCGCGAAAGAGCAAAGATCATGGCCATGGTTGTCGATGCAGGTCGAGATTGAGTGGGTGAGGAGTCCGTCCGATTCATGATTCAAGCGATGCGCGAGCAGCCTTGGCCGTTTCCGCCCGAGGTTCCGCCCCGCGCCGCGACGCCGAAAGCCGGTCGCGTATGGAGCGAAGACGCGGCTTCACGACGACTTCCTTGAACCAGGCGACGCGCCCACGCGGCGTCCTTCCGTGAACCAGAACCCGCTGCAAGCTATCGCCCTCCTCGGACCAGCGTGTTTTGTACGGATTTTCGCCCGGGCCCATGTAGTAGCGCTTCAACCCGCGCCCGCACAGCGTTTCCAGCAAGTGGCGAAACAAGTAGGAGCCGGGTGAGATCTCGATGCAACTCGCGTCGAAATCCGCCCGCAGCGCATGAACGTTTCCTTCGAAGACGAGCTGGTATTCCATCGCGAGAGGCTGGTCGTCAACGTGGATGATCCACACCGACAACCACCCGCGCTGCCGCGCCGACTCGGACAGCTCGCGGATGAAGGCCTGCGGTCCCGGGTGATCCAGCGAATTGCCCGTGTCCTGCTTCCAGCTGCAGCGCGACAATTCGGTGATCGTTTCCAGCGCGCGCTCGACCGTCGCGGCATCGTCCGTGCCCGGCTCGATCCAGTCGATGCGTATCCGACCCGCCTTCTTCAGCCGATTCGCCGCCAGATTGTTGGCCTTCTTGAGACTGCGCGAGCGTGTGTTGTAGTAATCGCCCCACGCGGCGTCAAGCGGGATCAGCAGGTTCTTGCCGGCGCCGCGGACTTCACTGCGAAAGCCGTGCGCCGCCAGCGCCGCCCGCAACGCACCGGCGGCCAAGGCGCCTTCGCCGAGATAGTCGAGTTGCATCGAATCCCACTGACCGCGGCGCTGCGCCAGGTCTGCCGCGAAGGCATTCGTCACCGACGCGGCCTGGCCAGGCGCGACGATCACATCGCATAGCTGCGTATCGGGCACCGTGAGGAATTCGAGACGGCGCAGCCGCACACCCGCGTCGAACAGCTTGCTCGATGATCAGCGGCAGGACACCGATCAAGCCGCCATCGCCATGCGCGCAGAGCACGAACAAACTCGCGCGCTGCTTGCGCCATGCCCAGGCGGCGGAAAACCATTCGTGGAGAAGGAAGAGCGAGGCCGCAGAGCCGCGCCTGGCGAGCGCGTTCCACGCGCCGCGCAGGGCGGCGAAGTCACCCTCGGTGACGACCAATTCAACACGCGATACGAGGGTTTGCCGAGTGAGGGCGTGCGTGTCCTCAGCAATCACGAGCGTTCCCGAAGGATCCAGTTCGGCTGATTGGCCGCAGCGCCACGGCGCGACCATGTGGCCATGGATTTTGTGATTCTGAGATGACGGTTTCTTCCTTCATATAGTAGCATGCGCGGCCATGCCGACGCGCCTGCCTCCGCCCGGCGACTCGCGCAATGGCATCGAAAACTCGGTTGATGGGCCGCGGTATTCAAGACTCGGGTACACAGCGAAACCGGCGCGCCGAACGACGCAGTGTACCGCCTCCCAAACGACGCATATGCGAAGCTTGATTCTTTTTGCGACCTTTGCTTCGCTCGCGTGTGGCAGCGCAAGCGCCACGGTCTTTCCCGCCGGCCCCGACAACTACGTCAAGCTGGTGCGGCTCCTGAAGCCCGGCGATACGCTGAGCCTCGCGCCCGGCAGCTATCGCGATGGCCTGCCGGTTCATGGACTCCACGGCACACGCGATGCGCCGATCGTCATCGAGGGCCCCGCCGCAGGGCCGCCGGCGATCCTGTTCGGACGCCCCGGTGCCAATACCGTCAGCATCGGCGACGCGAGCCATGTGGAGATCCGCAACCTGCGCCTGGATGGTCTCGGCTTGCACGCGGACGCGGTGAAGGCGGAGAAAGGCGTGACGTTGGCGCACCACATCGTCCTGTCCGGACTCACCATCGTCGGCCACGATGCGGACCAACAAATCGTTGGCATATCGACCAAGCGCCCCACCTACGGCTGGGTGATTCGCGACAACGCCATCATCGGTGCCGGCACAGGAATCTATCTCGGCGACTCCGATGGCAGCGCGCCGTTCGTCGGCGGCCTGATCGAGCACAACGTCATCAGTGGAAGCCTCGGTTACAACATCCAGATCAAGCACCAGAACAGCCGCCCTGCGTCGCCGGACTTGCCGTCCAAACCGGCGCAGACGGTGATCCGCCACAACGTCTTTAGCAAGGATGCCAATTCGTCCGCGGAGAGCCTGGCGCGACCCAACATGCTGGTTGGCCACTTCCCGCCGCAAGGCACGGGCAGCGACGACTGCTACGTGATCTACGGCAACTTCTTCTACCAGAACCCGCACGAGGTTCTAGTCCAAGGCGAGGGCAACATTGCCTTTTACAGCAACGTGCTGGTGAACACCGCGGGCAGCGCGGTGGCGATCCAGCCGCACCATGGCCGCCCGCGCGACATTTCCATTTTCAACAATACGATCCTTGCCCGCGACCGGGGAATCGGAATCACCGGCGCCGCGCCTGAATTCTCGCAGCGCGTCGCCGGGAACCTGGTGTTCGCCCAAACGCCGATCACCGGCGGGGAGCAAACCAACAACGTCATCGCGCACTTGAGCGAGGCAGCGAAGCACCTGATGCGCCCCGATGCCCCCTTGGGCGAGCTGGACCTGGCACCGCGCGCCGACAGAACCTGGCCCAAGATCCCCGCGCCGGCCGATGCCGGCCTTGCCGACTCGGATCGAGACTTCGACGGGCGATACCGAAAGCACCGCACCCCAGGCGCCTACGATACTTCCAACGTCATATGGCGGCTGCGCTTGGAGCGCAAGCCGGTGATGGAGCCGATGGCGCTTATTGAGTCGAGCCGCCATTCTCGACGCCCGCGCGGTAGAGCACAGTACGCCGGGCGGCGGAGGCCACCCCAGCGTTCGCGACTCCCGTTGGCCTTCCCGTTCGCGCAGCCTGGACTAATCCCGCGCCAGACGATCGCCTCGCTATCGCACATCGTCCACTCCGGTTATGCGGGCAACCATTCGCCGAGCGACGCGCCATGAGCGAACGGCAATATGGGCGCACGCCCCTCTACGTTGTATCTGTCATGTACCTGGTGTTCGTCATATACGGCAGCCTGGTCCCGCTCAATTTCACCGCGCGCCCCATCGGCGAAGCGATCGAGATCTTCCGCCACATTCCCTTTCTGCGACTGGGAATTGATTCAAGGGCGGACTGGGTCGCCAACCTGCTGCTTTTCGTTCCGCTTTCGTTCGGGATCGCCCAGTGCGTGCGCATATCCGAGCGGCGTTCCTTGCTCGGCGCTGCGGTTGGGTATGCCGCGATATGGACTTTTTGCAGCGCGCTCTGCGTCGGGATCGAGTTCACCCAGATCTTTTTCCCGCCGCGAGTCGTCTCCCAGAACGACATCCTGGCGGAAAGCTTGGGTGCCGGATTTGGGCTCGTACTTCACGCGCGGTGGAGCGAGCGTTGCGAGGACTGGCTTGCGCGCTTCTCGCGACGGCTCGGCCAGCAAGACGCTTTGGTACATGTGCTGCAGGGCTACTTCTTCGTCCTCCTCGCCTACAGCGTCCTGCCGCTCGACCTGACCCTAAGCCCGGCCGATATTTTCCACAAGTGGAAGGAAGGCAGAATCGTTCTGATTCCGTTTGGACATCTTCCGCGGGGCGCCGCCGCCATCCTTTACGAAATCGCGACCGATATCGGCATCTGGGTCCCTGCGGGATTGCTTTGGCAACTGACACGCCGCAGCCGGACTCTCGACATTGGGGTCAAGGGAGCGCTGGCCGCGTTCGCGATTGAGTTCCTCCAACTCTTCGTGTATTCCCGGGTGACCGACGTAACCGACATACTGATGGGGGGTATCGGTGCGGCACTCGGCGCTTCGATCATGCGCTTTGGCGGCCGGCATTTGCGCATAACGCAGCGTGATGCGATGGCGCGGTACGGGACGCGGGGGTGGTGGCTTGCGCTGTCGGCCTGGGTGGCCTTGGTTCTGGCAGTTTTCTGGTTTCCCTACGGATTCCACTTCGAACCGAGCTTTGTCGCCGATCGACTGGCGGGTTCGACGCGCGTGCCGTTTCAAGCGTACTACTCTGGGTCGGAATACCGCGCTGCGACCGAGGTGCTGCACAAGGTCGGGTTCTTCATGCCAGGCGGCATCGTGTGGGTGCTGCTGGCACGTTCGGCAAAACACTCTCTCCCCGCCGCGGCTGGCCTGCTGCTGGTGGCCAGCGTGGCTGCTCTGGTGGAGGTGGGGCAAATTTTCCTGCCGGGCAAGATAGCCGACTTGACCGATTGGGTGCTGGAGTTCTCCGGGGCTGCCTTGGGGATGTGGCTGACGAGCCGAGTCTTGGCTGCGCCGCGCGTCACCGAGAATGGTCCGCCTCGGGCGCGCGCAACGATGCATGCCGCCTCATCCGCGACCGCCGGCGGTCAACGATCCGCGGCACCCGCCCGCGTCGCCACTCGCGCCACTGGCGCGGACGAGGACCGGATTCCTCCGCCGGTAGCGGGTGCCGCACCAGTGGGCCGCGCTCCCTGGCACATCGACGCGCTCGCCGTCGCCGTGCTCGCCATCCTGGTCGGATCCCTTGCCCGGCTTCCGTTCCTCCCTTACAACGTGAAGGAACTCTTCCTCCCGGGCGTGTGGGCGCTCGTGTCCGCCGCTGGAATCGCCATCGCCATCTACTGGCAGTCGGTAGCCCATTTGGATTTTCTGTCATGGGCCAGCAGCGACCCCGCTCGCCCTCTGACGCTCCCGCTGTGGATCATCCTGCACGGGATCGTATCGTGGGTGCTGGTGCGTATCGCGGTGCCGCAGGAGAGCTTGCAGGATATCGTTGGCAGCCCGATTCTCGGTTGGCCTTGGGAGTGGGAGATGCTGCTGCGCTTCTTGGCACTCGATGCGGTAGTCAGTCTGGCCGCGCTCGGCGCCGCCTTGATCGTATGGAACCTCTACCGAATACAGATGTTCGGCATGTTGATCCTTTGGCTGCTGGCGAGCGTCTTTCTGGCGCCGCTGCTGCATTGGGTCATCGTATCGCAGGCCGCCACCGACAATCTGACGGAACTCATGCGCGGCGGTGGCACGATTGGTTCCAGCGTGCTGCTCGGCGCCGGCTTGTTGTGCGTCTTGCTCACTGCCAGCGGTCTGAGCGCAGGGTTCGCCGCGCCGGGCAGAAGATTGGCACCGCTCATCGTCGGCGCCCTCGCTATGCCTTTGGCCTACCTGTGCGTTCGCTTTGGCACCGAGCCTGTCATCGTCAAATACGACAAAGTCTTCTCGGCCCTCCAGTCCTTGTTGAGCACGGATCGGGCGCACTACGCGACGGGGCCGGAGTTGCTGTTGCGCTACTGCCTGGCCAACATCGCGGTCGTCGTTATGATCGGCTTGCTCCAGGCGCCGCATTGGCGGCATACGTTGCGCAGATTCGGACGCCGCTCCGCGCGCCGAGGCGCGGCAGCTATGTAACCAAGGTTACATACCGGCGCCGGGATCCGATGCTGGAATAGATGCCGTGGTTCGTCAATCCCAGCATATGGAGGTACTTATGAAAGCGAATGTGGGTGGCATCGACAGAGTTCTGCGCATCGTGCTCGGCGCGGCATTGATTGCACTGACGCTGATGGGAACGATCGGCGTGTGGGGCTGGATCGGCGTCGTACCGCTGGTGACCGCGCTGGTCGGATTCTGCCCGGCCTACAAGCTGCTCGGTCTCAACACCTGCCCGCTGAAAAAGCAGCAAGTCTGACGCGCCGCAACTCAACCGGGGCCGCGCCGCGGCGCGACGCAATGGTTGGCGATGCGCACGAAAGTCGCCACGTCCAGCGTCTCACCCCGTAGCCCCGGGTCCAAATCCAGCGCCGCGTAGTCCGCGGCATGCAGATAACGCGCCAGGGCATTGCGCAGGGTCTTGCGGCGTTGCCCGAAAGCGGCGGTGACGATGGCGCCGAATAGCCCCTCGTCGGAGGCCGCCAGCTCTTGCGGCGGGCGCGGCAACAGGCGGATCAGTGCGGACTGCACCTGCGGCGTCGGCCGAAACGCACCGCTCGGCACGTCGAACAGCGTTTCGACGGCAAAACGGTAGCGCAGCATCACCGACAAGCGGCCGTATTCGGCGGTGCCCGGCCGCGCCACGATGCGCTCCACGACCTCCTTCTGCAGCATGACCGTCACATCGCACAGCGCGGCTCCGTGGCGCGCCAGATGGAACAGTAGCGGCGTCGAGATGTTGTAGGGCAGATTGCCGACGACACGCAGGCCGGCGCCGAAGCGGGAGAAATCGAATTCGAGCGCATCGCCGGTATGCACGACGAGCTTCTCGCTCGGCGACGCCTCACGCAGCCGCGCCGCAAGATCGCGGTCGATCTCGACGACGTGGAGGCGCTCGAGCCGCGCCATCAGCGGCGCGGTGAGCGCCCCCAATCCCGGACCGATCTCCACCAGTTTGTCGTTCGCAGCCGGCGCGATGGCCTCGACGATGCGCGCGACGACCGCCTCATCGACCAGGAAGTTCTGCCCAAAGCGTTTGCGCGGGCGGTGCATGGTCGGCATCGCGTTGAGCCTTCGCTGCTGGGATTTTTTGTGTCGGTCGCGCCGGCTAGCGGCGCTCCTACGGACGAATCGATTGGGGCCGCTGGCTGGCCGCGATCTGGATCGCCGTTTCCACGGCGGCGATCAAGCTGCCCGGGTCGGCTTTGCCGCTGCCGGCGAGATCGAGGGCGGTGCCGTGGTCGACCGACGTGCGGATGATCGGCAGGCCGAGCGTGACATTGACGCCGTGGCCGAAGCTCGCGTACTTGAGCACCGGCAGGCCCTGGTCATGGTACATGGCGAGCACGCAGTCGCCGTGGGCGAGCTGCTCGGGCGTGAACAGCGTATCGGCGGGAAACGGGCCGCGCACCTTCAGGCCCTCGCCGCGCAGCAGGTTGATCACCGGCACGATGACATCGATCTCCTCGCGCCCGAGGTAGCCGCCTTCGCCGGCGTGCGGATTCAATCCGGCGACGAGGATGCGCGGCGCCGCCAGGCCGAACTTCGCCCGCAACTCGGCAGCCAGCGTGCGCAGCGTGCGCTCGAGCCCGGCGCGTGTCAGTGCGCCAGCGACATCCTTCAAGGCAAGATGAGTCGTGGCGAGCGCCACGCGCAGCCCGCCACCCACCAGAAGCATCACCACCTGGGACACGGCGGTCTTCTCGGCGAGGTACTCCGTGTGTCCGGTGAAGGGCACTCCGGCAGCGTTGATCACGCCCTTGTGCACCGGGGCGGTGACCATGGCGGCGAATTCTCCGCCGCCGCATCCGGCCAGCGCGCGCTCGAGCAGCGCCAGCACGTAGCGCGAGTTCGCCGAGTCGAGCGCCCCCGGCCTGGACTGCACCGCCAGCGGCAGGTGCAGCAGCTCGATCGTGCCGGCTTGAGCCGTGCCTTGCGGATCGTAGGCAGCCGGGCGGATCGAGCAGCCGATGGCCGCGGCGCGCGCCGCGAACAGCGCTTGATCGGCGAGGATGACCAACCGGCAGGGGAACGCCTCCTGGGTGATGCGGGCGCACAACTCCGGGCCAACGCCGGCGGGCTCTCCGCTGGTAAGCGCGATGGTGGGTGCCGATGAACGCTGGCCGCCTCTTGCCGTCACGGCAGTCATCGCGGCCATCTCTTTGTCATCGTGCGGCTAGACGTCAGCGCTCCTCCAACCGCAAGTCGACATAGGCGCGGTCGCGCAGTTGCCGCACCCACTCCTGATACGCCTCCTCGGCCTTGCGCTCGCGCAGCGCCTGCCGCGCCTGCAAGCGCTGGCGCTCCGCCGATACGTCGGCGACGCGCCGTTCCAGAACCTGGATCAAGTGCCAGCCGAAGGGGGTCTGCACCGGCTGACTGAGTTCGCCCGGCTGTAGCTCAACCATCGTGCGCTCGAATTCGGGGACGGTGTCGCCCGGATAGAGCCAGCCGAGGTCGCCGTCCTTCGCCGCCGACAGATCGTTCGAGTTGAGCCGGGCCAACTCGCCGAAATCGGCGCCGTTTGCGATGCGCTCGCGCAATTGCTCGAGCTTGTGCCGCGCTTCCGCCTCCGATACCGCATCGCTGACTTTGATCAGAATATGTCGAGCGTGTGTCTGTTGCACTCTTTGCCCCGTGATTGCGTCGCCGCGGCGGTCCGCCAGCTTCATGATGTGCAGGCCGGCGGGGCTGCGCAGCACGGCGCTGATGTCGCCCGGCTGCATCTTCTCCGCGGCCTCGGCAAACAGGTTGGGCAGGCGATCGGCCGATCGCCAACCTATGCTGCCGCCGCTGAGCGCGTCGGGAGCGTCGGAGTAGGCGGCGGCGACCTGGGCGAAATCGGCGCCGCGCTGTAGCTCGGCTCGAGCGCGATCCGCCTTGGCTTGCAGTTGCGCCAGCCGCTCGGGCGTGGCTTGCTCGGGCACACGAACCAGTATGTGCGAGATCAGCAACTCGCCGCTTGCCGCCGGGCGCTCGGGATTGGCCAGGAAGTTGTCGATCTCGCCATCGGAGACGGTGACCCGGTTGTCCACCTCGCGCTCGCGCAGACGCGCGATCAGAATTTCGTTCTGGATCTCCTCGCGAAACTTGGCCCAGCCGACGCCGTCGCGCTCCAGGGCGGCGCGGAAATCCGCCAAGCTCATGCGATTGTTCTCGGCGATTCGGGTCAACGCCGCTCCAACTGCGCGTCTTCGACGCGCAGCGACGTTTCTTTCGCGAACTGCAACTGGACCTTGTCGCTGATCATTCGCTCGAGAATCTGGCGCTCGAAGATCTCCGGCGGCGGCAATTGGATGTTCTGCTGCTTCAGTTGGTAGTCCGCCTGCGCGACGCGCGCCTTGAGCTCGACCAGGGTGATCACTTCGTCATTGACGACGGCGACGATGCGATCCGCCGGCTGGGGCGCGGTGCGTCCCTGCGCCAGCGCACTGAACGGGACCAGGGCCACCAATAACAAGAAACGCCAAATAGATTTCATCTGCGTTGTCGGCCTTTCATTGGGATCCGAATACCGGGTCCGATGCGGGTTGGTTGATCTTGCCGTAACCCGGGATGTTGCGCTTGAGAACCTCGAGCGGGTTGGAGCCGATGCCGGAAAAGCCGTTCAGTTCCAACTGCACGAAGAACGAGGTGTTGGCCGCCTGGGTGGCGGTGGCGAAGCGCTGCACGACGCCGCGCAGCACCCAGCAACCGCCGTTGTACTCCAGCCCGGCGATCGCTTCCACCAGCCGGCGCTCGCGCAACGAGTAATTGTAGCGTCCGACGCCGTACCAGCGGCCATACAGCGGCCACTGCCCGGAGAAGTCGACTTCGCGCAGCACTTCGCGCTGATAGCGGTAGCCGGCGTTGAGCACGCGCGTCGGCCCCGGCCGATAGCTCGCGCCGGCGACCAGCCGCTCGGTACGCCCGTCGCGCGGGTTGTACTGCAAGGCGGTGTCGACAGTTACATTGGGCAGGATGCGCCCGGATAGTGCCGCTAGGTAGTCGGCGGTTCGCCCGGTGCGCGCCGGCACGCCGGGCAGCGTGACCGTCTGGTCGCGGAAGTAGAAGCGCTGGCCGATCGCAGCCCGCACGATCTCCTCCCCTGTCGCCGGGTCGATGACGCGCGAGGTCAACGCGGCGGTGAGCTGATTCGCATCGCCGATCCGATCGTTGCCGCTGAAGATGTTCTCGGAGAAGATCTGCGCGAAGTTGAAATCGGCGAGCGCGGTGTCGAACACCGGGAAGTCGTCCTGCTTGCGCTCCGGAACCAGAAGGTAATAAAGGCGCGGCTCCAGAGTCTGCGCCGCGCGCTTGCCGAACCACGTCGTGTCGCGCTCGAAGGTGACTCCGCTGTCGACGCTGAAGATCGGCACGCTGCGGCTAAGGCTGTCGGGCCCCGTGGTCTGACGCCGTTCCACGCGGTAGCGCGAAAGGTGCATGCCGAGCTTCGGCGTGACATAGAACGACGGCGTCTGGAACGGCCAGGACACCTGCGGGTAGGCAACCAGCCGCCGTCCGTTGTCGAGAGTGGGATGGCTGAAGTCGGTGTACTGTCCTTTCAGCGCCAGCGCGAACCCGCCGACATCCGGCCGCAGCGCATCGAGCACGACTTGGGGCAGCAAGTCATAGGGCTTGGCGACCGGCGGCAGCGCCGGGTCTTGCAAGGTTTGGTAGCGCTGGATGTTGGCGTAGGCGCTCCACCATCCCCCGCCGGTGTAGGACAGCACGCCCTGGCGCAGCAAGTTGGTCTGCGCGGTGGTGGCGATGCGCGTGCTCAGATCGGTGAAATAGGTGTCGTCCGAAACCTTGTTCAGGTTCAGGCTGGCGTTGAATCCGGCGCCGAGGTCGTGCGCATGCTGGAACGAGACCAGGCTGCGGCTGTCGCCGGTGACCCGGTCGTTGGGCAGATACTCCGCGTGCAACTCGCCGCGGTAGTCGTAGTCCAGGTAGCGCGCCTCTGCGCCGATTTGCAATCCGCGCCGCGTCATGAAGCGCGGCGCGAACGTCGCGTCCATGTTGGGCGCGATGTTCCAGTAGTACGGCTGTGTGTACTCGATGCCCGTGCGGTTGGAACTGCCCACCGTGGGAGGAAGGAAGCCGGACTTGCGCCGGTTGTTGAGCGAGAACTCGAGCCACGGCGTGTACAGGAACGGCACGCCGAGAAATACCAGCCGCGCATTCCTGGCCTCGCCCACTTCGCGCGTGAAATCGAGATCCAGGTCGCCGGCCTTGGCATACCAGTCGTCATTACCCGGTCCGCAGGTACTGTAGGTGGCGTCCTTCAGCCGATAGCGGTCTTCGCCTTCGAAGTCGATGCGCTGCGCCTGACCCGAGCCGGTTCCGACGAATTTTTGGCCGGGTCGGGGCGGACGGCTGATCGAATACTCGGGCTGTTCGAAATAGCCGAAACTGTCGGCGAGCCGTAAGCGCGCTTGCGGCCCGGTGATGACATCGGTCTCATTGGCGAGGCGCACGTTGCCCACGGCCTCGACCTCGTCCGTGTCCTCCCAGTAAGTCACGCGATCGGCATTGAGCGTGTTGCCGAGCTGGCGCAGCTCTACATTGCCCTCGGCGACGACTTCACCCGCGCCGGGACTGGTGATTTGGTCGGCTGCGATGTTGACCGGACTCGGCGTCTCGCTATCGGTCGGCGGTGTCGAATCGGTCGCCGGCGCGAGATCGAGCGGCGGCGACGCTTCGGTGTCCGCCGGCGTGGGCGCGGCACTCGCCGCGCCGGGTTGGCGCACTTCCGGCGCGGGTTTCAGGCCATCGCCGGCGGGTGCCGCCGGACCGGTTGGCGCAGCATCCGCAGGTTCCGTTTGCGCCGGCGCGGTAGGCAAGGCCGGCTCCGCCGGTGACGTTGGCTGAGGCGGCTCGGTCGCCGGTGCAAATTTGGGCGCCGGCGCGGGCGTGCGCGGCGGGCTTACCTGGATCGGCGCGGACGGCGTCTCAGGCATGATCGGCGTCACCGCCGCCGGCGCGGCGGGCGCAACTTGCGGCGCTTCGGTATCCATCGGAGCGCGCGGCGGCGGCGGGGCGGCTTCGGGACGGCTCGATGCGCCGCCGAGCAGCGCCGGGTCGACGCGCAGCGGCGGCAGCGCCTCGGCCGCCGCCGAACCGTCGCAGACGCACCAAACCAAGATAGGAACGAATCGAACGAGTGAACTCATCGACTGCGCACGAGACTGGGAGCCGTCTCTGATTGTCGTGGGCGAAGCACTTCTGATCGCACGCAGCACGCCGCGAGTGGGCGATGCACCGATGATAAGATCGCGGATTTTACCATCAGTGAGTTCCTATTTGCCCGGCATGGAGCGCGAACGACAACTGCGGCAATGGCTGGCGGAGCGTTTCCGTGATCGAGCGTTTGCCCTCACCGCAGCCTCGAGCGATGCGAGCTTTCGCCGCTACTTTCGCCTGAACTTCGACGATGGAAGCGAAAGTCTGATCGTGATGGATGCGCCGCCCGAGCACGAGGACTGCCGAGCGTTCGTCCGCGTGGCGCAACTGCTGGCCGAGGCGGGCATCCACGCGCCTTGCGTGCTGGCCGAGGATATCGAGCGCGGATTCCTGCTGCTGAGCGATCTGGGCACGCGGACCTACCTCGAGGAACTGAACGAGCGCAACGCCGACGCACTGTTCCGCGACGCCGTTGACGCGCTGCTCAAATGGCAGCGCCATTCGCGCGCCAGCATCCTCCCGCCTTATGACGAAGCGCTGCTGCGGCGCGAGCTGGCCCTGTTCCCCGACTGGTACGTGGCACGCCATCTCGGCGTCGCGCTGAGCGCGGCGCAGGCCGAAGTGCTGGAAGCCGCCTTCGCGCTGATCGTGCGCAGCAACCTGGCGCAGCCGAGTGTGTTCGTGCATCGCGACTACATGCCGCGCAACCTGATGGTGAGCGCGCCCAATCCCGGGGTGCTCGACTTCCAGGACGCGGTCTACGGCCCGATCGCCTACGACGTGGTATCGCTGTTCAAGGACGCGTTCATCAGTTGGCAGGAGGATCGAGTCCTCGACTGGACGATTCGCTACTGGGAGAAGGCGCGCCGCGAAGGTTTGCCGGTGCGCGCGGACTTCGCCGACTTCTACTGCGATTTCGAGTGGATGGGGCTGCAGCGCCATCTCAAGGTGCTCGGCATCTTCGCCCGCATAAACTATCGCGACGGCAAGCCGCGTTATCTCGCCGATACGCCGCGCTTCATGGGCTACGTTCGCGCCGTGGCCGCGCGCTACCGCGAGCTCACGCCGCTGCTGCGCTTGCTCGACGAGCTTGAGAATCGGGCGACGGATGTGGGCTACTCGTTTTGAATCGCACCGCGGAGACCTGGGGAGCGAAGGCGCTGCGCTTGCCTCCTAGTCGAAAGGCATGAAAGCCATGATCCTAGCCGCCGGTCGCGGCGAGCGCATGCGCCCGCTCACCGACACCTCGCCCAAGCCGCTGCTGCCGGCTGCGGGCAAGCCGTTGATCGTCTGGCACCATCGAGCGGCTGGCGCGCGCGGGCATTCGCGATCTGGTGATCAACCATGCCCACCTCGGCCACATGATCGAGCAACAACTGGGCAACGGCGCGCGATGGGGCGTCACCATCGCCTACTCGCCCGAGGGCGAGGCGCTGGAAACCGCGGGCGGCATCGCCAACGCCCTGGCGCTGCTGGGCGACGGCCCGTTCCTGGTGATCAACGGCGACATCTATTGCGAGCCGGCGTACGACTGCATCGCCGCCGCCACTGCGCAGCTCGCGGCCAAGGGCGCCCTCGCCCATCTGGTCATGGTGCCCAATCCGCCGCATCACCCAGCGGGCGACTTCGTGCTCGAAGGCGGCGCGGTGCGCGGCGAGGGCGCGTCCAAACTCACGTTCAGCGGCATCGGCGGCTACGATCCGCGCCTGTTCGCCGGCATCGCCCGCGGCAGCAAAGCCCAGTTGGCGCCATTGTTGCGCGCCGCCATGGCTCAGCAGCGCGTCACCGGCGAGCGCTTCGACGGCAGATGGACCGATGTCGGGACGCCGGCGCGGCTGGCCGAACTGGAATGCGAGCTTGGCCAGAAACCCTTAGACCCGGGGCTATAATCAAAGCCGCACTCGAGCAGACGAAATGCCGTTCATGCTTCGACAGGCTCAGCACGAACGGCATTTCTTTGGAACGCCAAGTGGGTGACAAGCTGCGCAAGCCGTTCGCCCTGAGCTTGTCGAAGGGCTCATAGCCCTGTCCGGCCTAAACTGCAGAATCCAAGATCATCGACTCCCATCCCTGCGCACCGAACATCGTGGACATCGCCTCATTTCACGCGCGGCGCGAACGTCTGCTGCGGACCATGCAGCGCGGCATCGCCGTCATTCCCACCGCGCCGGAGCAGGTGCGCAACCGCGACTCGCACTACCCGTATCGCTTCGACAGCTACTTCTACTACCTGAGCGGCTTCCCCGAGCCCGAAGCGGTGCTGGTGCTTGTCGCCGGGGAAGGCGACGAAGCTCGCAAGCGCATCCTGTTCTGCCGCGACAAGAACGTCGAGCGCGAAATCTGGGACGGTTTTCGCTACGGGCCCGGACGGCGCACGCGAGGCGTTCGGTTTCGACGAGGCCTACGCCATCGACGAGCTCGACGAAAAGCTGCCCGAGCTGATCGCCAATCAGCCCACGCTGTACTACGCGTTCGGCTACGACGCGCGATTCGGACGCGCGCATCGTCGGCACGCTCAACACGGTGCGCGCCAACGCGCGCACCGGCATGCGCGCGCCGGCGACCATCGTCGATGTGCGCACCGCTGCTCGACGAGATGCGCCTGATCAAGGACGCGCACGAACTCGCCATCATGCGCCGCGCCGCGCGCCATTTCCGCCGCGGCGCATCGCCGCGCCATGCGTGTCGACATGGCCGGGCAGGGGCGAATACGAGATCGAGGCCGAGCTGCTGCACGAGTTCCGCCGCAGCGGCGCGCAGTGCCCCGCCTACACGCCGATCGTCGCCGGCGGCGCCAACGCCTGCGTCCTGCACTACGTCGCCAACGACGCGCGCCTGAACGACGGCGATCTGCTGCTGATCGACGCCGGCTGCGAACTCGACGGTTATGCCTCCGACATCACGCGCACGTTTCCGGTGAACGGCGAATTCAGCGGCGCCGCAGCGCGACGTGTACGAGCTCGTGCTCGCCGCACAGGCCGCGGCGATCGCGGCGGTGCGGCCCGGCAACCCCTGGGATGCGCCGCACGACGCCGCGGTGCGGCGTTCTCGCGCAGGGCATGATCGACCTCGGGCTGCTCCAGG
Organism: uncultured beta proteobacterium; assembly: GCA_963822375.1. Taxonomy (GTDB): domain Bacteria; phylum Pseudomonadota; class Gammaproteobacteria; order Burkholderiales; family Rhodocyclaceae; genus CAWGHV01. Next base: position 13,773 of record CAWGHV010000045.1, on the reverse strand, counting down.
GCAGCGTGGACGCGCTGCTCGAAGCGGAGGCTTACAAGCGCTTCTACATGCACCGCACCGGCCACTGGCTCGGACTCGACGTGCATGACGCCGGCGAGTACAAGGAGAACGATGCGTGGCGGCCGCTGCGCCCGGGAATGACGCTGACGGTCGAGCCCGGCTGCTACATTCGCCCGGCGGACGATGTGCCCGAGGCGTTTTGGAACATCGGCGTACGCATCGAGGACGATGTCGCGGTCACCGAGGCCGGTTGCGAGGTCTTGTCGGCGGCCGCGCCCAAGCAGATCGACGAGATCGAAGCGCTGATGCGCGAGCGGCGGCATGGCGGCGGCTGAAATCCCGTTACGCGAACCCGATATCGCCATCGTCGGCGCCGGCCCGGTCGGCATGGCGCTAGCGCTGGCGCTGCACCACTCGGGAATGGCCTGCCGACTGCTCGACGCGCGCGCCCGCGGCGCCGCTCGACTGGACCGCCGCGTGCTGGCGCTGTCGCATGGCTCGCTCCAGATCCTCGATCGGTTAGGCGCCTGGCCGGACGTGGCCGCGACCCCGATCGAGACCATCCACATCTCGCAACAGGGCGGCTTCGGTCGCACGCTGATTACGGCGCGCGAGCTTGGCGTGCCGGCGCTGGGCTACGTCGTCAATGGCGCGGATCTGGCCGCCGCGCTCGACGAAGCGCTGGCGGCGCGCGGCGTGCCGATCGAAGAACACGTGCAGGTGGAAAGCCTGGCGGCCAACGCGCAGGACGCGATTCTGAATTGCAGCCGAGACGGAAGAGCACAGCTCGCGCACGCCCGCCTCGTCGCTTTCGCCGAGGGCGGCGTGCACGGCGCCGACGACTCCGTCAGCCGCAACTATGAGCAAACCGCGGTGATCTGCACCGCGCGCGCCGCGACGCCGCGCGGCAACATCGCCTACGAGCGGTTCACAGCGCACGGTCCGCTGGCATTGCTGCCGCACGACAGCTTCGACGGCGCCGGCTATGCGGTCGTGCTCGTCACCGAGCCGGCCGAAGCGCAGCAGCTCATCGAGCGCGGCGATGCGCAATTTCTCGAACACTTGCAGCGCTGTTTCGGCGAGCGCGTGCGCTTCAGCGCCGTGTCGGCACGCGCAGCCTACCCGCTGACGCTGCGTTATCGCCGCGACCCGATCGGCATGCGCTGCGTGTACCTCGGCAATTCCGCCCAGACCCTGCACCCGGTCGCCGGCCAAGGGCTCAATCTCGCGCTGCGCGACGTGTGGACGCTGGCGCGCGTGCTCGCCGGCGAAACCCAAGCCCCACTCGACCCGGGCTCCGAACAGGTGCTGCGGCGCTATGCAAGCGCGCGCCGGATCGACCGCGGCGGCGCGATCGGATTCACCGACGGTCTGATTCGTGTTTTCAGCAACCGCAGCGCGCTGCTTCGAGCGCTGCGCGGTAGCGGCCTGGTACTGCTCGACCTGTTGCCGCCGGCGCGCGCCTTCGTCGCCAAGCGCATGATCTTCGGCGCCCGCGCCTGGCCTTGATCGCAGACGCCAAAAGGCGAATCTCATGACACCCGACGCCCGCGCCGAGTGCGCGCGACCGAACGAGCTTAACTCGCGATTGTTCCATAAGCCGGGAGCGCAATCGCGATTGCAAAATTGATTGATAGCCGATGTTGACAGGCCGCGAGTTGGAGTAGACTTCGACCCCTCCCCACGTCACACCCGCAACCGACAACACCGATGCGCTTCGCCGGCTTCACGCTGCGCAACAACCTGTTCGTCGCGCCCATGGCGGGCGTCACCGATCGGCCGTTTCGCCAGTTGTGCAAGCGCATGGGCGCCGGCCTGGCGGTGTCCGAAATGGTCACCTCCAATTCGCTGCTGTACGGCAGCGCCAAGACCCGCCGCCGCGCCGATCACGAGGGCGAAGTCGAACCGATCTCGGTGCAGATCGCCGGCGCCGATCCGCGCATGATGGCGGAGGCCGCGCGCTACAACGTCGATGACGGCGCGCAGATCATCGACATCAACATGGGCTGTCCGGCGAAGAAGATCTGCAACGTAATGGCCGGCTCCGCGCTGCTGCAGGACGAACCGCTGGTGGCGCGCATTCTCGACGCCGTCGTCAATGCCGTCGACGTGCCGGTGACGCTGAAAATCCGCACCGGCTGGGATCGCCAGAACAAGAACGCGATCACGGTCGCGCGCATCGCCGAAGACTCGCGGCATCCGCGGCGCTGGCCGATCCACGGTCGCACGCGCGCCTGCAGCTACACGGGCGAGGCCGAATACGACACCATCGCCGCGGTCAAGGCCGCGGTCGGCATTCCGGTCATCGCCAACGGCGACATCGACACGCCGGAAAAAGCCCGCCACGTGCTCGACTACACCGGCGCCGATGGCGTCATGATCGGCCGCGCGGCGCAGGGCCGGCCGTGGATTTTCCGCGAGATCGAACATTTCCTGGCCACCGGCACCGTGCTGCCGCCGCCGCTGGTGAGCGAGATCCACGAGGTGCTGCGCGCCCACCTGCTCGACCTGTACGCCTTCTACGGCGATGACACCGGGGTCCGCATGGCGCGCAAGCACATCTCCTGGTACACCAAGGGGCTGGCGGGCTCCGCGCAGTTCCGCCGCGCCATGAACCAGCTGCCGAGCGTCACCGCGCAGCTCGATGCGGTCGAACGCATTTTTCGGCGGCCTGGGCGGCGCGGGCGAGCGCCTGCGCTACGCCGATCCGCTGGACCGGCAAGCGGCGTGAAGCATGCCCTAGCGCCCTCACGCATCGACCGGCGCCACGCCGCGAGGGAGCTTCGTGCGCGCCGCTCGCGCACCAATGCAAGGGGAGACCGCAGCATGAAATGCAACAGCGAGATCGCCCAATGCGTGCGCAAGACCCTCGACCGGTACTTCCGCGATCTGGACGGCGAGAAGCCGCATGACATCTACGACATGGTGCTGGCGCAGGTCGAGCGCCCGATGCTGGAGATCGTCATGCGCGAGACCGACGGCAACCAGACCCTGGCCGCCGAGATGCTCGGCATCAACCGCAACACGCTGCGGCGCAAGCTCGAGGAGCACGAACTGCACGCACCCCCTACCCGCCGTCTGCGCGCCTAGTAGTCGATCTTCATGAAACCCGTTCAAGCCCTCATCAGCGTTTCCGACAAGCGCGGCGTCGTCGATTTCGCGCGCGCCTTGCCGGAACTCGGGCGTCGAGCTCCTGTCCACCGGCGGCACCGCCAAGCTGCTGCGCGAAGCCGGCCTCGACGGTGACCGAGGTCGCCGACTACACCGGCTTTCCGGAGATGCTCGACGGGCGCGTCAAGACGCTGCACCCGAAGATCCATGGCGGCATGCTGGCGCGGCGCGACCTGCCGGCACACATGGACGACGCATGGCCGAGCACGACATCCCGGCGATCGACCTGGTGGTGGTGAATCTGTATCCGTTCGAGGCCGACGGTCGCCAAGCCCGGCTGCACGCTCGAGGACGCGATCGAGAACATCGACATCGGCGGCCCGGCGATGGTGCGCGCCGCGGCCAAGAACTGGCGCGGCGTCGGCGTGGTCACCGACCCCGACCGACTACGCCGCGGTGCTCGAGGAAGTGCACGCCGCGGCGGCGCGCTCGCCGCCAAGCCACGCGCTTCGCGCTGGCGGTAAGGCCTTCACCGCATACCGCGCGCTACGACGGCGCGATCAGCAACTAGCTGACCGTCGATCGCAGGCAGACAGCACGCGCGCCGAGTTTCCCGAGCAGACTGCAACGTGCACCTTCGACAAGGTGCAGGACGCTGCGCTACGGCGAGAATCCGCACCAGCGCGCCGCGTTCTATCGCGACCTGACCCCGGCGCCGGCTGCGCTCGCCAGCTGCACCGGCAGCTGCAGGGCAAGGAACTGTCCTACAACAACATCGCCGACGCCGACGCGGCCTGGGAATGCGTCAAGACCTTCGACGAGCCGGCCTGCGTCATCGTCAAGCACGCCAATCCCTGCGGCGTGGCGCTCGGCGCGAGCGTCGCTGGAGAGCCTACCGGCGCGCCTTCGCCACCGACCCGACCTCGGCCTTCGGCGGCATCATCGCCTTCAACCGCGCGGTCGACGTCGAAGCGGCGCGCAGCCGTGTGCGCAGCAGTTCGTCGAAGTGGTGATCGCGCCGCGTACGCGGCCGACGCGCTCGACCGTGCTCGCCGGCAAGGAGAACGTGCGCGTGCTCGACGGTGCCGCTGGCGCGCGGGCGCCAACGCGCTTCGATTTCAAGCGCGTCGGCGGCGGCCTGCTGGTGCAGAGCGCCGACGACGCACGGATGAGCGCGGCGGAGCTGCGCGTGGTGACGCAGCGCGCAGCCGACCGAACGCAGAACTGGCCGACCTGCTGTTTGCCTGGCGCGTGGCCAAGTTCGTCAAGTCCAACGCCATCGTCTTCTGCCGCGACGGCATGACGCTCGGCGTCGGCGCCGGGCAGATGAGCCGCGTCGACTCCGCGCGCATCGCCGCGATCAAGGCGGAGAACGCCGGGCCTGCGCTCGCCGGCTCGGTGGTCGCCTCGGACGCCTTCTTCCCGTTCCGCGACGGCCTCGACGTCGTCGCCGAGGCCGGCGCCAGCGCGGTGATCCAGCCCGGCGGCAGCGTGCGCGACGACGAAGTCATCGCCGCCGCCGACGAGCACGGCATGGCGATGGTGTTCACCGGCGTGCGCCACTTCCGGCATTGAAGCGCCGGCGCGCCCGGCGATTTCCGCGGTGAGAGGTTCTCCTCCATGAAGATCCTGGTTATCGGCTCCGGCGGTCGCGAGCACGCGCTGGCCTGGCGGCTGGCGCAGTCGCCGCGCATCCAGAAGGTCTTCGTCGCGCCGGGCAATGCCGGCACGCGCGCGCGAGCCGGGCTTGAGAACGTCGCCCTCACCGCCATCGACGAGCTGGCCGAATTCGCCCTGCGCGAGCAGGTGCAATTGCTGCGTCGTCGGTCCCGAGGCGCCGCTGGCCGCGGGCGTCGTCGATGCTGTTCCGTGCCGACGGCCTGCGCATCTTCGGCCCGACGCGCGCAGCGGCGCAGCTCGAAAGCTCCAAGGATTTCGCCAAGCGCTTCATGCAGCGCCACGGCATCCCGACCGGCGGCGTTACGCCACCTTCACCGATGCCGGGCAGGCGCACGCCTACGTCGACGGAGCACGGCGCGCCGATCGTGATCAAGGCCGACGGGCTGGCCGCGGGCAAGGGCGTGGTGGTCGCCAGTCACCTCGCCGAAGCCCACGCAGCCATCGACGTGATGCTGGTCGGCAACAAGATGGGCGAGGCCGGCGCGCGCGTGGTGATCGAGGAATTCCTCGCCGGCGAGGAGGCGAGCTTCATCGTCATGGGCGATGGCCGCGCATGTCGCTGGCGCTGGCCACCAGCCAGGACCACAAGCGGCTCCGCGACGGCGACAGCGGCCCCAACACCGGCGGCATGGGCGCCTACTCGCCGGCGCCGGTGGTGACCCCGACGGTGCACGCCCGCGTGATGCGCGAAGTGATCCTGCCGACGCTCGAAGGCATGGCGGCGGACGGCATTCCCTACACCGGCTTCCTCTATGCGGGCCTGATGATCGATGCGGACGGCAATCCCCGGGTGCTGGAATTCAACTGCCGCATGGGCGACCCGGAAACCCAGCCGATCATGCTGCGCCTGAAATCCGATCTGGTCGATCTGGTCGAGGCCGCGATCGACGGCCGGCTCGATCGAGTCGAAGCGGAGTGGGATCGCCGCGTCGCGCTCGGCGTCGTGCATCGCCGCCGCCGGCTATCCGGATGCGCCGCGCAAGGGTGATGTGATCGAGGGCCTGCCCGGCGCCGCCAGCGACTACCATGTCTTCCACGCCGGCACCGCCGAGCGGGACGGCCGCATCGTCACCAGCGGCGGGCGCGTGCTGTGCGTGACCGCGCTCGGCGACACGGTGAAGATTGCCCATCGGCGCGCCTACGAGGTCGCCGACACCATCCATTTCGAGGGCATGCAGATGCGGCGCGACATCGGCTATCGCGCGTTCAACCCGAGAAAAGCATGAACAAGCGCCGTAATCCCTCATCCCCGGCCCTTCTCCCGGAGGGAGAAGGGGGTAAGACTCTCCCGGAGGGAGAAGGGGGTAAGACTCTCCCGGAGGGAGAAGGGGAAGACTCTCCCGGAGGGAGAGGGGAAACCCCTCTCCCTGCGGGAGAGGGGTTGGGGTGAGGGCCAGCCCGCACGCGACCTGCATGGGCCGGATTTCGGCCAATTGATCGATGCAAACCGACTCAGCCAGCGTCAAGTCCTACCTGCTGGACTTACAAGAGCGCATCGTCGCCGCGCTCGAAGCTTTCGACGGCAAGCCGTTCCGCGCCGATGCCTGGGAACGCCCGGGCGGTGGCGGCGGTATCACGCGGGTGATCGAAGACGGCGATTTCTTCGAGCGCGGCGGTTGCAGCTTTTCCCATGTGTTCGGCGACGGGCTGCCGCCATCGGCCAGCGCCGGGCGACCCGAACTTGCCGGCCGGGCCTTCGAGGCGATGGGCGTGTCGCTGGTCCTGCATCCGCGCAATCCTTACTGCCCGACGGTGCACCTCAACGTGCGCTTCTTCGTCGCGCGCAAGGACGGTGCCGACGATGTCTGGTGGTTCGGCGGCGGCATCGACCTGACGCCGTACTATCCCTTCGCGCAGGACGTCACCCACTTTCACGCCGTTTGCAAGAGCGCGCTGGACCCCTTCGGCGGCGAGGTACATCGGCGCTTCAAGGAATGGTGCGACCGCTACTTCTTCCTCAAGCACCGCAACGAGCCGCGCGGCGTCGGCGGCATCTTTTTCGACGATCTGAACGAAGGCGGTTTCGAGCGCTGCTTCGACCTCACGCGCAGCGTCGGCGAGCACTTCCTGGAAGCCTATCTGCCGATCGTCGAGCGCCGCCGCGATCATCCCTACGGCGAGCGCGAGCGCGATTTCCAAGCCTACCGCCGCGGCCGCTACGTCGAATTCAACCTGGTGTTCGACCGCGGCACGCTGTTCGGGCTGCAATCGGGCGGACGCACCGAATCGATCCTGATGTCGCTGCCGCCGGTCGTGCATTGGCGCTACGACTGGAAGCCCGAACCGGGCAGCCCGGAGGAAGCCTTGTACCGCGATTTTCTGCCCCCGCGCGACTGGGTGTAGGCGGCCAAACCGCCGTGGGTTGGAGTGAGCGAAGCGAACCCCAACGAGATGGCGCCGGCCGGAGGGCGTTGGGCATCGCTGCGCTCAGCCCAACCTACGGCTTCGCGGGGACGACACAGAGCTTGGCGGCGAGAGCGGAATCAAGCTGCTGCGCCGTCTTCACCAGCGCGCGCTCGTCGGCGGCCGCACGGTAGTGGCGATTCGCCTCGTCGGCGCGCTCCATTTCGTCCAGCAGCCGCGCCAGTTCCAGGTGCGCAGCGCGGCCGGGGTGCACGGCGACCGAAGCTTCGAGGTAGCTCTGCGCCTTGCCCCACAAGCTTTGCATGCGGCATAAGCGCCCCAACATCAACAGCAGCCGGGCATTGCCCGGGCGCGCTTCGAGCCAGGTCTCGGCGCGCTTGATCCGCTCCAGCGCATCGCCCTCGCGGCACTGCTCGTAGCATTCCAACAACTCGTCGTCCCAGTCACGGTCGAGGTGGGTCTCGATGACACGCTGTGCGCTCGCGCCGTCGCCGCTCGCGATCAACGCGGCGGCGGCAGCGCGCACGAGCCGCGTTTGCGTGCGCTCGGCGGCGGGGATATCACTCCAGTAGCGCGACACCGCTTGCGCGTCCGGAGCGCGACGCTCCAGATTCTCGATGTGGGCACGCAGCCGGATCGGCGCCGCCTGCTCGGGCGACAAGGCCTTATGCTTTTCGAGTTGGCGCGCGGCGTGCAGCAGCGCGTCCCAATCGCCGGTCGCCTGGCTCGCGCGCAAGGCCAGGCGCAATGCCGCGACGTGGCGCTGGCCGCCCTCCTGCAAGGCGCGCAGCGTATCCGCGGCGGCATCGAATCGGCGGCCGTCCACCTGCAGTTCGGCCGCGGTCATCAGGCGTGCCGTGCGCACTTCGCCGTCGTCTTGCTCGGCACGCGCCAGCCATTCATCCTCCCCCTTCTCATCGCGCAGACCGTGGGCGGCGCGCGCCGCGACGAGCGCGGCCAGACCCGGCGTCTCGCCGGCATCGACCGCCTGCTCGGCGCTTTTCAGCGCATGCGCGTAACGCCCCTCGAACAAGTTGCGCACCGCATCGCGCAGTGCGGCACTGCCCTTTTCGTGGCGCCTACGATTGCGGAAGCGGCGCACCCGCTGCGGCATGTCGACGGCATTCACCGCCAGCCGCATCAGCAGGTAGGCGAGCGTCACTGCGCCGACCGCCAGAACGAAGAAGAAGTTGACCGACAACTCGACACGGTAAGGCGGCAGTACGAACAACACATAGCCTTCGTTGAAGCGGCCGGCAACCGCAAGCCCGGCGGCGAGCGCGAACAGTGCGATGAGCCAGAGCAGGAAGCGCATGTGGGTCTTGTCAGGGACTCTTGGCTTGCGGCGGCGCCTTGTCGCTGGCGAGCTTGAAACTGCGCACGGCGGTGAGGCTGTCTTCGAGCGTCGGCAGCTCTAGTTCGAGTTGCGCCGCGCTGAGCGGCTGCAGTGCTTCGACCACATTGCGAACCGACTTGCTGCTCGTATCGAAATATCGCTCTATCCATGCCTGCGCCGCGCCGATGTCGGCGCGGAAGATCTTGGTGTCCCGCTGCAGCAGCGCCAGCCGCGCGTTCATCAGCCGAAGCTTCAGATTCTCTCGCAGGAAGTAGGCGTGCTCGGGTGCGAGCAGCGCGGGTTCGGGGCGTTCCAGCCGCTCGATGCGAATGAGCTGGCGGACTTCCCGCCACAGGTCGGCGGTGATTTCGGCGAGCCTTCCTTGCAACGTATCCGCCTCCTCCGCCGGGGCGGCGGCCTCGACCGGAGCCGCCGCGGCGCCGCGCGGCCGACCCTCGAACACCAAGGGCATGGCGTCCACCGCAGCACCGGCGCCTTCGAGGCGCAGAGCCATGCCGGGCAGGTCCAGCGAGGGCAGCGCCTTGAGGCGCTCGATGTCGCGATGAATCATCTTGCGCACGGGGAGAAACTGCGCGCTCTCGGCGCGCATCAGGCGGGCGTCGGCGCCCTGCAATGCGATGAGGGCTGCCGCCACGTTGCCGCCGATCTCCAGTTGTTGCGCCGCCAGGGTGAGCGCCTGTTCGACTTCGGCCAGCGCGCGATCGTCTTGGTTGCGCGACAGATCCTGGTACATCGCCTGCAGCGCGACTTGCTGGCTCTGCGATTCGGCGAGCTTGGCTTCCAGCGCGCCCGTCTTGGCCTGCACGATTTGCAGCAATTCCAATTTCTGTTGCGCCAGTGCGCGCGCCTCGCGCGCCACGCCCTCGCCATCGGCGAGCCGGCGCGCGAACTGCTCCTGCAGTGAATCCAGTTGGGCGCGGGTCGCATACGAGTGCCAGCCGAGCAAGCCCAGTGCGAGCAGCGCCAGCCACAGCGCCGGGTGCGTCCACACGCCGTCGCGCTTAACCCTCGCTCCAGCCGAGGCCGCCGGCGCCGGGTCAGCGGGCGCGGCGGCGGGCGGCGGAGACTGCTCGGCCTCGCTCATGCGCAACGCGCCGTCGCAGCGCGCGGCGGGCGCGCAACGAAATGGTCGATCAATCCGCCGAGCAGGCCATCGTCCCCCGGCGCGGTGCGCACGATCTCTCTCACCCCGAGCCGTTGCGCCTGCGCCGCGATGCGCTCGTGCGGCACGAACAGCGGCGTCGCGTACAGCCGCGGGCGGCCGCTCTCGCCGACCATATCGACCAGGTTGCGCAGACCCTCGCTCGAAGTGACGGTGATCGCGTCCAACCGATCGCACGCCCAATGCTCGAACAGCGGCGCCGGATCGAGATCGGGCTTGCCGCGCCGATAGCAGGCGCAGTATTCGATCACGGCGCCGCGCGCCGCCAGCGTCTCGCCCAGCAGCTCACGCCCGCCATCGCCGCGAAAGATGACGATGCGCTTGCCGGCAACGGCCACCGATTGTAGTGGCGCGAGTTCAAGCAGCGCCTCTGAATCGAAGCGGCCGCGCGGCGCGATCACGCGGGTGAACCCGCGGCACTGCAATTCCTTCTCGCTGGACATGCCCACGGTGGCAACGCTGAGCCGCGCCGGCCAGGTGCGCTCCGCCAGCACGACATGCAGCGCCTTGCACACCGCGTTGGCGCTGATGAAGATCGCCAGGTCGAATTCGTCCAGCCGCTCGGCGAATCGCATCAGCGGCTGCACGTCGTCGAGGTCGAGGATCTCGAGCACCGGAAACAGCAGCGGCGTTCCGCCCGCCTCGGCTATCGCGTCGGCCAGCGTTCGCGCCTGCTGCGCCGGACGTGTCACGACGACGTGGCGGCCGGCGAGCGGCAAGCGGTCCGCTGCATCTTCGGCCGTGTTCATTGCTCACCCTGCGTCAGCGCGGCGAGTATTTCATCCGCACCGCGGCTGCGCAGCGTCTGCGCCAGCCTGCGCCCGGCCTCCTCCGGCGCGGCGGCGCTGCCGCTGACCTCGGCGGCGGCGCTGCGCGAACCATCGGGCGCGGCGATGAATCCGCGCAGCCGCAATCGCTCACCCAGCAGTTCGGCGTAGGCGCCCAGCGGCACCTCGCAGCTACCGCCGAGTTCGCGCGAAACCGCGCGCTCCGCGCGCACGCAGGCGGCGCATTCCGGGCTGTCCAGCGGCGCCATCCAGGCCGCCACCTCGGACCGCGCCGCCAGCGCCTCGATGCCCAATGCCCCCTGCCCGGGCGCCGGCAGCGATAGCTCGGCCGGCAGCACGGCACGTATGCGCTGCCCGAGTCCGAGACGCGTCAATCCGGCCGCCGCCAGAATGATGACGTCGTAATCGCCGTCATCCAGCTTGCGCAGCCGGGTATCGAGATTGCCGCGCAGGCTGCGCAGGGCGAGCTGAGGGTAGCGGGCCCGGAGTTGCGCCGCGCGGCGCAGGCTGGATGTCCCGACGACGGCATGCGGAGGCAACTCGGCAAGGCCCGGGTAGCGGTTGGAGACGAAAGCGTCGAGCGGGTTTTCGCGCGCCGACATCGCCACCAGCGCGAACTCCGGCGCCAGATCCATCGGCACGTCTTTCATCGAATGCACCGCGATGTCGGCGCGCCGCTCGAGCAATGCCGCCTCGAGCTCCTTGACGAACAGGCCTTTGCCGCCGACCTTGGAGAGCGGGCGATCGAGGATATTGTCCCCGCGCGTTGTCATGCCGAGTATCTCCACCGCGCAGCGCGGATACAAGCGCCCTAGCTCGGCGCGAACATGCTCAGCCTGCCACATGGCCAGGCGCGATTCGCGCGACGCGATGACGATGCGCTCAGGCGCCGAGTTGTCGCTCAACCGTGGTCCCTTGCGAGTGAAGTCCGTACGAATCCAGCGAAGTGCACGTCGCTGCGGCACGTCGCCGCGGCACGTCACTGCGCCGGCCCGCGCGCCCGCGCCAGTTCTCGATCTTATCATGGCACCATGTACCTCCCGGCGCGGCCCCTTTAGCCTTCGGCCATCGATCAATATGAATGCACCAGAAGCGAGCGACAAAGATCTTCCGCTGCGCGACGACATCCGCCTGCTCGGCCGCATGCTTGGCAACATCGTGCGCGAGCAGGAGGGTGACGAAGTGTTCGATCGTCGTCGAACGCATACGCCGGACCTCGATTCGCTTTCACCGCGACGAGGACGAACACGCGCGCACTGAGTTGGAGGCGATCCTGAGCCGACTTTCGCGCGATCAGGCGACCCAGGTGGTGCGGGCGTTCAGCTACTTTTCCCACCTCGCCAACATCGCCGAGGACCAGCACCACATCCGGCGCACTCGCACGCATGCCATGTCGGGCTCCAGTGCGCGCGCCGGCACCATCGCTCACAGCCTGGCGCTGTGCCGCGCGGCCGGCATCACGGGCAGACAACTGCGCGAGTTCTTCGCCGACGCGCTGGTGAGCCCGGTGCTCACCGCCCATCCGACCGAGGTGCAGCGCAGGAGCATCCTCGATGCGCCAGCGCGAAGTCGCCGATCTGCTCGAACAGCGCGACCGCATCCAGCTCACGCCTGACGAGAAAGCCGCGAACGACGAGGCCTTGCATCGCGCGGTGCTGACGCTTGTGGCAGATCCAGCATGCTGCGCCTGACGCGCTGCGGTGACCGACGAGGTGGCCAACGGACTCTCGTTCTACGACTACACCTTTCTGCGCGAGCTGCCGCGGCTGTACGCCATGATCGAAGACCGAGCTGCATGCGCTGGACGCGGACGGCGCGGCGGCGGAACTGCCGTCGTTCCTGCGCATCGGAAGCTGGATCGGCGGCGACCGCGACGGCAACCCCTTCGTCACCGCCGACGTACTGCGCCGGGCGCTGCGCATGCAGAGCACGCGCGCGCTCGATTTCTACCTGGAGGAGCTGCACGCGCTGGGCATCGAGTTGTCGCTTGGCACGCGGCTGGTGAATGTGTCGGAGCCGTTGCATGCGCTTGCCGAGCGCTCACCCGACGCTTCGCCGCAGCGCGCAGACGAACCGTATCGGCGCGCGCTGTCGGGAATCTACGCGCGGCTGGCCGCGAGCGCGATGATGCTCGACCAGCACGAGGCCCTGCGTCACGCCGTCGGCGCGGCACCGCCTTACGCCGACGCGGCGGAGCTGCGTGCCGATCTCGATGTCATCGAGCGCTCGCTGAGGCAGAACGGATCGGCGGTGCTGGCGCGCGGGCGCCTGCGCTCGCTGCGCCGCGCGGTGGACGTGTTCGGCTTCCACCTCGCCTCGGTGGACCTGCGCCAGAACTCCGACGTCCATGCGCGCACGGTGGGCGAGCTGCTCGAAGTAGCGCAGCCGGGAACGCGCTACGCCGAACTCTCAGAGCCGGCGCGCATCGCCGTGCTGCTGCGCGAGCTGGACACCGCGCGCCCGCTGGCCTCGCCGTACCTCGCCTACTCGGCGCAGACGGCGGAGGAAATCGCGATTCTGCGCGCCGCGGCGGAGATGCACCGGCGCTACGGCCGCGCCGCCGTGCCCAACTACATCGTCTCCAAGACCGACGGCGTATCGGACCTGCTCGAAGCGGCGCTGCTGCTCAAGGAAGCCGGGCTGCTGCATCCGCTCGAGCACCGGCTCGATGTGAACGTCATCCCGTTGTTCGAGACCATCCGCGACTTGCGCCAGTGCGCCGTAGCGATGGATGAACTGTTCTCGTCTGCCCGCCTACATGCGCCTGCTCGACAGCCGCGGCCGTTCGCAAGAAGTGATGCTCGGCTACTCGGACAGCAACAAGGACGGCGGCTTCCTGACCTCCGGCTGGGAACTCTACAAGGCGGAGGTCGCGCTGATCGACGTATTCCGCCGCCATGACGTGAAACTACGCTTGTTCCACGGCCGTGGCGGCTCCGTGGGACGCGGCGGCGGGCCGAGCTACGAGGCGATCCTGGCCCAGCCGGGTGGCGCGGTGCGCGGGCAGATCCGCATCACCGAGCAGGGCGAAGTCATTTCCAGCAAGTATTCCAACTTCGAAGTCGGGCGCCGCAATCTGGAGATCCTGGCGGCGGCGACGCTCGAAGCGACGCTGCTGCACCCGGACGAGCCGGCGCCGCGCCCCGAATATCTGGAAGCGATGGAGGCGCTGTCGGCCCACGCTTTCCGCGCCTACCGCGGCCTGGTGTACGAGACCGAGGGCTTCGAGCGCTACTTCCGCGATTCCACGGTGATCGGCGAAATCGCTAACCTGAACATCGGCTCCCGCCCGGCGGCGCGTACACAGTCGA
>CAWGHV010000044.1:0-9106 GCA_963822375.1 uncultured beta proteobacterium | reverse complement strand
GCGCGCAACGATGCGGTCTACGAACTGGAAATCGCCTTCCAGCAGTTCCCCCCGCCCGGCACGGCGGTGCCGCCTTGGCTCGTTGACCGCCTGCTGCGCAACCTCCTCGTCGACGTCGGCGGCAACACCCATCGCGCCGAGTTCTGCATCGATAAGCTCTACTCGCCCGACGGTCCCGCCGGTCGCCTCGGTCTGCTGGAGATGCGCGCGTTCGAAATGCCGCCGCATGCGCGCATGTCGCTCACGCAGCAACTCCTGTTGCGCTGCCTGATCGCGCGCTTCTGGAAGCAACCCTATCCGCCGCGCAATCTCAAGCGCTGGGGCACCGAGTTGCACGACCGCTTCATGCTCCCGTATTTCGTCGGCCTGGACTTCGACGATGTGCTGACCGAGATGAGCGAGGCCGGCTACCCCTTGCAGCGGGACTGGTTCGCACCGCATTTCGAGTTTCGCTTTCCGTTCTACGGCGATTTCTCCGCCCGCGGCGTCCTGGTCGAGTTGCGCCGCGCGCTGGAGCCGTGGCATGTGCTGGGTGAGGAAGCCGCCGGCGCCGCCACGGCGCGCTATGTCGATTCATCGGTCGAGCGCTTGCAGGTGTTGGCGACAGGTCTCGTCGACGATCGTCATGTGCTGACCTGTAACGGCCGCATGGTGCCGCTGCAGCCCACCGGCAACGTCGGCGAATTCGTCGGCGGGGTGCGCTACCGCGCCTGGCAACCGCCTTTGGCGCTGCACCCGAACATACCGGTGCACGCGCCCTTGGTGTTCGACCTGGTGGATACCTGGATGCAGCGCAGCCTGGGCGGCTGCCAGTATCACGTGACCCATCCGGGCGGCCGCCACCACGAAGATTTCCCGGTCAATGCCTACGAGGCCGAGGCGCGGCGCCGTGCGCGCTTCTTCCGCATCGGCCATACGCCGGGCAAGATCGAGGTCGAGGCGACGCCGCGCAACCCGAATCTGCCGTTCACTCTGGATCTGCGGCGGTAGTGTGGGAGCGGCATGCCGCGCCGATTCGCTGTGCTACGCTGCGCCTGAAAACCCCCACGAACTCGCCATGCCGCAACAACTGCTCGCCGCTTATCCGCAAGCTTCGCCGCGCTACGATGAGATGCTCGACCGCACCGGCGCGGTGCGCGAGCACTGGCGCGGACTGTGGGATGTCCTGGTGGCCTCGCGGGCGGACGAAATGCGCCGCCGGCTGGATTACGTGAACCGTCAGGTTCATGAGAACGGAATAACCTACAACGTCTATGCCGATCCCCAGGGCGCCGACCGGCCGTGGGAGCTGGACCTGCTGCCGCTCATCGTCCCCGCCGAAGAATGGGCGCAGATCGAGAGTGCGATCATGCAGCGCGCCGAGCTGCTCAACCGCATTCTCGCCGACGTCTACGGCGACCAGACACTGATACGCGAAGGCCGTCTGCCGCCGGCACTGATCTACGGCCAGGAGGGTTTCCTGCGCGCCTGCCGCGGTATTCGTCCGCCGGGCGGCGTCCATCTGCATGTCTACGCCGCCGATCTGGCGCGCTCGCCCGATGGGCGCTGGTGGGTCATCGCCGATCGTACCCAGTCGCCCTCCGGCGCCGGCTATGCGCTGGAGAACCGGCTCGTCATCTCGCGCGTGTTCCCCGAGCTGTTCCGCGATCTCAAAGTGCAGCACCTGGCGAGCTTCTTCAGCACGCTGCGCGACAGCCTGGCGCAATGGGCGCCGCGCGACGACGCGAAAAGCGCGGCGCCGCCGCTGATCGTCCTGCTTACTCCCGGGCCGTACAACGAAACCTACTTCGAGCACGCCTACCTCGCGCGCTATCTCGGCTTTCCGCTGGTCGAAGGTTCCGATCTCACGGTGCGCGACGGCTGCGTCTGGCTGAAGACGCTGTCGGGCTTGCAGCGCGTGCACGCGATCCTGCGCCGCCTCGACGACGATTTCAGCGATCCGCTCGAGCTGCGCAGCGATTCGGCGCTGGGCATCCCCGGCCTGACCCAGGCGGCGCGGCTGGGCAACGTGCTGATCGCCAATGCGCTGGGCGCCAACGTCCTCGAAAGCGGCGTTCTCCTGGGCTATCTGCCCGGGACTGTGCGAGCGCCTGCTGGGCGAGCCGCTGGCGTTGCCGTCGGTGGCGACCTGGTGGTGCGGCGAGCCGGCGGCGCTCGAAGACGCACTGCGCAAGCTCGATGGCCTGGTGGTCAAGCCGGCTTTTCCGCAATTGCGCTTCGAGCCCGTGTTCGGCCAGGACTTGGCACCGCGCCAGCGCGAAAAGCTGATCGCGCAAATGCGTGCTCGCCCTCACAACTACGTGGCGCAGGAGCTGGTGCCGCTGTCTCAGGCGCCGGTATGGAATCGCGAGCCATACGCGGCGGCTCGACGCGCGCATCGTCGGCATGCGCGTGTTCGCCTGTGCCAGCCCCGACGGCTACGTCGTCATGCCGGGCGGGCTTGACGCGGGTCGGCTCCGATGCCGATGCGCGCGTGCTGTCGATGCAGCGCGGCGGCTCGAGCAAGGACACCTGGGTGCTCGCCGCCGGGCCGGTCAACACGCTCAGCCTGCTGCGGCGTGCGATCGGCCCGCAGGACATCGTGCGCAGCGGCGCCAACCTCTCCAGCCGCGTCGTCGAAGACCTGTTCTGGTTCGGCCGCTACACCGAACGCTGCGACGGCACCGCGCGGCTGCTGCGGATCGCCCTCGACCGTTTGCTCGAAGACGCCGACACGGCGCAACCGGCCGAATGGCAGGCGATCGTCGGCCTATGCCGTCTGCTTGGCGTGCTGCCCGCCGCGGACGCCGAGGAAACTCCGGTGCTTCCGATCGACGAGGGGCTGATACAGGCGATCGTCGATCACGACGACGCGGCGACGCTGGCAGCCAACCTGCGCCAGCTATTCCGCGTCGCATTCCACTTGCGCGAGCGCTTGTCGATCGACAACTGGCGCACCATCAACCATCTGGTCCAGGATCTTTCGCGGCGCAAGGAGGCGGGCATGTCGCTCAACGATGCGTTCGACTTTCTCGACCGCACGGTGCTGTCGCTGATGACGCTGGCCGGTTTCGCCATGGACGGCATGACGCGCGACCAGGGCTGGCGCTTCCTGTCGATGGGTCGGCGGATCGAGCGCCTGCAGTTCATGTGCCAGGCGCTGCGCCATTGCCTCGACGCCGCGGGTGACGACTTCGAATGGCTACTCGAACTCGGCGACAGCATCGTGACCTACCGCTCGCGCTACATGGCGCGGCCGGAGCGTCTGCCCGCGTTCGATCTGCTGATGCTCGACGTGAGCAATCCGCGCGCCCTGATATTCCAGGTCGCCGGGGTCAGCGATTACTTGCAGCGCCAGGCGGAACAGCTCGGTCCCTGCGGCGAGGATCTGATGCCACCGCTGTTGCGCTCGCTTGAAGCTCTCGACCTCGCTCGTGCGCTGGGTTCGGCGGACGGTTTGCAGAAGCTCGCCGGCCTGCTCGATGACATCATCGCCGGCACCAGCATGCTGTCGGAGCAACTCGCGCAGCGCTACTTCACCCACGTTGACGCGAATCGACAGACCGTTTCCATGTGACATGGCGGCCATCGCCGATTACCGCGTCATCCACGAGACGCACTATCACTACGAAGGCATGGTGCATGTGTCGCAGCAGCTCCTGCATCTGACGCCGCGGCCGTGCGCATATCAGAAGTGCGAGGCGCATCGCATCGACGTCGAACCGGCGCCGGCGCAGCGCTACGATCGCGTGGATTATTTCGGCAACTTGATCGTCCAAGTCGCGCTGGACACCCCGCACGACCACCTGGCCGTGCACGCCGAATCGCTGGTGTCGGTCATGCCCCATGCGCCCACGCTCGACCCCGAAGCCTCCATCGCCTGGGAGGAGGTGCGTTCGTGCTTGCAGGTTCCGAATAGCTCGGAGGCGCTGGAGGCCTGCCAGTTCGCCTTCGAGTCGCCGTTCATCAAATCTTCGGCGGCACTGCTGGATTTCGCGCACGCGAGCTTCACCGCGCGCCGGCCGGTCCTCGCCGCGCTGCTGGATCTGACGCGGCGCATCTACGACGAATTCGAGTTCGACCCCGAGGCGACGTCGGTCACCACGCCGGTGCACGAGGTTCTCGAGCGGCGCCGCGGCGTCTGCCAGGACTTCGCGCACCTGCAGATCGCCTGCCTGCGCGCGCTCGGGCTCGCCGCGCGCTACGTCAGCGGCTACATCCTCACCACGCCGCCCCCCGGCCAGCCGCGCCTGATCGGCGCCGATGCCTCGCACGCCTGGGTGTCGCTGTTCATGCCCGGCCTGGGCTGGATCGATGCCGATCCCACCAACAACTTGCTGCCCGACACCCAGCACATCGCCTTGGCCTGGGGCCGCGACTTCAGTGACGTCAGCCCGCTGCGCGGCGTCATCCTCGGCGGCGGCGAGCATGAGTTGGAGGTGCGCGTGAGCGTGCTGCCGCTCGAAGAGGCCGCCGCGAGCGCGCCGCGCTTGACGGGCTGATGCATCGGGCGGTGCCGAGGCCGGGCCATCGCCCTTGACCCTTGACATACCGCGCCCGCGGCCCCATTTGCGTCGCAAGGGCGATTCGAGGATAATTCGCGCCTTTCGGCCTGCCACAATCGCCGGCCACGCAGAGAGGAAACGCCAATGAAAGCGGACATTCATCCGAAATACGTCGAGGTCGACGTCACCTGCAGTTGCGGCACCACGTTCAAGACCCGTTCCACCGTCGGCAAGGCGGTCCACATCGAGGTCTGTTCGGCCTGCCACCCGTTCTACACCGGCAAGCAGAAGATCATGGACACCGCCGGACGCGTCGAGCGCTTCCGCCAGAAGTACGCCAAGAAGCCGGCCGCGACCGCCTGAATCCAAAGCGGTCATCGACAAAGGCAGCCGTTGGCTGCCTTTGTCGTTTTGGCGTTGCCGGTATCGACGACGTCAGCGCAGGGGAACAGCCTGCAGGATTGGCGCGCGAGAATTCGCGGTCAGCCCCTTCAACGCAAGCGTGATGCCGTACCTCTGCCTCACAAAGCTTGGTCAAGCGAAGCGCGACTCCTTTCAGGGCCGCGATCCGCAGGTTCCGCCCTTTTCATGTACCGCCGTCTGTTTGCAGCGGATTACCGGGAGATCACGACTTCCAGATAATCGGCGGGAACGACCATCGTGCCGTCCGTTGCCCGGTTGTGCCGCCCGATCAGACTCCTGAGTTCGTCGCGCAGAGATGCCCCGGCGACTTCGTCGAGGGCTTCAAACGCCTTCACCATTGGCCCATAGAAAGCGCTGAAGATGTCGAGCCAGTGTTCCAGCGAGTGATAGCGAAACGTGAACTGGCGTGGCGTCACTTCGATCATCGACGCGTGCTCCCCGAACTGCTTGTCGAGAAAGGCCTGGGTACCCCAGGCGGCCGACGAGTTGACGCCGGGAGGAGGAGGCACGTGCCGGCCGACGGTCTTGAAGATTTGCCCGACGAAGCTGTCGGGCGTCCAGTTGGCGAGCCCGATCTTGCCGCCTTTCTTGCATACCCTGATCAGTTCCGCAGCCGCTTGTCCCTGGTTGGGGGAGAACATCACCCCGAAGGTGGATACCACGTTGTCGAAGCTGGCATCGTCGAACGGTAGGGCTTCCGCGTCGGCTTCGCGGTAGTCGATGGCCAGCTTCTCCGCGGTGGCGCGAATCCTCGACTGTTCGAGCAGCGAGGGCACGTAATCGGTCAACACCACCTTGCAGAAGCGGCGCGCCGCCGCGAGCGAGGCGTTGCCATTGCCGGCGGCCACGTCGAGTACGCTCTGGCCAGAACGGATGTCCATGGCCTCGCACAGCGCTTCGCCCGTGATCTGAAGCGTAACGCCGATGCGGCCGTAGTCGCCCGATCCCCAGGTTGCCTTCTGTTTGGTCTTGATGGCGGTGTAGTTCGGCGCGGCGCTGGTCGTGTTTATGGTTGCTGTCGTCATGTCCATCTCCTTGGCGTGTGGTTGAGTGCTTCAATTGACCGACTGCCGGCCGAGTGGGTTGATGTGGCCAACCGTCAGGAGCAAGACTAGGGAGCCCCGCGCCACGGAGCTTGAGGAAAGCGGGTGCTTTTTGGGGGGATTGCCGGTGGAGACTGCTCCGGCTCCCTGCAAGCCTATTGGAGGCTGAGCAGCTTTTTGCCGAGTTTCGGCCCCAGCAGCGGAAACACTTGGGCGGCCTGCAGGTCAGGCATGATCCGGCAGGCCTCGTTCAGGGCCTTGAGCGCCAGTGCCGGCTCATCGCGCAGCAGATGGATTCCGGCCACAACCACCCGTGGCAGGTAGTTCCGGTGATCGCGCTGACAGGCCAATTCGCCCTCGTGCAAGGCTGCGTCCAGATCCGTCGCCTGCATGTGCGCAAGCGCCAGCAACGCGCCCCAGACGGACAGCCGGCTGTCGAGGGGGGAGATGTCGATGCCATGCCTGAGGTGCCGAATCGCCTCATCAAGCTGCCCCGTGAGCAGGCAGGCCGAACCCAGGGAAGCCCACGCCTGGGCATTGGCCGGATTGATTTCGACGGCGTTGCGCAGGATCGGCAATGCCCGGTCCGGATAGCCGATATCCGCCAGCGCACAACCGGCAAAACCGAGCACCGCCGAGTCCATGCTGTCGAGTTCGAGGGCTCGTTCGGCGGCGGCGAGCGCTTCTACCCGGGTCTTTTCGCGGTCGCCAATCAGTCCGATGCGAGCGCCAAGCCCAATCACCAGGGCAAGATAGGCGTGGGCCAGCGCAAAATCCGCCGCGAGCCCGCAACTGCGGCGCAGCAACGCGGCCGCGGTGGTGAAGGACTCGGGATGCCAGCCCTTCAGGGCCAGAATGCTGCTCGCCTCGAGAAACAACGCCTGGGCATTCGGCTCGCCGTCGGCGGCACGAACCATGTTGTAGATCGCGCGGTGCAACTGCGGCTCCAACTTCGCGATGACGGCCGTAACCGCGCGATCGAGGGCCGCGTCGGCCGGCCCCGGCACGGCGAACTGCTCGGCCCACAGTTGAAAGCCGGATTTCGCGTCGGCAAGCTGGATGTTGATGCGATAACCGGCGTCGTGGATCCGCAACTTGCCTTCGAGCACATAGTCGACACCCACGTCCTCGTAAATCTTGCGCGCGGTCGGTGCGATGTCTCGATCGACGTACCTGGCCGTCTGGTTGCTCAAGCGCAGCAATGGGATGCGAGTGAGGACCGTGGTCAGGCCGCTGCCGATGCTGTCGGCCAAGCGCGCCGTTTCCGGATCGTCCGACAAGGTGCGAAACGGAACCACCAGCAATGCAGGTCCCAGGCGACCGCGTCGTCCCACGAGCGCGCGCGGCGATTCGCAATCGGCCACGATAGCGTTGGATGCGACGTCGGCGGTAAATCGGAACCCGCGACCGCGGACAGTCTCGATGAATCTTTGCGAGTTGCCGCTGTCGTCGAGCGCTTTGCGCGCGCTCTTGATGCAGGTCGACACCGTCGCGTCGGACACCACGCGACCATGCCACGTGGCCGCGATCAGATCGTCGCGGGAGAACACCCGCCAGGGGTTTCTTGCGAAATGTGCCATCAGATCGAACACCTTCGGCTCGACCTTGCGCGGCTGCCCGTTTCGGCGCAGTTCGAAGCGATCGAAATCCAGCTCAAAGTCACCAAAGGTCAGGATCACGCGTGATCTCCAGGCCGCAACTGAGTGCGATACGCAACAACATCGCAGAAGAACCTAGAAGACGCAAATCGTCGCGTGAGCGCAATCCTCCGACCCCGGCTAGCGGAATCAAGCTCCGCGCATTAGCTCGGGCATGAGCGGCAAGGGTAGCTTGGGGCGCCCGTCCTCGAAGTCTGCCTCGATGTGCGTGCCGTTCCCCATGTTGAGAACGCCCTTGCCGTGCAAGACGCCGCGCTTGCACGCACCCACGTAGGTATAGAGATTGCGCATGCGAATCGCACAAGCGCCGTCGAGTTCGCCGGCTTTCCAGGTGCCCTCGTACTCGATTCCCGACCCGAGATGCACTTTCGCTCGCCCATCCAGACGACCGCGTTTGAATTCACCCACGGTGCGATCGCCGTTGGCCCTGAGGTAAGTCCCCGCGCCGTCGAACAGCCCGTGCTTCCACTCGCCCTCGTAACGTCCGCCGTCGGCATAGACAAGCATGCCTTTGCCGTGCGCCATGTCGTTCTTCCAGTCGCCTTCATAGCGATTGCCTTTGGCGGAAGTGAGGCTCCCTTTGCCGTGGCGCTGCCCGTTCTTCAGCTCGCCTTCGTATCGGTCCCCATCGGCATAAACAGCGATGCCCGAGCCATCCCAGCGGTCGTTGCGCCACCCGCCGGCGTAGACCATTTCGCCGTATCCGTGGCGCAGCGTGCCCTTGAACTGACCATCGTAGCGCGCGCCATCGGGGTAGGTCTCCACCTTCGCCGGGCCGTTGCCCCCCTCGACTAACACACCGCCGCTCCACACGCCTTCGATGCGCTCTCGTCCGGGCGTGCTGAGGATCCCTTTGCCATTGAAATGCCCTGCGCTCAGGTGGCCCTCAAAGCGCTGAAGCATGGTTGAGCCCTGGCGAAATTCGAGAATGCCCCAACCGTCGGCGTAGCCGGCCTTACAGGCACCGGTCCTGCAGCAATAGATATTATTTCAGCGCTATCGGTTGATACGAGTATATCGTTAAAAACAGAACATTGCTGCGCCGTTTCCAGGGGATAGGTTACCAGGGGCTTACCACAAAGTGGTTTTATATTTTTGTTTTTTACCCCTTTAGATCCGGCACGGCAACAAATAGTACCTAATACAAACATAATTTCAGGATTGTTGAAAATTGAATTTTTTAGTATCGGGGCTCTCCCGTTGCTCCTCACCGTGGAGGCCGCCGATGCCTGAAGCCCCCGAACTCAGCGCCGAGCTCAACCAAGGTTTCCAGAGGGCCTTCGAGCTGGCTCGGGCCCGCCGCCATGAGGACGTGGCGCTGGAGCACCTTCCTGGCTTTGCTGGATGATCCTCCTGCCGCCCAGGCGCTGAAGGGCTGCGGGGTGGACCTGGAGGCCCTGCGCCGAGACCTGGAAGCCACCCTCGAAACCCGCTTCGAGCCGGTGCCCGAAGGGGAGGACTTCCAGCCCCACAGCACCCTGGGCTTTATGCGGGCTGG
>CAWGHV010000043.1:0-13822 GCA_963822375.1 uncultured beta proteobacterium | reverse complement strand
TACTGTCCGCCGCCACAGTCCGCTGCCACAGTCCGCAGGTACGATGCCTTCCGCGACGACCCGATCCTGGCGCGCCCCGGCGACGAGCTGCGCGATCCAATCGAAGGTGGCGGAGACGGCTTGGTCGAGGACGCGGCTGCCGAAGACCGGCAGCTTAGGCCGCTGCGGCGTGAGATGGGTGCGAACTCGCCGCCGCTATCGTGACGACGTAGTCGCTCTTGAACCCCGGATTCTCATCGCCATAGCCTTTGGGGTTGGCGACGACGCGGGTGCCCTCGACTTCGTAGTCGAGGCAGTGATGGACGTGGCCGTGTATCCATAGGCTCGACCGGCCCATCAGGCGCGTCAAATCCGAAGCGAAAGCCGCGGCCAGCAGTTTGCCCTCGTGCTTCGGGTTGATGCTGCGCGGGTGCGGCGCGTGGTGGGTGACAACCACGGTGGGTCCGGCAAACGGCTCCGTCAGCCGATCGCGTAGCCAGGCCACCGATTGCCGATGCAGCTCCGCCGTCTTCTGTGGCGTGAGCCAACCCTGCGCTCCGCTTTGAATGCAAATGTAATCGTTCATGTGCTGGTCTGCCGCGTTTTGGGCGAGCTGGACGTTGTCCGCGCCGAATAGACCGAAGTCCGTCCATAGTGTGCTACCGAGGAAGCGCACTCCCTTGACCACGGTTTCTTCGTTGTCGAGCAGCGTCACGCCGACTGCCTTCGAATACAAGCGCATTGCCGCCGCCAGGCCGCCCAGGTTCTCGCCGTAGTACTCGTGGTTCCCGGGCACGTAGATCACCGGTTTGCCTTGGCTGCTGAACTTGGCCATACCGCGCAAGCCGGGCAAAATATCACCGGCCAAGACGATCACGTCGGCGTCGGTCCGCGGCGGACGCCAGTCCGGGTCGTGTTCGAGGTGCAGGTCGGAAAGGACGTGAATGCGCATGGCAGGTAGTTCCGGTAGGCACGTTAGGGCTACCCTGAGTACTACGTCAGCGGCTGGACGGACTTTAAAGCTTTGCCCCGAAAAGCGCTGGCGCGTCCCAGGTCGTCGACTATGGCATCGGTCGCCGGGGCAACGGGCTGAAGATCTTGGATTCGATTGCGGGGGCGCGGGCGGTTCGTGACGGC
The DNA here is from genome assembly GCA_963822375.1 of uncultured beta proteobacterium. Classification (GTDB taxonomy): domain Bacteria; phylum Pseudomonadota; class Gammaproteobacteria; order Burkholderiales; family Rhodocyclaceae; genus CAWGHV01. Next base: position 12,706 of record CAWGHV010000043.1, on the reverse strand, counting down.
GACCGCGTCGGCCACTCGGATGGGGCTGGTGGCCGAAAAGGTCTTGGCGCGCCCACTATCCCTTTTTCAGGCCCGACTAGGGAACGGAGGTTACGCGCCAAGTGGGCCGCATTGTCCTCCATGGCCGCAGGCGCGCAAGCCTACAATTTCACGCAGTCGCCCGCATTTCGCGGTTCTCAGGTGTGGAGCGTGTTTGGTGGGCCGTGTAGGACTTGAACCTACGACCAAAGGATTCGACGTGTCTGAAGGTTTCCCCGCAGGTCGGACTATCTCATCACCCGCAGGCCAGGATCCCTGCCCTGGGACTGCTCGGGGTGTCGGGCGCTGTTCGGGCTTATTCCATTGGCTGGTCATCCCGTAGTCTCTGCACCTTCCCGCCTACTGCCATGCCATTCGGCGGGCTTGGCTCAGGGTTGCCATGGCTTTCGCGGTAGGTTCCCCTGAATTCACCCGATTTTTCCACACGCGATTCCTCGCGCGGGTCACCATTGCTGATGAGTCCTCTGCTCTAACCAACTGAGCTAACGGCCCAAGCGCGGAATTATACGGCCCCTTGGCGCCGCGCGACACCCGGCGGGCCACCGTGCGCCGGCTTAAAATCGATCGCGGGCACCGCAATCATGGAGGGAGACCAGATGCTTACCGTCTATGGCTGCCCGGGCACCCGGGCCACGCGCGTCACCTGGGCGCTGGAGGAAGCCGGCGCCCAGTACGAGTTCGTCAAAGTGGATTTGATGAAAGGCGCAGGCCGCAGACCGCCGTTCATCGAGACGAACCCCGCCGGCAAGGTACCGGCGTTGGTCAACGACGGCCTGGTGCTGAGCGAATCCGCGGCCATTGTCACCTACGTCGGCGACAAGTATCCCGCGTCCGGTCTGGCACCGGCCCATGGATCGCGCGCGCGGGCACTGTATTGCAAATGGTGTTTTTATGTAATTGGCGAGCTGGAGCAGCCGCTGTGGACCATCGCGAAACACACCTTTGCGTTGCCCGAGAAGCATCGTGTGCCGCAAGTAATCGAAACGGCGAAATGGGAATTCGCGGTGGCGTTGAAGGTACTCGACCAGCAGTTCGGCGAGCGGACGTTCATTCTCGGAGACGAGTTCACCGGTGCCGATGTCTTGATCGGACACACCTTGGGATGGGCCTTGCGCCGCGAAATGCCGATCGAGTCCGAGCACCTACGGGTGTATGCCGACCGGGTTCTGGCGCGACCGGCGCTCCGGCGCGCGCTGGAGCGTGAGGCGAAGAGCTGACGCCCAATGAGCAGCACTGTGTTGGTCAGGCGTTTCGTCAGGGAGACGCTGGGCTGCGGTTGCGCCGACGAGGTGTTCGCCAGCATCGAACGCGAAATCCATATTCTGCCCGACGGCACGCGCAGCGTCCGGTTAGTGAACGGTGATCGCCTGCTGGTATGGGCGATCGGTCCGTTGACGGCGGCCATGCTGGCGCAGTCCGATCGCTGAAGGATCGCCTGGTGCGATGCCCGGAGCCTGAATCGCTACCGGCTGGTGTAGGCCGCCCATTTAGTCCAATGTGCGCCGGTAAAACTTCAAGCCCAAAGCGATGACCGCCAGCATGAAGACGAGGATCGGCCACACCTGCGGCCATAGGTCGAGCAGCGTAGTTGCCCTTGAGCAGGATGCCGCGCACCAGAACGAGGAAGTGCGTCAGCGGCAACACGTTGCCGAGGACCTGCGCCCAATCCGGCATGCCGCGAAACGGGAAACATGAAGCCCGACAGCAGCATCGACGGCAGGAAGAAGAAGAACGTCATCTGCATCGCCTGCAGCTGGTTGCGCGCGATCGACGAGAAGGTGATGCCCAGCGTCAGGTTGGCGGCGATGAACAGCAGCACGCACGCAGTAGAGCAGGAGCAGGCTGCCCTGCATCGGCACGTCGAAGATGAAGCGCGCAGCGAGCAGGACCAGCGTCACCTGGATCAGGCCGATCAGGATGTAGGGCACGATCTTGCCGGTCATCACCTCGATCGGCAGCGCCGGCGTGGCGAGCAGGTTCTCGAAGGTGCCGCGCTCGCGCTCGCGCGTCATGGCCAGCCCGGTCATCAGCACCATCGTCATGGTCAGGATCACGCCGAGCAGGCCCGGGACGATGTTGTACTGGGTGATGCCCTCCGGGTTGTAGCGCCGGTGGATGCGCACCTCCAGTGGGTCGGGCGCGCGTGGCGAGCCGAGCCAGCGAGCCCGGCAGGTCGCGCGCCAGCGCCTGGCTGCCGAGGTTCGACAGCGCGGCGACAGCGTTGCTGGTGGCCGCCGGGTCGGTGGCATCGGCCTCGACCAGCAGCACCGGCCTCTCGCCGCGCACGAGCTTGCGCGAGAAGTTCTCCGGGATGGTGACGACGAACTGCACGTTGCCGTGGGAGAGCAGATCCTCCGCCTCGCGCTCCGACCCGATCTGCCGCACGACTTTGAAGTAGCCGCTGTTCTGCATCGCCGCGACCAGCGTGCGTGCGTACTGGCTGTTGTCGGCGGCGAGCACGGCGGTCGGCAGGTGCTTGGGATCGGAGTTGATGGCGAAGCCGAAGAGCAGCAACTGCATGACCGGGATGCCGACGATCATGCCGAAGGTCAGCCGGTCGCGCTTCAGCTGGATGAACTCCTTGACGATGATGCCGATCCAGCGCGAAAAGGAAAAGCCGTTTGTCATGATTCGAAGACGCGCGTCATCCGCCGCCGCAGCGATCCCACAACTAGCCGAAATTGTCCGGCGTCTGATCCATCAGGCTGATGAAGACATCCTCCAGCCCAGGCTCGATCTGCCACCCAGCGGTGCGGCGCGCCTTCCTTGACGCCCGAGATGCTTTCGAACATCAGCTGTGCGTCGCGGCCGATCACGTGCAGCGTGTTGCCGAAGGGCGTCACCTGATCGACGCCGGGCAGGCCGCGCAGCGACTCCGCCAACGTCCAGAGGTCGGGCCCGCTGACTTCCCAGGTAGCAAGCTTGCGTCCGGCGACCACTTCCTCCGCGGTGCCGGTGACCAGCAGCTCGCCGTAGGCGATGTAGGCGAGGCGGTGGCAGCGCTCGGCCTCGTCCATGTAGTGGGTGGACACCAGCACCGAGATGCCGCTTGCCGTGAGTCGGTGGATCTCCTCCCAGAAATCGCGCCGCGCCTTGGGATCGACGCCGGCGGTCGGTTCGTCGAGCAGCAGCAGCTTGGGCTCGTGCAGCAGGCAGGCGGCGAGCGCCAGGCGCTGCTTCCAGCCGCCGGAGAGCGTGCCGGCGAGCTGGTTGCGGCGCGCGCCCAGGCCGAGTTGTTCGATTGCGGCGCCCACCGCCTGGCGCGCGACTCGCTCATGCCGTACATGCGCGCGACGAACTCCAGATTCTCGCGCGATCGTCAAGTCCTCCCAGAGGGAAAAGCGCTGCGTCATGTAGCCGACCTCGCGCTTGATCGCCGCCGTCTGTCGGATGACGTCGAAGCCCAGGCAGGTGCCGCTGCCCGAGTCCGGCGTCAGCAGGCCGCAGAGCATGCGGATCGAAGTGGTCTTGCCGCTGCCGTTGGGGCCGAGGAAGCCGTAGATCTCGCCGCGCCGCACCTGCAGCGTCAAATCCTTGACGACGTGCTTGTCGCCGAAGCGCTTGTTCAGCCCGTGCACGTCGATGACGAAATCAGCCGCGTTCATGATTTCTGCAAGGCGACGTCCACCGGCTGGCCGGGCTTGAGCCTAGGCGCGTCTTCGGGCTGCGGCTTGGCCTCGACCAGGAACACCAGCTTGGCCCGCGAGTCCTTGCTGTAGATGACCGGCGGCGTGTATTCCGGCTGCGGCGAGATGTAGCTGATTGCGGCGGCGATCGGCGCACCGCAGCCGTCGCAGGTCACGGCGACCCGCTGGCCGGCCCGAAGCTGAACCGACGATGGGCTCGGGAACGAAGAAGCGCAGCTTGATGTTGCCGGGCGGCAGCAGGCTGACGATAGGCGCGCCCGCGGGTACCCACTCGCCGCTCGAGAAAAAGGTGTCATGCACGAGTGCCGCGCTTGGCGCCACCGCGGTCTTTTGCTCCAGCCTCCATCTACTCTGCTCCAGCGCGTGGCGCGCTGCCTCGACCTCGGCGCGCGCTGCTTCGATCTCGGCTTCGCGGCCCACGCTCTGGCGCGCTCCGCGCACCTGGGCTTGCGCTGCCGCGGCCTGGGCGGTGTCGCGTTCGTAGTTGGCGCGCGCTTCGTCGAGCCGCGACTTGGAGATGAAACCATCGGCGTAGAGTCGTTCTTGCTGCTGCAATTGCAGCCGCGCCAGCCGCCGTGCCGCCGCAGCGCTCTGCGTCTGGGCGCGCGCCGCTTCTATCTCGGGCTCGCGCCGGCCGGTGCTGAGGTTGGCCAAACGCGCCTGCGAGTTGGCTAACCGAGCCTCCGCCTCACGTAGCGCTGCCTGCTCTGCGGCACGCTCCAGCTCGAATAGCGGGGCGTCGGCGGCAACTTGCTGACCGCGCGCCACCGCGAGCTTCTCCAGCGTGCCCGCGAACGACGCGGCGACCAGAACGAACTCGCCTTCGGCATAGCCTTGGAGGTCCGACGGCACGCTGGCGGAGCACGCCGCGACTGCGAGCGCGGCGAGCGCGACGATGAGATGACAACGGCTGTGAGGCATGGGCTTTTCCCAATCGCGTGGCGCGTCGCCCAGGGGTGCGCCAGGCTGAGCGCGTCGCAACCTATTATTGGCCTTGCGGCTCTCAGTGTACCAACGTGGGAAACTATGAGCCGCAGCAAATTCCAGTCGGGCATATGTATCGGCGGATCTAGTATTTGTCTCTATAAAGAGTAGGAACTAAGCTAAAGGGGAGCCGATGAAGGCCAACACGGAGTCGAAGGAAGCGAGCAAAGAGCCGAAAGACCGGAACGCATTGCGGCAAACGCAGGGCGCGCTGAAAGGTCGCTACAAGCACCAGCCGGAGGCGGCCAAGCTCACGCTCCACGCGCGTGGCCGCGTGCTGCAAGAGCAGGTGGCGCTGCGCCTGGAAACCGGCCTCGGCCGCGTCACCGCCGGCCTGCATCCCTACACCGGCGGCAGCGGCCTCGATGCATGTTCCGGCGACATGATGCTGGAATCGCTCGCAGCGTGCGCCGGAGTGACGCTGGGCGCAGTTGCCAATGCTCTCGGTGTGAACATTCGCGATGGTGTGGTGCATGTCGAAGGCGACCTCGACTTCCGCGGCACGCTGGGCATGGACAAGGCGGTGCCGGTGGGCTTTCAGGCGGTGAGGCTGCGCTTCGAGCTCGACAGCGACGCGGCGCCCGATCAGCTCGATACGCTGCTCAAGCTCACGGAACGCTATTGCGTGATCTTCCAGACGCTGCGTCAGCCACCGGCGTTGAGCGCAGTCATCGAGCACGCCGCCGCCGGGTGATTCCTCGTGCGGCAATGGCGCGTGGCGCGCCGGCCACATAGGCGGATTGAACAGGAGGCACTATGAACATCGCCGACAACATCGCCGATCTGATCGGCAACACACCGTTGGTACGACTGAACCGTCTGGCGCAAGGCATCGACGCGACGATCGCCTGCAAACTGGAATTCTTCAACCCCGCGCACTCGGTCAAGGACCGCATCGCCGTGTCGATGATCGACGCGGCGGAAAAGGCCGGCGCGATCAAGCCCGACACCGTCGTGCTCGAGCCCACCAGCGGCAACACCGGCATCGGACTGGCCATGGTGTGCGCGGCGCGCGGCATCAAGTGTGCGTTCGTCATGCCTGAAACCATGAGCCGCGAGCGGCGGATTCTGTTGAAGGCTTACGGTGCCGATGTGGTGCTTACCCCGGGCCCGGAAGGCATGCCCGGCGCGGTGGGCAAAGCCGAACAAATGGCCGCGGCGGATTCACGCTACTTCATCCCGCAGCAGTTCGACAACCCGGCCAACCCGGCCATCCACCGCAGTACCACGGCGGAGGAAGTGTGGCGCGACACCGATGGAGAAGTCGACATTTTCGTCTCCGGCATCGGCACCGGCGGCACCATCACCGGCGTCGGCGAGGTGCTCAAGCAGCGCAGGCCCGGCGTGCAGATTATCGCCGTCGAACCCGATGCGTCGCCCGTGCTCTCGGGCGGGCAGCGCGGACCGCATCCGCTTCAGGGCATCGGGGCCGGATTCGTGCCCAGCATCTTGAACACGGAGGTCTACGACGAAATCATCCGCGTCAAGAACGACGATGCATTCGACATCGCGCGGCGCATGGCCACGGATGAGGGCTTGCTCGTCGGCATTTCGTCGGGCGCCGCGGTCTGGGCCGCGCTACAGGCGGGGGCGCGGCCGGAGAATGCAGGCAAGCTGGTGGTGGTCGTGATCCCCTCTTTCGGCGAGCGTTACCTGTTCGACCAAGCTCTACGAGCATCTGGAGGTCTAGCCGCGCGGATTTTGTGCGCGGCGCCACACCATGCCCGCCATGGATTTCGACACCCCGATCGAGCGTAGCGGCGGCGACAGCGTCAAGTGGAACAAGTACCGCGGCCGCGACGTTCTTCCGTTGTGGGTCGCCGACATGGACTTCGCCGCGCCGCCGGCGGTGCTCGAAGCATTGCATCGGCGCGTGGACCACGGCGTCTATGGTTACGCGGAGCCGTGGCCGACGCTGGTCGATGCCGTCACCGAGATGTTGTGGCGCGAGTTCCGCTGGACGGTTTACCCCGACTGGATCGTCTGGCTACCCGGACTGGTCAGCGGCCTGAACATCACTTGCCGAGCAGTTGGGCAGACCGGTGATCAGGTGTTGACCGCCACGCCGATCTACCCGCCCTTCCTGAGCGCGCCGCGCAACTGCGCGCGCGAAGTGGCTAGGGTGCCGCTGGAATTGAACGGCCGGCGCTGGGAGTGGCATATGGAGCGCGTCGCCGCCGCGGTGACTCCGCGCACCAAATTGCTACTGCTGTGCAACCCACAGAATCCTGTCGGTCGCGTGTTCGCGCGCGACGAGTTGCTGGCGATCGCGGAGTTGTGCCACCGGCATGATCTCGTCATCTGCTCCGACGAGATCCACTGCGGGTTGGTGTTGGACGAGCGTTGCCGCCATCAGCCGATCGCCGCACTCGACGCGGCCATCGCGCGGCGTACGATTACCCTCATGGCGGCGAGCAAGACCTACAACCTGCCCGGTCTCGGTTGCGCCTTCGCCGTCATCTCGGACGCCGACTTGCGCCGCCGCTTCGGCGCCGCGATGCGCGGCATCGTGCCCCACGTCAACGTCCTGGGCTGGGTGGCGACCGAAGCGGCTTACCGCCACGGTGACGCCTGGCGCACAGCCTTGATCGACTATCTGCGCGCCAATCGCGACCGGGTACTGCAGGGGATCACGGCGCTGGCGCCGCTTGCGACGACGCCAGTCGAGGCGACTTATCTGGCCTGGATCGACGCGCGCGCACTGGGAAGCGACAATCCAGCGGCGCTGTTCGAACGTGCCGGGGTCGGTCTGTCGGACGGCGCCGACTTCGGTGCGCCGGGGTTCCTGCGGCTCAACTTCGGCTGCCGCCGCGCGACGCTGGACGATGCGCTAGGCCGAATGAGCGTGGCGCTTGAGTCCGTCGGATTCGCACCGGCGACCCGACGGACGTCGGCTCAGGGGTTGTGAAGATATCGTAGCGAGCGGGCGGAGTTCGGTCCGAGGCGCGCAGGCGTGCGAACTAGTACGTTGAGCACCGCAGGACCGAAATCGGCCCGCGCAGTAGGTCTATTCACAACCTCTCAGGAGACGCCGATCGACTTGAGGTAGCAGCCCAGGTCCCGGTCGAGCTTGACGAGGTGGGTGCTGAACCAGTCGCGCAGGAAGTGTAGGGTTTCGCGTCCGGCGCCCAGTTGGCCGTGGAGGCAGCTTTCCAGGAGCTGGTCGGTGCGCAAGCGCAAGTGCATGTGATCGGCCGCGTGCGACGGGGTGCCCGGATAGCCATGCTTCGCCATCAACTCCTCTTCGGTGCGGAAGTGCACCACCGCGAAGTGCTGGAGTTCCTCCAGGACGACACGCAAGGTGCTGCTTTCGCCCTCGTCGTTGATGGCGTCATGGGCTTGGTTGAGCAGTTGCACCAGCGTGCGGTGCTGCAAGTCCATGGCGCGGACGCCGACGCCAAACTGCTCGTCGCTCCATACAATCAGGGATTCGTTGGGGCCCGGCCGGGAGAGAGTGCAAGCGTCAAACATGTTCGTTGTGGGCATGCATTTTGGCAACACGCCGTGAAATTATCTGCGGCAAGCGGATATGCGGATGAGAACTAAGTCACGATGATGTAGGGGTTTGAAAAGTCGACTAAAATACTCGATCTGGCGGGTGTGCCCGCGAAGTGGTGCAAAGAACGAAGGGTCCCGACCGCGACCTATCGCGGGTCGGCTCCACCTCCCGCGCACGAGGAGTTCGCCATGCTGGTATTGATTTCGAGTGCGTTTAGCGAAGGCTCCTCGATTCCGCCGCAGCATACCTGCGACGGCGCCGACCTCTCTCCCGCGCTAGCGTGGCATGGGTTGCCGGCCGGGACGCAGAGCCTGGTATTGATCGTCGATGACCCGGATGCGCCGGATCCGGCGGCGCCGCGCATGACCTGGGTCCATTGGGTGCTGTACAACATCCCACCGACCGCGGCTGGGCTGCCCGTGGGCGTAACGGACGCACACCTTCCCACAGGCACCCTGAGCGGGGTAAATGATTGGGACCGCTCCGACTACGGCGGCCCCTGTCCGTCCGTTGGCCGACACCGATATTTCCACAAACTCTATGCGCTCGACGCGGTGTTGCCGGATCTCGGCCGGCCGACGAAGCAGGAGCTGGAGCGCGCCATGCAGGAGCACATCCTCGAACAAGCGGTGCTCATCGGCGCCTACCAGCGCTGACTGTGGCCCTCCCGCAGGTGCTCCCGGACTATGGCGGGGGCAGTATCGCCAATCTGATGCGCTCGATCGGCGACGCCTGCGGGGCGGCGCCGTTGCCTTATCCGGCATTGCGCGGGCTGGATGTCGAGGAGTTGCGCGCGGCCCGCAACTTGGTGTTGATCGTGATCGACGGAATGGGTGCGCAATTGCTGCGAGGCGCGGCGGCGGGCGGCACGTTGCGCGGCTATGTGCGCGACGAGATCAGCTCGGTCTTCCCCTCTACCACGGCGAGTGCGGTGACGACCTTCCTCACGGGCTTGGCGCCGCAGCAGCACGCGGTGACCGGCTGGCATGTGTATTTCGAGGAACTCGAAGCGATCGCCGCGGCGCTGCCACTGACGCCGCGCGAACCGGGCAAGCGTCGTTGGAATCCGCATCGCGTCGCGCGCAAGCTATTTGGTCACCCGTCGTTCTTCAGCCGCTTGGCGCGAGACAGCTTCGTCGTGAGCCCGCTGCAGATCGTCGATTCAGCTTTCAACGTGGCTCATTCGCAAGGCGCGCGGCGCATCGGCTATGCGGGCGCGGCTCAGCTCTTCGACCAGCTTGCGGCGCTCATCGACCATCCCGGCAACGCCAAGTACATCCATGCCTACTACGGCACGCTGGATGCGCTGGCGCACGACTTCGGCATTGGCAGCGGCGAAGTCGAGACGTGTTTGGCTAGGCTCGATGCCGCCTGCGCCGCGTTCTTCGAGCGCATCGCGGGTAGCGGCACGCTGGTGCTGATCACCGCCGATCACGGCTTTATCGACGCACCCGCAACGCGGCTGCTCGAACTCGCCGCTCACCCGCGGCTCGCCGCGATGCTCGAGCGGCCGCTGTGCGGCGAGCGCCGCGTCGCCTACTGCTACGTTCGGCCCGAGCGGCGCGACGATTTTGCCGCCTACGTGAGCGAGAATCTCAGCCACGCGCTCAGCTTGCACCGTGCGGAGGAGCTGATCGGCGCCGGCTGGTACGGACCGGGCGCGCCGCACCCACGCCTCGCCCGGCGTATCGGCGACTACGTGTTGGTCATGAGCGAGAATTGGACGATCAAAGACGCGTTGCCGGGCGAGAAGCCACACGCAATGATCGGCGTGCATGGCGGACTGAGCGAGCAGGAAATGCGTGCGCCGCTGATCGTCTACCGCGCCTGAGCGGCTACGAATCGTCCAGTCGCGGGCAGCCAACAGCCTGCTAGCTCAAGATGTAGGCTTCCAACTGCTTGATGATGAACTCCTGCTGGGATAGTGTTTCCTTCACCAGATCGCCGATCGAGACGATGCCGATGACGGTGGCGCTTTCTCCGAGCACCGGCAGGTGGCGGACGTGCTTGTCGGTCATCAGCGCCATGCCTTCATCGATGGTGATCGCGGGGCCGACGTAGTAGACCTTTTCCGTCATCACCTCGCGCACCGGCATGTCGCGTGACGCCTTGCCCTGCAACGCCACCTTGCGCGCGTAATCGCGCTCGGAGAATATCCCGACGAGTTTGTCATCCTCCAGCACCAAGACCGAACCGATGTTGTGCTGGGCCATCAGCGTCAGCGCGTTGAATACGGTCTCGGAGGGGGCGACGGCAATCACCTGGTGCCCTTTGCCGTGCAGCAACTGACCGATTGTTTTCATGATCGTCCTCCTGATTGAGCAGGCCCGGAGGCAAGCATAACCGAATCCGAGTCACCTGCATAAGCCGTCCGTCGGCCGCGCCGGCGCTCGCTAGCCGAGCATGCCGTTGTGCTCGACGAACTCGACGATGCGGTCCAACCCCTGACCGGTCTTGAGGTTGGAAAAGACAAAAGGCCGCTCGCCGCGCATCTTTTTCGCGTCGCGCTCCATCACTTCGAGCGAGGCGCCGACCAGGGGCGCAAGGTCGATCTTGTTGATCACCAGCAGGTCCGACTTGGTGATTCCGGGGCCGCCCTTGCGTGGAATTTTGTCGCCCGCTGCAACGTCGATGACATAGAGCGTGAGATCGGACAGTTCGGGGCTGAAGGTCGCCGCAAGATTGTCGCCACCCGACTCGATGAAGATCAGGTCGAGGTTGGGGAACATCGCGTCGAGCCGCGCCACCGCCTCGAGGTTGATCGAGGCATCCTCGCGAATCGCCGTGTGCGGGCAGCCGCCGGTCTCGACGCCGATGATGCGTTCTGCGGCGAGCGCCTCGTTGCGCACCAGGAACTGCGCGTCCTCCTCGGTGTAGATGTCGTTGGTGACCACGGCGATGTTGTAGCGTTCGCGCAGCGCGCGGCATAGCGCGAGCGTCAGCGCGGTCTTGCCGGAACCGACCGGTCCGCCGATGCCGACGCGCAGGGTTTCGGATTTGCTCATTGGCATTTGTGTGTGAGATCCAGATGAACAGGCTCAACCGCCGATTTCGACCGCTTCACGACCTGAAGAGCCGGCTGTACTGGGTCTCGTGGCGGCTGCTGGCGATCGCCAGACCGGGGGCGAAATTCGACAGCTCGTCGTTGCCTAGGCTCAGGGCCCGCCCTGCGATCTCCGGCAGCCGGCCGCCGAGTTCGTGCAGCAGGCGCTGCCCGGCGCTCTGGCCGAGCGGGACGATCTTCAGCGCGGCCATCGTCTGGTTCTCCAGCCACGCCCATAAGTAAGCCGTCACCGCGTCGCGCTCGCCGATCTTCCCCGCTGCGGCGGCGCAGCTCCATGCCGATGGGAAGCTCGGCGCCGGCAAGACAACAACGGCCGCCCCACCCCCATCGTCGATCACGGCAAACCGATCCCTGAATTAATGGCTTAGAGCATTTTCAACATTGATGTATCCTTCGAAAAAGGGGTCAGGAACCAATAGTGCGAAGCACCCGAAGGGCCGTTGGCGGCTATTGGTTCCTGACCCCTTTTTCGGGACGCCCACGTTAAAGATGAAAATGCTCTAGTCCGGAAGTTTCTGGTCCCTTGCTGAAAAATCAGCTCGCTGACAGACTGAGGGAAAGCGACCCTGATTCATTATTTTTGTGGCCCAAAACGATCTATAAAAAGGATCAATTGGCAGGAAGATGGGGGCAGGAAAATGTTGCTCTCGAAATCTTCCTGCCTCCATGTTCCTGCCAATCAACACCTTATCGAGCTGATCGTCCTGCTCGTAATAGTGTCCACCCTCGCAGATGCTCAGGATTCAACACTGCCGCGATTGAATACGACGCCACAGAGTGCAGGTGGCACGGCAGGGTGCCGAGCCTACGTCAACGATGGAGATGCTCTCGCGAGTTCGGCGGCGCAGCTTTGCAAGTAAATCGCTGTTGCCAAAAATGTCTCCGTCCCATCAGCGTCTTGACGTGACATGGCATCTAACAGCGAGGCCCCCGTTGTAAAGCCGCTTCGATTCAGGGTCGCGATCTCGCCCGCTATTGTGATCCCTTGGTCAGCGTTCGATGTTGCGACGAAGTGCCGCCCAACATCATCGCCACCCAGCGGCGATGAAGCGGCGCCAACAAATCTGATGGCGGTGAGTGCAGCAAACCACTCAACACTACCGGCTTTGATCTCGCATCCATCAAGGAGTGTCGAAGAATGGGTCGAGTCCCAAGAAAACCCAATACCGTCGGCTCAGCGATTACCACTAACTTTGGTGTGCCAGTCGGTTTCTTAACCAGCAAAGGTGTGCAGTCGCAACCGATTTTGGGCGGCGTAGGCACATTAACGGCGTTGTTTTATAACCAAAATTATGACTTAACACCAACACCGATTGGCCCTGTTATTCCACCGGGTGCGACGGGGATTGGCGGTGGTCACTTCGATACCGATATTTGGTTTCATGCAACGAACAATTCTTTGCCAGGCTCGACTCAAACAACGCCAGGACCCTCCACTGCGACGCGCTCATCGACCGTTGGCGTAGTGGCAGA
>CAWGHV010000042.1:0-12649 GCA_963822375.1 uncultured beta proteobacterium | reverse complement strand
CGAACTCAAATCGGCATATCACCATTGCCAAGAAGTAATTAGAGTAGAACCAAATTCTCCAAAAACCTATTACTTGATGGCGCATATTGCTGATGAAATGGGCAGATATGATGAAGTAAAACAGCTTCTCAAAAAGGCAATTTATCTTGATCTCTATTTTGTTGCTGCCTATCTCGCCCTTGGTGATATGTATGGTCGAGAGCGCGATCGCGATCGCGCCTTAAAGATGTATCGTTCTACCATCGATATTTTAAAAGCCTTACCCAGTCATGAAATTGTTCCTGAGACAGATCTCACGCCAACGCAATTAATTCCCCAAGTCGAGGAGAGAATGCGCTGGAGTGGCGTTGGATTTTCCCTGTAAGAAATTTTATTGAGATTTTGCAAAGCAAAATCTCAATAAAATTTGCTGCGTTGATGTGATAAAGTTTAGATTATTGGTTTTAGTTGAGATAAAGCGGCTTATGGTTTTAGCAGCCCTTTCTCCAATCACTTTAGATGAGTTTTCTAGACTTCCCAACATCGAAGAATCTCCAGCTTGGGAATTGATTAATGGTCAAGTCCTGCAAAAGCCAATGCCTACTTTTTACCACAGCCTTTTGCAAAAATATTTAGTCAGAGCGATCGACAATACTGATAGTTGTTATGAGGCTTTTCCAGAACTGCGTTGTATCTTGAGTGAGATCTCTGTAGTTCCTGATATAACGATTATTCATAAAAATCGCATACCTCTAGATAATTCTCCGATTTTAGGAGAATTATTTTTTTATTTATTTGTACGTCTCTTCCTTTCGGCTGTGCCCTCTACTGGTTCAGTTGGTGTTGCTGGAGCGCATCGTGTTCCCGGGCGGCTCGGCGTCCGCCGAACGCACCGGCGACACCCCGGCGGTCGCCCAGATCGCCGCCGAGCACATCGCGGCGATCGCGTTTACCTCCGGCTCCACCGGGCGCCCGACGGCGCACGCCAAACCCTGGTGGTCGCTGGTGGCGAGCGCCGGCGCCGAGGCGGCGGCTTTGGGAATCGGCGCCGCCGACGACATCGGCATCGTCGCAACCGTGCCGCCGCAGCACATGTACGGCCTGGAATCCACGGTGATGATCGCCTTGCACAACGCCCTGGCATTCCACGCCGCGCGGCCGTTCTACCCGGAGGACGTGCGCCGCGCGCTGGCCGAACTCGATGGTGGGCGGATGCTGGTGACGACCCCTTTGCACCTGCACGCCGTGGTGGAGAGCGGGGTCGAACTGCCGCAACTCGCGCTCATCCTTTGCGCCACCGCGCCGCTGGCGGAGTCGCTCGCACGGCAGGCCGAAGCCCGTTTCGGTGCGCCGGTGCACGAGATTTACGGCTGCACCGAGACCGGCCAGCTCGCCGCCCGCCGCACGGTGGATGGGCCAACGTGGCGGACGCTGCGCGGCATCACGCTGAGCTGGCAGGGCGAGCGTTGCTGGGCCGAGGGCGGTCCGGTCGCGGCGCCGGCGCCGCTCGGCGATGTGATCGAGCTTGCCACGGCGGAGACCTTCACCCTGCAAGGCCGCATCGCAGACATGGTGAACATCGCCGGCAAGCGCACTTCGCTGGCTTATCTGAACGCGGTGCTCGCGGCTGTGCCCGGTGTTCGCGACGGGGCATTCTTCGTGCCCGACCAGGCCGCGAGCGGTGGAAAAGGCGCGACGCGGGTGATGGCGTTCGCCGTCGCCCCCGACATGTCGGTGCGCAGCCTGCTCGCCGCCTTGCGCGAGCGCATCGACCCGGCCTTTCTCCCGCGGCCGCTGCACCTGGTGGAGGCGCTCCCGCGCAATGCCAGCGGCAAGCTACCGCGCGCAGCGCTGTGTGAACTCGCGGCGCGGCTGCGGGGTTAGTCGTTACACAATAGGAAGGGTGTGGGTTGGGGTGAGCCGTGAGCGAACCCCAACGCCGCCGTGAAAGCCAGCGAAAGTTGGGGTTCGCTGTGCTCACCCCAACCTACGCGTCTGCGCGTCGGCGATGACGATTCGATCAGCCGCTGCCGGCCTCGCCGGCCGGCACGCTGATCGCCCGCTTACGCGCACGCCAGGCACCGAAGCTGCGGCGCAGCGCGAGCAGGTTGAGGAAGTGGTAGATGCCCTTGAACACGAGCAGTCGGGCATGCACGGAGGAAGAACGGAACACGTCTCCGGCCAGCAGCGACAGCAGCGCCTCCTCGATGCGAAAGACGTTGCGTGGGCCCATGAACATGTCGCGTATGGTGGGACTGGTCATGCGGTAGATGAACCAGGAGAAGCTCTTCAAGCCGCGGCGCACGCGGCGATCGAAGCGCCGCGTAAGGCGCTCGGCGGACGCCGGGTCGCGCAGGCAGCCATCGACCACTTCGGCGCCCGCGAAGGCGCTGTTCATCGCCAGATAGACGCCGGAGGAGAAAACCGGATCGATGAAGGCGAAAGCGTCGCCGAGCATGATGAAGCGCTCGCCCGCCATGCGCTCCGAGAGGTAGGAGTAGTTGCCGGTCGCCGTCGCCGGCGCCACCATCCGCGCCTGGCGCATGCGCGCGGCCAGCTCGGGGCACAGTTCGATGGTTTCCAGTAGAAACGCGCTGGGTTCGCTCTTGCGCGACTTCATGTAGTACGGCCAGCACACGGCGCCGATGCTGGTGACGCCGCCGCGCAGCGGAATCATCCAGAACCAGCCGTGGCCAAACCAGAAGATGCTGATGTGGCCCTCGGCCTTGCCCGGCAGCCGCTGCACGCCCTCGAAGTGCCCGTACAGCGCGGCGCTGTTGTGCCTGGGATTGCGCCGCTTGATGCCGAGAGAATTGGCGAGAAAGGTGTCGCGGCCCGAGGCGTCCACCAGGAAGTTCGTTTCCCACAAGGCTTGTGCCCCGTCTTGCGTGACGGCGCGCACGCGCGAGCGCTGTCCCGCGGCGATTTCGACGGCCGTGACCTTGCATTCCTCGATGACTATCGCCCCCTTGCCGGCGCAGTTGCGCAGCAGAATCTCGTCGAATTGCGCGCGCGGCACCTGGTAGGCGTAGGGGTGAGACTTGTCAAGTGCGTTGGCGAACTCGAAGGTCGCGGTCTGGCCATGCTGGGCGGAAATGAACTCGGCGCCGTACTTGACCATCGCGATGCCCTCGACCTGTTCGCGCACGCCGAGGCGCTCCAACAACGGCAAGTTCATCGGCAGCAGCGACTCGCCGATGTGAAAGCGAGGGTGCCGATCTTTCTCCAGGACCACGACCCGGCGGCCCTTCTCGGCCAGCAATGCGGCGGCGGTCGACCCGGCCGGCCCGCCGCCGATGACCAGCACGTCGCAGTGCTTTGGCGCCATATCGAATTCGTCGGGCTTCGTTTGCAACATGGGGGCGTGGAGCGGACTTTACGGTGAGCGCGATTGTACTATGTGCCCGAAATCATGCTCGGCGGGAACGGCGCGCCACGTACTCGCGAAGCACGCCATCCATGCGCGATTGCCAACCCTCGCCCGTGGACTTGAAGTACGCCACCACTTCTTGGCTGTAGCGTACCGATAAGAGCAACTTCTTGCTCTCGGACTTCGGACGACCGCGCAGAGCGCGCATCGGAACCATCGACCTCAGCTGCTTTGGGGTCAGCGGCTGCGCGTCGGGGTCCGCCCAGGCTGCGGCCGTGATGGCTCTATCCTCTCCCGGGGTCGGCGTCACAATGGTAGGTCGTTTAGATGCTTTTGACATAGTGTTTCACCTCGCGACGATTGGCTCGGCGCAAGCTGATGATCCTTCGCGCGTTGCCACGGTCAACAAAGGCCACGTAGTAGAGGATCCCGGTCTTCGGTGCGAGCGCGATCATGCGCGTCTCGTGGTATTCGAAGCGTTAGTCGATCCATACAAGCGCAGCGTCCCAGTCGAGGTCCCCCGCCAAGGCTAGCGAAACTCCGTGCTTGACCTGATTCTCCGAGTCCTTGGCTGAGTCGAACTCGATTCGCATGCTTTACTGTAGCTACAGAAAAACAGCCTGTCAAACGGCCTTTCCGCGGGAACCGCACGGCAGCCGATTGGGGTCGAAGTCCCGTGCGCGGTGCGCATGTAGAATGCTCTCGGTGCTCCTTGCCTCGGCCCTTTCGAGATCGCCATGATTCTCGGTTCGACGCTCAATGACCTGCGCCGCATCGGTCCAGGGCGGAAGCCCCTGCAGACGTGAGCCGCATCCTCGGCATCGACCCGGGCTTGCGGGTGACGGGTTATGGCCTCATCGAAAAGTCGGGCAGCGCGCTGCGCTACGTCGGCAGCGGCTGCGTGCGCGTCCCCGCGGGCGAGCTGCCGCTGCGGCTCAAAGCCATACTCGATGCCTTGAGCCGCGTCATCGCCGAGCATGCGCCGCAGCAGGTGGCGGTGGAGAAGGTGTTCGTCAACGTCAATCCCCAATCCACGCTACTGCTCGGCCAGGCGCGCGGCGCCGCGATCTGCGCCGCGGTTGCCCGCGGCCTGCCGGTGGCCGAGTACACCGCGCTGCAGATCAAGCAGGCGGTGGTGGGCAACGGCCACGCCGACAAGGAACAGGTGCAGCACATGGTGCGCCGTCTCTTGGGGCTGCCTGGCGACCCGAGCGCCGACGCGGCGGACGCGCTCGCCTGCGCGATCTGCCACGCCCATGGCGGCCAGGGCCTGGGCGCCATCTCCACCTCGGGTTTCCGCGTGCGCAAGGGGCGACTCGTATGAACTCTCGTGCGCCCTCGAATCGAGGATGACATCATGATCGGGCGGCTCACCGGCTTGCTGATCGAGAAGAACCCGCCGCAGATCAGCGTCGACGTGCACGGCGTCGGCTATGACCTCGACGTGCCCATGAGCACCTTCTACAACCTGCCCGCCAACTGCGAGCCGGTGAGTTTGCACACGCACTTGATCGTGCGCGAGGATGGCCACTTCCTTTATGGCTTCGCCACCCAGGGCGAGCGCGCGGCGTTCCGGCAACTGCTCAAGGTGAGCGGCGTCGGCGCGCGCATGGCGCTCGCCGTGCTCTCGGGAATGAGCGTGACCGACCTCGCACATGCCGTATCGGCGCAGGACAGCGCCCGGTTGACCAAGATTCCGGGCATCGGCAAGAAGACCGCGGAGCGCCTGCTGCTAGAGCTGCGCGACAAGCTGCCCGCTGCCGTCGCCGCTCCGGTCGCGGCCACCGCGGTGAGCAGCGATGTTCTCAACGCCCTGCTCGCGCTCGGCTACAGCGAGCGCGAGGCCGCCGCCGTGCTCAAGCAATTGCCGGCCGACATCGCGGTTGCCGACGGCATTCGGCAGGCGTTGAAGCTGTTGTCGAAGGCGTAGTCGTTGTGGGAGCGGCCTCCCGACCCAATCGCTTGCGCTCCGGTAGACTATGCCGATGATCGAAGCCGACCGCCTGATCTCCGCCGACCCGGCTTCGCCGCAGGAGGAGGCGATCGAGCGTGCACTGCGGCCGAAGCGGCTGGCGGAGTACATCGGCCAGCAGAAGATCCGCGGCCAGATGGAGATCTTCATCACCGCCGCGAAGAACCGCCGCGAGGCGCTCGATCACGTCCTTCTGTTCGGCCCGCCCGGCCTGGGCAAGACCACGCTCGCCCACGTCATCGCGCACGAACTCGGCGTAGGCCTGCGCCATACGTCGGGACCGGTGCTGGAGCGTGCCGGCGACCTGGCGGCGCTGCTCACCAACCTCGAGCCGCACGATGTCTTGTTCATCGACGAGATTCATCGCTTGTCGCCAGTGGTGGAAGAAATCCTCTACCCGGCGCTCGAGGACTTTCAGCTCGACATCATGATCGGCGAGGGACCGGCGGCGCGTTCGGTGAAGCTCGATCTGCCGCCCTTCACCCTGGTGGGCGCGACGACGCGGGCGGGGATGCTCACCAACCCGCTGCGCGATCGCTTCGGCATCGTCGCGCGGTTGGAGTTCTACACCCCGGAGGAGCTGACATTGATCGTGCGCCGCTCGGCGCAACTGCTCAATGTCGAGCTGGCGCCCGAGGGTGCGCTGGAGATCGCCCGCCGCGCTCGCGGCACGCCGCGGGTCGCCAACCGCCTGCTGCGCCGGGTGCGCGACTATGCCGAAGTGCGCGCCGATGGCGCCGTCACCAGCGCGGTGGCGGACGCGGCGCTCACCATGCTCGATGTGGACCGCATCGGCCTCGACGTGATGGATCGCAAACTGCTGGGCGCGGTGGTGGAGAAGTTCGGCGGCGGGCCGGTCGGGCTGGACAACCTCGCCGCCGCCATCGGCGAGGCGCGTGATACCATCGAGGACGTGCTCGAGCCGTTTCTGATCCAGGAAGGGTATCTACAGCGCACGCCGCGCGGGCGTATCGCCACGGCAGCAACCTATCGTCATTTCGGTCTGGCGGCACCGCGCGACAATACCAACGGCGAGCTGTGGCAGGATTAACCATCGGTTCAAACTGCCGCGCCCGCGGACAAACACATTCGAGCGCCGCTCGCGGCATACCGCTGCGATAGAATAGGCCGATGCAAAGCCATAGGCCGCGCGCCCATTTCGTGCTCCCGGTACGCGTGTATTACGAGGACACCGATGCCGCGGGAGTGGTCTACTACGCGAACTACTTGCGCTACCTGGAGCGCGCCCGCAGCGAATGGCTGCGCGCGCTCGGCTACGAGCAGCAACGCCTGTTCCGCGACAGCGGCATCGGGTTCGCCGCGCGCTCGATCAGCGTCGACTACATCAAGCCGGCGAGGCTCGACGACGCACTCGAGGTCATCTCCGAAGTACACCACCTGGGCCGCGCGCAGATCACCTTTGCCCAGCGCGTCGAGCGCGGCGGCGAGCGGCTGGTGACGGCGCACATGCGAGTTGCCTGCCTCGATCTGCGGGTCATGAAGCCGACGCCGATTCCCGGTCCGCTGCACGAACAATTCGAAGCCCTGCTATGAGCGTCGGCCAGGACCTTTCCATACTCTCGCTCATCGTCAATGCCAGCGTGCTGGTGAAGGGCGTGATACTGCTGCTGGCCGTCGTCTCCTTCATGTCCTGGTACTGGATCTTCCGCAAGGGGTTCGCCATCCGCAGCGCGCGCGCCAAGACCGAGGCGTTCGAGCGTGATTTCTGGAGCGGCGGCGATCTCAACGAGCTTTACCAGGGCGCGCTGAGCAACCGCCACAGTTCCGGCAGCCTGGAGCGCATCTTCGAGGCCGGCTTCCGCGAGTTTTCCAAGCTGCGCGCCAAGCAGCAGCTCGAAGCCAATACCATCGTCGACGGGGCGCGGCGTGCCATGCGCGCCACCTACCAGCGCGAAATGGATCAGCTCGAGGCGCACCTTGCGTTTCTCGCGTCGGTCGGTTCGGTGAGCCCGTACGTCGGCCTGTTCGGTACGGTGTGGGGCATCATGAACGCCTTCCGCGGTCTGGCCAACGTCAGCCAGGCGACACTGGCCCACGTGGCACCGGGCATCGCCGAGGCGCTGGTGGCCACCGCCATCGGGCTGTTCGCGGCGATTCCGGCGGTCGTGGCCTACAACCGCTTACGCCCACGACATCGACCGCATTTCCATCCGCTTCGAGAGCTTCATGGAGGAGTTCTCGAACATCTTGCAGCGGCAGTTGAAATAAGCGATTTCATCCCCTCCCCCGCTCGCGGGGGAGGGTGAGGGAGGGGGCAGCTATGCGCCAGCGCCGGCTGATGAATCAGATCAACGTGGTGCCCTACATCGACGTGATGTTGGTGCTGCTCGTCATCTTCATGGTGACCGCGCCGTTGATCCAAACCGGTTCCATCGACCTGCCCAGCGTCGGCAAGGCGGCGCAGCCGCCCACGCAGCCGCTCGAGGTGATCGTCAAGGGCGACAGCTCGCTTGCCATGCGCGACCGCGCGCGCGGCGGCGACGAGCGCAGCGTGTCGCGCGGCGACCTGGCGCGGCTGATCAAGGAGTCGCAGGCGCGCGATCCACAGCAGCCGGTGCTGATCGCCGCCGACAAGAGCGTGCGCTACGAAGCGGTGCTCAAGGTGATGGACGAACTGCAACGCCAGCAAGTGAGCCGCATCGGCCTGCTGGTGCAGCCGAGCCGATGACGACCGCGGATCAGTTCCAGCCGCGCTCCGACCCGGGCAAGTGGGCGTCGATCGGCCTCTCGGCGCTGATGCACCTGGCGTTCATCGTTTTGCTGTTCTACGGGGTGAGTTGGCAGAGCCGTGCGCCGCAGGCGGTCCAAGTCGAGCTGTACAGCGGTATGCCTGCACCTGCGCCGGAGCTGGCGAAGCCGCAACCTGCGCCGCCCAAGGTCGAGCCGAAGCCAGAGCCGAGACCGAAGGTCGAGCCCAAGGTGGAGGCCAAGTCCGAGCCGAAGCCCGAGCCGAAGAAGCCGGACATCGCGATCAAGGAGAAGACCGAACCCAAGCCGAAGGAGAAGCCGAAGCCCGAGCCCAAGGTGGAGCCGAAGCCGAAGCCCGAGCCGAAGCCGGCGCCGAAGGAAGAGGCGCGGCCCAGGGTTCGACGATAGCCTGCAACGCAAGCAGGCCGAGAACGAGTTGCGTCAACTGGAAAAGGAGAGATTGAGCCGGCAACTCGCGTTGGAGAGCAAGGGGCTGCGCGATGCGCAGGCGTCCGCGGCGCTCGTGCGAGGGCAGGCGGCATGGATGGACAAGATCAGAGGGAAAATCCGCGGTAATCTGATCAAGCCGGACAACCTGGTTGGCAATCCGCAAGCGGTATTCGACGTCACGCTGCTGCCCGGCGGCGAGGTGCTGAGCGTCAAGCTGCGCGAGTCGAGCGGCAACCCGGCGCTGGACGCGGCAACCGAACGGGCGATCAGGAAATCGGACCCGCTGCCCAAACCTGACGATCCGAGCGCATTCGAGCGCGAACTCCGCCTGACCTTCAAGCCGAATGATGAATGAGAGGAACATGCGCTGGTCGATTTGCTTGACAGCACTGGCGGCGCTCTGGCTCGCCGCCTGCGCCGGCTCGCCGGCTGCGCCGACCGAGGCGAAGCCGTCCGCGACCCAGGAGCCGGCGCGCAAAGGCGACGACGCCCTTGCGCGCTACGTTACTAGCATAGCCACCAAGATCCGCCGCAACATCGTCTTGCCGCCGGACGCCAAGGGCAACCCGCAGGCCATGTTCGAAGTGACCCAGTCGGTGCAGGGCGAGGTGCTGGCGGTGAAGCTGCTGCGCTCGAGCGGCAGCGCCTCGCTGGACAAGGCGATCGAAGCCGCGATCAAGCGCTCCAGCCCGCTGCCGAAACCGGAGCGGCCGGAATTGTTCAGCGACAAGCTCAATCTCAAGTTCCGTCCGCTCGACTATTGAGCCGGATCACTCATGTATAATTCCGCAACGTCATCGCAACACACCTCTTGATGATCCGCAATTTCCGTGTCTTGCTCGGCCTGCTGCTGGTGCTGGCGGCGCTGAGTGCGAAAGCCCAGCTCAACATCGAAATCACCGGCGCCGGCGCGAACCGAATTCCGGTCGCGATCGCGAACTTTCTCGGCGAAGGCAGCGGCGCGCAGGCGCTCACGCCCGTCATACGCGCCGATCTGGAGCGCAGCGGGCTTTTCGACTTGATCGACGCCGGCGCGGGCCCGATCGGCGAGTTGACGCCGGTAGATTTCGCCGATTGGAAGGCCCGCAGCGCGGACGCGGTGGTGGTGGGGAGCGTTCTCCCCGCCAGCGCGGGCCGTACCACGGTGCAGTTCCGCCTCTATGACGTAGTCAAACAGTCCGCCCTCGCGGAACAGGCGTTGCCGGTGGGCTCGACCGGCATGCGCCGCGCCGCGCATCGCATCGCCGACATCATCTACGAAAAGCTGACCGGGGAGCCGGGAGTCTTCTCCACCCGCATCGCCTACGTGGTGAAGAACGGTGGGCGCCACCAACTCCAAATCGCCGACGCCGACGGCATGAATCCCCAGACCGCGCTGGCGTCCAGCGAGCCGATCGGTTCGCCGAGTTGGTCGCCCGACGGGAATCGTTTGGCGTATGTGTCTTGGGAGCGCAAGAAGCCGATCATCTACGTGCAGAATCTGGCAAAGGGCCAGAGAACCGTGGTGGCGAACTTCAAGGGCTCGAACAGCGCGCCCGCCTGGTCGCCCGACGGCAACCGGCTGGCCGTCGTGCTGACCAAGGACGGCGGCTCACAGATCTACGTGATCAACGCAGACGGCACCGGCGTGCGCCGCATTGCGCAGTCCAGCGGCATCGATACGGAGCCGGTATTCTCGTCCGACGGCCAGACGATCTATTTCACCTCCGACCGTGGCGGCAGCCCGCAGATCTATCGCGTGTCCGCCGCCGGTGGCGGTGCCGAACGCGTGACCTTCGAGGGCAGCTACAACGCGACGCCGCGCATTTCGCCCGATGGCAAGAGCCTGGCTTTCCTGACGCGCAACAGCGGGAGGTTCCAGGTCGCCACGATGGATCTGGCTTCGCGCCAGGTGCAGATTCTTACCGACTCATCGCAGGACGAATCGCTGAGCTATGCGCCCAACGGCAGGATGGTCTTGTACGCAACGCAGAGCGGCGGCCGCAGCGTGCTCGCCGCGGTGTCGACCGATGGACGTGTCAAACAAAAAATAACTGTTCAGGCCGGAGAAGTCCTACACCCGACCTGGGGGCCGCTCCCGAAAAACTAGTCGTTCCGACAGCGATGGAGAAAAAGACATGCGAAGAATCTTTCTTGTAGCCTTGGGCTGCGCCATGATAGCCGGTTGCAGCAGCACGCCGAAGACCGACCAGGCCGGAGCGCAAGTGGAAGAACGCGGTGCCGTGGAGCAGCCGACGGTTACGCCGGCGACGCAGGACAAGCTCGCCGGTACCGGGTTGGCCGCGCTCAAGGATCCCAAGAGCATTTTGTCCAGACGCACGATCTACTTCGACTACGACAGCTTCGTGGTCAAGGACGAATTCAAGCCGCTGGTCGAAGCGCATGCGAGATTTCTGCTCGGCAACCCGAACATGAAGATGCTGATCCAGGGCAGCGCCGACGAGCGCGGCAGCCGCGAATACAACCTGGCGCTGGGGCAGAAGCGTGCCGACGCCGTGCGGCGTGCGTTGACGCTGTTGGGCGCCAAGGATAGCCAGATCGAGGCGGTGAGCTTGGGCGAGGAAAGCCCGAAGAATCCCGGCCATGACGAGGCGGCCTGGGCGGAAAACCGCCGCGGCGACATGCTGTACTCGGGCGAGTTCTGAGGTCTTTCCCGCTGAATCGGCGTACGGCACGCCAACGCGCGGCCCCCGGTATGTGGAAAAAAATCCAGTTGACGTTCCTGGCCGCAGCCTTGCTCTGCGCGACGCCGGTGCAAGCTGGGCTGTTCGACGACGAGGAGGCGCGTGCCCGCGTCGAGCAGTTGCGGCGCGAGTCCGACTCGCGGTTGACCAAGCTCGAGGCGGCTTCCAGCGGACAACTGGATCTGGCCAATCAGCTCGAGTCCTTGCGCGCGGAGGTAGCCAAGCTGCGCGGCCAGGTGGAAGCGATCACTTTCGAGCTGGAGCAAGCACAGAAGCGCCAGAAGGATTTCTACGTCGATCTCGACAACCGAATGCGCAAGCTCGAGACCGCGGCGGTCGAAGCGCCTCAGGCCGCTGCGGGCGGTGGTGTGACGCTGCCCGCGGCAGGCAACGCGCCTCGGGTCGATCCGGTCGCCGAGACCCGCGACTACGAGGTGGCGCTGAACCTGTTCAAGGCGGCGAAGTACAGGGACGCCGCCGGCGCTTTCGAGGACTTCATCAAGAAGTATCCACAGAGCGCGTTGTTGCCCAACGCGCACTATTGGAACGGCAATGCGCTCTACCAGGTGCGCGAGTACCGCAGGGCCAGCGACGTATTCACCAAGGTCGCGACCAACTGGCCGGGCGACCCCAAGGCGCCCGACGCCTTGCTCGGGCTCGCCAACTCGCAGCAGGAGGCGGGCAACACAAGGGCGGCGCGTTCCACTCTGGAGACCATCGTCTCCAAATACCCGAGCAGTCAGGCCGCGCAGTTGGCGAAGGACCGGCTTCAGCCTTCGCGCAGGCGTTGACAAGGACCGTGCGGTGAGCGCGACAGACGTCGCGGACGCCTCGTTGCGCGTAACGGAGATATTTCTTTCGCTTCAAGGTGAGTCGAGCCGGGTCGGGCTGCCGACGGTGTTCGTGCGCCTGACCGGCTGTCCGCTGCGCTGTGTCTGGTGCGACACAGCGTACGCGTTCCAGGGCGGCACGAACATGACGATGGCGCAGGTGCTCGCGGGCGTGCGCGAGTATAGGACGCGCTTCGTCTGTGTGACCGGTGGCGAGCCCTTGGCTCAGAAGAGCTGTCTGGGCTTGCTCGCGGCGCTATGCGACGCGGGCTACTCGGTTTCGCTCGAAACCTCGGGCGCGCTCGATGTGTCCGCGGTCGATCCGCGAGTGTCGAAGGTTGTTGACCTCAAGGCGCCGGGTTCGGGCGAAGTAGCGAAGAACCGCTGGGAGAATCTGGCGCACTTGACGCCCGAGGACGAGATCAAATTCGTCCTCGCCGACTCGGCCGACTACGAATGGGCACGCGAGATGATCGGCGCGCGACGACTCGATGCGCTTTGCCCGCTGCTTTTCTCGCCAGTGCATGGGCGTCTGGCGCCGGCTCAACTCGCCGATTGGATATTGCGCGATCGGCTGCCGGTGCGCATGCAGGTTCAGCTACACAAGGTGTTGTGGGGCGATGTGCCCGGACGCTGAGGGTGGCGGCGAATTCGG
>CAWGHV010000041.1:0-26063 GCA_963822375.1 uncultured beta proteobacterium | reverse complement strand
GTGGCAAGGTTCTGACCGGTGTGGGCAAAGAAGCCGCGAATGACGCCAAGAAGAAGCTTGAAGAACCTGGCGCTGTCGTTGAAATCCGCTGTTCTAGCTGAAATAACAAAAAGAGACACCTCGTAAGGACCTCCGATTGGGAACTCGGGAATACCGTGCGGTGTTGGTCCAGGAGAATCTGATTTGAAGGCGCGAGTGAAGACGAGCTATGGACGCGTCGGCGAGAGAATGGTTCAGGTGTCGATCGATGTCGAATCGTGATCGCCAGTATACATATTGCAATGCAGCATCGCAACCGTTCGCGCCGATGGTTTCAGCCTCAGCGCGAACGCCTGCGATGGTACCAAGAAAACAACCCCGCCGATCAGCGCGGGCGCAGACGGACCGACCACCAAGAAGCGCAGTCGCGCATTCGCGATCGCGCGTCGAACCGCGCGTGGCGGTAAACCGCGGCACGATTTCGTTTACGATTGGTCAGAGAGCGGGATCCGGCGCGCCGGCGGTGCGCGACAAGGCGCCACGGCGCACGCCCGGGTCGCGCAAAGTCAAAGCCGCACTGATGCGATCGTTTCAATGCCGAGGAAGCCATGAAGTACGCTGTCATTCCAGTCACCCCGTTCCTGCAAAACTGCTCCCTACTCTGGTGTGAGGAAACGCGCAGCGCCGCGGTGGTCGATCCGGGCGGCGACATCGAGCGCATCATCGAGCGCGTCGAGATGGAAGAAGTGAATCTGGAAAAGATCCTCCTGACGCACGGCCATGTCAACCATGCTGGCGCCGCGGGCGACCTCGCCCGCCGCCTCGATCTACCGATCGAAGGTCCGCACCAGGACGATCGGTTCTGGATCGCGCAGCTTCCCATGCAAAGCATGATGTTCGGCTTTCGCAAGGTGAGTGCGTTCGAGCCCAGCCGCTGGCTCGCTCAGGGCGACGTAGTGCATTTCGGCAATGTCACGCTGGAGGTGCGCCACTGCCCCGGGCACACGCCCGGCCACATCGTGTTCTTCCACGCGCCGTCGCGCTTGGCTATCGTCGGTGACGTATTGTTTCAAGGCTCGATCGGCCGCACCGACTTTCCGCGCGGCGACTACGATACCCTGATCCGCTCGATTCGAGAGCAGTTGTTCCCGCTCGGCGACGACGTCTCGTTCATACCCGGCCACGGCCCGATGTCCAGCTTTCGGGCAGGAGCGGCGCTCGAATCCCTTCGCCGGCGACGACGCATAGGCGTCATCGGATCCCATCCCCGATGCGGTGCGCGCGGGGGAAAGCGCAGCCCGGCGACGCGATCAATGCCGCTTGGCGGAGCTTTCGCGAGCGTGCGGTACGGGCGGGGCGGTAGCGCCGCGCGCCGGCGTGCGCTGGGCGCGGATCGCCGAATAGATCTCGCGCAGCTTGCCCGCCATGATCCCGGCATCCCATCCGGCGGCATAGACTTTGGCCTCGGCGCCGAGCCGTCGCCGCAGCGGCGCATCGCGCAGCACCCGTTCGAGCTGGGCGGCGAAGTCATCGACATCAGCTGCGGCGACCAGGCAGCCGCGCCCGGCATCGAGGATATCGCGGGTTCCCAGTTCGGCCACGGCGACCACCGGCAGCCCCATCGCCATCGCTTCGAGCAGTACCAAGCCCTGGGTTTCGGTGCGCGAGGCAAAGGCGAAAACGTTGGCCGCCGCATAGCAGTCGGCAAGCTGGGTATGCCGGTCGAGATAGCCCATGAACATGACGTGGCGATCGAGCCCGAGGCGGCCGGCGCGCGCCCGCAGCGACTCCAGCGATGGACCCTCGCCGGTGATGGCCAGCAGAAATTCGGGCAGATCGCGCCGCACCCGATCGGCGGCATCGAGCAGGAAGTCGATGTTCTTCTCGAATGCGACGCGCCCGACGTAGAGCGCCACAAGCCGCCCGGCGCCGATTCCGTGGCGGAGCCGGAACGCCGCACCGTCACCGGCAGCGAAACGCTGCAAGGGAATCCCGGTCGGCAACACGTGCAGCGGCGCCCTCACGCCGTAGCCGCGGAGCACGTCGCGCAGCGGCCGCGACGGCACGATCACCGCATCTAGCTGATTGCACTGACCGCGCGAGATGCGCCGTGCCAGCGCGCGCGTCGTCCGGGCGGGGAGGAACGGCACGTAGTGGTGCAGGTATTCCTCGAAGAAGGTGTGGTAGGTGGCGATACAAGCCACGCCGAGCGACCGTGCCAGTGCGATGCCCGCGTAGTGGGCGACGAAGGGGGTGTGGATGTGCACTAGATCGAATTGGCATTCGCGCAGCCGCGACGCCTGGGCGAGGATGAGGGACCTGCTCATCAGCCGGTCTTCCGGGTCGAAAGGCACGCCGCGCGCCGCGATGCGGATGACGTCGTCGCGCGGATCGGCGTTGCCGTAACGCGGCGCGATGACGCATACTTGATCGCCGCGCGCCTGCAACTCGCGCCGGAAGGTCTCGATCGATGACGATACCCCGTTAATGCGCGGGAAGTACACGTCGGAGATCATCAGGATCTTCATGGCGGCGGCGGAGTGCAAGGCGCAGCGCGGCGCGTGCGAGCTAGCGCCGCCGCGAGGCGTGGGACATGGGCGCACACTCGCGTATGCGAGTCAAATCAGGAGGGCGATCTGGGCGACCAGAAAACCAAGCGCGGCGCCCGCCAGCACGTCGCTCGGATAGTGCAGTCCCAGAATCGGCCGCGACGCCGCCACGAGCAAGGCGAATGGCACGAGTCCAGGCGCCAGTTCCGGGTAGTAGGCGGTGGCGATCGTGGTGAAGCACACCGCGTGCAGCGTGTGCCCGGAAGGAAAACTGTATTGATCCAATGGCGCGCTCGCGACTTCGATCGCCGGCAGCAGCTGGTATGGACGCGGGCGCAGCGTCTTGTGCTTGAGCCACTTGTAGACGAGAACGCCGCACGCTCCCGCGACCGTCATTCTCAACGCGACGGGCAGCGCCGTGGCGCCGTGGATGAGCGGCAGCGCGCCGATCAGCGCGTACCAGGCGACGCCGTCGCCGAGGCGGCTGACGGCAGCGAACACGACCCGCAGCGCCGGCTGCCGGCTGACCCGGTTGCAGCGCACGCATAGCGCGAGTTCGGCAGCGCTAATCCGGTGCCATGACAAATGAGTGCCTTGCATGAAGCTTCCTCTCGTGCGTCCGCACGACCTGCGCCAACGCGGCGGCGAACGCTTCGTTGATGTGCTCCCAATCGAGCGTCGCGACGCGCTGCCGCGCGTTGGCGCCGAGCCTCGCGATCAGCTCCCGGTCTGCCGCCACCGCCGCCGCGGCGTCGACGAAGGCGCAGCTGACGCCGGGCGGCGCCGTCACTCCATTCGTGCCGGGCTGGATCAGTTCGGCCGCGGCAGCGCAGTCGAACGCGACGACGGCGAGCCCGCTGGCCATCGCCTCCGTCACGACGTTGCCATAGGTCTCAGTGAGGCTGGGGAACAGGAACAGGTCGCCCGAGGCGTAGTGCTCGGCCAAGTCGCCACCGATGCGCATGCCGGCGAACACATGCTGCGGGGCGGTGTTCTGGAGTTCGGCGCGCGCCGGTCCGTCGCCCACCAGGATCAGGCGCGCGTCCGGGCGCCGCTCCCGAATCGCGGCAAACGCCCGCAGCAGGAGCGGGAGGTTCTTCTCCGCTGCGATGCGCCCTACATGGATCACGGCGAACCCGTCGTCGCCGACGCCCCAGGCGGCGCGTAGTTCGCGCGAACGGCGTTCGGGCCGGAACTGCGCCGTATCCACGCCGCGCGCGATGACTTTCAGGTGTCGCAGCCCGGTCGCGCTGAGCTCGCGCACGAGCGCGGCGGTGGGCACGAACGTGACATCGGCGCGGTTGTGGAATGCGCGCAGGTAACCGGCGATGGGCCGTTGCAGCCAACCGATCCCGTAGTGCCGGCTATAGCTGTGGAAGTTGGTGTGGAAGTCCGAAGTGACGGGAAGATTCAACCGGCGTGCGGCGGCGATCGCCGACCAGCCGAGCGGCCCCTCGGTCACGACGTGGACCACGTCCGGCCGCCATTTCGCCCACAGTCGCAGCAGCGAACGTTTGGCAGGCAACCCCAGCTTGAGGCCGGCGTAGCGCGGGATCGGCACCCCGCGTACGCGCACGACCTCGAACCCGGCGCCGGTTCGCGGCCGGTCCTGCGCGGATTGCTTGGGCCGCACCAGTTGTATCGCGTGCCCGCGCTGGTGCAGCCCGACGACCATGCGGCCGATGGTCATGGCTACGCCGTTGATCTCCGGCGGAAAGGTTTCGGTGACCACTGCGATCCGTAGCCGCTGCGGAGCCGGGTCGGATTGCTCGACGATGGGTGTTTCCATCGCGCACAGGATCGCCCCGTTGCGTAACGGAAAGATGAAGGCAGGATGTTGTTTCGGTTACGGCGGGATGGTTTTAGGGCAGCCCTAGCCGAACAGGACGAAGCCCCAGATCACGGCGACATTGACCAGCGACAGCATGACCGCTGCGCTGCCGATATCCTTGGCGCGCTTGGCCAGTTGATGGTTTTCCAGCGAGATACGGTCCACCGTCGCCTCGACCGCCGAGTTGAGCAACTCGACCACCATCACCAGGATCACGCTGCCGATCAACAGGGCCTTGCCGATCGCGCTCGCCGGCAGAAAAAGCGCGAGCGGGATGAGCACGGCAGCGAGGATGACTTCCTGGCGAAACGCGTCCTCGTGGCGGTACGCCGCCGCGAGGCCGGCGAGCGAGTAGTGGAATGCGTTCCAGATTCGGCGCAGGCCGGTCTTGCCTTTGTGAGGGCTCTCCACGGGCAGCGGCTCGGACCCGCGGCCGACGACGCGCAGCGCGCGCCGCCGAACGCTCGATCGGGCTACTTCTTCAGCGCGTCGCGGATTTCGCGCAGCAGCACCACGTCTTCCGGCGGCGCGGGCGGCGCCGGCGGTGCTTCCCGCTTGAGGCGGTTGATCTGCTTGACCATCATGAAAATGATGAACGCCAGGATGATGAAGTTGAGCGCCACGGTGATGAAATTGCCGTAGGCGAAGACCGCCCCCGCCTTCTTTGCCTCGACGAGCGTGAGCTCCGCGGCCTGCCCAGCCAGCGGGATGAAATAGTTGCTGAAGTCCAATCCGCCGGCCACCGAGCTGATCAGCGGCATGACCAGATCACCGACCGCCGAATCGACGATCTTGCCGAAGGCGGCGCCGATGATCACGCCGACGGCGAGGTCCACTACATTCCCCTTCATGGCAAATTCTTTGAACTCGCTCACTATGCTCATTCGATTCTCCTATTCCTGAGTTTCATACGGACGGCGCCTCCTCGCCGGTCGCGAAGATATCACACTCTCAATGACAATCGGCAACTTGTGCGCCGTGCATGGCAGGGATGCTGGCGCGCGCTGAGCGCCTGTTGCGCGCCGAGGCTACAAACGCAGCGGCGACTTTGGTACCCTGATCGGACCCGGCGCCGGGGTTGCGAAGCGGCCAGCCGGATCGGTACGGGAGTACGCGCGGGCGCCGGAATCCAAGCGCCGGCGCCCCACACGGTGACGCCGTTGAGAATACTCAGATACGTTGCTTTCGCGCTCGGCGGCATCGCCGCGCTGCTCATCGCGGCCGCCGTCTTCATCGTGGCCACCTTCGATGCCGTGCGCGTGAAGGCCGAGATCATCGAGATTGTCGAGGAAAAGAAACAGCGCACGCTCGAGATCGAGGGCGAAATCGAGATTTCGTTTTGGCCGTCGCTCGGCATCAAGCTCGGAAAGGCGAGCTTGAGCGAGCACGCGAGCGGGCAGGAGTTTGCCACGCTCGAAGCGGCACAGCTTTCGCTGGCCGTATTGCCGCTGCTGGAAAAGCGAGTGGTCATCGACAAGTTGGTGCTCGACGGTGTCAAGGCAACGCTCGTTCGGCACAAGGACGGTACCTTCAACATTGATGACTTGCTGGCCAACCAGACGCAAGATAGCGAGACGCTGCGCTTCGACATTGCGGGCGTCAAGGTCACCGACAGCCGGGTCGATTTCTACGACGAGAAACTCGGCCGGCGGTTCAGCGCGCGCGGTTTTGATCTTGCCACCGGGCGCCTTGGCAACGCCGCCGAAGGCAAGCTCGCGTTCGACGGCAAGCTCGAAGTCGACCAACCCGCCGCCGCGTTCGATATCGCCATGAGCGGCGATTATCGCTACGATGCGGACCAAGCGCGGTATGCCGTGTTCGACGTCGATTCCAGCCTCAACGGCACGGTGGCGGACGTCGAGGCGCTCGCGCTGCGGCTGTCGGCAGGCGCGCTGCAACTAAAACATCCGGTTGGTGAAATCGAGATCGAGCGGCTGGACCTGACAGCCGGCGGCAAGCGCGGGGAGGAGGACTTCGAAGTCGAAATCGATGCACCGATGCTGGTGTTGAAATCGGACCGCGCGATAGGCCAGACCGCGACGCTTGGCCTCAAGCTTGGCGCGGCGCGGCATAGACTCGATGCGAGGATCGCTCTCGCAGGCCTGGAGGGCTCGACCAAGGCACTCAAGATCGGCAACGTCAAGATTAGACTCGACGCCACGCACACGCGGACCCGCATCAGGGGCGGCCTCAATACCTCGCTCGCGGCGGACCTCGGCGCACGCACCCTCGATCTGGCGAGGTTCAGCGGCGCATTCAACGTGGCCAATCCGGATCTGCCGATGAAGAGCGTGGACCTACCGGTCAACGGCCGCCTGCATGTTAACGTCGCGCAGCAGGCGGCTTCCGGAGACGTCAGTGCCAAATTCGACGACACTCACATCCGCGCGCAATGGAGCGCGCCGAAGTTCGCGCCGCTCGCCGTCGGCTTCGACGTCGAGGTGGACCGCATCAACATTGACCGGTACTTCCCGCCGCGGCCGCAGGAGCCCGAGCAGCCGGACCAGCCAATCGACTTGTCGGTGCTCGAGGGCTTGAATGCCGACGGCACATTGAAGATCGGCGCGCTGCAGCTGTCCAACGTCAAGGCGCAGAACATCCGCCTCGAGATCCGGGCCAAGGACGGCCGGCTCGAAGTGGACCCGATGGCGGCCAGCCTCTACGACGGCACGCTGGCCGGCAAGCTGGCCATCGACGCCGAGAAGAACCGGATGGCCCTCAGCCAAAGGTTGAGCGGCGTCAGCGTCAGTGCGTTGTTGAAGGATCTCGCAGACCGGGATTTCATCGCCGGCCAAGGCGAGGTCGTGTTCGATCTCGTCGGCGCATGGACCACCGCCGGTGCGCTGAAACGCTCGCTCGCCGGCACCGCCCGCGTCGCGCTCGAGGACGGCGCCATCAACGGAATCGACCTGATCGAATCGGCGCGCGCGTCGAAGACGCACGCTGCGCTCGACAAACCGGCCGCGCCGCGGACGAGGGGCGCGTCGAAGACCGATTTTTCCAAACTATCGGCCTCGTTTCGCATCGCCAAGGGTGTGGCCCGCACCGACGACTTTGTCGCCACGTCGCCATTGCTGCGTTTGGGCGGCAAGGGCAGCATCGATTTCGCCGAGGGGTCGATGGACTACACGGCGACCGCAAACGTCGTCGGCGGCGCGACCGGCCAAGCGGGAACGGACCGAGCCAACCCGCGCCGCATCACGGTGCCGGTGCGGATCAGCGGGCAATTGGATGAGCCCATCTACGAAGTCGCGGAGGCTGCCCGGCCAAGCGCAACGGCCAAGGCCAGGTAGATCGCCGCATCGCCGAGCCGAATCAAAGATCCCCTCGACACGCCCAACAACTCAAGAAGTTGCTCGGATTCTCCTCGCCGCAATGGGAACAAAAGCGAATCCCGGGTGCGGGCCGACTAAAGAACTCCGCGATCAATGCCCGTGCCCGCGCGAGTTGGCTATCCTGCACGACCCACACTTGCGGGTACGCGACAGCGGGCGGAATCTCGCCGGCCGCGCTCTGGGCGTTCTGGTTGAAAATGTGGGCGTCGATGCCGACGGTGCGCAAAAGGTCCGCGACGAGCTGAGCATCCGGCAGCGACAGCGCGCGATAGGCCAGTTGCATGACGTTGGCGCGCAGCCGCGGAATTAAGGCCTCACCCTCAACGCAAGCCGCGATGGGGTGCGGATGGGCGCGCCGCATCGAGCGCTGCCAGCAACGCCGGAAGCACGACGCCGGAAGGCCCGTGCAGCCGAAAGTGTGCGCGCCGCGAGAGCGAGGTCTCGGCCGGGTTGATCTCGACCACGGTCGCGCCGACGCGCAGCGCGATGAGCGGCAAGTCGGCGGCGGGAAACACCAGTGCCGAGGTTCCGGCGCTCACGAAAACCTCGCTGCGCAGGGCTGCGTAGTTGGCCTGCGCCAACTCTTCCACCGGCAGCATCTCACCGAACCATACCACGTCGGGGCGCAGCAGCCCCCCGCACGACGGACAGCGCGGGGGCGACTCCTCGGCCGGGAACACCGGCACCAGGGTGCCCTCGTCCGAGCAGCGCGTGCGCGTGAGGCTGCCGTGCAGCTCGATCACGTCGCGGCTGCCGGCACGCTGATGGAGGCCGTCAACGTTCTGAGTGATGAGTTTGAAATCCTCGAAGCGAGTCTGCAATTCGGCGAGCGCGAAATGGCCGGGGTTCGGTGCTGCGTGGGCAACGAGTTCGCGGCGCCAGGCGTACCAATCCCATACCAGCTTGGGGTTGCGCTGGAATGCTTCGGGGGTCGCCAGTTCCTCGGCGTTGTACCGCGCCCAGAGTCCGCTCTGCGCCTCGCGGAAGGTCGGCACGCCGCTCTCCGCGGAGATCCCGGCGCCGGTCAGCACGGCGACGCGGCTTGCAGCGGCGAGCCTGTCGATAAGTGCGGGCGGGATGTCAACCATCTGGTTTCAACGCCAAGGGCGCGCACAAACGGGGCGCGATTCGGGGAAGAATCCCGGATCGCGCTGCGCTCGATCTGCGCTGCACGCTATATGTTCATGAACCCTTAGAACACGATCACCTGGCGCACGGTTTCGCCGCGCGCCAGGCGGTCGAAGCCGGTGTTTATCGCGTCGAGGCCGATACGCTCGCTGACCAGCCGATCCACCGGCAGGCGGCCGGCGCGGTAGAGCGCGATGTAATGGGGGATATCGCGCGCCGGCACCGCCGAGCCGAGGTAGCTGCCCTTGATGGTGCGCTCTTCCGCCACCAGATTCACCGCCGGCAGGGGGAAGAGGTGCGCCGGATTGGGCAGGCTCGCCGTCACCGTCGTGCCGCCGCGCCGTGTTATCCCGTACGCATGAGCAAGGGCGTCCACCGAACTCGCCATCTCGAACGCGAAATCGACCCCGCCGCCGGTGGCGCTTTTCACTTGTGCGACAAGATCGGGGTCGCCGGCGTTGAAGGTCGCGGTGGCGCCCAGCGCGCGCGCGAGTTCCAGTTTTTCCTCGCGCACGTCGATGGCGACGAGTCGGCGCACGCCGCAGGCCTGGGCGCCGAGCAGCGCCGCCAGGCCGACGCCACCGAGCCCGATGACCGCGGCAGTGCTGCCCAGCGGCACCCGGGCGCAGTTGATCACAGCGCCGACGCCGGTGAGCACCGCGCAGCCGAAGAGGGCGGCGACATCGAGCGGCAGGTCGGCGTCGATCTTGATCAGCGTGCCGCGGGCGACGACGGCATACTCGGCGAAGCACGACACGCCGACCTGGTGATTCAACACACTGCCGTCGGCGCGGTGCAAACGGCGCTGGCCGCCGACCAGGGTGCCGGCAGTGTTCGCCGCCGCGCCCGGCTCGCACAGCGCCGGCCGGCCCTCCATGCACGGAATGCAGTGGCCGCAACTGGGCACGAAGACCAGCGCCACGTGGTCGCCGGGCGCGAGGTCGGTCACACCCGCGCCGCATTCCTCGACGATGCCCGCGGCCTCGTGGCCGAGCACCATTGGCATCGGCCGCGCTCGGTCGCCGTTGATGATGGACAGGTCGGAATGGCACAGTCCGGCGGCGGCGATTTTGACCAGTACCTCGCCCGGCCCGGGACCGTCGAGTTCGATGGTCTCGACCGCCACAGGCTTGCTTTGCGCGTAGGGCGGCGCCAGGCCCATCGCGTTGAGTACGGCAGCGCGGATCTTCATGTCATGGTTTCCCGCCAATCGTGCTTCAATTCATACCACCGAGGCACAGGTACTTGATCTCGAGATATTCCTCGATGCCGTACTTCGAGCCCTCACGCCCGATGCCGGACTGCTTGACGCCGCCGAAGGGCGCGACCTCATTGGAGATGATGCCGGTGTTGACGCCGACGATGCCGTACTCGAGCGCCTCGCCGACGCGCCAGCAGCGAGCGATGTCGCGCGAGTAGAAGTAAGCGGCAAGCCCGAACTCGGTCGCGTTGGCCATGCGCAGCGCATCTTCCTCGGCGCCGAAGCGGAACAGCGGCGCCACCGGGCCGAA
Organism: uncultured beta proteobacterium; assembly: GCA_963822375.1. Classification (GTDB taxonomy): domain Bacteria; phylum Pseudomonadota; class Gammaproteobacteria; order Burkholderiales; family Rhodocyclaceae; genus CAWGHV01. Next base: position 15,730 of record CAWGHV010000041.1, on the reverse strand, counting down.
CGTTTCCTCGCGCGCGCACTTCATGCTTTCCGTGACGTCAACGAGCACCGTCGGCTCGTAGTAGGTTCCGCCGAGTGCGTGGCGCTTGCCGCCAGTGAGTACCTTGGCACCCTGGGCGAGCGCGTCGGCCACGTGTTCCTCGACTTTCGCGAGCGCTTGCTCGTCGATCAGCGGCCCCTGCACGACGCCCGCATCGGCGCCGTTGCCGACCTTCATCTCGCGGGCCTTCTGCGCCAGCTTGACGGCGAAGGCATCGTAGACGCGGTCCTGCACCAGCAGGCGATTGGCGCAGACGCAGGTCTGGCCAGTGTTGCGATACTTCGACATGAGCGCACCCTCGACCGCCGCGTCGACATCCGCATCGTCGAAAACGATGAAGGGCGCGTTGCCGCCGAGCTCCAGGGAGAGCTTCTTCACCGTCGGCGCGCACTGCGCCATGAGCAATCGGCCGACCTCGGTCGAGCCGGTGAACGAGAGCTTGCGCACGCTCGGATTGGCGGTCAATTCGCCGCCGATGGCAAGCGGATTCCCGGTAATCACGTTGACAACCCCGGCAGGAAATCCGGCGCGCACTGCGAGGTCGGCCAGCGCCAGCGCGGTGAGCGGCGTCTGCTCCGCCGGCTTGACCACCACCGTGCATCCGGCCGCCAGCGCCGGCGCCACCTTGCGCGTGATCATCGCCGCCGGAAAGTTCCACGGGGTAATCGCGGCGCAAACCCCGATCGGCTGCTTGATTACGATAAGGCGCTTGTCCGGGCTGGGGCTGGGCAGGGTATCGCCGTAGGTGCGCTTGCCTTCCTCGGCAAACCACTCGACGAAGCTCGCGGCGTACGCCACCTCGCCCTTGGCCTCGGCCAGCGGCTTGCCCTGCTCCGCGGTCATCAGGCTGGCCAAGTCGTCGGCGTGGACGAGCATCAGCGCATGCCATTCGCGCAGCAGCGCCGCGCGCTCCTTCGCTGTCATGGCGCGCCACGCGGGCCATGCGGCATCTGCGGCTGCGATCGCTCGGCCTGTTTCGGCGGCGCCCATGTCGGGCACCCGGGCCAGAATCTCGCCGGTCGCCGGATTGCGCACCCCCATGGTCGCGCGGTTGTCGGCATCCAGCCACGCGCCGTCGATGTAGCACTGGGTGCGGATGATATTTGCATCATTGAGCTTCATGGCGATCTCGGTGCGGCGCAGGAGAAGGGCGCATCTGCGACCGAGTTTACTCCAAGGGCCTGTGATAGAGTCACGAGTCCCCGAAGCCGGTCGGTGGGCAACTGAGAACCTCCAAGGATTACGTCTAGATGAAGTGGCTGCTGTTGCTCGTCCTGCTCGTCGCGCCGTCGGCCGATGCCGACGAGGCGCTGTGGGGTCGGCTCAAGGAAGGCGGCTACGTGCTGCTGATCCGCCACGCCGTCACCGAGCCGGGCACGGGTGATCCGCCGGGTTTTCGCATCGGCGACTGTGGCACTCAGCGCAACCTCTCTCCCGCAGGCCGGCTACAGGCGCGGCGGCTCGGCGAGGCGTTCCGCGCGCGACGGATACCGGTCACCGACGCGCGCACTAGTCAGTGGTGCCGCTGCATGGATACGGCCTACCTCGCGTTCGGCAAGGCGGCATCGTGGCGGGCGCTGAACTCGACTTTCCAGGACAACTCTCGCGAGGCGGAGCAGAAGCGCGAGGTTCTCGACGGTGCCGCGCGGATAGCGCCGCCCGAGAACCTGGTGCTGGTGACGCACCAGGTCAACATACGCACGCTCGTCGGGATCTCACCCGAAGCCGGGGCCATCGCCGTCGCCCGCAGCGAGGGCGGGGAATTGAAGCTGGTCGGGCTGATCGCGGCGCCCTAGGAGGACCCCGTGTAAGCCGGAATGCATAAACTGGCGAGCGGCCACAACTCGGCCTACTCGCTACGATTCATTCACAAGCTCTGAGCGCCGTCGCAAAGCCCACGTAGGAGCGGTGTCCTGGCCGCGAACATCCGCCACGTCGAGAAGCTCTTGCTCGCGGCCAGGAGGCCGCTCCTACGAAGTCAGGGAGGCTCCAGCCGAATTTCAGACACCGTTTTGCTTGAACCAGGCTTGCATTCGCTTCCAGCCGTCCTCCGCGGCTTCCTTGCGGTAGCTGGGGCGGTAATCGGAGTGGAAGGCGTGCGGCGCATCGGCGTAGACGTGGATCTCGGACTTGCCGCCGGCGGCCTGGATCGCCTCGCGCATCTTGTCCACAGTGTCGAGCGGAATGCCGCCGTCTTCGGCGCCGTAGAGTCCGAGCACCGGCGCCTTGAGTTGCGCCGCGATGTCGATCGGATGCTGCGGGGTCAACTCGCTCGCCTGGCCGACCAGCCGGCCGTACCAGGCGACGCCGGCCTTGACCTTGGGATTGTGGGCGGCGTACAGCCAGGTGATGCGCCCGCCCCAGCAGAAGCCGGTGATCGCCAGCCGGGTCGTGTCGCCGCCGTGGTCCTTGGCCCAGGCCACGCAGGCGTCGAGGTCGGCCATCACCTGGGCGTCGGGAACCTTGGATACGACGCTGCTCAAGATGTCGGGGATGCTGCTGATCTTTGAAACGTCGCCCTGGCGAGCGTAAAGTTCGGGGGCGATGGCGAGGTAGCCGAGCTTGGCCAAGCGCCGGCACACATCCTTGATATGTTCGTGCACGCCGAAGATTTCCTGCACCACGAGCACCACCGCCAGTTTGTTGCCGTCGGCCGGCCGCGCCCGATACGCTGGCATGGTGCCGTCCTGGGTCGGAATCTTGACCTCGCCCGCGGTCAGCCCGGCGCTGTCGGTGGCGATGGCCTGCTGGGCGGCGATAGGCTGGACGGCCAGCGCGAAACCGCTCGCCAGCATGGTCACGACGAATCCGCGGCGGGTGAACGGCACCTCGGGTAGGAGACTGTGAAGATCGCTGCGTTCGTCGGCGGCCATAATGGGCTCCTCGTAATCGGATTGGAAAACAGACACATGTAGCGCAAACCCTGCTTGGAGGATATCGCATGAACACCAACGCCGACAAACCGATCAGCCGCTTTCCCGTGCCCGCACTACAGGACATGCCGGACGATGTTCGCGGCCGCATACTCGCGGTGCAGGAGAAGTCAGGCTTCGTTCCCAATGTGTTTCTCACCCTCGCCCACCGCCCCGACGAATTTCGCGCGTTTTTCGCCTACCACGATGCGCTGATGGAGGGCCCCGGCGGTCTCACCAAGGCCGAGCGCGAGATGATCGTCGTCGCCACCAGCGGTGCCAACCATTGCCAATATTGCGTCGTCGCCCACGGCGCCATCCTGCGCATCCGCGCCAAGCAGCCCCTCGTCGCCGACCAGGTCGCAGTCAACTACCGCAAGGCCGACATCACGCCGCGGCAGCGCGCCATGCTCGATTTCGCGCTCAAGGTGGCGCTCGAATCGCATGTCGTCGGCGACGGGGATCTCGATGTGCTGCGCGGCCACGGCTTCAGTGACAGTGACATCTGGGATATCGGCGCGATCGCGGCGTTCTTCGCCATGAGCAATCGCCTGGCGAACATGACTTCGATGCGGCCCAACGAGGAGTTCTACATGCTGGGAAGGTCGCCGAAGCAACCCTTGCAACCGTAGCAACCGTAGGTTGGAGTGAGCGCAGCGAACCCCAACGCCATGAGCGCCCCGACTTGTTGGGGTTCGCTGCGCTCACCCCAACCTACAACAACTACAACAACACCACGTCGAACTGCTCTTGCGAATAGCTACCTTCCGCCTGCAGCGACACCGGCTTGTCGATGAACTCGGATAGCATCGCCAGCGCTTGCGACTCCTCGTCGAGAAACAGATCGATCACCGCCGGCGAGGCCAGGATGCGGAACTCGCGCGCGCTGAACTGTCGCGCTTCGCGCAGCAGCTCGCGGAGGATCTCGTAACACACCGTGCGCGCGGTCTTGACCTCGCCGCGGCCGCCGCACACCGGACACGCCTCACACAGCACATGGGCGAGGCTTTCGCGCGTGCGCTTGCGTGTCATCTCGACCAGGCCGAGCGCGGTGAAACCGTTGACCGACATGCGCGTGCGATCGCGCGCCAGGGCCTTGTTGAACTCGGCGAGTACCGCGCCGCGGTGCTCCTCGCCTTCCATGTCGATGAAGTCGATGATGATGATGCCGCCGAGGTTGCGCAGCCGCAACTGGCGTGCGATGGTCTGCGCGGCCTCGAGGTTGGTCTTGAAGATCGTATCGTCGAAGCTGCGCGAACCGACGTAGCCGCCGGTGTTGACATCGATCGTCGTCATCGCCTCGGTCTGATCGATGATCAGATAGCCGCCGGATTTCAGCTCCACCCGGCGCGCCAGCGCCTTCTGGATTTCATCTTCGACGCCGTGCAGATCGAACAGCGGACGCTCTCCGGTGTAGTGCTCCAACAGCGGCACGACCTGCGGCATGTACTCTGCGGCGAACGCGCTCAGCTTCAGATAGTTCTCGCGCGAGTCAACGATAATCTGCGCCGTGTCCTTGCTCACCAGATCTCGCAACACCCGGTGGCCCAGGCGCAGGTCCTCGTACAACAGCGCCGGCGGCGCGGCACTGCTCGCGGCGTTGCGGATCTCGCTCCAGATCTTGCGCAGATAGGCGATGTCGCCGGCCAGCTCTTCGTCGCCGGCCTTTTCCGCCATGGTGCGGATGATGAAGCCGCCGGGCTCCTCGGCCGGCACCAGATGCTGCAGCTTCTCGCGCAGCATCTCGCGCAGGGCCTCGTCCTCGATCCGCTGCGAGATGCCGATGTGCTTTTCCTGCGGCAGATACACGAGCAGCCTGCCGGCGATACTGATCTGCGTGGACAGGCGCGCCCCTTTCGAGCCGAGCGGATCCTTGAGCACCTGCACGACCAGGCTCTGGCCCTCGCTCAGCAAGCGTTCGATCGGGCGCGCCGGATCGCCGTTGCGGCGCGCCTCCCATACGTCGGCGATGTGCAGGAAGGCGGTGCGTTCCAGTCCGACGTCGATGAACGCCGATTGCATGCCGGGCAGCACGCGCACGATGCGCCCGAGATAGGCATTGCCGACGAGGCCGCGGCTCGCCGTGCGTTCGACCAGCAACTCCTGGACCACGCCTTGCTGCATCAAGGCGACGCGCGACTCCTGCGGGGTGAAGTTGACGAGGAATACTTCGCTCATTTTGCGGGTTGGCCCGATCGGTGCCGTCCGGGAGGGAGAGACGCCGCGCGGCGGCATTGCGCCTCCGCACCGGAACTATATCGGGTAGCCTATCCGGCGTAGGATCTGCGCCGTCTCGAACAGCGGAAGACCCATGATTCCGGAATAAGAGCCGTGGATCTCTTCGATGAACGTCGCCGCGCGTGCCTGAATCGCGTAGGCACCCGCCTTGTCCATGCCCTCGCCGGTGGCGACGTAGCGGCGGATCTCTTCCTCGTCCAGATCGCGGAAGCGCACCTGGCTTTCGCTCAGCGCCTCTTCCAGGCGGTTGCCGAAGGTCACCGCGATCGCCGTCAGCACTAGGTGCCGGCGCCCCGACAGGTAACGCAGTATCTTCGCGGCGTGCTCGGCGTTCTCCGGTTTTCCGACGACGATGCCGTCGATGTCGAGCGTCGTGTCGGCGGCCAGCACCGGATGCGGTACGAGCCGCCGAGACTGCATGCGCGTCAGCGCGCCGAGCGCCTTGGCGCGGGTGACCCGCAGTACGTATTCGCTGCCGCTTTCATGCTCGCGCGGTGCCTCGCTCACGTCCGGATCCTCGCGCGCGCCGGACCGAAACAGCAGCAGCTCGAAGTTTACGTGAATCTGGTGCAGCAGCTCGCGCCGACGCGGGCTGCGCGATGCCAAGTAAATCCGCGGCTCGAGGGTGGGCATAGTGCCTCCACTATTCGCGATGATAGGGGTGATGGTGCAGCAGACTGGCGGCGCGGTAAAGCGCTTCGGCGAGGATCACGCGCACCAGGGCGTGCGGCAGCGTCAGGCCGGACAGGCGCAGACTCTCGGCCGCGGCTTGCATCAGCCGCGGCGCCAGGCCGTCCGGCCCGCCGACCGCGAACACCACGTCCTCGCCGTCGGCCATGAGGCTTTCGAGCCGCCGCGCCAGGCTGCGCGTGGTCAGTTCCGTTCCGCGCTCGTCCAAGGCGAGCAAGCGCCGGCGCCGCGGCAGCGCGGCCTCGAGGCGGGCGGCTTCGGCCTCGCGTAGGGCAGCGACAGGCTTGCCGGTGCCGCGCGGCTCGGCCTTGACTTCCACCAATTGCAGCGGCAACTCACGCGGCATGCGTCGGGCGAAGTCTTGGAACCCCGCTTCGACCCAGTCCGGCATGCGTGTTCCGACCGCCGCGACGATCAGCCGCATCGGCGCGGAGTCAGCTCGGCGGTGGCGGCTGCGCCGCGGCAGGCGCGCGCGCACGCTTGGGCCGCGTTTGCCATAGCTCCTCCAGGTTGTAATAGGCGCGCGCGGCGGGTTGCATGATGTGCACCACGATGCTGCCGAGATCGACCAGAACCCACTCGCCGCTGTCCTCTCCTTCCATGCCGATGACGGCGCCGCCGGCCTCCTTGGTTTTGTCATGGACGTGGCGCGCCAAGGACTTGGTTTGCCGCGCCGAGTCGGCGCTGGCGATCACGATACAGTCAAACAGGGAGGTCAACTTCGTCGTGTTGATGACTTCGATATCGTGCGCCTTGATGTCTTCGAGCGCAGCGACGACGATTCTTTGCAGCTTCCTAACGTCCATCCAGCGGGGCCGAGTAGAGTTGATTGCGTTCAATATAGTCGAGAACGGAATCCGGGAGCAAATAGCGCACGCTGGCTGCGCGTGCGATGTCGGTGCGGATGTCGGTCGCGGAAATCGCCAGCGGCGTAATCTCGAACGCGACGATCGCTCCCGCCGGTTCGGCTCGCAGCGCCGCGGCTGAATCGCGGTGACGCACGGCATACTCGGCGGCGAGCAACGCCGGCAGTTCGCACGCATGCAGCGGATAGCCGGGACGATTCGCGACGGCGATATGGGCCAGCTCGAACAGCTCGCGCCAGCGCATCCAGGTCGTCAGGCCGGCGAACGCGTCGACGCCTAGCAACAGAACCAAGGCGTGCTCGGCACCGCGCAGGCGGCGCAGGCGCTCGAGCGTGTTCACTGTGTAGCTGAGGTCGGCCGAGCGAACCTCGGCGTCGTCGACGGCAAAGGCCGGGTTGCTGGCGATGGCCAGTCGCACCATTTCCAGACGCTGAGCCGACGGCGTTCGCGGTTGCGTTCGATGCGGCGGCTGACCCGCCGGAATCCACAGCACTTCGCTCAGCCCGAGTTGCGCACGAGCGCACTCGGCGAGGCGCAAATGGCCGTGATGCACCGGGTCGAAGGTGCCGCCCAGTACGCCGATCAACGCGCGACTAGTCTGCGGCATCGCCATCGCGCGGCGGCGTGCCGACGAACACCTCGCGATAGCTCACGTAGAAGGTGCAGAAAAGCGTCGGTACGAAGATGAACAGCAGCGGCAGCGTCATCGCGACGGCGGTGATGCGTACCAGCGACGCCGAGAGCATTTCGAAGAAGGTGAGAATCAGCGCCGGCAGCACGGTGCTGATGAAGATCACGCCCAGAGCATAGAACAGGAATGCGCGCCAGTTGCGCACGGCGGCAACGAAGCTGAAGAACAGTGATTTGAACGGGCTCACGTCGTCCCAGGCGACGAGCAGCGGTGCGAACCAGAACGCCATCACGACCGGGATCATGAGCAGCAGCGGCAGGCGCAACTCGCGCAGCGCCTGGGCATCGAGCGGCTTGCCGGTGCTCAGCAGTTCCCTCAACGCGCCGCCGCTGAGCGCCGCCCCGGCCATGAATACCAGCAGCGTCGCAGCCAGGTAGAGCGCGCCGAGCACGAACAGCGTATTGCGATTGCGTTGAAACCCCGAGACGATGAGGCTGAACTGGACCGGCTCGCCGCGGTCGGCCGCGCGGCAGCCGTTCATGACGCTGACCGATAGCGCCGGGACGCACAGCGACGCGGCGATCCAGCCGATCAGGGGGATCACATTGACCACCAGCAGCAGGAAGAAATAACTGAACGCGAGAAAGGTGAGCAGCGGTGGATTGCGACGGAACAGACGAAAGCCCTCGCTGATCCAGTACCAGCCGCGCATGGCTGGTAAGCGCAGCGCCTGCATTCAGGGAAGGACTGAATAAGTGGCTGCGACGGCGCATCGCGGCGTTGCGGCGCGCGCGCTCCCTCGCCTATCTATCTGATATGTCTCGGTCCCTGCGCGCGCCGCGCCTTGCGCTTCATCCGTCTCGCTCACTTACTCAGCCCTTCCCCGGCGCAAGGCGGGACTACTCGAATATCTCGCCATAAGCGCCATAGATCGAGCCGATCAGCACCGGCAGCAGGACCAGCCAGCCGAGCCCGAACGGTATCGTGGCGACGATCGACAGCACGAGCAGCAGGATGCCGTAGATTAGGAACGGCATCATGTTCTTCAAGCAGGCGGCGAAGCTTGCCTTGAGCGCGTCGATCGGCGCCGTGCCGCGGAACGCGACCAGCGCCGGCGCGAACCAGAACGCCATCGCCAGCGGGACGCTGAGGGCGAGCACGATCAGCAGCGCGAGCAACACGCTTCCGGCCGCCATGGCGCCGCCGCCAACGTCTCCGATGAGCGCACCCGAGACCGCCCCGCCGCCGACCACCGCGACGGCGATGATACCAACCAGGAAAATACCGATAACATAGAATAGGCCGACCAGGACGAGGCTGCCGGTGTTCTGCTTGAAGCCGGCGAACAGATGGTCGAAGCGCAATTCGCCGCCCTGGCTCAGGTCGCGGCAGCCGAGCAGCGTCCCGGCGGTGAACACCGGGGCGAGAAAATAGAACGCCAGCGCACCCACCACGGGAATGAAGTTGAGCACGACGAAGATGACGATCCAGGTCACCGCGATGGCGATCCAGATGCCCGGATTCTTGAGGAATAGCTGCCAGCCGGTCTTGAGCCATTCCACGCCGCGGCCCGCCTCGACGCCGCGCGGGTCGGCACCGCTCGATCCGCCGGCCGGCGATTTCTGCGGCACTTCGAAAGGATTCTGTTCCGTCATATGCGTAGCCGAAGTGGTTTGCGGGTTCTTTTCGCGGAGCAGCGACCAATGCTAGCCCATGGTCCGGCAAACTTCAATCGCCGCCGGGTGTCGATCGAATCCACGGCAGTGCCGACCCGGCCGCGATGCGCCGGCGCAGGATGTCGCGGAACGGGTCGGGATCCTTGCGCAACACCATCTCGCCCGGCCGCGGCAAGTGCGCGTCGTGCAGCCGCGAGAGCCAGAAGCGCAGCGCGGCGGCGCGCAACAGCGCCGGCCAGGCCGCGCGCTCGATTGCACTGAGCGGACGCACCGCATGGTATGCGCGCAACAAGGCGCCGGTGCGCGCCGCATCGAGTTCGCCGGCGTCATCGACGCACCAATCGTTCGCGGCGACCGCGATGTCGAACAGCAGGAAGTCGATGCCAGCGAAATAGAAATCGATCACCCCGCCGATGCGCGCATCCGCCTCGCCGCCCTCGAACAGCACATTGTCACGGAATAGATCGGCATGGATGATGCCGCGCGGCAGATCGTCGAGCCGCTGCGCTGCCTGAAAGCGCAACTCCTGCCGCAACAACGCTTGCTCGGCCGGCGCCAGGAAGGGCAGCACCTGCGGCGCGGTCTCCTCGCGCCAGCGCGCGCCGCGGGGGTTTTCCAGCCGGCGGCCGTAGGACGCGCCGGCGAGGTGCAGGTTTGCGAGCACCTCGCCCAGGGCGGCGCAGTGGGCGTTGCCGGGCGCGGAAACCGCCTCACCCGCCAGCCGGGTGACGATCGCCGTCGGCTTGCCGTTGAGCGCGCCGAGATATTCGTTGTCGCGGTCGGCGATCGGCGCCGGGCAGGGGATGCCGTGGCGCGCCAGGTGCGCCATGAGGTGAATGTAGAACGGCAGTTCGGCGCGCGCCAGGCGCTCGAACAGCGTGAGCACGTAGCGGCCTTGCGCGGTGTTGACGAAGTAGTTGGTATTCTCGACGCCCGCGGCGATGCCGCGCAGGCTCAGCAGCGAGCCGATCGAATAGTTGTGCAGCCAGTCGGAGAGTTGTTCCGACGTGACAGGGGTGAAAACGGACACGCGATGAAGTGGGCATGTTGGGGTTCGCTGTGCTCACCCCAACCTACGACGCTAGAACTCTTTGATCACCCACATCGGCACCCGCAAACCCGAATCCATGGGATCCTGGCGGGTCATGACGCCGTCGCCGCGGCTGTCGATCAAGTAGTACGGTACGCCGTGCGGCGGCGTGACCTTGAGCATGTAGAGCTTGCCGCGGATGCGGAATTCCTCCACCTTGTCCTCGCCCTGCTGCCGGATGGTCACCTGCGGTTCGAGCGCGGGATCGAGTTCGAGGCCCGGCGGCGGCGGAGGCGGCTCGGGGATCGGTTCCAGATTGGGCGGGCGGTCGGTCTGCGCCGCGGCGGGCAGCGCGACGGCGAGGGCCAGCATCAGCAAGACTTTTCCCATGGTCGTCATTCAGCGAGAGAGCATGATGAAGAATACCAGATCGCCATGACGAGGGTCGGCGCCCCGATTGGACGTAGGTTGGGGTGACGAAGGAACCCCAACTCAATGCCGATGCAAGGATGTTGGGGTTCGCTGCGCTCACCCCAACCTACGAAGCTACGACGCTGTTTCGAGGATAAGTCGGAATGAATACTCTGCTGCTGGTCGATGGCTCGTCCTACCTGTATCGCGCGTTTCACGCGATGCCCGACTTGCGCAACAAGGCGGGCGAGCCGACCGGCGCGATCTACGGCGTGCTCAACATGCTGCGCCGTCTCGCCCAGGACTATACGGCGCACTATCGGGCCTGTGTGTTCGACGCCAAGGGCAAGACCTTCCGCGACGACTGGTACCCACAGTACAAGGCGAATCGGCCGCCGATGCCCGACGATCTGGCGCGGCAGATCGAGCCCCTGCACGCGTGCATCGAGGCGCTGGGCTGGCCGCTGCTGATGATCGACGGCGTCGAAGCCGACGATGTCATCGGCACCCTGGCGCGCGAGGCCGTGGCTCAGGGAGTGGACCGTGCGGTGTCCACCGGCGACAAGGACCTGGCGCAGCTCGTCGATGCCCATGTCAAGCTGGTCAACACCATGAGCAACGAGACGCTCGACGAGGCCGGCGTGGTAGCCAAGTTCGGCGTGCCGCCGGAACGTATCGTCGACTACCTCGCGCTGGTCGGCGACAGCGTCGACAACGTGCCGGGCGTGGACAAGGTCGGCCCGAAGACCGCCGTGAAATGGCTGCATCAGTACGGCTCGCTCGACCAGATCGTCGCCCATGCCGACGAGATCGGCGGTGTGGTCGGCGAAAACCTGCGCCGGGCGACGGGGTTTCTGCCGCTCGCGCGCAAGCTGGTCACGGTGGTGTGCGACCTCGAGCTGCCGCTGCATTTGGCCGACCTCGAACCGCGCTCCGCCGACGGCGAGCGCCTCGCCGAGCTGTTCGCCCAGCTCGAGTTCAAGACCTGGTTGCGCGAGCTGCAGGCACCGGCCTCGGCGGCGGCCGCGAGCGATCCGCCACCCGCCGCCGCGCCGGCGCCAGACGGACCGCACGGCAGTACGAGACGATCCTCGACCTGGGAGCAATTCGACGCCTGGTTGGCGCGCATCGAAGCGGCTGAGTTGACCGCGCTCGACACCGAAACGACCAGTCTCGACCCGATGCCGGCCGAGCTGGTCGGCATGTCTTTCGCCGTCGCGCCGGGCGTCGCGGCCTACCTGCCGCTCGGCCACCGCTACGCCGGCGCGCCGGCGCAGCTCGAGCGCGAGCTTGCCATCGCACGCCTGCGCGCCCTGGCTCGAATCGCCGCGCCACGCCAAGCTCGGCCAGAACCTCAAGTACGACAAGCACGTCCTCGCCAACCACGGCGTCGCGCTCGCGGCATCGCCCACGACACGCTGCTCGAATCCTACGTGCTGGAGAGCGACAAGGGCCACGACATGGACACGCTGGCGGCGCGCCATCTCGACCTGAAGACCATCAGCTACGACGAGGTCACCGGCAAGGGCGCCGCGCGCATCGGTTTCGAGCAGGTGGCGGTCGAACGCGCCACCGAATACGCCGCCGAAGACGCCGACGTCACGCTGCGCCTGCACCAGGCCCTGTATCCGCGGCTGGCCGAGGAGGCCGGCTCGAGCGCCTCTATCGCGAGATCGAAATGCCGGTGCTCGAAGTGCTGTTCGCCATGGAGCGCAACGGCGTGCTGCTCGACGTCGAGCTGCTCGCGCGCCAGAGCCACGAACTCGGCGCGCGCATGCTGGAGCTCGAAGCGCAGGCGCACGACGTGGCCAAGCAGCCGTTCAACCTGAATTCGCCGAAGCAGATCCAGGAAATCCTGTTCGAGCGCGAGAAGCTGCCGGTGATGAAGAAGACGCCGAGCGGCGCGCCGTCCACCGACGAGGAAGTGCTGGAGCAACTGGCGCTCGACTATCCGCTGCCCAAGCTGATCCTCGACTACCGCGAGCTGTCGAAGCTGAAGAGCACCTACACCGACAAGCTGCCGCGCATGGTCAACCCGCGCACCGGCCGCGTGCACACCAATTACGCGCAGGCGGTGGCGGTGACCGGGCGGCTCGTCGAGCAACGATCCCAACCTGCAGAACATCCCGATCCGCACCGCCGAAGGCCGGCGCATCCGCGAGGCTTCATCGCGCCGCCCGGCAGCCACATCGTCTCCGCCGACTACTCGCAGATCGAGCTGCGCATCATGGCGCACCTGTCGGGCGACGAGCGCCTGCTGCAAGCCTTCGCCGAGGGCGAGGACGTGCACCGCGCCACCGCCGCCGAGATCTTCGGCGTCGCCGCAACCGAGGTCAACGCGGAGCAGCGCCGCTACGCCAAGGTCATCAACTTCGGCCTGATCTACGGCATGTCGGCGTTCGGCCTGGCGCGCAATCTGGGCATCGAGCGGGCCGCCGCGCAGGCCTACATCGAGCGCTACTTCGCGCGTTATCCGGGCGTCGCGCGCTACATGGAGCGCACGCGCGCGCAGGCGCGCGAGGCGGGCTTCGTCGAAACCGTGTTCGGCCGCCGGCTGTGGCTGGCGGAGATCCGCAGCGGCAACGCCGCGCGCCGCCAGGGCGCCGAGCGCGCGGCGATCAACGCGCCGATGCAGGGCACCGCCGCCGACCTGATCAAGCTCGCGATGATCGCCGTGCAGCGCTGGATCGAGGCCGACCGGCTCGGCGCGCGCATGATCCTGCAGGTGCACGACGAACTGGTGCTCGAAGTGCCGGACGGGGAACTCGAAGCGGTGCGGCACCGCCTGCCGGCGCTGATGGGCGGCGTCGCCGAGCTGGCCGTGCCGCTGGCGGTCGATGTCGGATCGGGGCCGAACTGGGACCGGGCGCACTAGGCGGGGACAGCAAGCTTGTAGGAGCGGCCTCCCGGCCGCGAATGAGGCCTGCGCCATGATGATCGCCGAATCGCGGCGAGGACGCCGCTCTTACGAAACCGCGCGCCCATCGCAGCCCGTAGCGCGATGGAATCCGTGTTGCGCTTCGCTCCACCCGGGCTACGGGCTCGGATGTGTTTTCGCCCGAGCCAGAAGGCGACGCCCAAGCCCGAGGCTCATTCCCAGCAGCGACCAGAACAGCAGGGAGTTATCGCGCACGATCACGTCGTCGGCGAGGCTGCGCACCAGCATCGCCGCGAGCAGCGCGAGGCCGAACGCTGCGAGCGGCGCTGCCGAGTCGTCATCGCCGGACCTGATACGCCACGATGCCAAGCCGAGTGCCGCGTATAGCCAGGCGAGCGTGAGCAAGCCCGGCACACCCAAAGCGATCGCGGTGTTGAGGAATTTGTTGTGGGAATGCCAGACCAATGGGTTGTCGAACTTCTCGCGGAAATCCCGCCGCAGAATGCCGCGCCCGAAGCCGTAGCCGTGACTCGGCCGATCCCCGGCACGCTCCATCGCATAGCTCCATATCGAAAAGCGCAGGTCGCTGGCCATCGCCTCGACCTGGCCGAATGAAATCAAATCGGCCAGACCACGCTTGTATTGGTTCATTGCCAGGAACTGCAACGTCGCCAGGCTTACGACCAGCGCGACGATCACAGCCGTCCTGATGCGCGCCGGCACGCCGCGAACTTTCCATCGGTGGCGCAAGGCGAAGTAGATCGCCATCCCGACGCCGACGGCCGGCCACATGGTTCGGTTGAGCGTCAGCGCGCCGCTGACGAACGCGAGCGCGAGCGCCAGCCCGAGCACCCAGCGCGGCGCCACCGCCAGCCTGCGCTCCAGCAGCGCCAGCAACAGCGCCGGTGTCGCCAGCACGACGAACGTACTGTAGGTATTGCGGTCGCCGACCCCGAACGCACCTGCGGTCGCCCAGTCTCGATGCCAAGCGAAATTCACGATGGCGAAAGCCGAAATCGCCAGTGCGCTGCCGACGACCACGCGCAGGAACAATCGCAATTCCTCTTCGGAGCGGGTAAGCGTGTAGAAGATCAGGAACGCAGCCAGCGCGTAGCCGACTTCGTTCTGCACCTCTCCGACCGAATATTCCAAATCGATGGTCCATGTCAGCGATGCAAGGGCGAGCCCGGCCCAGGCGAGGAGCGGCAGCTTGCAAGGCAACGCTGGAGGCGCGTCGCGGCGCCATACCAGGCAGGCGACGAGCGCCGCCGCAGCCAGGCAAGTCAGGCGCAACGCGACGGTGTGAGTGACCGGCAGTATCGCGAGAAAAACGCAGGCGGGAACCAGCGCCAGCCAATCGCGCCGCGCCGCGGCCGGCGCCGTCATGAACTCCGCGCCAAGCCGCGCTCGGCCACGAGCGCACTGAGCACGGCCGCTTCGACGTCGTCGACAGACAGCGCCCTGACATCCTCGCCCGCGCCGACGAGGGCGGTGTGGCGCAACAGCGGGTTGGGCGAATCCACCGCCTGCTTGAGGATGCCTTGGCGCGGGTCCGACCACAGCGAAACGACATGCAGCGGGAATGGGCAGTCCAGATAGTAGGCCATCGTGAGGATGCCGCTGTCGACCGCGAGCAGTATCCTCGCCCGGTTCTTGATGATCGAGAGCACATCGAGAAATGACGTCCGGCCGCGCAGGTCGATGACCCTCGGAGCGTCGAAGCGCTGTGGCTGGGCATGCCCGAACAACACCCACTTGACCGGCTCGGCGGCGAAACGCTGGAACAGACCAAGCCAGCCCGCGGCCGGCCAATCCTTGACGTAACCGTAAAAACTCCGCGTCTCGGAACTGACGTGGGCGGCGATCACGACCTCGGCGTCGCCGATGGCGTCGAAGCGCCCGGCCAGCGCATCCCATTCGCCGCGCCAGCGTACAAATGCGTTTGAAGTGCAGCCCAATGTGCTTGCTATTTTTCATGGTGCGCATGCATATGTAAGTGCCAGTTGGTATGAAACAAAAAATGTTGCCAGTACTTGGAATTATCAGGCCGTTCATGCAAAGGGTATACTCAAATTTCTGGACGATGAAGATTGTATGCACTATTGGTTAAGCTTACTGCACATTTTGAAAATGACCCTCATTCGCCTGCACAGGTTAAAAAGATGGACGAAACTTATATTAAAAACAATATGAAGGCAATTATTGCTTTTGAAATTGAGTTGACTGATATTCAGCATGTATTTAAATTAAGTCAAAATAGGGATCAAAAAAGCTTTGATCAAATAACCGACAAACTGAAGGAAAATGGTGCTGATTCAAAAAAGATTGCGGAAGAAATTTTTAAGTGATATTGATGTGG
>CAWGHV010000040.1:0-41444 GCA_963822375.1 uncultured beta proteobacterium | reverse complement strand
TGCGTTTGCGCATCGAAATCGCCGACGGCGCCGCCTGGGTGAAGGAAAGCCGGCAGAAGTACGACATCATCCTGGTGGATGGCTTCGACCACAAAGCCCGCGCGGGCGCGCTGGAATCCGGCGAGTTCTACACCGACTGCCGCGCACGGCTGGCCTCGGCGTGGCCTGCTGGTTGTTCCGCCAACCCGCCCAGCAACCGCAAGGGGTTCCGGGAGAGCGTGCGGCAACTCGGGCAGGCCTTCGGGGCACGCGTGCTGACGTTTCCGCCCTGCGAATGCGCCAACGTCATTGCGTTCGCTGCGGCGGGTGCTACGAATAGAAATCTCGCCGGCGGAGTTTCGTGCGTCCGCCGAAGCGTTGCGCCGGGACACCGGCCTCAACCTGCGCAGGACCGTGGCCCGGCTGGAGCGGGACCGGCCGGCAAGGGATCTGGCGTTGTAGGCCGATCGCCGCGCTGATTGCGATAGACCGGCGCCCGGTCGAGCGGACGCGTTGCGGCGCCCAGTACTTGCTCTTGGTTCGATTCCGGCATCAGTGAAGCGTCTGCGCTGCAGCACGTTTCTTGTGCTTCTTGTCCTCCGGGTCTCAGGCTCGATCTCGCGAGGAAATGGCCACCTTTGATGCTTACCTTGGATGTGCGCCAACTGTGGCTACCGGAGAACCCGAACGGGGTGAGGGCAACTCGCGTAGCGCGGCGGATGACCATTCCTTTTGCCTAATACCAAAAGCCTATTGATTTCGCATGACCTTGCGAATAGGGTGGAGGGCATCAAAGCGTGATGTCCCCGGCACTGGCGCCGGGTGCGCCGAGGTCGTTGCGGCCAACAACGGGCGCGAAGAGAGTTTGTGCCTCGATCCGGTCCGGTTGGGGAGAGTAGGGGCCGTTGCCAGTGTCATCCAAATAAACGGCCGTTTGCGTATGCTAGGCCAGCATTGCCGATGAATGGGTAATCGGGGGGGGCGCGACATGAAGAATACCCCGTTAGCGACCTCGGGCCAAGGGCGCAGCCGGCCGTGACGTCGCACGCGGGATGGAACCCGGTTAAGACTAAGGAGACGCCGTATGGCCAAGCAACTTGCCGTGCTCATCGACGCATCGGGCTCGATGTATCATCCCGCCGGAAACGGCTCCTCGAAAGACAAGATCATCGAGGCCACGGAATCCGTGAACTACGTGAGCGCAGAAACCCAGGGCGTGTCGGAGTCCGGCGAACCCTGGGCGGTTTCCCTCTGGTACTTCGCCAACCAGACCAGCGGAATAACCGGCCAGACGTCCTATCCGTTTCCCGGTCACAACACGACACCAACGGTCGCGACATTGCTCGACTTCATCGAGAACCAATCGAATACTCAGGCTTCCGTCGGTAACCTGACGGACATCTTTCACGCCGTGCGGACGGTGGCGGACTACATGGCGGCAAACCCGCCGGCAGGATTTCCTGCGGTATTCAAGAAGAAGATCCTGCTGTTCACCGACGGTAACCAGACGGTGGAACACGATGGCCTGCTGACCCGTAGCGGTTACGAATCTGAACAGGGCGTCAGTTTCGCCACCTTGCTCGCCGGGAACGGCATCGCCCTCAACGCGCAGGGGATCGGCTCGGACCTGCTGAACGCGACCCTGACCGACCTCGTCGCCCAGGCCGAGCTATTTGGCATGTCCTGAAAGTCGATCAGCACCACGCCTGCATATGCGGCCGACACCTCGGCGGCGCTGATGAGCAACTCGATGCAGATCGTCAACAACAACGGCGTTCTGCCGCTACGCTCGGTGACACGCCCGCCGGCCAAACTGCTGTGGGAGCAGTTCAGCCTGCCGACGCTGGCGATCGATGCGCAGGGCAGGCCGACCGGCAAGCGCGTCAATCACGAGGATTTCGAAGTCAACGTCGGATGAAATTTCCAAAGTGTTGTTGCTCGGCCTGACCTGGCATCATCCCGGAGAGCCGTCGATCGAGGCCCGTTCGCCCTCGGGTACGTTGTTTCGCGACGGTTTGAACGGCGCCTTCGAGATCGGCAGCGGCTGGATGACCGCGCTGCACATCCCCTCGCCCTCGCCGGGAACCTGGCGCGTCCCGAGTCTCGGGCGACCCGCACTTTCGTCCGCTGCGCATGAACCTGATGGCCCGCTCGGTCTGCCCGGAATTCGATATCCGCCTGCAGGTCGATCCCTTCCTGCTGTCACAGCCGCCGGCGAAGAGCCGGGTGACCGCGACGCCGCTGTGGGACGGCAAGCCGGCCGAGGGTAAGTTCGAAGCCCTTTTGAGCGACTTCGCCGGCCGCTCCTGGCCGATGAAGCCGCAACCCGATGGCACGCTGACTGCCGAACCGGATTTCGAGGCGCCGGGCCTGGCGCCGCTGCGGGTCGAACTCAAGGGAATGCTCGAAGGCAAGCGCAAGGTCGAACGTCTGGAGTTCACTCGCTGCAGGTGGGTCGGCCGCGCGACCCACGGCTGAGCGTCGATCCCAACCGCTTCCGCCCGGGCCGGCGCTACAAGGTCGAAGTACAGATCACCGATGCGACCTTCACCGCCGCGACGCAGATCCGCTTCGGCACTGGAATCGAGGTCAAGGGCTTCACCGTCCATACGCCGCTGGCGGCGCTCGCCGAGATCGCCGTCGACGCCGATGCGGCGCCCGGCGCCCGCGAAGTGCTGACCTTCCAACCCGATGCTGGAACTCTGACCGGAATCGTCATCGAAGAGCCAACGGGCGTGCCGCCGCTGTTCACCGGCTTTGTCCGCGCCCTGTGCTTCGACGCCGGCGGGCACTTGGTCAGTGTCCTCCTCGACCAGGATCGCGAGATTCCCGTGGCGGGCCACGGCGGCCGCCTGCAGCTACTTCTGGCGCAGGCGCGTGACGACAACCGTGAAGTCGCGATCCTGCTCGATGAGCGCGGCCGTCTCAACAGGGTGACCGTCGGCGCATGAGCAGGCCTTTTGACCCGAAGCCGCCGGAGTACATCGATGGGGTGGTCGCGCGTTTCGACGCCGTCCTTGACTGGGCCAGGCAGCAGGAAAACCGGCTCGGTTATTTCGCGGCGCTGTATCGCGGCGTCACCTTGCGGATCCGGAGCGCCCTTTCGACCGACACTTTCGACAACCCGGATGCCTCCGAGCGGCTGGCCATAGTCTTTGCCGGCCGCTATTTCGAGGCGTTGGCAGGCCACAGCGAGGGCACGGCCATCACGCGCGCCTGGCAGGTCACCTTCGATGCCGCCGGCCAATGGCCGCCGACCGTCATGCAGCACCTGCTGCTGGGCATCAACGCCCACATCTGTCTGGATCTAGGCATCGCCGCCGCCCGCACGATGACCGATGCGCGACTGTCCAGAGCAGATTTCGAGCGGGTGAACGATATCCTGCTGAAGATGATCGACCAGGTCCAAACCACGCTGGCCGGGGTCTGGCCTCTGTTGCGTCTGCTGGACTGGCAGGCCGGCCGCCTCGACGAGGCCTTGATCGGCGCCAGTCTGCTGCAGGCGCGGGCGAGGGCGTGGGAGCTTTCGCGCAGGCACTGCGTGTGGCGGGGGCGGACCAGACGGCGCTCATCGCTAGGCGCGATCAGCGCGTCGCGAAAGTCGCCCGCCACATCGCCGCCCCGAAACCGCTTCTGGGCTTGGCGCTGGGCACCGTTCGCCTCGGCGAACTACGCTCGGTGGTCGACATCATCGATCTGCTCGACACCCAGACCACCCATGCCGCCGAAGCCGTCGGCTGAAGGTCGGTTCGTTCGCCCCCATTTTTTGGCGCCGACCGCTGATCGTATCAAGGGGACCAAGCGACGGGGCTCCGTGGCCGCGGAGCCCGGGCTTAGCCTAGAAAGCGAGGCCGGTGTTGCTCATCGAGCTGATGAGCACGGCGGTGATGGTCGAATTGGGCGCCGAGTTGTTGATATTGACCGTCTTGGACTGATCGATCACCTGTTCGGCATAGAAGCTGTTGTTGATCTGGAAGAAGTTCACCGCCGGAGCGAAGCTGGGCGTTGCCGCCACGAAGGGCCGTATCCAGCCGAATACCCATGGCGCGCCGGCGCCCCTGAGGCCCGACATCGTTTTGCCATCCAAGGCGCGGTCCAGGCGAAGATCGGTGATCGTCATTGCACTCATGTGGTCTCTCCAAGATGGCACAGGACGGAAGTGAGCCGCACTGCGGAGGATCGCAAGCGTTCCCCCAACAGCGCGGCTCATGTCGGTTTAGGCCTGGAAAGCCGCCGCCGCCTGGTAGCCGAGGACGTTGTTGATGGTGGCCAGGTTCAGATCAACGCTGGCGTCAACCTGAGTCACGGTGGGGCCCACTTGCACGGCCGTGACCGGGCTGAAGATCCCGCCGCCCAAGACTGCCTGGCTGTTGCCGCCGACGATGGCGAAGTTGGAACCGCCGCGCACGGCGCACAGGGCCTTGCGGTCCAGCTCTTTGTTGACGGACAAGTCTTTGATCATCAGAGTCGATTTCATTTCAATTTCTCCTAAAGGTTGGGTGGGTTGGTGAGCAATTTCGTTGCGCTCACAGACCATGTAGCACAGGGCGTGCCAGCCTCACCCAGGCGCGTCAAGAGAAATCGTAAGTGATTGAACAGTCGCCTGTTCTTACGGCAAACAGGGCGTCGCAGACGGGGGCCTCGAACGCCCTACCGGACAATGTGTCGGACCTGCCTAATCACATTTCGCGGTTAGCTGTTTGTGAACACCCAACGAACAACGATAGATCGTGCGAAGCCACGATCTATCGTTGTGCGCCCAGCATGGGCGCGATCTTGGAGGTGAAAGTCCTCCCGTAAGTTGGCCACAGCAAACGAAGTGAAGCGCAACTGCATGAGGGTGACCGAGTGTGGAGAGGAAGCGCGGAGCGAAACCGCGAGCCGATGGACAAGAACTGGATATGAGGCGGTGCCGAGCAGGGCGAGCGGGCAACGTTCCGCGAAGCTCTCGTGGTCAAGGCGAGGTGTCGTAAATCCGGCGGTTGTGCGGGGAAGGATCGCGTTGTTGCCTGGGGAGACCTCGCCTGATGGCTGAAAGGCCAACGTGGAGACACGGAGCGAGGAGTCAGCCGAGGCCGTAGTAGCTGCCTGCAAGGGGCAAAGGGCCGAACGAGAAAGAGAGCCTGAGACCATGTCGCTTGGACGTGCAGCGCATCAGAAGCCTGGGCAACCGGGGCGAGCCTAGAGAGGGCAAGGTGAAGCTTTGCCGGGTATTGGACGCGATGAAGCACGGCTGGCGCGACCTGAGCCCGAAGGCTTGGGGCGAAGTGACCTGCTTACACAGGCACCCGCGAGAGCGAACATGGTCTTGGCGTGGAAACGTGTCAAGGCCAATCGCGGCAGTGCCGGGGTGGATGGGTAGACGATCGACGCCACGCTCGAGTGTCTCAAGACCGACTGGCCCCGGATACGGGAAGAGTTGCAAACGGGACGCTACCGGCCGCAACCGGTACGCCGGGTGCATATTCCCAAGGCTGGGGGCGGCATGCGGGAACTGGGGATACCCACCGTGACCGACCGGTTGATCCAGCAAGCCCTACTGCAAGTTCTGCAACCGCGGATTGATCCGACGTTCTCTGAACACAACTACGGCTTCCGACCGGGCCGACGCGCGCACGACGCCGTGCTGCAAGCCCAGCGTCACGTGCAAGAAGGCTGGAAAGTGGTTGTCGATGTCGATTTGGAGAAGTTTTTCGACCGGGTCAATCACGACGTTCTGATGGACCGCCTTGCCAAGCGTATCGACGACAAAGCCGTACTGCGGCTGATTCGGCGATATCTTGCTGCGGGCATCATGGACGGCGGCGTGGTCATGGAGCGATATGAGGGCACGCCGCAAGGCGCGGCCACTCTCGCCGCTTCTGGCCAACGTGTTGCTGGACGAAGTGGATCGGGAGCTGGAGCGACGCGGACAGCGCTTCGTGCGCTACGCCGACGACTGCAATGTTTATGTGCGCAGTCGGAGGGCGGGCGAATGAGTGCTGGACGGACTGCGGAAACTCTACGACCGACTTCACTTGGAGGTGCATGAGACCAAGACCGCTGTAGCTCGTGCGAGCGGCCGCAAGTTCCTCGGCTATGCCCTGTGGCGTGCTGCCGGGGGTGAGGTCAAGCGGGCGGTGGCGGCCAAGGCCATCGACACCTTCAAGCAGCGCATCCGGCAAATCACTCGCCGGACGTGCGGACGCAACCTGAGCGAAGTTGCGGAAGAACTGCGGCGTTATATGCCGGGCTGGAAAGCGTATTTTCGCCTGGCGCAGACACCCCAAGCCTTTCGTCTGGACCGCCAAGGCCAATGACATTCTCCAGAAGGTCATTGGCGCCAATCGCCAACTTGGCTCCAAGACAAACGAAGCACTACACTAGCTACCAAGGGAGGCCCCCCGGCTCTGCCGGGGAGGCAGTAGAAGTTTGACGTATTCGGGGGTGTCCATCGGAGAAACTTTCAATCGTGAGCCGCCAAGCACACGAAAGGAAGAAACCCGATGGACAAGTTCGAAAGTCTAAGCCACACGGCATGGGACTGCAAATATCACGTCGATTTTCATCCCGAAGTGTCGGCGCAGGACGTTGTACGGGCAGCTGCGCCGGCACTTGGGCGAGGTGTTTCGCAAGCTGGCCGCGCAGAAGGAAAGCGAGATCGTGGAAGGGCATCTGATGCCCGATCACGTGCACATGATGATCGCGATCCCGCCGAAGTACGCGGTGTCGCAGGTGGTCGGCTTCATCAAGGGCAAGAGCGCGATTCATCTGGCGCGGGTGTACGGGGAGCGCAAGCGCAACTTCGTGGGTCAGCACTTCTGGGCCCGCGGGTACTTCGTCTCGACAGTGGGTCGGGACGAGGCGGTGATCCGCGAGTACATCCGGAACCAGGAGCAGGAGGACGAGCGGTTGGATCAACTCGGCCTTTGGAGATGAGCGACCACCGATTAGGTGGCCCCAGCAATACGGGGCCGCGTTAGCGACCCCGACAGCCGCTTCGAGCGGCTCACAATCGAATGCCCCCGGCTCTGCCGGGGGATGGTTACTAGTGCGGTCTCTGCCCCCGCGCGCTGTAGGGTAACGGGGTACAGACAACACTCCGCTGGGTTCCGAAGTGAAGTCCGAGTGAAGTCCGAATCAAGCGCTTACTTCCCGGTTGGCGCCGGGCCGATCAGATCGGTGCGGCAGGCGTCGGCCCAGCAGTTCGGTGTCTCGTAGATGCGTACGCGCTCCAGGCGCAGGTTGTTGCCGTAGCGGTTTTGATACACCGGGTCGAGCGCGCGGAAGGCGATCAGCGCCAGGTTCTCCGCCGTGGGGA
Organism: uncultured beta proteobacterium; assembly: GCA_963822375.1. Classification (GTDB taxonomy): domain Bacteria; phylum Pseudomonadota; class Gammaproteobacteria; order Burkholderiales; family Rhodocyclaceae; genus CAWGHV01. The sequence goes on along the minus strand of CAWGHV010000040.1, from coordinate 34,165 downwards.
CCTCGTCCAGCACGACTGTCTTGTGGTCGGGCAGCGACGCGAGAAAGCTCACCACCGCTCTATCCCCGCTGGATACGAGGAACGCGTGATCCCAGCGCTCGACCACATGCGCGCGCGCCAACTCCTTCACCTCGGCGAAGTCCATGACCATGCCGTCGCGGGTGTCGCCGCGCTGCTGGATGACGTCGCCCGACAGGGTGACTTCGAGCGCGTAGCGGTGCCCGTGAAGATGCCGGCAATGGCTGCGGTGATCGGGAATGCGGTGCCCGGCATCGAATTCCAGGCGGCGAGTAATGCGCATCGCGGAGAGGGATTTGGCGTTTGCGCTGCGTCGACTATAACATTTGCTCATCCTCGCCAAACCTGCTTGCCTGTCGTGATCTCGCCCATTCGCCTGGTTACCAGCGATCACAGCCGCGACGCCGCGGGACTTACCTACGTCTATCCGGTTCTATCGCGACGCGCGGGGGGCGTTTCGATCGGAATCAATCTGAATCCGAACAACGCTTGCAATTGGCGCTGCATTTACTGCCAGGTTCCTGATTTGAAACGGGGCGCTGCGCCGCCAATCGATCTCGATCGGCTCGCCGGCGAGTTGCGCGGGTTTATTGCCGACATCCTGCGAGGCGGTTTCGCGCCGGTCGAAGGAGTCGCTTCCGACAAGAAGGTTGCCGATATCGCAATCTCGGGCAATGGTGAACCGACCAGCGCGCTCGAATTCGCCGAGGTGGTGGGGGTGATCGACGACTTGCTTCGCGAGTTCTCCTTGGCGCCTGCCGTCATACCGCGACTCATCACCAACGGCAGCCTGGTGCGGCGCGATTATGTGCAGCGCGGCTTGCGCGCGCTGTCCGCGTGCGGCGGCGAAGTGTGGTTCAAAGTCAACGCTGGAACTCCCGAGGGGTTTCGGCGTATCAACAGCCTGTCGATGACGCCGGCACAGGTCGCGCGGCGCCTAAGCCTTTGCGCCGAACTCTGCGCGACCTGGGTGCAGACATCCTTTTTTGCCGTGGACGGCCGGATGGCGCCCGACGCGGAGATTGATGCCTATTGCGACCTGGTCAATCACGCCAACAGGGGAGCGATTCGCGGCGTGCTCCTTTATGGTTTGGCGCGGCCGTCGTTGCAGCCCGAAGCGGCGCGGCTCACTCGGTCTACCGCGGTCGAACTGGAGCCCGTCGCCGCGCGGATCCGCTCGCGTACCGGGCTGACGGTGCGCGTTAGCCCGTAGCGCTTCGATCTAGGCCGCCTTTTTCGGCCGCGCCCGAGCGTCTCTCTTTAGCTGCTTGAACAATTCCGGATTGGTGCCTTTGAGATAATCGGCGACCTCGAAGTCCTCACGCTTGACGCGGTTGATGTCGATTTGCTCCACGTGGACCAGGCGCAGCAAGGCTTGAACCGGGCGCGGCATGCTGCGCCCGCTTTCGTAGCGCGAACCGCCGCTTTGGGTGACGCCGATCTTCGACCAAAACTGGGATTGGTTCATGCCGAGCTTGTGCCGGATCTCGCGGGCGTTAACCTTTTCCATCGATTTCATGAGGCATCCTCAAGTATAGGGTTGAGGGCTAGCTATTACTTTAGTAATAGCCCCGCCGAAGTTTATATCCATATTCTGTCGCCATACAAGTCCCCCGCCACTAAAAAAATTTCCATTGCCCACGGCTCTACACGTTTCCCTGCTGCGCCGCGGAAAAACAACGTGAGCGGCTGAATTTCACTAGAATTCCGCTTTTCCTAGACAGGTTGAAATCCACGATGGCACTAGTGGTTCAGAAGTACGGCGGCACTTCGGTCGGTTCCCCCGATCGCATCAGGCAGGTTGCGCGGCGCGTTGCGCGCTTCCGTCGCGCCGGCCACGACGTAGTCGTCGTGGTTTCAGCGATGAGCGGCGAAACCAACCGCCTGATCGCGCTTGCCAAGGAGATTCAAGCCAATCCGGATCCACGCGAGTTCGATGTCGTGGTGTCCACCGGCGAGCAGGTGACGATAGGATTGCTCGCCATGGCGCTGATGGAAGGCGGCATCAAGGCCCGCAGCTTCACCGGCGGGCAGGTGCGGGTGCTCACCGACGATGCCCATACCAAGGCGCGCATCCTGCAGATCGACGAGGACAACCTGCGTGCCGACTTGGCGCAGGGCTGCGTCGTCGTAGTCGCCGGCTTTCAGGGCGAGGACGCGGCGGGCAACATCACCACGCTTGGCCGCGGTGGTTCCGACACCACCGCGGTTGCGCTAGCCGCGGCGCTCAAGGCCGATGAATGCCAGATCTACACCGATGTGGACGGGGTCTACACCACCGACCCGCGCATCGTTCCCGAGGCGCGCCGGCTCGACACCATCACTTTCGAGGAGATGCTCGAGATGGCGAGCCTGGGCTCGAAAGTCCTGCAGATCCGCTCGGTGGAGTTCGCCGGCAAATACAAGGTCAAGTTGCGGGTGCTCTCCAGCTTCGCTGAAGAAGGCGAGGGCACGCTGATTACCGTCGAGGAAGACGCCACAATGGAACAGCCAATCATCTCCGGCATTGCCTTCAATCGTGACGAAGCCAAGCTCACCGTGGTCGGCGTGCCGGATCGTCCCGGCATCGCTTACCAGATTCTCGGCGCGATCGCCGAAGCCAAGATCGACGTGGACATGATCATCCAGAACGTCGGCCACGACGGCATGACCGACTTCTCATTCACCGTCAACCGCACTGACTACGACCAGGCGCTGAAGCTCCTCGAGGAGCAGGTCAGGCCGCATATCGGTGCGCGCGAGATCCTCGGCGACGCGCGGATCTGCAAGGTCTCCGCGGTTGGCGTCGGTATGCGCTCGCACCCCGGCGTGGCGAGCAAGATGTTCCGCACCCTCGCCGAAGAAGGGATCAATATCCAGATGATCTCGACATCCGAAATCAAGACCTCGGTCGTGCTCGACGAGAAGTATCTCGAGCTGGCGGTGCGCGCGCTGCACCGCGCGTTCGATCTCGATCAGGTGCCCGCCGCGGTCCCCAAGGCATAGAGACCGGTCAGCGCGTAGCCCGGATCAAACCAAGCGAATTCCGGGTCGATCGTTGGGTCGATGGCGCGACATGACTCGTACAATGGGCGGATGACTGCGCCCGAGAGCCCGCCCTTCGCCGATCTGACGCCGGAATGCATCCTAGATGCGGTGGACAGCCTCGGCTTGCGTTGCGACGGCCGCTTGCTGGCGCTGAACAGCTACGAGAACCGTGTGTATCAGATCGGCTTGGAGGAGGGCGCGCCGGTGGTGGCCAAGTTCTACCGCCCGGCGCGCTGGACCGATGCCATGATTGTCGAAGAACATAGCTTCGTGCGCGAGCTGGACGAGCGGGAGACGCCGGTGGTGGCGCCGCTCGCATTCTCCGGCGCGCGCACGCTTCACGAATTCGCCGGTTTCCGCTTCGCCGTCTATCCGAAGCGCGGCGGTCGCGCCCCCGAGTTGGAAGATCGCCACACGCTGGAATGGATGGGGCGCTTCATCGGGCGCATCCATGCTGTCGGTGCGCTGGCGCGGTTTCGCGAGCGGCCCGCGCTGGACATCGAGACCTTCGGCGAGGCGCCGCGCGACTATCTGCTGTCGGGGGATATGATTCCGCCGGATTTGAGTGAAGCGTGGCGCAGTGTCGCCGCGCAAGCACTCGATGGCGTGCGGCGCTGTTACGATCGCGCCGGCGCCGTGGGCACCCTCCGGCTGCATGGCGACTGCCATGCCGGCAACGTGTTGTGGAGCGACGACGGGCCGCACTTCGTCGATTTCGACGACAGCCGCATGGGGCCGGCGGTGCAAGATTTGTGGATGCTGCTATCCGGAGATCGCGATAGCATGGCGCGGCAATTGGCCGAGCTGCTCGCGGGCTACGCGCGCTTCTTCGAGTTCGAGCCGCGCGAGCTGCATCTGATCGAAGCCCTGCGCACCTTGCGCCTGATCCACTATAGCGCCTGGCTGGCGCGGCGCTGGGACGACCCGGCGTTCCCCATCGCCTTCCCCTGGTTCAACACCCAGCGCTATTGGCAGGACCGCATTCTCGAGCTGCGCGAACAAATCGCGCTGATGGACGAGCCGCCACTGTCGGTGCATTGAGTCGCGGCTACTACTCGACCTCGTCCGCCGCTTCGCCACCGCGCCGTGGCACCGCCTTCGGGTCGCAGGTGATGGCGCGGTAAATCTCGACCCGATCGCCCGGGCGCAGCGGCGCATCGAGGTTGACGACCTTGCCGAACACGCCCACTTTCTGCGCCTCCAGGTCGACGTGCGGAAAGTTGTCGAGGATGCCGGAGCGGCGGATCGCGTCGGCGACGCTACTTCCCTCGGGTACTTCGATGCGCAGCCACACCTGCTGCGCGGGTTCGGTGTAGGTGACACTGATTTGCATGCTGCCGCTCCTTGAAATTGCTCAGGCCGCCTCCGCCGCCTCGGTCGCGGAAGCGCTTCTCTGCTCGCCGCGGTGCCCGCGCCGTTGTTCCATCACGCGCTTTCCCGCGAGCAGAAATCCAAGAACCAGGAAGCCCCCCGGCGGCAGAATCATCAGCAGGAAGCCCTTGTAGTGCGGTATCAGGCGCAGTTCCAGAAAGGCGAAGGTTTCGCCGAGCAGCAGTCGAGCACCGGCGAACAGCGTGCCGCTGCCGAGGACCTCGCGCACCGCGCCGATCAGGGTGAGCGCCGCCGTCAGGCCGAGTCCCATGGCGACTCCATCGGCCATGGAAGCCAGTACCGGCTGCCGCGAAGCGAAAGACTCGGCGCGGCCGAGTATCGAGCAATTGACCACGATCAGCGCGATGAACAGGCCGAGCACCTTGTACAAGTCGTGGAGCCAGGCGTTGAGGCTCATGTTGACCAGTGTCACCAGCGTGGCGATCAGCACCACGAACACCGGAATGCGCACGTCGGGGCTGATGAAGTTGCGCACGGACGCGATCAGCGCATTTGAGGCTATCAGCACCGCCATGGTGGCTAGGCCCATGCCCAGCCCGTTGGTGGCGGTGCTGGTCACCGCCATCGCCGGACACATCGCGAGCAGTTGGGCGAACACGACATTCTTGTGCCACAACCCGTCGCGCATGATTGCGCCGTATTGATCGCTCTTGCCGGGTGCGACGTCGAGCGTGCCGCAAGCGTTGTGTGTCATCGGGCCGGCCTCACCGGGGAGCCACGGCGATCGCGGCCGCGGTGGCGTTATCCAGCAATTCGGCGCGGTGCGCGGCGAAGAACGCCAATCCCTGGCGCACCGCCTTCACCACGGCGCGCGGCGTGATCGTGGCGCCGGCGAACTGATCGAAGTCGCCGCCGTCTTTCTTCACCTGCCAGCGCGCCGGCGGCGGCTGGTCGAGCGACTTGCCGTTGAAAGCTTGCGCCCAGTCGGTCTTCGCCGCGTCGATCTTGTCGCCGAGTCCCGGCGTCTCGGAATGCTTGGTGACGCGCACGCCCAACACTCGGCCCTCGCGATCCACGCCCATCACCAGTTCGATCGGGCCGGCATAGCCGCGGCCGCTCATGCGGTACACCACGCCCTGCACGGCACCGCCCTTGCGCGCCCGATAGACCGTGACCGGGCCTTCCGCCGCGGGCACTTCGAGCGTGTCGTGCAGCAGATCGTTGTCGAAATATCCGGCCGGCAGCACTTGCCTAAGCGATGTTTGCAGGTCGCGCGCTTCGGCCAGCTCGATGGGCGCACGGGTGTGCTCATGGGCGAGTGCCAGCGCGAAGCTGGCGAGCAGCGCCACGCCACCGAGCAGAGCGGCCTGATAGCCGAGCCGGTCGCGCAGGGCGGTCAGGCTCACGCCTTGCCCTTGCGCAGCAGCCGGCGGGGCGCGCCCAGTCTTGCGGCGAGCGTGCGGTGCCCGTAGATGCGCGGCTTGAGGTAGCGGTCGATCACCGGCGTCACGCCGTTCATCAGCAGTACCGCGAACGCGACGCCTTCGGGGTAGCCGCCCCAGGCGCGGATGACGTAGGTCAACAAGCCGCAGCCGGCGCCGAACAGCAACTGCCCGGCCCGACTGTTGGGCGAAGTCACCGGATCGGTAGCGATGAAGAATGCGCCCAGCATCAATCCGCCGGCGAGCAGGTGCACGCCCGGATCGGCGTAACGCGTCGGGTCGATGCCATGCATGATCGCCGCCGGCAATGCCACCGCCGCCAGCATGGCGGCCGGGATATGCCAGGTGATCACGCGCAGGGCGATCAGTGCAAGTCCGCCGGCGAGCAGCAGCAGCGCCGAACTCTCGCCCAGGCTGCCGGCGCGCATCCCCAATATCGCCTGGGTCGCCTGGTAGTGACCGGTCAGCGCTTGCTCCAGCGCGATGCCGCGCGCCGCCTCGGTCTTGAGGTGGCCGAGCAGCGAGGCGCTAGTGACGGCGTCGGTGTGGGCCGCGGCGCCGCCGAAGGTGATGGCCAGCGCCTGCATGAAACTCGGGCTGTCGGCCGAGAATGGCGGCGCAGGCGCGACCCACTGCGTCATTTCCAGCGGAAATGAAGTGAGCAGCACGACGCGCGCGATCATCGCCGGGTTGAACACGTTCTGACCGATACCGCCGAACACCTGTTTGCCGACGATGATCGCGATGAGCCCGCCACAGGCGGCGATCCACCACGGCGCCCAGGGCGGCAGCGAGACCGCGAGAATCCAGCCGGTGAGGACGGCTGAGCCGTCGCCCAACGACGCCATCAGCGGCTTGCCGGCCAGGCGCAGCGCCAGCGCCTCGCCCAGCAAAACCGCGGCGAGAGTTATGCACAACAGGTTGATGGCGGGCCACCCGTAGAGCCAGAAACCGAACAGCGTCGCCGGCAGCAGCGCCGCCATCACCAGGCGCATCGTGCGCGCGACCGAAGTCGGCGCGTGCGCGTGCGGCGCGTGGGTGAGCGTGGCGAGCGCCGGTTCGCTCATGCGCCGGCCTTCGCGGCAGCCTTGGCCTTCTCGCGCTCGGCTTTGCGCCGTGCCGCGGCCTCGGCTTTCTCCTGCGCCTCGCGCTCGAGCCGCGCCGCGCGCTGTTCGATGAGCTTGCGCGTGCCTTCCTGCTTCAGTTTGGCGCGATCGCGCGCGGCGAGTTCTCCCTTGGCGTAGTCGAAGTAGTGCACCAGCGGCAGGTGCGCGGGACAGACGTAGGCACAGGTTCCGCATGCGATGCAGTCCCGCAGGCCGAGATCGACGGCACCATCCAGCTCTCCGGCACGCACCAGGGCCGCCATCTCCAGCGGCACCAGATTGATCGGGCAGACGCCGACGCAGGTGGTGCAGCGGATGCACGGGACCGGCGTGGCGCGCTCGATCTCCCGACGCGTGAGCGCGAGCACGCCGCCGCTGCCCTTGGTGACGGGTACGTCGGCGTGGGCGATCTGGGTACCCATCATCGGCCCGCCCATCACCAGCCGCGCCGGTTCGCCGAGCAGACCGCCGCAATGCGCGAACAGCTCGGATACCAAGGTGCCGATCGGCACCTCGAGGTTGCGCGGAGCCGCTACCGCGCCGCCGCTCACGGTAACGATGCGCGACACCAGCGGAGCGCCGTGGCGCAGCGCGCGGTGCACCGCGTAACAGGTGGCGACGTTGTGCGCCAGCACGCCGACATCGGCGGGGCGGCCGTTGGCGGGCACTTCGCGTCCGGTCATTGTGTGGATGAGCTGCTTCTCCGACCCCATCGGGTAGCGGCTCGGCACCGCCATCACACGCACTTGTGGCAAGGCCACTTGTCCGGCCGAGAGCGCTTGTGCGACGGCGTGAGCGGCCTCGTGCATCGCCGCCAGCGCCTCCGGCTTGTTGTCCTCGATGCCGCAGAGGATGCGCTGCGCGCCGGTGGCGTGGGCGACGATGCGAATGCCATCGATCACCTCGGCGGCGCGCTCGCGCATCAAGCGATCGTCGCAGGACAGGTAGGGTTCGCACTCGCCGCCGTTGATGACCAGCGTGTCGAGCGTGCCCTGGCGGCTCAGATTGAGCTTGACTGCGGCCGGAAAGGTGGCGCCACCGAGGCCGACGATGCCCGCGGCAGCGACCCGAGCCGCGACCTCTTCCGGCGCCAGCGCGAACGGATCGTCGGGCGCCGGCGCGTTGACCCAGCGGTCATCGCCGTCGGCTTCGATCGAGATGGCCGGGGCACTCAACCCGGAAGGATGGGCGATTGCGAACGCATCGATCGCGCTCACCACACCCGAAGTCGGGGCGTGCAGCGAGGCCGAGACGTTGCCCTGGCCGCGGGCGATCAGTTGCCCCTTCAAGACCTGCTGCCCGAGTGCGACCACCGGCTTGGCGGGGGCGCCGATATGCTGCTGCAAAGGCAGATGCAGCCGCGCGGGCAGCGGCAGCGCCTCGATCGGCCGATCCGCCGCGGGATGCTTGCGGGCGTCGGGGTGCGCGCCCCAGCGGATGGACAGGCGCTTGAGAGCGCCGAGCGCGAGACTATTCAAATGTAATCTCCTAGGCGAGCGCCGGTTTGGTCCAGTACCAGGATTGCAGCGTTGGCGGCAGTGGTGCGAGGTAGGCCGATTCGGTCGGGCAGTTCTCGACGCACTTCCCGCAGCCGGTGCACGCTTCGCGCAGCACGCCGTGGATCTGCTTCACCGCGCCGACGATCGCGTCCGTCGGACACGCCTTGAAGCAACGCGTGCACCCGATGCAGATGTCTTCGCGGATGACGACGTAGTTGGGCGGCGCTTCCGCCATGCCGGAAAGGTCCGCGTCTACGCCGAGGCGCGCCGCCAGCGCCACGGCGAGGGCGCGGCCGCCGGGCGGGCACAACGAAACCGGGGCGCTGCCCGCGGCGAGCGCGGCGGCGGCGGCGCCGCAACCGGGGAAGCCGCATTGACCGCATTGGGAGCCGGGCATGAGGGCTTCGATCTCGGCCGTCATTGCGCTCGGCTCGACCCTGAAGCGACGCGCCGCGACACCGAGCAAGAACCCTAGACCCAGACCGAGACCGGTCAGACTGGCGACTGCTGTGAGCATTGCCGTACCTCCATCAAACTTGCACTTCGTGGAACATCACTTCAACGCCAGCCCGGCGAAGCCCATGAAGGCGAGCGATAACAAACCCGCGACGATGAGCCCGATCGGCGCGCCGGCAAAGGCGGATGGCACCTGCGCCAGCGCCAGGCGCTCGCGCAGCCCGGCGAACATCACCAGCACCAGCGTGAAACCAACGGCGGAGCCGAAGCCGAAGAGCAGGCTATGGATGAAATCGGCCTGCTCCTGAACGTTGAGCAGCGCCACGCCGAGGACCGCGCAGTTGGTCGTGATCAGGGGCAGATAGATTCCCAGGACCTGGTACAGCCCGGGGCTCACCTTGCGAATCACCATCTCGGTGAATTGGACCACCGCGGCGATCACCAGAATGAAGCCGAGCAGGCGCAGGTAGCCGATGCCGAGCGGTCGCAGAATCAAGTGCTCGACCAGCCAGGTCGCAGCGCTGGCGAGCGTAAGCACGAACGTGGTGGCCATGCCCATGCCGACGGCACTGTCGATCTTCTTCGAGACGCCGAGAAACGGACAGAGGCCGAGAAACTTCACCAGCACTACGTTGTTCACCAGCGCGGTGCCGATCAGCAGGAAGAGGTATTCGCTCATGGTTTGGGGGTGCTCCGAGCCATGTGCTCGCATAGTGCGTGCCAGGGCGTCGGCGCACCATGAAAGGCCGCGCGATTCAAGGAGTTCGGCGTGTGCTCGCGGGTTTGGGCGAAAGCGCGATTTGCGACAAGCCAGGCCCGGCGCGGGCCGAATGTCGCGAATGCGACAAGCGTGGCGGCGTGGCGGGCGGCTTTCCCGCTCGGGATCGAGCCGGGTTCGAGCGGCGCGGATCTTGCTTGAGGATCTGTCGCTAAGAGGAGTCTTTCATGGCGTGCGCGGGTGCGACAGTCCGGCGTCCCCTCGTCTGCCGCCGGGTGACAATCAGCCACAAGGAAACTCGACGATGAAGCAGATGTCAGCGCCCATTCCCGAAGATGCGCATGCGGGCACCATACAAGGCGTCATTCAGGCGCTGCCCAAGCGCACGCCGCGCCAGGTAATCGAAACACTCGAGCGCATCTTCAACATGGGCGGCAGCAAACTGCCGCCGCAGCTTTTCTTCGAGACCGTCGAGCAGTCCGCGATCGCCATCTCGATCACTGACACCAGCGCGCGCATCCTTTACGCCAACCGGGCGTTCGAGGCGGTCACCGGTTACCGGCCGGAGGAGGTGATCGGCCAGAACGAATCCATCCTCTCGTTCAGGAATACGGCGGCGCCGGTCTATGGCGAAATGTGGCGCGCGCTGAAAGCGAACCAGCCATGGTCGGGTCTGCTCGTCAACCGGCGCAAGGACGGCGCACGCTACCTCGCGGAGCTGATGATCTCGCCGGTGCTCGATCCCGAGGGCCGGCCGGCTTATTTCCTCGGCATGCATCGCGACGTCACCGCGATGCATCGCCTGGAACGCCAGGTGCAGAACCAGAAGGCGCTGATCGAGAACGTCATCGATCTGGCGCCGATCGCCTTCGCGCTGCTCGACGAGAACGAGCGTGTGGTGCTCGACAACCACGAGTACAAGAAACTCATCGGCGACCTCGGCGTGAGCGAGCCCGCGGCGCACTTGCTCGGCGCGCTGCGCGCGACCATGGGTGCGGCCTACGAGCAAGCGCGCAGCGACGGGCGCGGCTTCTTGAACCAGGAGGTGCGCTGCGACCGGCCGGGCGGACACGCGCCGCGCTGGTTTTCCTGTTCGGGGAGCTGGTTCGAGGAACACGAGGGCGGCACCGACGCGTTCTTCGAGCCGGGCCGCCGCGCCTACATGCTGCTGGTGATGAACGAGATCACCGCGCTCAAGCGTCAGCAGGAGGAGCAGCGCGTGAGTGCGCTGCGCTCGGTGCTGGCGCAAGGCGAACTGACGCAGAGCCTGCGCGAGGCGATCGCCGGCGCGATGTACCAGATGCAGGGGCCGATCAACCTCATCGAGGCCGCCGCCAACATGCTCCTGCGCCGCGGCGGGCAGCACGACGCCGGCGCGCTCGTGGGTGTGCTGCGCGAAGCGGTACGCGCCGGCCATCGGGCGATGGAAACCTTGCGCGATTCCATGCCCACCGAAGCGCCCGAGGCGATCATTTCGCTCAACTTGAACGAACTGTTGCATGAAGTGCTGGTGTTGCTCACCGACCGGCTACTCGCCGCCGGTGTGACGGTGGAATGGAAGCCGGCGCCGGTGCTGGCCTCCATTCAGGGGCGTCCGACGCAGTTGCGCAACGTCTTCAAGCATCTGATCGTCAATGCCATCGAGGCGATGAACGAGTTACGGCGCCAGCCGCGCGAGCTGCGCATCCGCACCTGCCTCGAGGGCGAAGCGGTGGGCATCGCCATCGAGGACACCGGTCCGGGCATCCCGGAAACCTTGCGGCTCAAGGTGTTCGAGCCGTTCTTCACCACCAAGCATTCGGCTGGACACAGCGCCGGCATGGGCTTGGCGATGGCGCAGGAAGTGGTGCGGCGGCACAACGGCATGATCGAGATCGATCCACGCTATCACGAAGGATGCCGTATGCATCTACGGCTGCCCACCGGCGCGCGCCGCTCCGAAGCCGATTGAGTCGCCGTATGGATGCACAGCGCATGCCCCAACACTTTCCCGCCGATCGCCTGGAGTATATCGAGGCCGCGCTGGAGACCGTGTATGGGGTAAGCGAGGTGCTGGGGCGCGCGCTCGATCTGCCGGAGGCCTTGCGCGAGGTGCTGCGCGTGTTGGACGAACGCGCCTGCCTGGCGCGCGGCATGATCAGCCTGGCCGAGCCGGCCACCGGCGAGCTGGCGGTCAAGGCGGTGCACGCGGCGGCCGGGCAGATCCGCGATCACGTGCGCTACGGCCGCGGCGAAGGCGTCGTCGGCATGATCATGCAACGCGGGCGCCCGATCGTGCTCGAGCGCATCGCCGACGAGCCGCGCTTTCTCGACCGGCTCGATATCTACGACCGCGAACTGCCGTTCATCGGCGTACCGATCCGCGTCGGCGCCGATCTGGTCGGCGTGCTCGCGGCGCAGCCGGGCGAGGTCGCCGACGGCATGCTCGACGAGCAGGCGCGCCTGATGGAGACGATCGCCAATCTCGTCGGCCAGACGGTGCGCCTGGCGTGGCAGACGGAACGCGAACGCCAGGACGTCGCCGAGGAGCGCGACAGCCTGCGCCGCACCGTGCGCGGCCAATACGGCTTTTCCAACATCGTCGGGCGCACCCGCAGTATGCAGCGGGTGTTCGAGCAGGTGCGCAAGGTGGCGAAATGGAACACCACGGTGCTGATTCGCGGCGAGACCGGCACCGGCAAGGAGCTCATCGCCCACGCCATCCACTACAACTCGCCGCGCGCCGCCGGCGCCTTCGTCAAGCTCAACTGCGCCGCGCTGCCGGAGAACCTGCTCGAATCCGAGCTGTTCGGCCACGAGAAGGGCGCGTTCACCGGCGCGCTGGCGCAGCGCAAGGGCCGCTTCGAGCAGGCCGACGGCGGCACGCTGTTCCTCGACGAGATCGGCGAGATGTCGCCGGCCTTCCAGGCGAAGCTGCTGCGCGTGCTGCAGGAGGGCGAGCTCGAGCGCGTCGGCGGCAGCCGCACCCTGCAGGTCGACGTGCGGGTGATCGCCGCGACCAACCGCGACCTGGAAGCGGCGGTGGAAGCCGGCAGGTTTCGCGAGGATCTCTACTACCGGCTCAACGTCATGCCCATCGTCATCCCGCCGCTGCGCGAGCGCATCGAGGACATGCCCGAGATCGCGCGCTTCCTCGTGGAACAAGATCGGCAAGTCCCAGGGCCGCGGCCTGACCATCACCGAGAGCGCGATGCGTGTGCTGCTGCACCACGACTGGCCGGGCAACGTGCGCGAGCTGGAGAACTGCCTGGAACGTGCCGCCGTCATGTCGGAGAGCGGCATGATCGACCGCGACCTGATGCTCGAAACCGGTATCGAGGAAAGCCTCACCCCGCTGCGCAGCGCCGAGCAGCACGGCGGTCGACCTCGCCGACCCAGCACGCTCGACGAGCGCGAGCGCGTCATCGCCGCGCTCGAGCAGGCCGGCTGGGTGCAAGCCAAGGCCGCGCGCCTGCTCGGCATGACGCCGCGCCAGATCGCCTACCGCATCCAGACGCTGAAGATCCACGTGCGCCAGTTGTAGCAAGCGATGGCGCGCGCCGCGCGCGATCGCGCCGCCACCCGAGTCAGACGTTCCACGCCAGCTCGCTGCGGGCGGATGCCGACTTGTCGTCGCCGCGCTCGAGGACGACGATCCCCGAGCCGGTGACTTGATAGCGCTGGCGATCGGATTCCAAGTCGTGGCCGATGCGGCTGCCGGCCTCAATGGTGTTGTAGCGGTCAACGATGCAGCGCTTCAGGCGCGAGCCCTTGCGAATGATCGTGTAGTCCATGACGATGCATTCGTCGAGTTCGACGTCCTCTTCCAGCAGCACCTCGCGGCGAATGATGGAATCGCGGATCTTCACGCGTTTGTACAACGCGCCGGCGCCGATCATGCTGTTGTCGATCTCTGCGTGGGTGATTTTCGGCGAGGGGCCCTGGTAGTTGCTCGAGCGAATGCGCCAATGGGGATTGAAGACGTCGAACTTTGGCTCCTCGCCGAGCAGGTCCTTGTGCGCGTCGAAGTAGGCTTCGATGGTGCCGACGTCGCGCCAATAGCCCAGTTCCTCGTACGGCCGCATTCCCGGAACATGGTTGGACGTGAAGTCGTATGCATACACCCGGTGGGTGCGGATCAGCCGCGGCAACACGTCGCGGCCGAAGTCTTTCTCGTCGCGGCGCTTGGCTTCCTGCAGCGCGTCGATCAGCACCTCGGTCGTGAAGATGTAGTTGCCCATGGACGCCAAGGCGCGGCTCGGGTCGCCCGGCATCGGCGTGGGTTCCGCGGGTTTCTCGCGAAAGTCGCGGATGCGGCCGTCGGCCGCGGCGTCGATGATGCCGAAGGCGGATGCCTGCTCGAGCGGTACCGGCAGCGCCGAGATCGAGACGTCGGCATTGCAGTCATAGTGCATTTCGACCATCTGCCGCACGTCCATCCGGTAGATGTGGTCGGCGCCGAACACTATCACCAGATCCGGCCGATTCTGCACAATGAGGTTGAGGTTCTGATAGACCGCGTCGGCGGTGCCTTGAAACCACGCGGGCCCCCCGATCATCTGCGGCGGCACCACGGTGACAAATTCCTCCGGAAAAATCGGCGACAGCACCCACGAGCGGCGAATGTGCTCGATCAGCGACTGCGACTTGTATTGCACCAGCAGATAGATCGAATGGATTTTCGAATTCACCAAGCTGGAAAGCGCGAAATCGATGATCCGGTAGCGCGCGCCGAACGGCACCGACGGTTTGGAACGCTGCGCGGTCAGCGGCAACAGCCGGGTTCCCTCGCCGCCCGCCATGACCATGGCGAGTATCTTGGGGTCGATCATGGATCCTCCGGGGCTGGTATTCGATGGCGGCCACCGGAGCCCGCATGGCGGTGCCGGTCGCTCGTCCCAGTGCACGATAGTCTCAGAGACTAGCGCAGATGGCCACTCGCGCGCCGGAGTCGGCTGAATTGGGGTGAGCGGCTTCTTGCGGCGGCAGGCCGTGTAAGGGATAATCCGCGGCCAGCATCGCCGCTGACGACGCCGGCCTGACAATGCTCCGGTCGGGGTCGGTTGGGGGATCGTCAAACTCGAGAACAGGCGAGGCCAGCGGCTGCCACGAGAATGAATGTGTCACTGCGGCAGAAATTTCGAAGCAGCGCACCGCAAGCGCTGGCGCCTTGGAGCCTATCGGGTCTCGGATGAAGATCTGCGAGCTTGGGAATAAATCCCGAATGCTTCCTCGCTGCTTCATCGATTTGCTCGCCGCTGATGCCCCTGCGGCCAACGAGCCTTTAGTTGCCCACTGATTTAAGGGAAAGCGGGAATTGGGCATCCACACAATAACGAAAGGTCTCGACCTACCGCTCGCGGGTAATCCGGAACAGGTTATTCACGCCGGCCCGGAAGTGACTCGCGTCGCGTTGTTGGGCGCGGACTATGTCGGGCTGAGGCCCACGTTTGAGGTGCAAGTCGGCGAACGTGTGCGCCGCGGCCAGATTCTGTTCGAGCACAAGAAAACGCCCGGTGTCGTATTCACCGCGCCGGCAACGGGTACGATCGAGGCTATCCATCGCGGCGAAAAGCGCGCGTTTCAGTCGATCGTGATCTCCCTCGCCGCCGACGACCGGGCGGAAAGCCAAGTCATGTTCGCGAGTTACAGCGGTGCGCCGCCGGAGACTCTGGACGCCGACGCCGTGCGTGCGCTGCTGGTGGAATCCGGACTGTGGACGGCGCTGCGCACGCGCCCCTTCTCCAAGATCCCCGCCCTGAACGCCGGTGCGCGGGCGATTTTCGTCACCGCGATCGATACCCGCCCGCATGCGCCGGCGGTGGATGTCGTGCTCGCCGAACGGATGGCGGATTTCCAGGCCGGACTCACGTGCTTGTCCAAGCTCTGCGCCGGCCCGACTTTCCTATGCGTTGCGCCTGGCGCCGCGATCCCGGTGCCGGTGTCGGAGCGGGTTCGCGTCGAAACCTTCGCCGGGCCGCACCCCGCGGGCATCGCCGGCACCCACATCCACTGCCTGTGCCCGGTGGATCTCGAGCGGGCCGTGTGGCACATCGGCTACCAGGATGTCGCGGCGATCGGCCGGTTGTTTATGACCGGCGAGCTGGAGGTCGAGCGGGTGATTTCGCTGGCCGGGCCGGGCGTCACGCGGCCGCGGCTGCTGCGCACCCGACTCGGTGCCGCCACCGACGAACTGACGCGCGGCGAAATCGCTGCCGGCGAGCACCGGGTCATCGCCGGATCCGTGCTCGACGGGCGCACTGCGGCCGGTGAAGCTCACAGCTACCTCGGACGCCATCACCTGCAAGTCTCGGTCTTGAGCGAAGGCCGCGAGCGCGAATTCTTCGGCTGGGTCGCGCCCGGCGCGAACAAGCATTCGGTGTGGGGGGTGGTGCTCGGTGCATGGCAGCAGGAGCGCAGGTTCGCCTTGACGACGACGACCAACGGGGGCCAGCGCGCCATGGTGCCTATCGGCTCCTTCGAGCGCGTGATGCCGCTCGATTTGCTGCCGACCTTCCTGCTGCGTGCGCTGCTCTCGGGCGACATCGAGCGCGCCGAAGCGCTCGGCTGTCTCGAACTCGATGAGGAGGATCTCGCCTTGTGCACCTACGTCTGTCCGGGCAAGGCCGAGTACGGTCCGCTGCTGCGCGCGGCGTTGGCGCGGATCGAGAAAGAGCAAGCATGACGACGGCGTCGAGGCGAAGAATGCGGAGCGAAAGATGAAGGCACTGCGCACATTGCTGGATCGCGCCGCGCCGCAGTTCAAACAAGGCGGCAAGTTCGAGCGCATGTATCCGCTGTACGAGGCCGTCGACACCTTCTTCTTTACGCCGGCGTCCGTCACCCGCGGGAGCGCCCATGTACGCGATGCGCTCGATCTGAAGCGGATGATGATTCTGGTCGTGATCGCCGCGCTGCCATGCGTGTTCATGGCGATGTACAACACCGGGCTGCAAGCGAACCTGGCGCTCGATCCGGCCAAGGCGGCGCTGCTCAGCGGCTGGCGCTATGACGTGATTCGCCTGCTCGGCATCGGCTACGCGCCGGACAGCATCGTTGCCAACGTCATCCACGGCGCACTTTATTTCCTGCCGCTCTACGTGGTGACCATGGTCGTCGGCCTGGCCTGGGAGGTCGGCTTCGCTTCCGTGCGCAAATTGGAGGTGAATGAAGGTTTCCTCGTCACCGGATTGCTGTTTCCGCTGATCTTGCCGCCGACCACGCCGCTGTGGCAGGCGGCGCTGGGGATCAGCTTCGGCGTGGTGCTCGCCAAGGAGGTGTTCGGCGGCACCGGAATGAACTTCATCAACCCGGCACTGGCGGCGCGCGCTTTCTTATTCTTCGCCTATCCGGCGGCGATTTCGGGCGACAAGGTATGGACCGCGATACCGACCGAGGCCGCCGTCGATGGCTTCACCGGCGCCACGGTGCTGGCGCAAATGCGTCAGATGACGACGCCGTTCTCCGGCCTCGACCTGTCGTTTTGGAACGCCTTCGTTGGCCTCGAGCCGGGGTCGATGGGCGAGACCTCGGCGCTCGCCTGCCTCATCGGCGCCGCGATCCTGATCGTCACCGGCGTCGGCTCCTGGCGCACGATGGCTGGCGTCGCGCTTGGCACGATCGGGATGGCGACGCTCTTCAACGCCGTCGGCTCGGAGACGAATCCGTACTTCGCGGTGCCGTTCTGGTGGCATATGGTCGCCGGCGGCTGGGCCTTCGGCGCGGTGTTCATGGCCACCGATCCGGTAACGGCGCCGTTCGCCGACCTTGGCCGCTGGATCTACGGCATCTTGATCGGCATGTTGGTGGTACTCATCCGCGTGGTCAATCCAGCCTATCCCGAATCCATAATGCTGGTGATCCTGTTCATGAACGTAGTCGCGCCGATCATCGACTACGGATTGATTCAGGCCAACCAGCGCCGCAGGCGCAAACGCCGTGCCGAAACTTGATTCCACGCGCTATACGGTGCTGTTCGCTGCGGCGATCAGCGTTGCCTGCGCGCTCGTCGTCGCCGCATCAGCGGTCGGGCTGCGCGAGCGCCAGCAAACCAATGCACTCCTGTATCAGCAGAAGAACGTGCTGCTGGCGGCGGGCCTGATCGACCCCGAGGAGGACCTGTCGCGTCAGGAGATCCTCGATTCGTTCGAGCGCAACATCCGCGTCCGTGTGATCGACCTGAAATCCGGCGAACTGGTGCCGGAAGACAAGTTCGACGCCAAGACCTACGACCAGCGCAAGGCGCGCAAGGATCCGGCGTTGAGCTTCAAGGCGCCGGACAATCCGGCCGGCGTGGCGCGGCTGCCGAATTACGCTACCGTGTACCAGGTCGTGAAGGCGCAGGGGCTCGAGCAGGTCGTGGTGCCGATCGAGGGCATGGGCATGTGGGGCACGATGTACGGCTTCCTTGCGCTCGACCGCGACGGCAACACGGTGCGCGGCCTCACCTTCTACGAACAGAAAGAGACTCCCGGGCTCGGCGCCGAGATCGCGAGTCCGCAGTGGCAGGCATTGTGGGTGGGGCGCCAGGCCTACGATCCGAACTGGGTGCCTAAGCTCGGCGTGATCAAGGGGCCGGCCGGACCGCCGGAGAAGAGCCCGCACGAGGTGGACGGGATCGCCGGTGCGACGATCACCAGCAACGGCGTGACGCGCGTGGTGCGCTTCTGGCTGTCGGACGACGGCTACGCTCCCTTTTTGGCGAAAATGCGCAACGGAGTCGAATCATGAATGGCAATACACTGGTGTTTGGGCAGCGCGAGCGCGCCGCGATCGTGGATCCGATCGTCGACACCAACCCCATCGCCGTGCAGGTACTCGGCATCTGCTCGGCGCTCGCGGTGACGACGCGCCTGGACAAAGCGCTGGTGATGACGATTGCCGTTACGCTGGTAGCCGGCTTCGCCAACGTTGCGGTCAGCCTGTTGCGTAATCACACGCCCAACAGCATTCGCATCATCGTCCAGCTGGCGATCATCGCCTCGCTGGTGATCGTGGTGGATCAGGTGCTGCGCGCCTACTTGTACGAGCTGTCGCTCGAACTGTCGGTGTTCGTCGGACTGATCATCACCAACTGCATGGTGATGGGCCGCGCGGAAGGGCTTCGCGATGCAGAATCCCGCCTTGGATCTCCTTTCTCGATGGCGTCGGCAACGGACTCGGCTATGGGGTGATCCTGATGCTGGTGGCGCTGGGGCGCGAACTCCTGGGTGCCGGCAGGCTGTTCGGTTATCAGGTTCTGTCCTTGGTCAAGGACGGCGGCTGGTACGAGCCGAACGGGCTGATGCTGCTGGCACCGTCGGGCTTGTTCCTGATCGCGCTGTTGATCTGGGGTCTGCGCACCTGGAAACCCGAGCTGCAGGAGAAAGGCTGAGGCCCGAGGTCATGGAACACTACCTGAACATCGCAATCCGCTCGATCTTCATCGAGAACATGGCGCTCGCCTTCTTCCTCGGCATGTGCTCGTTCCTCGCCTGCTCGAAAAAGGTGGAGACCGCCATCGGTCTCGGGCTGGCGGTGGTGTTCGTGCAGGTGCTGACCGTCCCGCTCAACAACCTGATCCTGCGCGATCTACTGAGCGAGGGCGCGCTCGGCTTGCATCTCTCCGGCGCTGGCCAATGTCGATCTGACCTTTCTTGCCTTCATCCTGTTCATCGGCACCATCGCCGCCGCGGTCCAGGTCGTCGAAATGACCGTCGACCGCTTTCTGCCCACGCTCTACACGACGCTCGGGCGTCTTCCTGCCGCTGATCGCGGTGAACTGCGTGATACTCGCCGGCTCTCTGTTCATGCAGGAACGCGACTACACCTTCGGCGAGAGTATCGTCTTCGGCTTCGGCTCCGGCATCGGATTCGCCATCGCGATCGTGGGGATGGCGGCGATCCGCGAGAAGATGCACTACTCGGACGTTCCCGCCGGCATGCGTGGGCTCGGCATCACTTTTCTCTCCGCCGGGTTCATGTCCATCGCATTCATGATGTTCTCGGGTATTCAGATCTAGGGAGGCGCAGGCCATGACCGAAATCGCTTCCGGCATCGCCATGTTCACCATCGTAGTGCTCGTCCTGGTCGTGTTGCTGCTGGCCGCGCGGCGCCAGTTGGTGCAAAGCGGCGACGTGAGCATCGGCGTCAACGAAGACCCGGATAAGACGCTCAAGGTGGCCGCCGGCGAGACGCTGCTGAGCACGCTCGCCCGCAGCGGAATCTACGTACCCGCCGCATGCGGCGGCAAGCGGCTCGTGCGGCGTGTGCGAAGTGATCGTGAAGGAGGGCGGCGGCGCGCTGCTACCCACCGAAAGCGGCTTCATCTCCCGCGGCGAGGCGAAACGCGGGGCTCGGCTTGCCTGTCAGGTGAAGGTGAAGCGCGACATGGAAATCGAGATTGCGCCGGAGGTGCTCAACGTCCGCAAATGGGAATGCACGGTGATCCACAACCGCAACGTCTCCACCTTCATCAAGGAACTCAAGATCGCGCTGCCGGAGGGCGAGGAAGTGCCGTTTCGCGCCGGTGGCTATGTGCAGATCGAGTGCCCGGCGCACAGCCTGGACTTCAAGGAGTTCGACATCGATCCGGAGTACCGTGAGGAGTGGGACCATTTCGACCTCTGGCGCTTCAAGTCGATCGTGCCGGAGCCGGTCGATCGGGCCTACTCGATGGCGAACTACCCGCTCGAGAAGGGCATCCTGCTATTCACGATCAAGCTCGTCTTTGCGCCCGACTACCGCGAGGACATTCCGCCGGGCAAGATGAGCTCCTGGTTGTTCAACCTCAAGCCTGGCGACAAGGTGACCGCGTCCGGACCCTACGGCGAATTCTTCGCCAAGGAAACCGACGCCGAGATGTGCTTCGTCGGCGCCGGCGCGGGCATGGCGCCGATGCGCTCGCACATCTTCGATCAGTTCCGCCGCCTTCACACCAAGCGCAAGGTGACGTTCTGGTACGCGGCGCGCAACCTGAGCGAGGCCTTCTACGTCGAGGAATTCGACCAGATCGCCGCCGAGTACCCGAATTTCGAATGGCATCTGGTGCTGTCCGAGCCGCGCCCTGAGGACAATTGGAAGGGCCCGATCAGCCTCGTGCGCAACAACGTGCTGCGCGAACTCTATCTGAAGAACCATCCGGCACCCGAGGATATCGAATACTACATGTGCGGACCGAAGGTCATGACTGACAGGCTGATCGCCATGCTGTTGTCGCTCGGTGTCGATCGCGAGAACATCATGCTCGACGATTTCGGTTGATGGACGGAGCATTGGCGCGCGGATGACGGACAGGGCAGGCAGCGGGTTCCGCGACTTCGCAAGCCCTACACTAGCGAGGACACAAATATGACAGTCGAAGTGCTGGTGCGCGACAGAACGCCCGATGAGATGCATACCGTCGAGGCCTCGGCCACGGTGACCGATGCGATCGAATTGATGTCCAAGCACGATGTCGGCGCGGTGCTGATCATGACCGAGGACGGCCTGGTGGGCGGGATATTCACCGAGCGCGATGTGGTGATGCGCGTGTTGAAAGAGGGGCTCGACCCCGACACCACACCCCTGTCGATGGTGATGACGCGCGAAGTGCGCTTCGTCTCGCCCGGCACCACGTACGAGGCGGCACTGAGTCTGATGCTGGTCCAGCGCTGCCGCCACCTGCTGGTTATCGACGGGCCGCGAGTGTTCGGTCTGATCTCGATCCGCGATCTGGCGCAACAGATGGTGCGCTTCGGCCATGGGCGATTCGAGGCGGCGGTGCGCGGCGCGGGCGGAACGGAAACGGTCTAGCGGCGGCGATGGACAGCGGGTCGCTTGCCG
Organism: uncultured beta proteobacterium; assembly: GCA_963822375.1. Classification (GTDB taxonomy): domain Bacteria; phylum Pseudomonadota; class Gammaproteobacteria; order Burkholderiales; family Rhodocyclaceae; genus CAWGHV01. The sequence continues at coordinate 12,785 of CAWGHV010000040.1, read as the reverse complement.
CGTTCGTGCCGGTTTTCCTGATCGCGCTTGCGCTGATCGGCGTCGCACTCGCCGCGATGGCGATCGGCGTGATGTTCAAGCGCCCCTGCCTGCGCGGTTCGTGCGGCGGTCCGGCGGTGATGGGGCAAAACGGCGAGAAGCTTTCCTGTGGCGCCTGTCCGAACCGAGCCAGGCGCGCCGCCGAATAGCGCGTTTCGCGGCTTTAGGCCTTAAGGTCGGCGAACCATCGACCTCCCTTAGCCCACCGCACGCGGGAGCAGATTCCATGAAGACTCGCGAAGCAGCGCGGCGCGTCCGACGAACCGACAAAGCGGGCGCGATGGAGCGCTTCACCATCTCGCTCGACGCCCGCCTGGCGGCCGGGTTCGACCGGTTGATCCAGGCCAAGGGCTACGTCAATCGCTCCGAGGCGGTGCGCGATTTGTTGCGCCAGCAGTTGGGCGCCCACCAGTTGTCGAAAGCGGAAGCGCCCTATTGCATCGCCTCGCTGTCCTACATCTACGACCATCATGAGCGCGAGCTGGCGGAGCGGCTGACGGCGCTGCAGCACCGCCATCACGACCTCACCGTGTCCACCATGCATGCTCACCTCGATCATGAGAATTGCATGGAGACGGTGATCCTGCGCGGGCCGACCGGCTCGGTGCGGGACTTCGCCAACGCGATTCAGGCCGAACGCGGCGTGCGTCATGGCGTGCTCAACCTGATCCCGGCCGACCTGGACGCGACGCGCACGCATCATCACCATGCGGGCGACGAGCATGGGCATGGGCATGTGCACAGCAAGCCGAGGACGTGAGTGAGCGTGCGCGCCAAGCGCGCCGTGTCCGCGCCGTCCGGTGACGCGCCGGATGGGCGCGCACGCCGTGCGCCGCGCCGAAGCACCTCGGCAGCCACTGCCGAACGGCCGCCCCAGGGCGTGGGCGAGGACGTGTGGATGGAAGTGATCCGCAAGATGGACGAGGTCTACAGCGACCTGCTTCAGTACGAGGTGGCGCTGGAGGAGAAGAACGCCGCGCTGGAGGAGTCGCAGGGGTTCGTCTTCAGTGTGCTGACCTCGATGTCCGACATCCTGGCGGTGTGCGACCGCTATGGCAATATCCAACAGGCGAACGAGGCGTTCGCGCGCCTGGTCGGCAAGAGCGCGGCGGAACTGGAGGGTGTGCCGCTCGCCGGGCTGTTTGCCGACGATGCGTCGCGCAGGCGCACCGAGCAGTTCATCGTCGACCTGCACTTCGAAAACATCCACGACTGCGAGCTGCAGATCCGCGCCGCCGACGGCAGCGTGACACCGGTGGCGGTGAACTGCACGCCGCGCTTGTCCCCGGTCGGCAAGCTGGTCGGCATGGTGCTCACCGGCCGCCCGGTGGGCGAGTTGCGCCGCGCCTACGTGGCGCTGCGCCAGGCGCACGAGGAATTGAAGCGTACTCAGCAGCAGCTCGTGCATTCGGAAAAGATGGCGTCGCTCGGGCGGCTGGTCGCGGGTGTGGCGCATGAGCTGAACAACCCGATCAGTTTCGTGCTCGGCAACGCCTACGCCTTGCAGCGCTACAGCGCGCGTCTCGGCGAGTACTTGGGCGCGCTGCACGGCGGTGTCGATGCGCACGAGCTGGACGCGCTGCGCAAGGAGTTGCGCATCGACCGTTTGCTCGAGGACCTCAAGCCGCTGATCGAAGGCACGATCGAAGGGGCGGAGCGCACGCGCGACATCGTCGCCGGACTAAAGCGCTTCTCCGCCGTCGACCAGACCCGGACCGAGCGCTTCGATCTGAAGGACGTGTTGGAGCGCGCTGTGCACTGGGTGCTCAAGGCCACCGGCTCGCGCATGCAGGTGCGCAACAGCCTCACCGAGCCGATTCCGGTCGCCGGCTCACCCGGACAGATGCAGCAGGTGTTGGTGAACCTGGTGCAGAACGCCATCGACGCAACCGAAAAGACGGAGCAGCCGCGGCTGGAGATCTCCTGCGCGCTCGATGCCAATGGCGTCATCATTGCCTTCCACGACAACGGACCGGGGTTCAGTCCCGGCGTCGGCAACCAGGTTTTCGATCCCTTCTTCAGCACCAAGCCGGTCGGCAAAGGTACCGGGCTCGGGCTCTCCATCAGCTACGGCATCGTCGAGCGCCACGGCGGCAAGTTGCGCGCCGACAATCATCCCGATGGCGGAGCGGTGCTGAGCCTGGCGTTGCCGCTCGCCGCGCCCGATGGCGGCGCGGGCGCGCACACCGACGCCTCGCGGTAACTCGCTCCGGGTTACGCGCTACCGATACTGGCGTTGCTCGTCCAGGAAGGATCTCGGCGCGGGCCTGGTGGACGTCGATCTTTCGGCCTTCGACGACAAGGTCGAACGGGTCAACATCACATTGCCGCGCCGCGTCCTGGCGCGTCTGGACGCCGCAGCCAAGGCCGCCGGCGAGACTCGCTCTGGTTACATCGCACGTCTTACTCTTGGGGTCTAGTCTGCAAGTTGGGTGAGCCGAAGGCGAACCCCAACGGCATGCGTGCCTCGACTTGTTGGGGTTCGCTTCGCTCACCCCAACCTACAAGGTACTGGCATTGCCTCATGCCTTCCTGCGATCCGCCCGATATCTCCCCCTCGAACCCCCGTAGGAACTTTGTGATAGTGTTCACATCTCGGGTTCGGAAACGGAGGCGGGAAATGTCGAGTCTGCCCACCGATTGGTTGGCGTTGCTGGGACTGGTATTCGTCCTGGGCCTGAAACACGGGCTGGATGCCGATCATCTGGCGACGATCGACGGGCTGACCCGCTTCAATGCTCGCCACAATCCGCGCTTGGCGCGCTGGTGCGGCTTCTTGTTCTCCCTCGGCCACGGCGCGGTGGTCGTCGCGATCTCGCTGCTGGTCGGCGTGCTGGCGGCCCAATGGACCGTGCCGGCGTGGGTCCAGGACGTTGGCGTATGGGTGTCGATCGGCTTTCTGAGCTTGCTCGGCATCGTCAATCTGCGCGCCGTGCTGAGCGCCCCGAGCCACGAAGTCGTCGGCCCGGTGGGCATCAAGGGGCGCTTTCTCGGGCGCCTCCAGCATACTGGCAATCCGTTGCTGGTCGCCGCCGTCGGCGCGCTCTTCGCGCTGTCGTTCGACACCATGAGCCAGGCGAGCCTGTTCGCGCTCACCGCAACCCGGTTCGGCGGCTGGGAGCATGCCTTAGTTCTGGGGCTCGTGTTCATGTTCGGGATGATGGTCACCGATGGCGCGAACGGACTGTGGATCTCCAAGCTGCTGCGCCGCGCCGACCAGACCGCGCTGATCGCCTCGCGGGTGATGGGGCTGATGGTGGCGGGCGCGAGCCTGCTCGTCGCCGCGTTCGGGGCGGCCAAATACTTCCTGCCCGATGTCAACGCCTGGAGCGAGGGCAAGGAGCTTTTCCTCGGCGCCAGCGTGATCGCATTCATCGCGTTCAGCTTCGTCACCGCGATCTGGCTGACGCGCGCCGCCCCGGCCGCGGCGCCGAGTCGCATCCGATTCGCGCGCAACCGCGTATATCGTTAGGGAAGGGCTGAATAAGTGAGAGAGACGGATGCAGCGCTAGGCGCGGCGCGCGCAGCGACCGAGACATATCAGATGGATAGGCGAGGGAGCGAGCACGCCGCAACGCCGCGATGCGCCGTCGCAGCCACTTGTTCATCCCTTCCTTAGAAGTCGAGCGAGTGGCTTGAAAGGCCATGCTGTCTTGCGGCCGCGCTCGCGTAAGCGAATCGTCGGAAAGTTCATATTGAGAGCTTGAATGCAAACGAACCGTAAGCGGGTCGCACTGGCAGCGGCCGGTGCGGTGTGGGCGATGGCGGCGCTGCACGCGCTCGCCGCGGGCATTCCGACGCTCGATGTGGTCGAGGTCAAGGCAGGGGCCGACAATCTTATTGGCACGGCGAGTTCGGCGACCGAGGGAACGGTGGGCGCCAAGCAGTTGCAAGGGCGGACGCTGTTGCGCCCGGGCGAAGTTCTGGAGGTGGTGCCGGGCTTGATCATCACCCAGCACAGCGGCGACGGTAAGGCCAACCAGTATTTCCTGCGCGGCTTCAACCTGGATCACGGGACCGATTTCTACACTTCGGTGAATGGCGTTCCGGTCAACATGCCGACCCATGCTCACGGCCAAGGCTATGCGGATCTCAATTTCCTGATTCCGGAACTGGTCGAGCGCGTGCGCTACAAGAAGGGCCCGTACTCGGTGGAGGAAGGCGATTTCGCCGCGGCCGGCGCCGCCCACATCGAATACTTTCGCAGCTTGCCCGCCGGCATCGCCGAACTCGGTGTCGGCGAGAACGGTTTCCGGCGTGCCTTGGTCGCGGGCTCGCCGGCATTGGCCGGCGGCAATCTCTTGTACGCCCTTGAATGGTTCGACAACGACGGCCCGTGGGTCGTGCCGGAAGGCTTGGCCAAGATCAATGGCGTACTGCGCTACAGCCAGGGCGCGGCGGACAACGGCTGGGCGCTCACCGGCATGGCCTACAAGGCGCGCTGGCGTAGCACCGACCAGGTGGCGCAGCGCGCCATCGACCAGAGTTTCATCGAGCGCTACGGCTCGCTCGATTCGAGCGACGGCGGCGAAACTCAGCGCTACAGCGTCTCCGCCGACTGGGCGCGGCGCAACGCCGCCGGTTACTCCCGCGCCAATGCCTACGCCATGAGTTACCGGCTCGATCTGTTCAGCAATTTCACCTACCTTCTCGACGATACGGTCGACGGCGACCAGTTCCACCAGGCCGACAAGCGCAGCGTATTGGGCGCGAGCGGTGCTCATACCTTTTTCGGCATGCTCGGCGCGCGCGACACGGAGAACACGCTCGGCTTCGTCCTGCGCCGCGACCGCATCCGCCCGGTGGGCTTGTTTCTGACGCGCGAGCGCGAGCGTCTGGCGACCATCCGCGAAGACCGGGTGACCCAGACCAGCCTCGGCCTGTATGTCGAAAACCAGACTCAGTGGTTCGACAAGTTCCGCAGCATCGCCGGTTGGCGCCACGACTTCTACCGCTTCGACGTCTCCAGCGACCGGGCCATGAACTCGGGCAAGGTCAATCACAACATCGGCGGCCCGAAACTGGCGCTGATCTTTGGGCCATCGGCCAAGACCGAGTTCTACCTCAACTATGGCCAAGGTTTTCACAGCAACGACGCGCGCGGTGCGACGACCCGCATCAACCCGGATCCGCGCGATCCAGGTTTCCTCGGCGCGGTCGATCCGGTGACGCCGCTGGTGAAGGCCAAGGGCTACGAGGCGGGCCTGCGCAGCGCGCCGCTGCCCGGCCTGCAAACGACGTTGGCATTGTGGCGGCTCGATCTCGATTCCGAGCTGCTGTTCATCGGCGACGCCGGCACGACCGAGGCCAGCCGGCCAAGCCGGCGCCAGGGCATCGAGTGGGCGAACTACTACCACCCGATGGCATGGCTCACCATCGACGCCGATCTTTCGCTTTCGCGCGCCCGTTTTCGCGACAGTGACCTGGTGGGCGATCGCATACCCGGATCGATCGAGCGCGTTGTCTCCGTCGGCGTCGGCATCGACGATATCGGCCCCTGGTTCGCCGGGCTGCGCCTGCGCTACTTCGGCCCGCGCCCGCTCATCGAGGACGACAGCGTGCATTCAATTTCGTCCACGCTGGCCAACCTGCGCGTCGGCTACCGCTTCGACAAGCGCGTGCAGGTCACCCTCGACGTGCTCAACCTGTTCGACCGCAAGGTGAGCGATATCGACTACTCCTACGAATCCTGCCTGCGCCAGGAACTCTCGGGGCCCGGCGTGCGGCCGGAGTGCGATGCCGGCGCGGCGGATCGCCCCGGCGTCGCGGATATTCACACCCATCCGGCCGAGCCGCGCACCTTCCGGGTCGCCTTGCGTTTGAGCTTCTAGCGCGGAACGCGGGTCGAGATAGGCGCCATGACGTCCGAACCAGCGCTATTCGACGGCGCGCGGATTCGCGGCTGCGTGCCGGCGGCGGCGATGTCGCTCGCGGTGCATGCCGCTGTCCTGTGGGGCGTAGCGCCGCCGGCGGGCGGGCGAAGCGCGGCGGCCGAAACCGCGCTGATGGAGGTGAGTTTCCGGATTCCGCCGCGAGCCGAGGAGACCGCGAAAGCGCTCGTGCCCGCGGCGCCCGAAGTCGTGGCCGAGTCGATGCCGCGGTCGAGCGCAAAGCCATCGCCACTGCATCCACGAAGCAGGGTGGCGCCGCCGCGGCCGACTATGGCGGCGTCGGGCTCCGCGCCGCGGGCGGTCGCCGAGCCAGTCCCGGCGCCGGAACGCATCCCGCCTCACCGGGCGCCCGAACAGGTCGCCGCGGCCGCCGCGGCGGCGCACTCGTCGCCGGCTTCGGCCGGGGTGTCGGCGCCTGACTTCAAGGCCGCATACCTGGACAATCCGAAACCTGGTTACCCGATGCAGTCCAAGCGCCACGCCGAACAAGGGCTAGTGCTGCTGCGCGTTCATGTGAGCGCGGAGGGCGACGTCGAGCGAGTTGATCTGCATAGCTCGAGCGGCTGGCCGCGACTCGATCGCGCGGCCGAGGAAGCAGTGCGCACTTGGCGCTTCGCGCCGGCGCGGCGCGGCGATACACCTGTGTCGGCATGGGTGATCGTGCCACTCAAATTCGTTTTGTAGCCTCAGCCGCGGCGTTCAAGCAGAATGCCATTGTCGCGCTGGGTGCCACCGGTCATGGCGTAGGCTTGCTGCTCGCGCAGAACGGCCGGTCGGGCATCCATGTGGTCGCCGTTCGACAACGGATGACCAATGTCGATGAATTCCGCGCCATACTGATCGTCTGAGGCTGGCCCAACCCGGGAGGACACAGCAAATGAAAGACACCAAGGCATTGACGCTCGACGACGCAAAATGCATGGCCGCCGCGGCCGAGGCGGAGGCGCTGGCCCGCAACTGGAGCGTGAGCATCGCGGTAAGCGACGCCGGCGGGCATCTGATCTTGCTGCAGCGGATGGACGGCGCGCCACTGATGAGCGCTGCCGTGGCGCCGGAAAAGGCGCGAACCTGCGTGCTTGGCGGCAAACCGAGCAAGGTCTTCGAGGACATGGTTAACACCGGTCGTTTCGCGGCGCTGGCCCTGCCCCTGGTGCCGCTCGAAGGCGGCGAACCGGTGGTGGTCGACGGCGTCGTGATCGGCGCGGTCGGCGTATCCGGCGTCAAGGCCGGCGAAGATGCGCACGTCGCCCGCGCCGGCGTCGCCGCGCTGGCAGTCGGAATTCAAAACCCGAGAGAGCGACAATGAAACGCCATCGTCGTGCCCGTGTCCGGGCCACGCCGGGCCATGCATGCGTTCGCCGTAAGCGTTCGAGCCGGTGACCACCTGAAACGTCACCGAGCCGATCCGCGAGCACTACAATTTCCGTTGTGTTGGTTGGCTCTACTCAACCGAGGCGATTCGAATGGCAAAGATATTGGAAGGATTGCGGGTAGTCGAGGGGACGGCTTTCGTGGCGGCGCCCTCGGCGGGGATGACGCTGGCGCAAATGGGCGCGGAAGTCATTCGCTTCGACCGAATTCGGGGCGGACTCGACCATCACCGCTGGCCCGTCACACGTGAGGGCAAGAGCCTGTTCTGGGCCGGGTTGAACAAGGGCAAACGCTCGATCGCCGTCGACGTGAATACGCCCCAGGGACAAGAGATCGTCACGCGCCTGATTTGCAGCCCTGGGCCCGACGCGGGCATCTTTCTGACCAATCTCCGCGTGCGCGGCTGGATGGACTACGAACATCTGAAGCAACACCGCGAGGATCTGATCATGTTCACCGTGCTCGGTACCCGCGCCGGCGGCCCGGCGGTCGATTACACCGTCAATCCCGGTGTGGGCTTTCCCAACGCCACCGGGCCGGAGGGCTCCCGCGACCCGGTGTGCCATGTGTTGCCGGCCTGGGATTGCGTCACCGGGCAGATGGCGGCGCTCGGCCTGCTGGCGGCGGAACGCCATCGCCGGCTCACCGGGCGCGGACAGTCGGTGGAGATCGCCCTCAAGGACGTTGCATTGGCGATGCTGGGCAATCTGGGAATCATGGGGGAGGTCATGATCAACGACTTCGACCGCCCCAAGTATGGCAATCAACTCTACGGAGCGTACGGCAACGAATTCGATACCGCGGACGGCCGCAAAGTGATGATGGTGGCATTGACCCGTCGACAGTGGGACGGCTTGTGCCAGGTAACCGGCCTGAAGCCGGAATTCGATGCCTTGGGTGAGCGCCTTGGTTTGGATCTGAACCGGGAAGGCGACCGGTTCAAGGCGCGCGAGGACATCACCGCGCTGTTGCAGCCCTGGTTCCGAGCGAGGAAGGTGGAGGATTTCGCCAAGCCTTTCGATGACAAAGGCGTGACCTGGTCGGTGTTCCGTAGCTTCAAACAGTGCGTGGAGGAAGACCCGGACTGTTCGCCGCAACACCCGATGTTCACTGAACTCGAACAACCGGGCATCGGTCGGTATTCGGTGCCGGGCACGCCATTCGAGTTCAGCGACTTCGAGCGTCGTCCGCCCAAGCGGGCCCCGCTGCTGGGCGAACATACCGATGAAATCCTCTCGGGCATCCTCGGGCTGAGCGATGCGGAGATTTCGCGGCTGCACAGCGACAAGATCGTGGCCGGTCCGCGCGGTTGAATCTGTTGGCGTCCAGAATGCCTGCGGATGTGCCTGCGCCATCGCCGGGGTGAGGCCGGCGGAGTCCAGCCGGCGCCGATAGTCCTGCACGCCGAGCCAGTCGGTGCGCTGCGCCAGCGCCTCCAGCCCCAGTTCGCCGTCGCCGATCAGGTATTGGCGCGCCCAGCCGCCGCCCTTCTTGTCGACGCGGCAGGCGACAGTGACCTGCTCGGCGACGAGGGGGAAGAACGGGTGCCGGCCGCCGTCGGAGCGCCGGTTGTCGATGACCCCGCGCAGCCAGCAGAAGTCCTCACCGCTGTTGCGCACGTAGCGCTTGTAGTCGTGCTTAGGCGAGCAGGGCAGCGCCAGCAGGGTGCGCAGGGCATCCAGCAGGGTGGTCTTGCCCGAGCCGGCCCGACGATGGTGACGATGTGGCATCGAGCGGCAGGCTGAAGCGGCGCCAGAAGTCCCGTGGACGAGTTCGAATTCGAGGATGCGGAACACGCCTGCCGCGGCCTGCCCCGCGGTGAGATCGGCCAGCCTCACACCCCTTGCTTCAGGCTCGCCTCGATGAATTCGTCGAGGTCGCCGTCGAGCACCGCCTGAGTGTTGCCGATCTCGACGTTGGTGCGCAGATCCTTGATGCGCGACTGGTCGAGCACGTAGGAGCGGATCTGGTGGCCCCAGCCGATGTCGGTCTTGGAGTCCTCCAGCTTCTGCTGCTCGGTCTGGCGCTTGCGCATCTCGGCTTCGTAGAGGCGCGACTTGAGCATCGCCATCGCCTCGGCGCGATTGCGATGCTGTGAGCGGTCGTTCTGGCATTGCACGACGATGCCGCTCGGAACGTGGGTGATGCGGATCGCCGAGTCGGTCTTGTTGATGTGCTGGCCGCCGGCGCCCGAGGCGCGGAAGGTGTCGATGCGCAGGTCGGCGGGATTGATGTCGACCTCGATCGTGTCATCGACTTCCGGATAGACGAAGACGCTGGCGAACGAGGTGTGGCGGCGTGCATTGGAGTCGAACGGAGACTTGCGCACGAGCCGGTGAATGCCGGTCTCGGTGCGCAGATAGCCATAGGCATAGTCGCCGCTGACCTTGACCGTGGCGGTCTTGATGCCCGCCACCTCGCCGTCGGATTGCTCGAGCACCTCGGGCGAGAAACCGCGCCGCTCGCAGTAGCGCAAATACATGCGCAGCAGCATCGACGCCCAGTCCTGCGCCTCGGTGCCGCCGGCGCCGGCCTGGATGTCGACGAAGCAGTTGTTGGGGTCCACCGGGTTGTGAAACATGCGCCGGAATTCCATATCGGCGACACGTTTCTCCAATCTGTCGATGTCATGCTCGATGGCGGCGACGGTGGCGTCGTCCTCCTCGTCGCGCGCCAACTCGAACAGCTCGAGCGTGTCGCGCAGGCGCCGGTCGATTTCGGTCAGCGTGATGACGACGTCCTCGAGCAGCCGCCGCTCCCTGCCCAATTCCTGGGCGCGCTGGGCGTCATCCCAGACCTTGGGATCTTCGAGCGCTTGGCTTACTTCGGCGAGCTTGTGAGCCTTGGTGTCGAAGTCAAAGATACCTCCGCAGATCGGCGCTTCGCGCCTGAAGATCGTCGAGGCGATTGGCAATGATGTTGAGGCGTTCGGCTTCCATGGTGGGGTCTCGGAAAACGCAAAATTATACACGCGCGCTGCGATGCGCTGCCGCCATCGGCGGGGCAATCGCATCTGGTTGTGGAAGCGGCGTCCTCGCCGCGAATAGGCGTTCGAATCGCGGCGAGGACGTCGCTCCAACGGCACTTCGCGCCTACCACGCGTCGCTCGGGTGTAACGAAGTGCAACCCAGGTACCGCCGGCCTGCATGGCAGGGCGGTTTACGGCGAGTATGGCGTCATGCTGACTTTCGTCCGGCGCCGCGACGTAGCTTGGCGCGGACGAATCAATCCCGTTTGACTGCAAGGCGTTACTGGCCTACGGCGGCGAATGCGCCGGTCCGAGCCGGCCCGGCGCCGTATCCGTGCAAGGTAACGAGGTAGCTTGATGGATTCCGCGGCGTCACCCCAAAGCGGCCTCGATGACAGCCGCGGCTTGTCGCGCTCGACCCTGGCGCAAGCTTCTTTTTCACTTTGTGGGAAGACCCGGGCGCCATATCGACCGAACGCGCGAGCTAGGTCACTGATCGACGCCGCGCAATCGTGATCCGCATCGCCGATCGTTCGGGTTCCGCTGCGCCGATTCGCGGCAAGGTCGCCGCTCCCACAGACAGACTACGCGACTATGCCGGCTCGGCATGCTCGAACACGAGCTGAAGTTTCTGGTAGCCGTTGTACTCGTTGATATCGAGGCGGAAGGCGGCGTGGATCGAGTCCGGCAGAGGTTCGGCGCGGTTGAACCAGATCGCCTCATGGCGTTCGCCGCCCTTGCGCAGGGATAGCTTGAGGTGGCGTCCCTTGAGCACGCGCTGGGTCTCGATCGCGAAGGTGTCGCTGAATAGCGGCGGCGGAAAGCCCTGTCCCCAGATCTCGCCGGCAAGCAATTGAGCACCCTGGAGCGAGGTGTGCGCCGCTTCGAGTGGGCCGTCGGTTTCCACGGTGCGCGTGAGCGCGGCGGGATCGATGAGCGCCTTAACGACTTCCTCGAACTCGGCTTCGAAGCGCGCCAGATCGGCCTCGCGGATCGTCAGGCCGGCCGCGGCGGCGTGGCCGCCGAAGCGCAGCAGCAGGCCGGGCGTGCGCTTGCTCACCAGGTCGAGTGCGTCGCGCAGGTGCACGCCGGCGATCGAGCGGCCCGAGCCCTTGAGTTCGCCGCCGGTGCCGCGGGCGAAGGCGACGACCGGGCGGTGCGCGCGTTCCTTGAGGCGGGAGGCGAGAATGCCGATGACGCCCTGATGCCAGTCGGGTTGAAACAGGGCAATGCTGGCGCGCTCCGCGACATCGGCTTCGTCGATCTGCAAGAGCGCTTGACCCTGCATCGTCGTCTCGATCGCGCGGCGCTCGCGATTGAGCGCGTCGAGCTGCTGGGCGATGTTGAGTGCGCGGGCGTAGTCGTCGGTGATCAGGCATTCGATGCCCAGCGCCATGTCGGCGAGCCGGCCGGCCGCATTCAGGCGCGGGCCGAGCGCGAAGCCGAGGTCGAAGGCGGCGGCGCGCGCCGGGTCGCGGCCGGCGACCGCGAACAGCGCGCGCACGCCGGGCTGTAATTTGCCGGCGCGCATGCGCGCCAGCCCCTGCGCGACCAGGATGCGATTGTTGTGATCGAGTCGAACCACGTCGGCCACCGTGCCCAGCGCCACCAGGTCGAGCAGCGCCGCGAGGTTCGGCTCGGGTGCGGCGGCGAAAGCGCCGCGCCGGCGCAGTTCGGCGCGCAGCGCCATCGCGACGTAGAACATCACGCCGACGCCGGCCAGGTGCTTGCTCGGGAATTCGCAGCCGGGCTGGTTGGGATTGACGATGACGTCGGCCGCCGGGAGTTCAGCGCCGGGCAGATGGTGGTCGGTGATCAGCGTCGCGATGCCCATGCGCCGGGCCTCCGCGACGCCTTCGACGCTGGCGATGCCGTTGTCCACCGTGATCAGCACGGCGGGCTCGCGCCGCGCCGCCAGCGCCACGATTTCCGGCGTCAGGCCGTAGCCGTACTCGAAGCGGTTGGGCACCAGGTAGTCGACGTCGGCGCCGAAAGCCCGCAGGGCGCGGATGCCGACGGCGCAGGCGGTGGCGCCGTCGCAGTCGTAGTCGGCGACGATCAGGAGACGGCGTTTGGCGGCGATGGCGTCGGCCAGAAAGCAGGCGGCGTCGTCGATATGCAGCAGTTGCGCGGGTTCGAGCAGGGCGCGCAAGGTGTATTCGAGCTCGCCGCGCGAGGTCACGCCGCGCGCGGCATACAGGCGCGCGAGCAGCGGATGGACGCCGTGCTGGGCGAGCATGGCGTAGGCGCGCGCGGGCACGCGGCGGGTGACGATGCGCGTCATGGCGTCGGCGCGGGCGGCGACAGGCGGTTCAACGCCAGCGGCCGGCGCCAGAATTTCCAGCGCTCCGACGCCTGAATCTCGATTTGTAGCGATGACTCATCGCCGAGCGCGCTCAGTTGCAGCGATTCCAACTGCCTGGCATAGAGCGCGGCGAGCAGGGGGTCGAGCCAATCGCACTCCAGCGTGTGCAGCGCGCTGCGCCAGGCGTCGGCGTCGAGGTAGAGATGAGGCA
>CAWGHV010000039.1:0-32735 GCA_963822375.1 uncultured beta proteobacterium | reverse complement strand
CACCCTCTCTCACCACACTTCTTCCATGGCAACCCCCGAATCCCAACCTTGAACCCCGAAGCGCTCTCTCTTTCTGAGTCAGGTATAGCGACTGCACGTGCTGTACTCTAACCCCCGTCGAGTTGGAGAGCAATCCGGCGGCGCATGGAGAAATAATGTCCGGGCGGCTCACGCTCTCGGACGTCTATTTCCACTGCCAAGCTGAAGAAGAAGGACCACTGCTACTTGGGGCAGAGGTGGGAGCATGGGATCAATATGGGAGTGAAGTGGAAGGGATGGAAAAGGGTGAGGGGATGGGAGGAAGCGGAGCAGGAATTTCAATCTGTCTCTCTTTGTCCTGCCTCTCCACTCCTGGCTTCCCGGTCTGTATCCCTTCCCCTCCTCACCCCGAATCTCTTCACGTCGCTTCATTGCAGGTTTCATCGGACCAACGTCATCAAAGTGGACATGGCTCACCGCGCCGGCCTGCATGCAGGAGGGGTGCAACCTGCGGCCGGCGGCGCCGCGGAGCGGCGATGAGTCCCTGACCTTCAGGATGGAGACCTACTACTATCGGTGAGGGAGAAGGGGGGAGGAGGAGGGAAAGGGAGAAGGGAGGGGCGAGCTTGGAGGGCTGAAGAGTCTTAAGGCCTGAGCCATGCACTTGAAGTCATGAATTTCAAACCTCCAAACCTCCAAACCCCATACCTCGTACATCCATACAAAAAACCTTCTTTATTGATTTTTAGAAATTCTAATTTAGAATAAGAAATGTGAATTTATTTACGGCAAGGCATCTGGATTTGAGAAACTATAAATAGTTATTTCACCATCTTGAATTCAGAAGGCTTTGCTTTATTAACGAGATTTTGATATAAAATAATATGTCAGATAAGTTTACAGAAGTTTCTTAACAGAAACATTCTTAAAATTTAATATGAAAAATTTTTTTTGAAGTTGTTATTTTCTAATCAAAACATTAACAATTACAATTTAGTTTTTCAATCTGTTAAAATATTAGCATTAAATATTTTATAATATAATTAATAAAAATGAGAACCCTTTATTTTATATTGATAACAGTTGCAATGTCATTGGTAACAATCATCTCCAATGCAAACTGAACTAGGAGTTGCTGTTACAGAACTAATCACTTGTGCATTGCAGATGATTGTTACCAATGACATTGCAACTGTTATCAATATAAAATAAAGGGTTCTCATTTTTATTAATTATATTATAAAATATTTAATGCTAATATTTTAACAGATTGAAAAACTAAATTGTAATTGTTAATGTTTTGATTAGAAAATAACAACTTCAAACAAAGATTTTTCATATTAAATTTTAAGAATGTTTCTGTTAAGAAACTTCTGTAAACTTATCTGACATATTATTTTATATCAAAATCTCGTTAATAAAGCAAAGCCTTCTGAATTCAAGATGGTGAAATAACTATTTATAGTTTCTCAAATCCAGATGCTTTGCCGTAAATAAATTCACATTTCTTATTCTAAATTAGAATTTCTAAAAATCAATAAAGAAGGTTTTTTGTATGGATGTACGAGGTATGGGGTTTGGAGGTTTGGAGGTTTGAAATTCATGACTTCAAGTGCATGGCTCAGGCCTGGACCTCAGCCCTCCAAGCTCGCCTACCCCTCCCTTCTCCCCCCTCCCCTCCTCCTCCCCCTCTCCCTCACCGATAGTAGTAGGTCTCCATCCTGAAGGTCAGGGACTCATCGCCGCTCCGCGGCGCCGCCGGCCGCAGGTTGCACCCCTCCTGCATGCAGGCCGGCGGCGGCGTAGCCATGTCCACTTTGATGACGTTGGTCCGATGAAACCTGCAATGAAGCGACGTCAAAGAGATTGCGGGGGTCAGGAGGGAAGGGGATACAGACCGGGAGAGCCAGGAGTGGAGAGGCAGGACAAAGAGAGACAGATTGAAATTCCTTCTGCCGCTTCCTCCCATCCCTGTAGCCGCCCTCCCCTCCCCCCATCCCTTCCACTTCACTCCCATATTGATCCCATGCTCCCACCTCTGCCCCAAGTAGCAGTGGTCCTTCTTCTTCAGCTTGGCAGTGTAATAGACGTCCGAGAGCGTGAGCCGCCCAAACATGTCTCCATGCGCCGCCGGATTGCTCTCCAACTCCGGCGGAGGCGTTGGGCTCCTGCAGACCGTGGCAGTCGCTATACCTGACTCAGGAAAGAGAGGGTTCGGGGTTCAAGGTTGGGATTCGGGGGTTGTAGTGAAAGAGGTGTGGTGGTGAGAGGGTGAGGAGAGAGGTTGTGGTGAAAGAGGTGTGGTGAGAGGGTGGAGGAGAGAGGTTGTGGTGAAAGAGGTGTGGTGAGAGGGTGAGGAGAGAGGTTGTGGTGAAAGGAGGTGTGGTGAGAGGGGGAGGAGGGAGGTGTGGTGAAAGAGGTGTGGTGAGAGGGGGAGGAGAGAGGTTGTGGTGAAAGAGGTGTGGTGAGAGGGAGAGGAGAGAGGTGTGGTGAAGAGGTGGGTTGAGTCAGCAGCCTCACCAGAGCCCGGCTAGGATGGGGGAATTCCCCGGGAAGAAGAGCGTGACCGCCACTGTGTAGGTCCCGTCCGCATTGTCAAACACGCGCGTGGGGACCTTATGAGCCTGCTCTTGAGCCCGGTCGCGCAGCACAATGTACCTGCAAGCAAGTGTGAGCAAGCTAAAAGCTGAGCGTGCGTGCAAGTGTGAGCAAGCACGCACGTGTGAGGATGGAGTGTGCCCCATGTGTTAAAGTGCATCCACCACCGCCGCCAGGGTCTGGTGCGCCTGGGAGGGAGGAGGAGGATGGTTCTCAGTCAGTTTCAGAGGTTTCTATGCTTTCTATGCTTCATGGGTTACTATGCTTCATGGGTTCTTTAATGCTTCTATTCTATTCTATTCTATATGAGGTTTAAGGTTCTCTCATAAGGTTTCTATGCTTCATGCATGGCAACACATCTACAGGCTCAGGCAGCATTTTCCTTTGTTAGTGTTGCTTTTGCTGTACGCTTGAGAAGGTGCTGGGTGCTTCCGTTTGCCTTCTTCCTCTCCCAAACACCCCTTGCCGCACAGCCACAGCAGGCTTTCTGCACCCCGATCCCCAACCCCCCCCTCCCCCCCCACTCTCACCAGCTGTCGCCTCCCCTGGTCCTCCGCTTTCCGTGGTGGTCGTAAGTGGTGAGGGTGAAGGTGCTCCACTGCGCTAGACCATTGAAGATGAGGCTAGAAAATTCTGATGCGGGGCCATTGCTCCAGAGCTGTTTGTCCACAGTCTCACAAGAGGTATAGTTCCTGAGGCAGGCAAAGAGGAAAAAGGGTCCAGGGGATTCAGTGGGCATGGAGACTTCATTCCTCGCCCACCCACTACACCTCTCTCTGCACCTCCCCCGCCTCGCCCTCGTGCTGTTTCCTTGCTACTGCCTACTGCAGTCATAGCCCCTTATCTTATGAGCTCAGGCCCTGCAAAGGTCGCGTGTAACCTCTCTCTCTCTCTCTCTCTCTCTTTGTCACCCTCCGCCCCACTCTTCTCCTCTCCCCTTACTTGTTGCTGCACATGTTATCTAGCACCTTCCACTGCTCCCGAGTCCGGAGGTCCACGTCGAAGTGATCTGAAGCTGCCCCGAGAGGAAGCAGCGGCATCACGCAGCTACAGGCCATGCCCCGCACGCGTTGATCACAACCGCCCGATTCTCGCCGCTGCTGCAACCGGCATGGCCGAACGTGCCTCAAGATCAAGAGAAGGATCGGCCGTCACGATAGCGGGGCTGTTCGACCATCCGTTCGGAATCTCTCGCAAAAACGTCAGGCCGTTGCCGCTTGCGTGAGAAATAGACACCGAGTCCAGCGTGCGCAAAGGTCAGGTGATCCATGGGATCGTTCTCCGTCGCTGGGGGCGACCCCTCTGTCATCCTGGGCGCTTCGGCCGCGGGCGCGTCGCCCGCGGGATGGTGAGCGTGGTCAGCCGCGCTCTGCGCCCACACCGGCGTCGCAGCGAGGACGGCGATCGCGATCACCGGCAAGCTCATAGGCGTCTTCATCAGCCCTTTCCTCATGCCCGCGGCGCTCACGCCACGACCACTTCGCGGAACATGCCCGCATCCATGTGGAACATCAGATGGCAGTGCCAGGCCCAGCGGCCGAGCGCGTCGGCGTGGACGAGGAAGCTGATGCGCTGCGCCGGTTGCACGGGGATGGTGTGACGGCGGGACTGGAAGCGGCCGTCCGGGCTTTCCAGTTCGCTCCACATGCCATGCAGATGCATGGGGTGGGTCATCATCGTGTCGTTGTGCAGGATGACGCGCAGGCGCTCGCCATGGCGGAAATGCACCGGCGTCGAGCGGCCGAATTCGAGGCCGTCGAACGACCAGGTGTAGCGTTCCATGTTCCCGGTCAGATGCAGCTCGATCTCGCGCTCGGGGCCGCGGGGATCGAGGGGGCCGCCGATGGTGCGAAGGTCCGCTTGCGTCAGCACACGGCGGCCGTTGTCGCGCAGGCCGATGCCCGGGTCGTCGAGGTTGGTGCGCGGTGTGTCCACCCGCATGTCGGTGCTGGGGCCGTATTCGGTTCTGGCATGCTGCACCTTGCCGCTCGCGCCCGCGGGCTGCGCCATGCTCATGCCGTCCATGGCATGCTGGCTGTGATCCATCGCCATGCCGGCGTGGTTCATGCCGCTCATGCCGGCGCCCATCGTACCCATGGTGCCCATCATGTCGGCCATGGTCAGCCATTCGGGCTTGTCCAGTGGAGGGACCGGTGCGCTCAGCCCGGCACGCGTGGCGAGCGTGCCGCGGGCATAGCCGGTGCGATCCATCGACTGGGCGAAGATCGTGTAGGCGTCGTCCTTCGGCTCGACGATCACGTCATAGGTTTCGCCCGGACCGAAACGGAATTCGTCCACCGTGACCGGCTCGACGTCCTGGCCGTCCGCCTGCACCACGGTCTGCTTCAGACCGGCAATGCGCACGTCGTAGAAGCTGTTGGCCGCGCCGTTGATGAAGCGCAGGCGCACCCGCTCGCCCGGGCGGAACAGCCCGGTCCAGTTGGCCGCCGGCGAACTGCCGTTCATCAAAAAGGTGAGGGTCGCCGCCGACAGGTCCGCCAAGTCGGTCGGACTCATGCGCATCTGGTTCCACATCTTGCGCTGGTCGAGCGCCGCCTTGAGCCCGCCGTGCGAAGCGTCGCGAAAGAAGTCCGCGGCCGTCGGCTGGTTGAAGTTGTAGTAGTCGCTCTGCGTCTTGAGCTTGGCGAACACGCGCATCGGATCCTCGTCGGTCCAGTCCGACAGTTGAACGACGTAATCACGATCGGCGCGGATCGTTTCGCCACCGGAGGGCTCGATGACGATGGCACCGTACATTCCCGTCTGCTCCTGCATGCCGGAGTGCGAGTGGTACCAGTAGGTGCCGTGTTGCTCGACCTTGAAGCGGTAGGTGAAGGTTTCCCCCGGCGCAATGCCCGGATAGCTGATGCCCGGCACACCGTCCATCTGGTACGGCAGGATGATGCCGTGCCAGTGGATCGAGGTGGCCTCGCGCAGCCGGTTGGTGACGCGCAGGGTGATCGTGTCCCCCTCGCGCCAGCGCAGGGTGGGCGCCGGGATCGAACCGTTGATGGTGGTGGCCATGCGCGGCTTGCCGGTGAAGTTGACCGGCGTCTCGGCGATGAGCAGATCGAATTCGGTTCCGCGTAGCACCGGCGCCGCGCCCGTGGCCGTGGTACCTGCCCACACCGGCCTGACGAGCGGCGCAAGGCCCGCGAGGACGCCGCCGGCAGCAACGCCCCTCAAGAAGCGCCGGCGCGGAAGATTCGCCGCGCGCGCAGTCCATGGCGCGCGATAGGTCATGTGAGGATCTCCAAGATGGACGAGGGACGCCGGCCGAGCCCGCCCGCCGCTGACGTGGCGACGACCGGGCGGCGGCGCTGCGCGTCGGGTGCAGGGGAATTGCGCTCGGTCACCGGTGTGGCCCTTTGGTCCGCTGCGCTAGATTCGCGCGCCGCGCAGCCGCAGGGCGTTGCCGACCACCGAGAGCGATGACAGGCTCATCGCGGCGGCGGCGAAGATCGGCGACACCAGGATGCCGAGGAACGGATAGAGAACGCCGGCGGCTACCGGCACGCCGGCGGCGTTGTAGACCAGGGCGAAGAACAGGTTCTGCCTGATGTTGCGCATGGTCGCCACGCGCCAGGCGCCGCGCCCGCACGATGCCGTTCAAGTCGCCCTTGACCAGCGTGAAGCCGGCGCTCTCGATCGCCACGTCGGCGCCGGTGCCCATGGCGATGCCGACGTCGGCCTGCGCCAGCGCGGGGGCGTCGTTCACGCCGTCGCCCGCCATCGCGACCTTGCGGCCTTCGGCCTGCAATTGCTCGATGATGCGGGCCTTGTCGGCGGGCAGCACGTCGGCGCGGATCTCGTCGATGCCGAGCCGCCCCGCCACGGCGCGCGCGGTGCGTTCGTTGTCGCCGGTCGCCATGACGATGCGCAGGCCCTGCGCATGCAGCGCCTTGAGCGCCTCGGCCGTGGTGTCCTTCACCGGGTCGGCGACACTGACCAGGCCGGCGATCTCGCTGCCGATGAGGACGAACATCACCGTCTCGCCCTGGTCGCGGCGCGCGTTCGCCGTTTCGACGGATAGACCGCCGTCGTGGCCGAGTTCCGCCAGCAGCTTGACGTTGCCGAGCGCGACCGGCTTGCCGTCGACGACGCCCTTGACGCCCTTGCCGGTGACGGCTTCGAACGCCTCGGCCTTGGCCAGCTCGATGCCGCGCGCCTCGGCCCCGGCGACGATCGCCTCGGCCAGCGGGTGCTCCGAGCCGCGTTCGAGACTGGCGGCGAGGCGCAGGACCTCGGCCTCGTCGTGTCCCGCCTCGGGCATCACGGCGACGAGTTTCGGCTTGCCGACGGTCAGCGTGCCGGTCTTGTCCACGATCAGCGTGTCGACCTTGGCGAAGCGCTCCAGCGCCTCGGCGTTCTTGATCAGCACGCCCGCCTGCGCGCCGCGCCCGGTGGCCGTCATGATCGACATGGGCGTGGCGAGCCCCAGCGCGCAGGGGCAGGCGATGATCAGCACCGCCACCGCCGAGACCAAGGCATAGGCGAGCGCCGGCGCCGGGCCCCAGATCGCCCAGGCGATGAAGGCCAGGACGGCGATCGCTGATCACCGCGGGAACGAACTTGCCGGCGACCGCGTCGGCGAATTTCTGGATCGGCGCACGCGAGCGCTGCGCGCTGGCGACCATCTCGACGATCTGGGCGAGCATCGTGTCGGCGCCGACACGCTTGGCCTCCATGACCAGGCTGCCGGTGCCGTTGATCGTCGCGCCGGTGACCGCATCGCCGGCGACCTTCTCCACCGGCACCGGCTCGCCCGAGATCATCGATTCGTCGACCGACGAGTGGCCTTCGACGACCACGCCGTCCACCGGCACCTTGTCGCCCGGGCGCACGCGCAGCCGGTCGCCGACCACGACTTGCTCGAGCGGCACCTCCTCCTCGCGCCCGTCGGCACGGATCACGCGCGCCGTCTTGGCGGCGAGATCGAGCAGCGCGCGGATCGCCGAGCCGGTGCGCTCGCGCGCGCCGAGTTCCATGACCTGGCCGAGCAGGACCAGCACCACGATCACCGCGCCGGCTTCGAAGTAGACGCCGACGTGACCCTGCGCGTCGCGGAAACCGGCGGGAAACAGCCCCGGCGCGAGCACGGCGACGACGCTGAACAGGTACGCCGCGCCCACGCCCATGGCGATCAGCGTGAACATGTTGAGGCTGCGATTGGCAACCGACTTCACGCCGCGCACGAAGAACGGCCAGCCGGCCCACAGAATGACCGGCGTGGCGAGAACCAGCTCGACCCACTGCGCCGTGCGCTCGCCGATGCGCCTCGCGGGCGAAGCCCAGGCCGATCAGCGGCCCCATCGTCAGCACCAGCAGAGGGATGGTCAGCGCCGCGCCGATCCAGAAGCGTCGCTTGAAATCGACCAGTTCCGGGTTCGGGCCTTCGTCGCCTGCCGGTACGCCCATCGGCTCCAGGGCCATGCCGCACTTCGGGCAATCCCCCGGTGCGTCGCGCACGATCTCCGGGTGCATCGGGCAGGTGTACTTCGTGCCCTTTGGCGCGGCCTGCGCCGGTTGCTTTTGCGCTCCCGCCAAATAGTGCGAAGGATCCGCCGCGAACTTGTCGTGGCACTTCTTCGAGCAGAAGTGGTAGGTCCGGCCCTCGTGCTCGCGGCTGGGCTTGCCCGCGCCGAGCGTGACCGACATGCCGCACACCGGATCCTTGACCGTCGCCGCGCTGGCGGCGGCGTGGTCATGGGATCGCGCTTTAGCGTGTTCGGCGTGGCTATGTTGATTCATGATTCGTCTCCGTACGTGCCTGGTAGAAAAACACCGGCGGTCGCATCAGAGCTATTCATTTGTCGTTGGCCTTTTCCGAGGCCCCGCCGTGAGCGCCGCCGCCGTGCCCGCCATGACCACCGTGCATGAAGAGGTGCATCAGCGGGCAGGCGAGCAGGATCAGCCACGGCAGCCAGCCAAGCAAGCCGGCCACATGGGCGCGATGCTCGAAGGCAAGGAGGAATAGCGCGAACGCGGTGAATCCGCCGAACGCCCACCAGGCGCGCCGGGCACCCCATTCGCGGGTCGGCTCGCGCCTTTTTTTTTCGGGTACGTCGGGTGTGTGACGGTCGTGCGCGTGCATCGTCTTCTCCTTGATGGTCGGCGGCGCATCCTCTTACTGGATGCGCGATCGAGCCGAAAGCGGTTTGCAACCTACTGCGTCTTGCCGGCGGCCGGTGCTTCAGGCCCGGCCATCCGCTGCATCATCGCCTGCATCATGTCCATGCGCTTTTCCATCTGCGCCATGCGCGACGCCATGTCCGTGCCCGCGGCACCGGGCGGGCCGCCCATCATCTTCATGCATTGATCCATCATCGCCGGATCCATCATGCCCATGCCGCCGCGGCCACCCATCATCCCCATGCCGCCGGCGCCGCCCATCATGCCCATGCCGCCGCCGGGCATCATGGTCTGGCCGAGCGCCATGTTTTCGCGCATGGTCTGCATGTGTTCGGCGAGCAGGCGCTCGCGTTCCGCGCTGTCTTTCGCCTTGCGCACGCGATCGAGCTGCGACTGCATGCGCTTCACGTTTTCCTGCATGCGCTGCGCGGTCTGGTCGACCGGCGGTTGCGCCGGCGCCGCCGCGGTGGGCTTGTCCTTGTCCGGATGGTGTGCGTCTTCGGCGTAGGTTATCGGCGCCAGCGCAAGCCCGGAGACGAGCGTGGCGATAAGCATGCGTTTCATGGTGCTTCTCCTTTCATGAATGATCGGGTTCGAAACCCGCGCTTGTTCCCATTGTGACGCGTGCGCCCTCACCGGAAGCTGACGCGAGGATTACGGTTCTGTCATCTGGCGGACTGTGTGCCGTCAAGTGTTCGTAATCGCTCGGCCCAGCCGAGTTCCCGCCTATTGAATGCCTGCCTGTCGCTGTTTTGCTCGCACATAGGCGGTGACGTGCGCCACCTCGTCTGGGGTCAGGCCACTTACCGGGGGCATGTCGCCGAACTTCCAGTGATGTGCCCGCGAGCCGTGCTTCACCGCCATCTGGAACGCGGCATCGCTGTGGTGGGAGGGCTCGTAGATGCGGTGCACGAGCGGCGGACCTTTGTCGGTGCCTTGCAGGCTGGTGCCGTGGCACGACGCGCATTGCTTGTCATAGAGCGCCTTTCCCGCTGCCGGATTGGGCATCAGTCCCGGGCTGGTTTGGGGTACCTGCATGCCCTGCGCCGAAGCCGCTCCCGCGCTCATCGCCAGCAGAAACAGGATCAAGCTCTCACGTTGCATGGATGTCGCTCCTCGAGTCTGGTAAGGAAATCTTTCGCTCGCAAGCTTTTAGCGTTTCGCGTCGCCCGCCACGTCACCCTTGAAGGGCTCGAAGCGCGCCTGCTCTGTCTTACCGTCGGCGAAACTGACGGCGACGACGACCTTCATCGCCGGGTCGGCCGCGTACCTGCCGCGGCCCTTGAGACCGTTGTCACCCTCGGGTGTGAGCGCGATGGCCGCGTTGGCGCCGCCGCCGAGGAATGTCGCGGTCCCCTTCGCGCCCGCGACGGGCATCTTCTGCCCGGCGTGGTCGGTGACGTAGACCGCGACCGGGCTTTCCGCTGCCGGCCGCGCGTCGCGGGCCACGACCAATTCGAAGTGGTAAGGGCCGGCCATGCGCAACTCGCCGCCGTTGGGCGCCTTGAGCGTCGCCAGGTAGGCATCGTCGTGGGCGTAGGCTACGCCGCTGCCGATTGCGGCTCCAAGCAGCAACACGGCGAGGGGTTTCGTAGATGTCATTCCGGCCTCCTTTGGTTGGCGAAATCAGATGCGTTCGACGCCGCGCTCGATGAAGCTATCCGCCCGTGCGGGTGGAGCCGTGGGGCGCGCTCCAAAACGTCGGCCGGGGTCTTTGCACGAAGCGGCAGCGCAGCGGCGCCGGGAACGGCCAAGAGCGCAATTCGGCTGACAGAAAGTCGCGTGGCTTCTTGTCTTGGAGCGTCTTGCAAGGGACACAATCATGCCGGCCCGACCCCCACGGGTACCTGACCGCCGGATTACACTCCCGTAATGTTCGGGCGATGCGCCGCGCGATCGGCTAGATTGCGCTCGTCATGCGATCGAAGGAGCAGCCATGAAGATTCTCGTGGTCGAGGACGAATCCAAAACCGGCGATTACCTCAAACAGGGGCTGAGCGAAGCGGGCTTCATCACCGACCTGGCGCGCGACGGGCTGGACGGGTTGCACCTGGCGCTAACGGACGATTACGACCTGGTGGTGCTGGATGTCATGCTACCGGGTCTCGATGGGTGGCGCGTGCTGGGCGAGATTCGCCGCGCCGGCAAGGATATGCCGGTGCTGTTTCTGACGGCGCGCGATCAGGTCGATGACTGCGTCAAGGGGCTGGAAGCCGGCGCCGACGACTATCTGACCAAGCCCTTCGCCTTCTCCGAACTGCTGGCGCGCGTGCGCACCCTGCTGCGCCGGGGTAAGCCGCGGGAGGCCGACGTGCTTGCCGTCGCCGACCTCGAGTTGGATCTGTTGCGCCGCCGCGTCGTCCGCGCCGGGCACCGCATCGACCTCACTGCGAAGGAGTTCGCTTTGCTCGAATTGTTGCTGCGACGACGCGGTGAGGTGTTGCCGCGCTCGCTCATCGCCTCCCAGGTGTGGGACATGAACTTCGATAGCGACACCAACGTCATCGAGGTCGCGGTGCGGCGGCTGCGCGCGAAGGTGGATGACGACTTCGAACCCAAGCTGATCCGCACGGTACGCGGGATGGGCTACGTGCTCGAGCTGGCCGACGCCGCATGATGCTGTTGCGCTCGATCGCGTTTCGCCTGACGGTTCTGCTCGGCGTCGCTTTGACCGCCGTGCTGCTTGCTTTGGGCCAGATCGTGATCTCTTCGCTGGCGAAACACTTCGAGGCAGCGGATCTGCACGAAATTAGGGGCAAGGTGGAACTGGCGCGGCAGGCGCTGGGCAAAGTGCGCTCCGCCGCCGACCTGGCGGCCTTGCCGGAGCAACTGGAGGGCGCTCTCGTGGGCCACGACGCGCTCGAGGTCACGGTACTGGGGCCGGATCGAGAGGTCATTTTCGCCACGCGCGACAGTCGTTTTCCCGACGGACTGCTCGCCGGCGCGCGCAGCCCCTCGGCGATGCCGCCTGCTGGCCTCGTTTCCTGGACCGACGGCGAACACGCGTATCGCGGGATCGCCGCGCCCGAGCCCATTGGCATAGCGGGTGCGGCGCCGGTGATCGTCGCGGTCGCGGTGCGCATTGACAAGCATTTGCGCTTCATCGAGGCGTTTCGCCGAGAGCTGTGGCTTGCGCTCGTCGCCGCCGTGTTATCGACGACCGGCGTGGTGCTACTGGCAGTGCGCCTGGGCATGGCGCCGGTGCGCCGAGTCGCCGATGTGGCGCGCACCATCACGGCGAACCGGCTGGACCAGCGCCTTGACGTGAGCGCGGTGCCAACCGAGCTAAGGGACATGGCGCATGCGTTCAACGGCATGTTGGAGCGCATCGAGGATTCGGTGCGGCGCTTATCGGATTTTTCCGCCGATCTGGCGCACGAGTTGCGCACGCCCATCGGCAATCTCATGACCCAGACACAGGTCGCGCTGTCCAAGGCGCGGTCAACGGATGAATACCGCGAAGTACTCTACTCCAACCTGGAGGAGCACGACCGGCTCGCCCGCATGGTGTCCGACATGCTGTTCCTGGCCAAGGCGGACAATGGGCTGATCGCCCCGCACGGGGAGCCGGTGTGGCTCGCCAACGAAGTGCGCGAGCTATTCGACTTCTACGAGGCGCTGGCGGAGGAGAAGGGCGTCGAACTGACGCTGGAGGGTGAGGCCACCGTGCACGGAGATCGGCTGATGCTGCGCCGGGCGCTGAGCAACCTGCTTTCCAACGCGATCCGCCACACGCCTCGCGGCGGTGCGGTCAGCGTGGGCATCGACTGCAATCGCAACGGCATGGCAGGGCTCCGCGTTACCAACCCCGGCGCGGCGATACCCGCCGAACAGCTCGCGCGCATCTTCGACCGCTTTTATCGGGCCGACCCCTCGCGCCATCGAACCAGCGAGGGCGCTGGTCTGGGCCTCAGCATCACGCGATCGATCGTCGAGGCGCACCGCGGTCGGATTCGCGCCGCCTCATCCGAGGGCACGACCACCTTCGAGGTTCTACTGCCCGAAGCGGCGTGAAGTCAGCGCCGCGCGAGGAGCAAGGCGGGCGCCGTTGGTCTGAGGTGCGTCGCGTCGTGCTGGCCGATCCCTGGCGCTCCCGCGGTCCCCAGGCGGGCGGCGCGAGGCGCCTCCCGTGATTCCGCGGCGCAGCGCGCGGCGCCCATACACTGAGTTGATTTGACAGGGCCATGCGACTGAGCGATCTTGGCGGGGGACGACGCCCGCGAAGGCGCGCTCGACAGGCGCTGTGTTGAAGTCTCGACAAATCCGGCGATGAGTCAGGTGGCGTGATGTCTGAAGTCGTGATGCGCCAGGTAACGAAATCCTTCGGCAAGGTGGATGTCATCCGCGGCGTCGACCTCGAGATCGACGGCGGCGAGTTTTGCGTCTTCGTCGGGCCTTCGGGCTGCGGCAAGTCGACGCTGCTGCGCATGATCGCGGGATTGGAGGACATCACCTCAGGCGACCTGCTCATCGGCGGGACGCGGGCCAACCCGCTGCCGCCGGCGAAGCGCGGCGTGGCGATGGTGTTTCAGTCCTACGCCCTGTATCCGCACATGACGGTGTACGAGAACATGGCCTTCGGGCTGACCCAGGCGCGCGAGGACCGCGACGAGATCAAGACGCGGGTGACGCGCGCCGCGCAGATCCTGCAGCTCGATCCGTTGCTCGATCGATTGCCCAAGGAACTCTCCGGCGGCCAACGCCAGCGCGTGGCGATCGGCCGGGCGATCGTCAGGAAGCCCAAGGTGTTCCTCTTCGACGAGCCGCTTTCCAACCTCGATGCCTCGCTGCGCGTGCAGATGCGCATCGAGATCGCCAAGCTGCACTCGGACCTCAAGGCCACGATGGTTTATGTCACCCACGACCAAGTCGAAGCGATGACCCTGGCCGACAAGATCGTGGTGCTGAACAAGGGCAACGTGGAGCAGGTGGGCGCACCGCTCGCGCTGTACCACTATCCGCGCAACGTGTTCGTCGCCGGCTTCATCGGCTCGCCCAAGATGAATTTCATCGACTGCAAGATCGCCCGCATCGAGCCCGGTGCGGCGGTGGTGAGCCTGCCCGGCGGCGGTGACATCCGGGTCGGCGTCGATGCGGCGGGAGCCAAACCGGGGGACAAAGGAATTCTAGGAATACGCCCGGAGCACTTCGCGCAGGCGGAGGGTGAGGGCGCGGCCATTGCCGGTCAAGCCGTGGTCATCGAACGGCTCGGTGACGAGACCTTCGCCTACGTGGAAGCCACGGGAACCAAGGAAGGTCTGCTGATCGTGCGCCTGCCGTCCGACACGCGGGTGAAGGAGGGCGCACGCCTGCGGCTCGCCGTGCCGCAGAGTAGCAGCCATCTGTTCGACGCAGATGGAATCGCGTTCCGCCGGCTCGCCGACGTTGACGCGGTTGGCGCGGCGGCGGTGCACTAGCCTCGGCATGCGCGACGCCGGCCGGACCATCGTGCCGCGGGCGTATTCGCTCTCGCGCCGCGTTCGCAATGACAGGTACATTTTCCATCAACCAAGGCAATCTACACAAGGAGACCCATCGTGAACTTCCGCAAACTCGCTTTGACGTTGTGTGCGATTGTTTCGACTTTCGCCGCGGTCGGCAGTGCCGCCGCCGCGACCATTTCGATCTCCTGCGGCGCCGTGGGCAAGGAGCTGGAGCTGTGCAAGCAGGGCGCCGAGGCCTGGGCGAAGAAGACCGGCAACACGGTCACGCTGGTGTCCACGCCGAAATCGACCACCGAGCGGCTGGCCCTGTACCAGCAACTGCTGGCGGCGGGCGCGTCCGACATCGACGTGTTCCAGATCGACGTGATCTGGCCGGGCATTCTGGCCAACCATTTCATCGATCTGAAAAAGTTCGCCAGCGACGCGGTGAAGGAGCACTTCCCGGCCATCGTCGAGAACAATACGGTGGACGGCAAGCTGGTCGCCATGCCCTGGTTCACCGACGCCGGGCTGCTCTACTACCGCAAGGACCTGCTGGAGAAGGACAACGCCAAGGTGCCGGAGACCTGGCAGGAACTCACCGCCACGGCGCGGAAGATCCAGGACGCCGAGCGCAAGGCGGGCAACGACAAGATGTGGGGCTTCGTGTGGCAGGGCCGCGCCTACGAGGGCCTGACCTGTAACGCGCTGGAATGGGTGGCGAGTTACGACGGCGGCACGATCGTCGATCCCGCAGGCAAGGTGACGATCAACAACCCAGGCGCGATCGCCGCGCTGAAGACCGCGGCCGGCTGGGTCGGAACGATCACGCCGAAGGGCGTGCTCAACTACACGGAGGAGGAGGCGCGCGGCGTGTTCCAGTCCGGCAATGCCGTGTTCATGCGCAACTGGCCGTATGCCTGGGCGCTTGCCAATGGCGCCGATAGCCCGGTGAAGGGCAAGGTCGGCGTCACCGCGCTGCCCAAGGGCGGCGCGGACGGCCGCCACGCCGCGACGCTCGGCGGCTACCAGCTCGCCGTATCGAAGTACTCCAAGAACCCGGATGCCGCCGCCGACCTCGTCCTGTATCTCACCAGTGCCGCCGAGCAGAAGCGCCGCGCCATCGAGGGCGCGTTTCTGCCGACCATCGCCAGCCTGTACAAGGACAAGGACGTGCTCGCCGCGCAGCCGTTCTTCGGCTCGCTCTATGACACTTTCGTGAATGCCGTGCCGCGGCCTTCGACCGTCACCGGCGCCAAGTACAACCAGGTCAGCAACGAGTTCTACAACGCCACCTACGATATTCTCGCTGGCAAGAGCGAGGCAGCCGCCGGCGTCCGCAGCCTGGAAGGCAAACTGCGCCGGCTCAGCCGCGGCGGCAAGTGGTGATGTTTCAGTTGGTGCTCGAACGAGCAGCTCCTGGTCGTCCATAGTCCGCGCCGGGACGCGACATGAGCGAGCGCGCCGAAGTCACCGAACTCACCCGCACGCGGGTCACCGCTGCGTGGGTGTTCCTGGCGCCGATGCTGGTGATCCTGGCGCTGGTGGCGGGCTGGCCGCTCGCTCGCACGATCTGGTTCGGCTTCACCGACGCCAGCCTCGCCGACCTGTCGGAGTACGAGTTCGTCGGCTTCACCAACTACCTGAGTTACGAGGGCGGCAGATGGTTCGGCCTGCTCGCCGATCCGGACTGGTGGCGCGCGGTGTGGAACACCGTCTATTTCACCGTCATCTCGGTGACGCTGGAAACGGTGCTCGGCACGATCGTCGCCCTGGTGCTCAATGCGAACTTCCGCGGGCGCGGCCTGGTGCGCGCCGCGGTGCTGATCCCCTGGGCGATCCCGACCATCGTCTCGGCGAAGATGTGGAGCTGGATGCTCAACGATCAGTTCGGCCTCATCAACCACGCGCTGATGGGGCTCGGCCTGATCGCGCAGCCGCTGGCGTGGACCGCCGATCCCGATCTCGCGCTGATCTCGGTGATCATGGTGGACGTGTGGAAGACCACGCCCTTCATGGCGCTGCTGATCCTGGCGGCGCTGCAGATGCTGCCCTCCGACTGCTACGAGGCGGCGCGGGTCGACGGCATCCATCCGGTCAAGGTGTTCTTCAAGGTCACCCTGCCGCTGATTCGCCCGGCGCTGATGGTGGCGGTGATCTTCCGCGCGCTGGATGCGCTGCGCATCTTCGACCTGATCTACGTGCTCACCTCGAACAACCGGGACACCATGTCGATGTCGGTCTATGCGCGCCAGCAACTGGTGGATTTTCAGGCGGTCGGCTACGGCTCCGCCGCGTCGACGCTGCTGTTCCTGACCGTGGCGCTGTGCATCGTCTTGTACATGGCGCTGGGGCGCGTGCGTTTCGACAAGGACTAGGAAGCGATGAAAAAGTTGCTCGGCGTCGGCGCGTTCTACCTGCTGGTGGCGGTGATCGTCTTTTACGCGGTGTTTCCCTTCTATTACGCGATCGTCTCGTCGCTGAAGCCCGCTTCGCAGTTGTTCCGCGTCGACTACTTTCCGGTCTTCTGGGATTGGGGCAACTACGTCGCGGTGTTCCGCGAACAGCCCTTCGCCACCAACATCTTCAACTCGGTTCTGGTGTCGGTCTCGGTCGTGGCATTGTCGCTGCTGCTCGGTGTGACCGCCGCCTACGCCTTGGGGCGCGTGCAGTTCCGCGGCCGCGGCATCTTGCTGCTGACCATCCTGGCGGTGTCGATGTTCCCCCAGGTGGCGGTGCTCTCGGGCATGTTCGAGATGATCCGGCTGCTCGGCCTCTACAACAACCTGCTGGCGCTCACGCTCTCGTACATGATCTT
The DNA here is from genome assembly GCA_963822375.1 of uncultured beta proteobacterium. Classification (GTDB taxonomy): domain Bacteria; phylum Pseudomonadota; class Gammaproteobacteria; order Burkholderiales; family Rhodocyclaceae; genus CAWGHV01. The sequence goes on along the minus strand of CAWGHV010000039.1, from coordinate 15,785 downwards.
CACCATTCCCTTCACCGTCTGGGTGCTCACCACCTTCATGCGCGGGCTGCCGAAGGAGCTGGAAGAGGCGGCGGTGATGGACGGGGCCACCCCGTGGACCATCATCACCCGAGTGTTCATGCCGCTGATGTGGCCGGCGCTGGTCACCACCGGACTGCTGGCGTTCATCGCGGCGTGGAACGAGTTCCTCTTCGCGCTGACTTTCACGCTCACCAACGAGCAGCGTACCGTGCCGGTGGCGATCGCGCTGATCACCGGCGCCAGTCAGCACGAGTTGCCGTGGGGCAACATCATGGCGGCATCGGTCATCGTCACCGTGCCTATCGTGGCCCTGGTGCTCGTCTTCCAGCGGCGCATCGTGTCCGGGCTGACCGCCGGCGCCGTGAAGGGGTAGGCTTCCAGCGGCAGCGCATCGTACGCAAGCGCTCGTCCAACCCGGGTTCCGCTGCGCTTCAACCCATGCTACGCACTCTCGGTGCACCGCGTACCGGGTAGAATGCGGTCCGAGGTTCCCCGCGACGCCCCGGAACAAGACTCTCCTCTTCCGTTGGGCTGATCGTTTTTTCCACCCGCTTGTCCAGGCTGCGGGATGCAGGCCGCAGCGAAGCCTATTGGGACCCGCGATGACACCGCCCACGCCCAGCAACGACGAGACGCTGAATGCCGTGCACGCGGCGTTGGCCGCGAATCGCTCCGAAACGCTCGGCACCTTGCTGGCGACGATGCCCGCGCCGCGGTTCATCGCATCATCGGCGTCGTGGGTAGCATGCACCCTGCGAAGGCGATCCGCCACCGCGCCGGCTGACACGTGCTGGGGCGCCGCTCAGCGTAACGAGCTCTTTTGCGCCGAGTAGATCTCGCTGTCGGGGCGAAATGCGAGCCAGGCAAATGCAAAGTGCACGCCTCCCTCGACCGGCGTAAGCCGCCGTCCTTCAAGCGTTCCGCTTACCGCGTGTCCGAGCACGTTCCAGCGCGAGCCGGTCTCGCGATCGAACAGCCCGGCCTCGCGACGCTCGAAGTTGAGCGGCTTTCCGTCGAGCGTCCTGGAGTACGCGGCGGCGGCCGGAATGCGCCGCGAACGCGCGATGTCGTCATCATCGAGTACCGAGAGCATGCCAGCGGCACTGAGCACGACCAAGGGCGTGCCGGCGAAGTCGTCATTGATCACCGGCGACTTCTCCAGCATCGAAAGCGGGTAGAGCCGGTGGCGATCGGATATGCTGATTCCGAGCACGCGCTCCATCGCCGGTAGCCGTGGGTCAACCGGATCGAAGAACAGAAATGGATTTTGGCCGACGCGGTCGTAGCCGCGGTAGGGATTACGCCCATAAGGCCGCTTGTGCGCGGTCTCGCGCGAGAGCACCTTCCCGGCGCGGTGCGCCTCGGCGAACTCGGCGAAGGAAACGACCTGCGACGGGAGCTGCCGCAGCGTTGTGCCGGCATGGCGGCCGATGATGCCGGTGCCGGTGAACTGCTGCCACCAGCTCTCGGTCTGCCTGTCGTACATCACCAGATCGCTCTTGCGCAGCCGCCCGGTGGTGCCGAAATCGAGCACTTGCCCGCCGACGCGACGCTCGAAGACGATTGCCGCATTGCACAGGGGGCAGAAGGTCACCGCAACTGGCACGCCGCCGGCGGTGTCGTTGACGATCTCGTGGAACATGAGGATTTGCAGCGGATAGGCGCGCACCTCGCCGGCGATCTCCAGCGCGATCACTGGCTCATCCGGCCGCAGCCACGACGCGGCTTGGGCGGTGGAAACGAAGCGCGGCCGGTCGATCGAGGGAATGCCGTCGCGCGGCGGGCCGCCGGAGAAGATCTCGTCGAGGGACACCGTACGCTTGGCGAAGTCGGTGCGCGAGAACTCCGAGCGGAAGGCGGCGGCGTCGTCGCCCGCCGCGCGTCCGCAGCCGCCGAGCAGCATAAACGACGCCGCCAGCAGGAACGTGCGCCATGCGTGGCGGGCGCGCCCGATTTGTACGCTCATCCTGTATTGACCCGATCTTGCCGGTAAGAGTTCGTCGCCGCGCCTGAGCTGCATACTCGCTGCATCAGGGCACGTGGATCGCACCGGTGGTGCGCCGCATCGCCATCGCGGCGTCATCGCACCAGCGTAGCTTGCGATAGTCGACGCCGCGATGGCGATGCGGGTTTGACGATGCGGAAGTGACGGTGAGGTGTCGAAGTCCTTGGGCGCGAACAGGCAGTGGTGACGGATGTGCAGGATCTCGCGCACGCAATGGCGGCAGTGGGGATGCGTGCAGCCCGGCGCACCCGGACAGCGGCACCGCCCGCACCCCGTGTTGGTGTCGTCTGCACGCGCGTCACCAGCCAAAAAAATGGATTTACTATGGTTCCTTGGGATCGTCGGGACAACACACGCACCCCAGCCCTCCATCGAGCGGATGGCTGCCAGCAGACCTCGCGTGCTTCCGGCCACGCCACTTGATGAGCATTTCCATAGTCCCCACTGCCGAGCGCTACTTCGAAGGCTTGCACAATGCCCTCGATTGCGTCGCGCGCGAAAAGCGATTCCTCGCGCTCACCCAAGCACCGCCGATCGAAGAGGCCGTGGCGTTCTTTCGCAACATCGTCGCAAACGACTATTGTCAGTTCGTGGCGCTGCAAGATGACGAAGTGGTCGGGTGGTGCGACGTTCTTTCAGCTTATGACGAGTCGAGGGCTCATGTGGGAACCTTGGGTATCGGGCTCGTCCCCGGCGCCCGACACCTGGGCATCGGCGCAACGCTCATGGCGGTGGCGATATCCAAGGCCCGGGACAAGGGCATTTCTCGCATCGAACTAACAGTGCGTACGGACAACGTGAATGCCAGAGCACTCTACGAGCGCTTCGGTTTTGTCGTCGAAGGAACCAACCGCCGCGCGTTCTTGGTCGATGGCGAGTACTTCGACGCCTACGCGATGGCGCTACTTCTCTCGGGCCAGGCGCTTCAGTTCGTATAGCCGGTCCAGCGCCTCGCGCGGGCTCAGGGTGTCGGGATTGAGCTGCGCCAGTGCGCCGAGCGCCGGGTGGGGCGCGGGATCCTCGACCGGCTGCGCGGCGAACAAGTCGGGCTGCGCGCCGTCGCTGACCGCGCGGTTCTCCAGCGCCCGCAATCGGCGTTTGGCGTCGCGGATCACGCTGCCCGGGATTCCCGCCAGCGCCGCGACCTCGATGCCGTAGCTCTGCCGCGCCGGACCTTCCTCCACCGCATGCAGGAACACGATGGAGTTGCCGTGCTCGACCGCGTCGAGGTGAACGTTGGCGCATTCCGCGTAGTCAAGCGCGAGTTGCGTCAGCTCGAAATAGTGAGTCGAGAACAGCGTGTGGCAGTGGTTCTTTTCCAGCAAGTGACGCGCGATGGCGAGCGCCAAGGCCATGCCGTCGAAGGTCGATGTCCCGCGCCCCACCTCGTCCATTAGCACCAGGCTGTGCTCGGTGGCACCGTGCAGGATCGCCGCCGCCTCGGTCATTTCGACCATGAAGGTCGAGCGCCCCGAAGCGAGATCGTCCGACGCCCCGATGCGGGTGAAGATCGCATCCACCGGACCGATGCGTGCGGCGCGTGCGGGCACATAGGCGCCGCAGTGCGCGAGCAGCACGATCAGCGCGACTTGCCGCATGTACGTCGAACTTTCCGCCCATGTTGGGGCCGGTGATCAGTAGCATGCGGCGCACCGGCGACAACCCGGCGGCATTGGCGATGAAGTTCTCGACCTGGCGTTCGACGACCGGATGGCGCCCGTCGTCGATCTCGATCACTGGTTCGTCGCTGAACTGCGGGCGGCAGTAGTTGTAGCGCATAGCGCTCGCGGCGAAAGCGCAAAGCCCGTCGAGCAGTGCAACCGAGCGGGCTATCCGCTGCAAGTCGGCGATCGAATCGCATAGCGCATCGAGCAAGTTGTCATAAAGCTGCTTCTCACGCGCCAAGGCTCGTTCCTGCGCCGACAGCGCTTTGTCCTCGAACGACTTGAGCTCGGGCGTGATGTAGCGCTCGGCGTTCTTGAGCGTCTGGCGGCGCCGGTAGTCCTGCGGCACCTTGTCGGCGTTGGCATGGCTGACCTCGATGTAAAAACCATGCACGCGGTTGTATTCGACTTTGAGGCTGGCGATGCCGCTGCGCTGGCGCTCGCGCGCCTCCAGCTCGAGCAGGAATGCGCCGCAGTTGTCGTTGATCGCGCGTAGCTCATCGAGTTGCGGATCGTAGCCCGCGGCGATGACATTGCCCTCGCGCAGCAGGGCGGCGGGTTCCGCCGCGACGGCGCTCATCAGCAGCGGCAGGCACGACGGAGGCTGCGCGAGATCGCGGCGCATACCGGCGAGCAAGGACGACTGTGGATCGCCCAGCAGCGGCGTCAGGTCCTCCAGGCGCTGCAAGCTGTCGCGCAGGCCGGAAAGATCGCGCGGGCGCGCGCTCTTGAGCGCGATGCGGGCGCAGATGCGTTCGATGTCCGCGCAGCCGCGCAAGGCCTTATGCAGCGCCGCGAACGGCCCGAGACCCGCGTCGCCGATCAATTCCGCGACCGCTGCGTGGCGCGCCGCGCCCGCCCGGCGGTCGGCCAGCGGGTGGTGCAGGCAGTGGCGCAACCAGCGCGAGCCCATCGCGGTGGCGCAGAAATCGAGCAGGGAGAGCAGGGTGGGCGCCGGCTCGCCGCGCAGGGTTTCGGTGATCTCGAGGTTGCGGCGGGTCACGGCGTCGAGGCGGAGATACTCCGCATCGCGCTCGACCGTCATTCCGGTGACATGGGCGAGCCCTTGGTTCTGCGTCTGCCGGGCGTATTCGTAGAGCGCGCCGGCGGCGGCCAACGCGGCGTCGCAATCGGCGGCGCCGAATCCGGCCAGATCGCGCGTACCGAACATTGCGCTAAGTTGGCGCGTCGCTGCAAGTGAATCGAAATGCATGGCGGGCAAGTGCTTGAGCACCGCGCCGCGGGCGTCCGGCAGCTCCAAGGACGAGGCGTCGGAAATCAGGATCTCCGCCGGGCGCAGGCGCGCGAGATGCGCAGGTAGGGCGCGACATCGTCGACTGCATCAGGCGCAGATCGCCGCTGGCGAGGTTGAGCCAGGCGAGGCCGAGACGCTGGTGGTCCGCATGGAGCGCGAGCAGCAGGCTGTCGGTCTTCTCGTTCAGCAGCGCCGAGTCGGTTACCGTTCCGGGGGTGACGATGCGTGTAATGGCACGCTCGACCGGCCCCTTGGAGGTGGCGGGGTCGCCGACTTGTTCGCAGATCACCACCGACTCGCCGAGCTTGAGCAGCTTGGCAAGATATTGCTCGGCGGCGTGCCAAGGAACCCCCGCCATCTTGATCGGCTGGCCCGCCGAATGGCCGCGCGAGGTCAGGGTGATGTCGAGCAGCCGCGCCGCCTTCTCGGCATCTTCGAAGAACAGCTCGTAGAAGTCGCCCATGCGATAGAACAGCAGCAGATCCGGATGCTGCGCCTTGAAGCGCAGATACTGCTGCATCATCGGGGTGTGTTCCAAGACGCTGTTATTCAACTGTTTTTCTCGCTGCGTCTATTAGACTGTCTAAAACTCGGCCCTTCTGCAGGCGTGATTTCCTTGCCCCGGAGGTAGCGTCTCGTCATCGCCTCCGACGTATGGCCTGCAAGTCGCTGAGGATCCTTGCCCTGCAGTTTTGCATCGGTGATACCCTTCGCTCGCAAGTCATGCAGGTGGGCGTCAGCCACACCGGCGCGCCGACAGGCTTCGTCCCATTGGTCTCGGATCGTGTAGTAGCTAAGCGTCCCGCCGCGACGATTGTGGAAGAGGGTCAGCGCCTTTAGATTGCCGTGCAGCGCCTTGGCCTGCTCGACAGCGGTGCGCAAGTCGGGATTCCAACGCACCAAGAGCGTTGCGTCGGTTTTCTGCTGCCGGAACACGATACCTTCGTCGGTGAGACCGGCGCGGCGGATCGAAAGCACGTCGCCGATCCGCTGCGCCGTAAGATAGGCGACATCCATAATGGCTGCGAGTTGCGGACTAGCTGCGGCACGGATGGCAGCGTATTCGGCGTCGTTCAGGTAGCGTCGGCGCGTTTCCTCCTCAAACGGCTTGACCTCGCGCGCAGGGTTAGATTCGGCCAACTCCATATCGCATGCATAGTGCATGACCATCATGAGTACCGTGCGTACCCGGTTTGCCATGTTTGGAGTACCGCGCAGGTGTTCCATTAGCTGTTTCACATGCTTGCGACGTACCTGCCCTGGCGTGAACTCTTCGAATGCCGCTCGCAGTCGTTTCGCGGCGATCTCATATTGCTGGAAGGTGTTGGGCTTGACAGTGCAGCGCTTCGCCGCAAGCGCGCGGTCGATCACCTCTGGCATGGTTCCCTCGACCGTGGTGACCATCGAGGCGTAGCGGGATAGGGCGTCAGACAAGTCGGCACCGAGCCGTGTCCACTTGCCGCGCCGGACGTACCAGTAAGCCCCGTGCTGCCGATAGAACGCACGGAGGTAGATGCTTGTCTTTGCCGCGGGGACGCATCATGACAGGCGCAGTTGCCGTTCAGCCGGAGTCTGCCTCGCATCACCACAGCGCGCAAGCGCGACAGCGCGTAGGACCTTGGGCTTCCCCTCGGCACTAAGCTCGAACGGAAAACCTCGCGACTTGAGCCAACGGATCTGCGCGCTTGCGCGGCAGCGATCGGTCAGGTCTTGCAGTTCCTCAGGCGTCAGGAAAAGCGTCATCCCTCACCTCGGCACAAATCAGTCGCATTCTCTGGAATAAGCTGGGAGGGGAAGTGTTCCGCTGCGTAAAGGCGGGTGCAGGGCAATTGGACGATCGCCTATTGCTTGAGTCATTCATGCATCTCGCCTCCTTCTCAATGTGCATATGTCCCGCGCCGTGCCGACCCCGCACCCGAAGATGAGGGCGAGCAACTCGTAGCCCTTGCCCGCGCGCCGATGCAGCTCGCGCATCTCGCGCACCTGCTCGTCGGTCAGGCGGGCGCGGTAGTGCGACTCCCCGCAGGGGACCCGATTGCAGCCGCGACGGCTTGGCTGGCGACGCTGTTCGCTTGGTCTATGACGAAGGTGTCTCCAGCCCAGCCGCTCGACTAAGCGGGGTAATAGGGTGACTTCGCCCAGCCCGTGCCGGTCGTAGCCCACGACCACGCGCTCGCTGCCCGGTCGTCCAGCGAAGCACTGAACGACGCCTTCTTCCCCCGACGGCAGCCGAACCAAATCGCCAATCCGAAGCAGATGCCCATGCTTATCGACGTTCATGGCATTCCTCCATCGGATGCGTGGAGACGGTGGTCTGCACTTGTCGCGCAAGCTCGGTCAGCTTTTGTGCTGCCTGCAGCAGGTCGCAGGCCGCTGGCAGGCTCGCGTCGTTCGGCTCCCAGGACTCGGCCTCTTCGAACGCGCAGACCGCCTGCACCAGTGCCTCGTTGCACTCGGCCACACGCGTGTCGAGACAGCGGCGATGAAACGCGCTGAGCCCCGGACGAAGGCGGCTTGGACAGACCGGGGCGTTCATGCCGTCGCTCCTTCACTTGCCATCGAGAACAGATCCGCCTCCGCGACGTTGGGCGAGCGCCACAGCACCTCCAGGCGCGGGCGCGCCCCCATCGCATAGTCCCGCCACTCGATGCGCGGCCATCCGGCGTACAAGTCGGTGTACAGCGCCGAGTCGTAGCCCGAGAGCACCACGTAGCCCTGTACCTGGTTCAGCGTCTGGGCGAGGGCGACATGGTCCACTTCGGTCAGATCGTGGTGGTAGTGCGGCCTCGCGCTGGCGCGCGAAGAAGGCAGATACGGCGGATCGACGTAGAACAGCGTCTGCGGCGAGTCGTACTGGGCGATCACCCGGAACGCGTCGCGGTTCTCCACGATCACCCCGCGCAGGCGCTCGACGATCGGCGCCAGCGCCTCGGGCAGCGCTTTCCAGTCATCGGCATGATGTCTCCACTGCCGGTAGGGACTGCTGCGAAAGCCGGTCCGATCGCGGCGCGAGGTGGCCGAGCTGCCGTAGCCCATGAAGGCGCGCACCAGCGTGCGCCGGGCTTGCTCGATCGGGTCCTCGACTTCCTGGTAGGCGAGACAGAACTCGTCGCGGGCGAAGGGCGTCCAGCGTACCCGCTCGATCAGGCAGGCCGCCTTGGCCGGGTCGCGCATGACCTGGAACAGATTGACGACGTCCTGGTCGAGGTCGTTGTAGATTTCCGCGAAGCTGCGCGGCTTCTTGAGCAGTATGAGTGTGGTCACCCGATTTGATGTTCCGATGTTCACGGACGGTGATGGTGATCGGCGCTGTGGAAGGCAAAGAGAAACGCCGTCGGAGGTAAATGCCGACGGCGTTGTTGGGTTGGGTGCGTGAGAATCAGAATGGCGGGTCGTCGTCCGGATGACGTGAGTGCGAGTCGCGATGAACGAGGTTATCGAAGGATCGATCCTCGTAGAAGCGGTGGATCTGGCCGCCGTAATGGGATTCGAAGAGACGAAGGAAATCACAGAGGAAGTCATAGATCTCGACGACGGCCTCATCGCAGATGGGCGGCAGACGGAGGTGGACAGGGACTGAATCGGGTCGCATGGCAGGCTCCGTAGTTGATCAGCGGCCTGCCGCTGCACGGCGCGGCTTGGGCATCTGGGGTTGGGCAAAGACATCCAGGTAGAGCTTCTCGTCGAGTTGCGGAGAATCGCGCAGGGCGGCGGCGGCGAGCAGTTCGGCGGCAAGCGTCGTCAGGATGCGGTAATTGCCGGCGGCGTGATCGCACAAGGTGCTGCGCAGTACAGTCATCAGGCTGGCGTTGCCGGCGCCGGCGCACAGATGGATCTGGATTCCGGCAGTGACAAATGTTGCTCCGCCGGATGCTCTCCAATGCGAACCCTTGACAAGTTTGACTGCGGGCCGTATGATTCAAACAAACGTTTGTCCGGGAGTGGTGTGATTTGGGGCCAAAGCGGTCGAGTCTTGCGACTGCGAGCGGATCGGAAACGACGGCATGGCGAGTTCATCTAGGAGTAACTCTGACACGCGCGAACGCATCCTCGATGCGGCGGAGCGGCTATTCACGGCACACGGATTCGAGGCCACCTCGATGCGCATGATTACGGCACAGGCGGGTTGCAACCTCGCGTCGGTGAATTATCACTTCGGCAATAAGGACGCGCTGATTCATGAGGTGTTCAAGCGTCGCCTCACCGTTCTCAACCTCGATCGCTTGCGCGCCTTGGACGAGATGGAGCGCGCGAGTGGCGGCGAGGCCCTCAAGCCTAGCCAGATCGTTCATGCCTTCTTCGGCCCGTCGTTGCGGCTGGCGGCGGACACCGTGCACGGTGGCCATACCTTCATGCGCCTGCTTAGCCGAACCTACACCGACCCGACCGAGTTCGTGCGCACTTTTCTTGCCGAAGAGTATGCAGAGGTGGTGGCGCGTTTCATGGCCGCGCTGTACCGGGCGCTGCCGGATGTGCCGCAGGCCGAGATTCTGTGGCGCTTCCACTTCATGCTCGGCGCCATGTCCTACGCGCTCACCGGAACCGACGCGCTACAACTCCTCACCGACAGGGTGGCGGACGAGGATCCGGCGGCGATCGGTCCACGGCTCATGTCGTTTCTGCTGGGCGGGTTGCGCGCTCCGTTGCCCGAGCTGTCGAAGAGGAACAACCGGGGTCGGGCAACGCGCAAGGTGGCATAGCGCCGTCGATTGCGGGGGAGTCGCGGTGGCGCCCGAGGGAATTCTGACTAACACGAGGAGCGGGCAATGGTTCTCTGGACACTTCTTCTTCCCCTAAACGCATTGGCGTTCGCGTATTGGCGTGCCCCTTTCCTCCTGTGGACGGTTGCCGGTGCCGCGTGGCTCGGCGGCTTAGCATGGCTAGGCGCATGGCCCACGGCCGCGGTCTATGCGGCTCTGGGGCTATTCGCCGCCGGCGCCGCGCTGTTCATCGTCGCGCCGCTGCGCCGCGCCCTGATCTCCGCGCCGATTTTCGGCGCCTACCGGCGCATCCTGCCGCAGATGTCGCAGACCGAGCGCGAAGCGCTGGAGGCCGGCACGGTCTGGTGGGAGGGCGATCTGTTCAGCGGCAAGCCCGACTGGGACAAGCTGCTCGCCTATCCGCGCCGCCGGTGCTTAGCGCCGAGGAGCAGTCGTTCCTCGACGGCGAGGTCGAGCAGCTGTGCGCCATGCGCGACGACTGGGATAACCACGCACGAACTGCACGACCTGCCGCCCGCGGCCTGGCAGTTCATCAAGGACAAGGGCTTCCTCGGCATGATCATCCCGAAGAAGTACGGCGGCCTGGAGTTCTCCGCCTACGCGCACTCGCAGGTGGTGATGAAGCTGTCCACGCGCTGCTCCGCCGCCGCGGTCATCGGTGATGGTGCCGAATTCGCTCGGCCCGGCCGAGCTGCTGCTGCACTACGGCACCGAGGAGCAGAAGAACTACTACCTGCCGCGCCTCGCCAAGGGGCTGGAGATTCCCTGCTTCGCGCTGACCAGCCCGGACGCCGGCTCCGACGCCGCGTCGATCCCCGACTATCGGCATCGTCTGCAAGGGCATGTGGGAAGGCAAGGAAGTGCTCGGCATGCGCGTCACCTGGGACAAGCGCTACATCACGCTCGGGCCGGTCGGCACCGCTGCTCGGCCTGGCCTTCAAGCCTGCTACGATCCCGACCACCTGCTCGGCGGCGACGAGGACCTGGGCATCACCTGCGCGCTGATGCCGACCAGCCATCCCGGCGTCCACATCGGCCGCCGCCACTTCCCGCTCAATGCCGTGTTCCAGAACGGCCCGAACTGGGGCAAGGACGTGTTCATGCCGCTGGACTGGATCATCGGCGGGCCGGCGCATGGCCGGGCAGGGCTGGCGCATGCTGATGGAGTGCCTGGCGGCGGGCCGCTCGATTTCGCTGCCGTCGCTGCATCGACCGGCATGGCGAAGCTGGCGGCGCGCGCGATCGGCGCCTACGCGCGCGTGCGCAGCCAGTTCAAGACGCCGATCGGCAAGTTCGAAGGCGTCGAAGGAGCCGCTGGCGCGCATCGGCGGCAACACCTACATGATGGACGCGGCGCGCAGCATGACCGCCGGCGCGGTCGACCTGGGCGAGAAGCCCGTCGGTGGTCTCGGCGATCGTCAAGTACCACGTCACCGAGCGCTGCCGCCAGGTGGTCAACGACGCGCATGGACATCCTCGGCGGCAAGGGCATCTGCCTCGGGCCCAACAACTTCCTCGGGCGCGCCTACCAGCAGATGCCGATCGGCATCACCGTCGAGGGCGCCAACATCCTGACGCGCAGCCTGATCATCTTCGGCCAGGGCGCGATCCGCTGCCATCCGTTACGTGCTGCAAGGAAATGCGAGGCGGCCCGCGAACCGGACGCGCGAACAGGCGCTGCGCGCAGTTCGACGCGGCGTTGTTCGGCGCACGTGCGCTTCGCCGTTTCCAACTGCCGCCGCGTTCGCTGGTGATGGGCCTGACCGGCTCGCACTTCGTGCGCGTGCCGCGCGGCGATCGACGCCGCGAACGCGGCGCTACTACCAGCAGCTGACGCGCTTCTCGGCGCGCTTCGCGTTCCTCGCCGACGTGTCGATGCTGGTGATGGGCGGCGACCTGAAGCGCAAGGAAAAGCTCTCGGCGCGCCTCGGCGACATCCTCTCGCTAACTGTACCTGTGCTCGGCGACGCTGAAGCGCTACGAGGACGAGGGCCGCCAGGCGGAGGACGCGCCGCTGCTGCACTGGGCGATCTGGGACGCGATGTTCAAGGCGCAGAAGGCGATCGACGGCGTGATCTCGAACTTCCCGAACCGCCTCGTCGCCTGGTGGCTGCGCCGCATCGATCTTCCCGCTGGGCCGGCCTTACGTGGTGCCGTCCGACAGCTTGGGCGAGGAAGTGGCGCGCCTGCTGATCGAACCCTCCGTGACGCGCGACCGTCTCACCGCCGACATGTACCTGCCGCAATCGAGGACGAGCCGCTGGGTGCGCTGGAGGTGGCCCTGGGAGTAACGATCAAGGCCGAGCCGATCGAGGCCAAGATCCGCGCCGCGCAAAAGGAAGGCCGCATCAAGGGCCGCGCCACCGACGTCCTGGTGGACGCCGCGCGTGCGGCGGGTTGATCAGCGCGGCCGAACATGCGCTGTTGGCGCGGCGCGACGAGCTGCGCAACAAGGTCATCCGGGTGGACGATTTTCCGCAGGATCTCGGGCGGGTGGGGTCGCATCCCGCCCCGGCTCCCGCCGAGTCGCCGCGCAAGCGCGCCGCCGCCTAGCCTTTTTTTGGTCGTCCCCACGCAAGCGGGCACCCAGACGGCGCCATCCGTTCCCGCTTGCACCGGGGCAGGCTTCGTGGCAATGACGAACGAATGAATTTGCCCATGCTGACCAGCCTGGCGAATTCCGTGCCGAGAGGATTCCAGCAGTGCACTCCCAGCCGTCTACGTAATCGACGGCGCGCGCACGCCGTTCCTCAAGGCGCGTAACGCCCCTGGGCCGTTCGCCGTCAGCGACCTCGCAGTGCAGGCCGGGCGGGCGCTGCTGGCGCGCCAGCCGTTTGCGCCGAGCGAATTCGACGAGGTCATCCTCGGCTGCGCCACGCCCTCGCCCGACGAGGTGAACATCGGCCGCGTGGTGGCGCTGCGCCTGGGCTGCGGCGACAAGGTGCCGGGCTGGACCGTGATGCGCAACTGCGCCTCGCGGCATGCAGGCGCTCGATTCGGCGCATTGCGAACATCCAGAGCGGGCGCTCGCATCTGGTGCTGGCCGGCGGCGTCGATGCGCTGTCTCGCGCGCCGCTGCTGTTCTCCGACGCGATGGTGCGCTGGCTCTCCGGCTGGTACGCGGCGAAGTCCTTCGGCGCACCGGGCGCGGGCGATCGCGCGATTCAAGCCGGCCTATCTCGCGCCGGTGATCGGCATCCTCAAGGGGCTCACCGACCCGGTGGTCGGCCTGTCGATGGGCCAGACGGCGGAGAACCTCGCCTTCCGCTTCGGCATCGCGCGCGAGCAGATGGACGCATTCGCGGTGCGCAGCCATCAGCGCGTCGCCGCCGGCCTGGACGCCGGCCACTACGAGGAGATCGTGCCCTTGATCGATGCCGACGGCACGATCTATCGCGAGGACGACGGCCTGCGCCGCGACTCGTCGCCGGCGAAACTGGCGAAGCTCAAGCCCTTCTTCGACCGCAAGTATCGGCAACGTCACGCCGGGCAACAGCTCGCAGATCACCGACGGCGCGGCCTGGCTGCTGCTCGCCTCAGAGAAGGCGCTGCGACCACCACGGCCTCGAACCGCTCGGGCGCATCGTCGATTCGCAATGGGCGGCGCTCGATCCGGCGCAGATGGGCCTCGGGCCGGTGCATGCCGCCACACCGATCCTGCAGCGCCACGGGCTCGGCTTGAACGACCTCGACGCCTGGGAGATCAACGAAGCCTTCGCCGCCCAGGTGCTCGCCTGCCTCGCCGCCTGGGAAGATGCCGGCCTACTGCCGCGACGAACTCGGTCTGGAACGCGCGCTCGGCACCTCGACGCAGGACAGGCTCAATGTCGATGGCGGCGCCATCGCGCTCGGCCATCCGGTCGGGCGCTTCGGGCGCGCGCATCGTGCTGCACCTGCTGCATGTGCTGAAGCACCGCGGCGGCGGCCGCGGGCATGGCGTCGATCTGCATCGGCGGCGGGCAGGGCGGCGCCATGCTGGTCGAGGCATGACTATGAGACGCAAAGAATGAATCTCGAACATTGGAAATTGCAGACCGATGCCGAAGGCATCGCCTGGGCAACGATCGACTGCATGGGTGCCGGCACCAACGTGCTGTCGCAGGCGGTGATGGCGGAGTTCGGCCTGCTGCTCGACGATCTTGAGCGCAACCCGCCAAGGGCTTGGTTATCCTGTCCGGCAAGCCGGCCGGCTTCATCGCCGGCGCCGACATCGAAGAATTCACTCGCATCGACTCGGCCACGGACGCACGCGCGCTGGTGCAGCGCGGCTGGGACCTGTTCAACCGCCTGGCGGAGGGCCGCTATCCCGACGCTGGCGCTGATCCGCGGCCACTGCATGGGCGGTGGCCTGGAACTGGCGCTGGCCTGCCGTTACCGGGTCGCGGTAGACGAGCCGGGCACGCGCCTCGCGCTGCCGGAGGTGATGCTCGGCATCGTCCCCGGCTGGGGCGGCATGCTGCGCCTGCCGCAGACTCGTCGGACCATCGGCGGCGCTCGACATGATGCTGACCGGCCGGGGCATCGACGCCAAGAAGGCCAAGCGCATCGGCCTGGTGGACGAGTGCGTGCCGGCGCGGGTGATGATGAACGCGGCGCGGACCCTGGTGCTGTCGGGCCAGCCGCGGCACCGCCCGAGCGCGACGCAGCGGCTGATGCACGGACCGCTGAAACCTATCGTCGCCTGGCAGGCGCGCAAGCAGGTGGCGCGGCGCGCCAGACCCGAGCACTACCCGGCGCCCTACGCGATCCTCGACATGTGGTCGAACCACGGCGGCAACGCGCTGGCTGTGCCGCCGATCAGCCGACGTCGCTCGATGCCATCTTCGCCTCGTCGACGGCGAAGAACCTGGTGCGCGTGTTCTTCCTGCAGGAGCGGCTCAAGGGATTCGGCAAGGACCAGGAATTCGCAGCCCGTCATGTGCATGTCATCGGCGCCGGCACGATGGGCGGCGACATCGCCGCCTGGTGCGCGCTGCGCGGCATGAGGGTCACCTTGCAGGACCAGGGCATCGAGCGCATCGCGCCGGCCATCAAGCGCGCTGCGCAGCAGTTCGGAAAGAAATTTCGCGCCGACCGGCGCCAGGCGCGCGTCGCGCTCGATCGGCTAATCCCGGATCCGACCGGCAGCGGCGTGCGCCATGCCGATGTCGTGATCGAGGCGATCTTCGAGGACCTCGATGCCAAGCGCAAGCTGTTCGGCGAGTTGGAAGGCCGGCTCAAGCCGGAGGCGGTGCTGGCGACCAACACCTCGAGCCTGCGGCTCGAAGACATCGCGGCGGCATTGCGCGAGCCGCGGCGACTGATCGGCATCCACTTCTTCAACCCGGTGGCGAAGATGCCGCTGGTCGAGGTGGTCAGCGCGCCCGCCAGCGATCCGCTGATGGTCACACGCGGCGCCGCCTTCGTGCGCCAGCTCGACAAGCTGCCGCTGCCGGTGAGCAGCGCGCCGGGTTTCCTCGTCAACGCCGTGCTCGGCGCCCTACCTGCTCGAAGCGATGCGCTGCGTCGATGAGGGCGTCGAACCGGAAACGGTCGACGCGGCGGCACTCGCGTTCGGCATGCCGATGGGACCGATCGAGCTGGCCGACACGGTCGGCCTCGACATCGCCATGGCGGCCGCGCTGCTCGCTTCGGCGGTCGCAACACTTATGCCGAGGCATTCAAGGGGACGGACATCGCCACCACGCTGTCAGGCGCCATCCTACGCGCATGTCAAAGTCGCACTCGGTGAAGTGTTGCGTCAGGCGCATCAGGTGTTGGACGATGAAGCCAAAGAAGGCGCGCGCGACGCGATTGTCAATCCGCGCGTTGAAGCCGTGGTCAATCATCTCCATCGGCCAGCACGGTGACCAACCGAGGTACGGCTTCCAGCTGACGGCGTTTTCGAGGCCGGATGCTTCGACGTCGCCATCCGGTTCGCCAAGGCCGGCCCCGACCAGATAGTGATGCAGATCGAGACGACCAACCGTTCGAACCGGCCCTGGCCGAGCTCGTCGTAGTTCCCACCTTGTGGTTTCGAACACGTGGAGCTGGGGGTATCCCGCAGGGCCCGCCGGCGATGCACCCCATACACCAACGATCGTCGAAGCAACAGCTACCAGTTGAAGCAGGAACAACAT
>CAWGHV010000038.1:0-36541 GCA_963822375.1 uncultured beta proteobacterium | reverse complement strand
CGGGCGAAACGCCAAAGTACCAGGAGCGGGAGGCCTTCGAAATATGTCAGTCATTGCATATAAAGATATTCGGGCGCGATTGAGCTATTCGGTGGCCGACGGCGAACGGCTCGATCGGTTGTTGGAATTGCTCGCCGCGGTGGCCGACGGCGGCTCGCTGGCCTCCGCCGCGCAGCGAATGGGCATGTCCTACCGCAGCGCATGGGGGCTCGTGTGGGCGTGGCAGCAGCGGCTGCGCAGGCCCTTGCTGCACATGGCACGCGGCCGTGGCTCACAATTGGCGCCGCTCGGCCTGCGGCTGCTGGAAGCCGAGCGCGCGGCGCGGCGCCTGGTCGAACCGCAGCTGGCGCTCGCGGCGGATCAGTTTCAGCAGGCGCTGGCGGCGGAGGCCGGCCGCAGCGCTAAGCCGCTGCGTTTGCACGCAAGTCACGATCTGGCGCTGGAGATGCTGCCCGACCTGCTGGCGGAGAAAGGCTGTCGCGTGGAACTCGAATTCCGCGGCAGCATCGAGTCGCTCGAGGACTACCGGGCGCATCGGTGCGAGCTGGCCGGTGTGCACTGTCCGCGCGGGCCGATCGGCGATCCGGTGCGGGGACGCTACCTTGCCGTGGTGCGCGGGCGCGGCCATCACGCGATCAAATTCGCCACCCGCACACAGGGCCTCATCGTCGCCGCCGGCAATCCGCATGGCATCGCGGGCATCGGCGACTTGCTGCGCCCGGGCCTGCGCTACATCAACCGACAGAGCGGCGCCGGCACGCGGTTGCTGCTTGATCTGCTGCTGGCGCAGCGGGGCATCTCCCCGAGCGCCGTACCGGGCTACACGCACGCCGAATTCACCCATGCCGCGGTCGCCGCGACGGTGGCCTCGGGTGCGGCGGATGCCGGACTCGGCATTGCCGCCGCCGCGGCGCGTTTCGGACTCGAATTCGTGCCGCTGCTGCAGGAGGACTACTTCCTCATCGGACGCACGCGCACCGCACCGAGCCTGGAACGCATCAGCGAGGTGCTGCGATCAGCCGACTTCCGAAGTGCGGCGACGGAACTCGGCGGCTACGATGTCAGCGACGCCGGAAGCATGCAAGCGGCGGAGGAGGTGTTGCGCGGGCCGACCGCGAACGACTGAGAGGCGGACGAACTGAGCGCGGGATCTCGGGCGCCGGAGACTGCAAATCGAAGAACGCGGTATCGGTGCGCTGCTCGGGATTCCTCAGGTCTACAGCTGAGCTGCCGGTGCACTCTCGCCACCTCGGCCTCGACGAGCGCTTCGGTATCCAGTCGCTTTACCTCGTCCGGGCTCGCCGCCTTAGGGTAAAGTGCGGCCGCATGAAAGCACTGCGACTTCCCGGTCCAACACCTCGGACGAACCCTCTATGATTCGAGATGCCTACATCAAGACCGTGATCGAGCCGTTCAAGATCAAGTCGGTCGAGCCCATCAAGTTCACCAGCCGCGAGCAGCGCGAGCGGATACTCCGCGCGGCCGGCATGAATCCGTTCCTGATCCGCGCCGAGGATGTCCTGATCGACCTGCTGACCGACAGCGGAACCGCGGCGATGAGCGCCAAGCAGTGGGCCGGCATGCTCGACGGCGACGAGTCCTACGCCGGATCGCGCAGCTTCTTCCGCTTCGAGGCTGCGGTGAAGAAGATCATCGGGCTCGAGTGGATAATTCCGACGCATCAGGGCCGCGCCGCCGAAAAGATCCTGTTCACCATCATGGGCGGCGCGGGCAAGGTGGTGCCGAACAACGCCCACTTCGACACCACGCGCGCCAACGTCGAGTTCTCCGGTGCCGTGGCGATCGATTGCATGACGGAGGAAGGCAGGCGCCCGGAAGTCGTCGCGGACTTCAAGGGCAACATGGACATCGCGAAACTCGAACAGGTGATTCGCGAACATGGCGCTGCCAACATTCCGCTGGTGATGATCACGGTGACCAACAATTCGGGCGGCGGGCAGCCGGTGTCGATGGCGAACATCCGCGCCACGAAGGAGGTATGCACGCGCTACGGCCTGCCGCTGTTCATCGACGCCTGCCGCTTCGCCGAGAACGCCTATTTCATCAAGCTGCGCGAGCCGGGCTACGCCGACAAGACGCCGCTCGAAATCGCGCAGGAGCTCTTCTCCTACGCCGACGGGGTGACCATGTCGGCGAAGAAGGATGCCATCGTCAACATCGGCGGCTTCCTGGCGCTGAACGACGCCGCGCTGGCGCAGCAGTGCCGCAACCTGCTCATCGTCACCGAGGGCTTTCCCACCTACGGCGGCTTGGCCGGCCGCGATCTCGAGGCGATCGCCCAGGGGCTGGAAGAAGTGCTCGAGGAGGACTACCTGCACTACCGCATCACCAGCACCGCCTACCTCGGCAACAAGCTCACCGAACTCGGTGTGCCGATACTGCTGCCGCCCGGCGGACATGCCATCTACCTCGACGCGACGCGCTTCTGCCCGCACATACCGGCCGCGCAGTTCCCGGCGCAGGCGATCAGCTGCGCGCTCTACCTCGATGGCGGCGTGCGTGCGTCGGAGATCGGCAGTCTGATGTTCGGCAAGACGCTGGCCGACGGCGGCTTCGCTGGCGCGGCGATGGAGCTGGTGCGTCTGGCGATTCCGCGCCGCGTGTATACCCAAAGCCATATCGACTATGTGATCGAGGTGGTGCAGCATGTGTATGCGCGCCGCGCGGCGCTGCGCGGCCTGCGGCTTACCTACGCGGCCCCGATGCTGCGCCACTTCACCGCGCGGATGGAGGTGCTCGACTGAAGTTTGCGCGCCGATCCCAATGCTGGGGGCGTCGTTAGAGATGTAGGTTGGGGTGAGCCGCAGGCGAATCCCAACATCCCCACGTTCGCGCCCGACGATCGTTGGGATTCGCTGCGCTCACCCCGACCTACGATGCTACGTAACTTGGTGTCCGCTTTCCAAGCCATGCGATTCATTCATTGCGCCGATATTCACCTCGACAGCCCGCTGCGCGGGCTCGAACGCTACGAAGGCGCGCCGGTGGAGGAGGTAAGGGGCGCGACCCGGCGCGCCTTCGACAACCTCGTCGAGTATGCGATTCGGGAGCGCGTGGACTTCGTCGTGATCGCCGGCGACCTCTACGACGGAGACTGGCCGGACTTCAACACCGGATTGTTCTTCGCCAAGCGCATGGCGCAACTCGGCGAATCGGGAATCGCCGTCTACCTGGTGCGTGGAAATCACGACGCGGCGAGCAAGCTCACCCGCTCGCTGCCCCTGCCGAAAAACGTCTGCCTGTTCCCGGATGCCTCGCCCGCCACGTTCACCGACGACCACCTTGGGCTCGCGGTTCACGGCCAGAGCTTCGCCACCGCGGTGATGGTGGACGATCTTGCCGCTACCTACCCGGATGCCATGTGTGGCTATTTCAATCTGGGCGTGCTGCATACCTCGCTCACGGGGCGGTCGGGCCACGACAGCTACGCGCCGACAACCGAGCAGGTGTTGCGCGCGAAGGGCTATGACTATTGGGCGTTGGGCCACGTGCATGCGCGCGAGATCGTCTCGCGCGACCCGTGGATCCTGTTCCCCGGCAACATCCAGGGTCGGCATGTCCGCGAGCAGGGCGCCAAGGGTTGCGAGTTGGTCACGGTCGAGGATGGCCGGATCGGCGCCACACCGATCGCGCTTGATGTGCTGCGCTGGGCCGAGCTGGTTGTCAACGTGGCCGGCGTAGCTGACCTCGATGCGCTGCTCGACCTGGCGGCGAAAGGGGTCGCCGGCCGGCTCGCGCAAGCCGACGGACGCATCCTCGGCCTGCGCGTGCGGCTGATCGGCGCGGGTCCGGTGTATCGGCATGTCTCGGCCAAGGCCGATTGGGTCGCCGAGCAGTTGCGCGCCATGGCGATCGATGTTTCTGGTGGCGATGTCTGGTTGGAGAAGGTCGAGTTCGGCGTGCGGCCCGAGCTGGATTTGGATCAACTCGCGCTGCGCGACGATCCGGTCGGGCTGCTGGTTCGTGAGCTGAAAGCGCTGGCCGAGAACTCCGAGACGCTAGCCCTGGTTGCCGAAAATGCGTTGAAGGATCTCAGACACAAATTGCCGGCCGAGCTGATTCAGGACGATGCGTTGCGGCTCGATGCGAGAGACATCCTGCGAGAGCTACTGAGCGAAGCGGAACTGGAATTGCTGGCGCGGCTGTCCGGCGCGGGCGCCGCGGAATGAAGTTCGCACGCCTCTACCTCAAAGCTTACGGCCCGTTTCGCGATCGCGTGATCGAGTTGCCGAGCGCGGCCGGCAAGGATTTCCATGTGCTCTTCGGGCCGAACGAAGCCGGAAAATCCACGATCCTGCGGGCGGTGACCGGATTCCTGTTCGGCATACCCGAACGGACACCCGACGCCTTTCTGAGCGACTACGGCGCGCTTCGCGTCGGCGCGACTCTACTCATGGCCGACGCGAGCCGGCTGTCGGCGATGCGGCGCAAGGCGCGCAAAGCCACGCTCTTCGCCATCGACGAGCGCTCCGGTGCGGAGACAACGGATCGGCCGCTGCCGGAGAAGTCGATAACCGATCTTCTCGGTGGGCTCGATCAAGCCCTGTACAAGAACCTGTTCGGGCTCGACCTGAGCGGCCTCGTCGCCGGAAGCGACGAACTTCTTCGTGGCGAAGGTGAGCTGGGCCGCAGCCTGTTCCAGGCCGCCGCCGGTTTGGCCAGTCTGCATGGTCTGATGGCGGGGTTGGACAACGAGGCGAGTGCGCTATTCAAGCCGCGCGGTTTGACAGGCCGGCTCAACCGCGCGCTGAGCGACTTCGACGAGCAGCGACACGTCT
Source organism: uncultured beta proteobacterium (assembly GCA_963822375.1). Lineage (GTDB taxonomy): Bacteria > Pseudomonadota > Gammaproteobacteria > Burkholderiales > Rhodocyclaceae > CAWGHV01. The sequence continues at coordinate 31,742 of CAWGHV010000038.1, read as the reverse complement.
TGAAAGAGACGACGGTACGCTCCACGGAGTGGGAATCGGCGGAGCGTGCTTATCGCCAGGCGAACTCCCAGCTCTTGCAGCTACGTGAGGCGCTCAAGAACGAGCGCTCCGAGCAGCAACGGCTGGAGCGCATCCGCGCCAATTTGCCGTTGGTCGCCGAGCATGCCGTCAAGCAAGTCGAGTTGGCGCAACTCGGGGCGGTCGCGGCGCTGACTCCTGACGCCGCCGCGCGCCGCATCGCCGCCCAGGAGCGTTTGCGAGGGGCGAGCGAGGCCAAATCGGGCGCCCGGGACCGCCTGTTGCGGCTGCAATCGGAGCTGGAAGGCGTCGTGGTACGCGAGCGCCTGCTCGACAATGCGAGCGCCATCGAACGGATGTTTCACGCGCTCGGCGAATATCGAAGCGCACGCGAAGCGCTGCCGCGGACAATCGCCGCGCGCGCGGAGTTGGCTGGCAAGCTTCATCGGCAGCTCGTGGAAATCGATCCGGCGTGTGCGCTGGACCGGGCTGAGGCGCTCTTGCCGCGCGAGACACTCGCCGCGCGCGTGCAGTCCATGATCGAGGAGCACGCGCGTCTGACCGGGCTCGACGAACAACTCGACGGTCAGGTGCGAGCCAAGAATGGCGCCCTGGAAGGACTCGTCGCCCGCCTTGCATCGCTCTCCCCGCCGGTGCCGGTGGAGGAACTGGAGGCTTCGCTTGCCGCTGTCGCCAACGCGCCCGACTTGGATGCGCGGCAGCGCCGGCTCGTCCGCGACATCGCCGACCTGGAGAGCGCGCTACAGCGCGACGCGGCCGCGTTGGGCGCCGGCAGCGTTTCGCAACTCGTCGATCTGGCGGTACCGCTGCCGGCGACGGCGGCCGATATCGAAGACGCGTTCGCCGTGCTGATCCAAGATGAACGCCTGGTCGCCGACAAGGCGCAGGGCCTCATGCGCGATGTCGAAGAGCGTGGGCGCGAGCTCAACGCGCTGACCGCCACCGGCGAGGTTGTCACCTGGACCGAGGTGGCCGCGGCACGCAAGGACCGGGACGACAAATGGTCTCGTCTGCGCGGCGTTGTCGTCGAACGAATCACGGAAACCGCTCGACCCTTTGGCAACGGCAAGGCCGGGGCATTTCTCGCTGCCGATTTCGAGCAGGCGATCCGGGAGGCCGATCGCTTGGCGGATCTGCTGCACGCGGACGCGCAGCGGGCGGCGAACCTGGAAACCACACGCCAGCGAATCGCCGACATGCAAGCGGAATCGCAGCGCAACGAAGACGAGCGCGCGCGGGTGGAATCGCGGCGTCGCGATCTGGAGCAGCGCTGGGAGGCGCTGGCCGCCCCGCTGGGGTGTCGGCATCTGACTCCGGGGGCGCTGCGCGATTGGCTGTCGCGCCGCCAGCGTGTCGTTGACAGACACCACGACCTGGAACAACTTCGCCGCGATCGAGACGGCGTCGCCGACGATCTTTCGAATGCCCGCGCGGCGATGGAGCGAGCGCTGATCAGGTGCGGCCTCGGCGCGTTGGCGGGTGACGAAACGGCCGCTGGAGCGCTGGCCCGAGCGCAGCAAGCCCTCGGAGCGGCGCGCAAGCTGCGTGCGGACCGCGATGCGATCGAGCAGCAGATCGAATCGGCTAGAACGGAGTTGCGTGACGTGCAGGACCGGCGGCGGCAGCTCAAGGACAAGGCCGCCGCGTGGCGCTCGAATTGGCATGCCGCCGCAGAGAGCCTGAAGCTTTCCGCGGACGCGCTGCCGGCCGAAGCGAAGATTCGAATCGATCAGCTCGCGCGGCTGGCCGCCGGCCTCGGTGAGCTGGGCAAGCTCGATGCGGAGTCGAACGACCATCGCACGCTCGTCGCGGGCTTCGAGTCGGGTATTGCCGATCTCGCTTCGGCGGTCGAGGAAGCGGCGGTTGACGACAACGCGGGTGCCATCGCCGAGCGGCTTTACGCGGCACTGGGCGAAGCGCGCAGCGCCGCGGCGAAGCGGCAACAGCTTGCCGGGGAAATCGTGCGCGAGGAGCGGACCCACGCCGAAGCCGAAACCGCGGCACAACAAGCCGGGCGGCAACTGGATGAACTCGTCCGGCAGGCGGGATGCGCGACGGCCGACGATCTGCCGGAAATCGAGACGCGGGCGCAACGCACGCAGATCCTGCGGCTACGGCTGGGCGAGATCGAGGAACAACTCGTGCGGCACAACGCGCGGCCCATCGAGGAGGTCGTGCGCGAGACGGCAGGCTTCGACCTCGACACCCTGGCGCGGCAGACATCGGACCTGGCGGACGAGATCGCCGAACTGGAGCGGCAAGTCGAGGGTGCCCAGGGCGCCGACTTCCGCGCCAAACAAGAACTCGACGCGATCGACGGCGGCCCGGCCGCGGCGGAGGCTCGGCAGAATCTGTCGGCGCTGTGCGCGCGCATCGCCAAGGATGCACGCGCCTACGCGCGCGCGCGACTGGCGGCGGCGGTGCTGAACCGCGTCATTCAGGTCTATCAGGACCGGCATCAAGGGCCGCTGCTGCGGCGCGCCGCGCAATTGTTCGAGCGCATCACGCTCGGCAGCTTTGCCGGGCTGACCGCCGACTACCAGGACGATCGTCAAGTGCTGCTCGGCGTGCGTCCCAGTGACGAACGGGTTGCAGTGGCGGGAATGAGTCAGGGCACCCGCGATCAATTGTTTCTGTCCTTGCGGCTGGCGGCGATCGAGCAGCACCTTGACGGCCGTGAGCCGATGCCGGTCATCATCGACGACCTGCTCGTGCAGTTCGACGACGATCGGGCGCTTGCGACGATGCAAGTTCTGGCAGAGCTGAGCCGAAAGACCCAGGTGTTGTTCTTCACCCACCATCGGCATCTGGTCAACCTGGCGCGGAATTCGAGTGCTGGTTCGGCGATCACCGTGCACGATCTCCTGCAATGTGCAAGCGCTACGTAAGCCCGGATGACGTTGCGATAGAGCGCGAGTGGAACCTGACGCGCGGCGGCGACCCGTTCAGGACTGTGTACAACGCCGCACCGACGATGGCGTTGCCTGTCCTCGGATGGCACGAGGACCGGCGCGAGCTGACCGCGATGCAGTGGGGTCTGATTCCGGGCTGGTGGTCCAAGGAGCCGCCGCCGCGCTCGAACATCAATGCTCGCGCCGAGGACGCCGCGCCCAAGCCGGGCGGCAGCGGTTTTCGCACACCGCCGACAGGCCGGTCGGCTCCGCGTGGGATACTATTGCGCTCGTGTTGCCCACCGTTCCCAGCAAGCGATGACCGCGGCCGACGGCGATCTTGAACTCGTGCGCCTCGCCCAGGCCGGCGACCGGCGCGCATTCGAGCTATTGGTCGTTCGTCATCAGCGGCGCCTTGCCCGCTATGTTTCGCGGTACGTCCGCTCGCCGCAGGAGGTCGAGGATCTGGTGCAGGAGGCTTTCCTGAAAGCGTACCGGGGGCTGCATTCGTTTCGCGCGGAGTCCAAGTTTTCGACCTGGCTGCACCGCATAGCGGGCCATACCGCGCAGAATTACCTCGATTACATGAAGCTTCGGCCGCGCGCCGCGAGCGGCGACGATGAGAACGAAAGCGTCGTTGAGCCGTTTACGGTGACAGACAATCCGGAAAACATCCTGATGAGCAAACAGATCGCTGAAACCGTTAGTCAAGCGATCGATGAGCTACCAGATGTTGAACGCCAAGCACTGGTGCTGCGCGAGTTCGAGGGTTTAAGCTACGATGAAATCGCGCAGCGGGCCGAATGCCCGGTTGGAACGGTCCGCACGCGCATCTTCCGTGCGCGGGAGCATGTTGCCAGGGCACTCAAGCCGATACTCGATCCGACGCGAGGCAGGAGATGGTGACGCCATTGGAAGTGAATGCATTGTTCGACAGTGAGACGGCGGGCGAGCAACTGGAGTCACTGATCGGCGCAATTGAGCCCGATCCGCTGCTGCGGGAATCGTGGACGGTGTACTCGATGATTAGCGACGCCTTAGCCGGCGTGCCCTGGCCGGACGATGGGTACTCCAAACGCATTTTCGAGCGATTGCGCGATACCGAGATCGAGCCGGACTTCGATCCCTTGAAATCCTAGCGCCGAAATCCCCTCTGATTCGAGTTGTGGCCGAGGAGCGCGTGAAAGCGCGAATGGTACAACCCATGAGGCAACGCGAACTCTCACCTGAAAGTGAAATCTCCGGCGTCAAACACCGTACCCATCAGGGTCGTGGATCCTATGTCGAAGTTACCCTTCACGCTGACGACGGCCACTGGTACACAAATTGAATTCGAATACCCGCTTCATGCCGATACCGCCTCGCCGGTCCGTGTTGCGCAACTGCTGACTTCGGTCCTGCATGCACTCGATCGTGACATCCGGGTATTGGGCGCCACATCCAACGGCGACGTGTTGCAGGCGCTGGCCATGGCACTGGCTTCCCGATCTGCAATGATCGAAGCGCAAGACGAACTGACCGCGGGTCTCGCCGGGGAGCTTCTCTCCACAGCGCTCGGCGCAGTCTCCAGCAGCACCCGGGCGGTGCCGCCTTTCGGTAACGCCTAGATCCTGCAACATAGGAATTCCTCCCCCGACTCGTTGGTCGACGCCCCATCCTCGCCCTAAATCTACAAGGGCGGACGCGTGCGCGCCCGAATTCCAGGGCACAACGAGCCGCCGGCAAGCTCTGCCCTTTCTGCAATTTCCGAATCGGACGGAAAACGAGATTTGTCTAGAACAAAACTCCAGGTGGTCTGTCGGTTTGGAAAGAAACCTCGTGGTCGCCCATAGCCGTCGCGACGAGACTTCAGCCGATCCCTTTGGGATGCCAACACAGATGACCGCGTAAGGAGCCGAAGACATGGACTACACGACGATGCTCACCACCAGCCTGCTGTGCGCTGGCCTGGCGATTTGTGCCTTTGTCATCACGGCGCGGGAGTTTGCGCGAATGAAGCGCCGCAAGGCATGGATTCCGCAGCGGCCCGGGTCCAGGAGAACCTATCTACGTTGATTCCGCTGCCGGGATGGTCGAGCAGCGGCGTCGAACCTCGACAATGGTCTGACCTCACCGCGGAATGGCCGGCCGTCCGAACATATCAGGAAACCGCTCGGGTCGACGCCGTATAGCTCTGAGCTCTTGCGCGGGGGGTCGAACGCGGCTCTTTCCGCGGCCTATTCCTGATATTCGTTTCGAGGACGCAATACGACGAATGTACTGATTACGGGAGCGAGCGGGGCGATCGGTTCGACGCTGGCGCGGCGACTCGCCGCCGCTGGCCACCGACTCGTGCTTATCGGGCGCAACGAGACGAAGCTCAACGCGCTCGCCGAAGAGGTTAGTCGCGCGATCTCGATTCCGGCCGACCTCACCGAGGCCGCTGCGGCGCAGTCCATCGTCCAACAGGCATCGCAAAGCGCGGGACCACTGGACAGCCATGCGCATTGCGTGGGCTCGACTCTGGTCAAGCCGCTGCACCTGACCACCGACGCCGAGGCACTGACGCAAGTCGAAACGAATTTCTTCTCGGCCTTGGATGTGCTGCGCGGCGTTGTCGCGCAAGCCATCAAGGAGAGGCGGAGCATGTCGGTCGTGCTCACGAGCTCGGTCGTTGCCCACCATGGATTTCGCAACTACGAGGCGATCTCCGCCGCCAAGGCAACCGTTGCCGCGCTCGGGTTGTCCGCGGCGGCAACCTACGCATCGCGCGGCATTCGGGTGAATATCGTCGCCCCTGGGCTCACGCGCTCGGCTCGTACCGCGCGGTTTATCGCCTCCCCCGAAGCCGAGGCGCGCTCCGCCGCCACCATCACACTCGGTCGCATCGGCGAACCGGACGATCCGGCGGCGGTGATCGAGTTCTGCTCGGGGAACAGAGCGCGTACCTCACCGGTCAGGTCATCACCGTTGCCGGTGGGCATGGCAGCCTCCAGTTGCCGCCGCGCGTAAGCGCATAAGCACTGGCCGCCAGAGGCGAGATGCTTGCAGCGAAGGCGGGACCGCGCTGGAGCAGTGCGCCAGCTTCGGCGCGAATCAAAGCGCTGTGAGGCCGAGTTGGCGCAGCGGTGCGAGTTGCGCAGGAATCACGAAACGAATTTGCGGCTCGCGTGTCAGGCAACGTGGCGGCAGCGTATCGGTGCGGTCGCCGAGGCGGCATCAACCGCGGGATCGGTTGGCCAAGTACAGAAGTAGAACGTGGCGCGGCTGAAATCGGCAAAGCAACACATCGTCCGAGCGGCCTCCATCGAAGGAAGGAAAGCAACCATGAACCCCGAAAGATTCGTTTCGCGCCGTGCCTGCTTGTCGAAGCTGGTAGGCGCTGTCGCCGTGCTGCCCCTGGCAGCGTTGACGCTGGATGCGCGGGCAGCCAAGAACGACGCGCTGCGGCAGTCGCTCAAATACCAAGACGGACCCAAGGACGGTAAGCAATGTGATGGCTGCACTCACTGGGTTCCCGGCAAGACCGCGGCCGACCAGGGCGGCTGCAAAATCATTCCAGGCGATACGGAAATCAGCCCAACGGCGTGGTGCGTCGCGTTCGTCGCGGCGAAGAAATAGCGCCGCCATTGCCGCCGCGTGGAGACGATTTCATCGTGCGATCGCGTGCGCGTGCACCGTCGGCGAGCCAAACCGATCGCTTGTTACGACTTGCAGCGGCGGTAATTCCGATCTTCGTCTCCCCGAAAAGCCGACGTGGTCCTGATCGAAGAACTTCGTAACGCCCCGACAGCCGCGTTGGGCCTGGGCCTCGCGGGCCTAATCCCGTTCGCGGCCTTGGCGTGGTTTGCGGCAAACGCCGACTCGCTTTCGGCCCACGTGAACTACCAATTCCTGCTGGTCGGTTATGCGGCGATAATCTTGAGCTTCGTCGGTGCGCTGCACTGGGGCATCGCAATGATGCTGCCCGCCATCACTGATCTGGAGAACTGGCGTTGGATGGGGTGGAGCGTCCTGCCGGCCTTGGTGGGCTGGCTTTGCATCATCGCCTCGCCCGACGTCGGCATACCGGCCTTGCTGGCAACGTTCTGGCTGCATTTTCTCCAGGATCGCGCGCTCGGTCGCCGCCACGCTTTGCCGCCATGGTACTTGCCGCTGCGGCTGCTCCTTACGAGCGTCGCGACCACTGCACTGGTCATCGCTTGGGTCGTGTGACCGGCAGCATTCTGCGGTGACTTCCGCCGCGCGCCGACTACCCGGCGCGGACCGAACATAGCGCCAGGGCGAGCGGTCCGGCCCGGCGTTGTGCGATCATCAAGCCGATCTGTCGCGCTCGATCCAGCGTCGCGTCGCCGGGCACGCCGCGCCCGCGGAAGCCCGGCCGGACCTCCGAGAGCGCTAGCCGAACTACATATTCGAAAGAGGCGTCTTCTGCCCAAGTCTATCCTTGATCTTCATCGCGTCGATCAAGGTCTTGAGATGTTCGTGTAATCCCGTCAGCGTCGCCACGGGGACGGAAGCGAGGGCGTCCGGAAGCACACCCTGAAACGGTTCCGGCGCCTTGGCGAGTATGGCCTTGCCCTTGCCGGTGAGATGCAGGCGTACAACGCGCTGATCGGAGGCGATGCGCTCGCGGCGAACCAGGCCCAGCTCCTCGATGCGATCCAGCATATTGCTCGCGGTGGACTGATGAACCGCCAGAGCTTTTGCCAGCTCCGACACCCGGATGCCGGGTGACTCGGCGATCTTGCCGATCGTCCACAGCTGGGCTCCAGATACGCCGCATTGTGCCTCTACCCACCTGAAGTGCTGCTTCACCGAGCGAAACACGATGCGAAACTGTTTCAACACGGTGATGACGCTCTGGTCGTGCGCGGTGGACCGCGCTACCCGAGCGGGGCGCCGCGCGGGCGCCCTTTTCTCGACCACGGTTGATCGCTTGACGGACTTCGATAGCGGCATTTCAGATGGGTAGCGGCAGCCGATGCCGTCAGGGTTGCGCGAGCTTCAGTTCCTGACCGACACGCAGACGACGTGGATCCTTGATTCCGTTCCAGCGGGCGAGGTCCTTGTGGTTCAGCCCGTGCTCGCTGGCGATCTTGTACAGCGTGTCTCCGGCGGTAACGACATACGTTCCGGCAGCCATGGCCGGGCTTTCGCTCGGTGCCGGCTCCGGCATGGCAGCGGGGGCCGCGGCGTCGGTGGCGGGTGCCGGCGTCGCCAGGGGAGGAGGCGGGGGCGGCTGAACGGGGTTGTCGGGAACGACCGTCACCGGGGGAGCTGCAGGTGCCGGGGGCTCCTCCTTGCCGCATGCGGCCAAGAGCGGAAGCGCGAGAGCAAGGGCAATCATGTTTCGCATGGTTTGGATCCTCCCAATATGTGAGCGCGCAGCTGAAACCGCTGCTGCGAGACCATAGGTTAACTGGCAGCGCAGCGGCTGGTCGAAGCGCGTACGATGTCGCGTCGTGTTCTGCGAACGTGCATACGCAAATCAACGGAACTTAGTTAACTGAGCCTAGCGGCCGGCGCGCGACCGACTTGCCGCAGACGCATTGGAAGCATATAATATTGTACAAATGTATTGTCCGCAAGCGTCGGCCGGCTATCCGGTTTCTGTCGGCGCACGTCGGGGGCAGTGCTTCCACCCACCTGATTCGAGTTGCCGGACACGGACTTCGCCGGCACGACGGTAAGCGTGTTCGCGGTTTCTCCGAAAAGTCGGCGTTCGGCCGAAGCTCGCTGCGAATGTGGCCGCCACGGCGAAGGGCCCGACGCTCAACCACGAGGGGCAAATGAAAGAACTGCTTGTCAGACTTGGCGAAACGCTTCCCGGGGAATGGCTAGGATTCGCCAAATCGAGCGCGCGCATTCTGCTGATCCTGGTTCTCGCCTGGATCGCGGTCGCGCTGGTGCGGCGGGCGATTCGATTGCTGCGCGTGTTCCTCAGCCGCAACGCCTCCGATGCCGAGGATGTGAAGCGCATCGAGACGCTGAGCCGCGTCTTCCGTTACATAGCCGCCGTTGTCATTTCCATCATCTCGGGGATGCTGGTGCTGGGCGAGCTGGGGATATCGATCGCGCCGATCCTGGGCGCGGCCGGCGTGGTTGGCGTTGCGGTGGGTTTCGGTGCGCAGAGCCTGATCAAGGACTACTTCACCGGGTTCTTTCTGCTGTTGGAGAATCAGATGCGCACCGGCGACGTGATCGAGGCTGGCGGCAAAGGCGGATTGGTGGAGGACATCACGCTGCGTTATACGAGGATGCGCGACTACGACGGCAACGTGCACTACGTGCCCAACGGCTTGATCACGACCGTCACTAACAGGAGTCGCGGCTTTGCTCAGTCGGTGATCGACGTGGGGGTGGCGTATCGGGAGGACGTGGATGAGGTTTTCAAGATCATGCGCGAGGTCGGCGCGGATCTGCGAGCGGACCCGGTGATGGGCCCGAAGCTCCTGGACGATCTGGAGATCGCCGGCGTCGAGCGCTGGGATGATTCAGCCGTCATCATACGCTGCCGCTTCAAGGTCGCGCCGCTGGAGCAGTGGGGGGTGCGGCGGGAGTATCTGCGACGGTTGAAGCGGGCGTTCGACGAGCACGGCGTCGAGATACCGTTCCCTCATCTGACGCTGTATGCCGGTCAGGACAAGAGCGGGTCAGCGCCGCCGCTGCGGGTTCAAAGGGTTCCACCCGAGGTCTCGCCTCCCGCCATCTAGCAGCACGAAAGACATGTTGTGGAAGCGGAAGGCCCATCGCGAATGCGCAGCGGTGGTTCTGCAGGCACCGCGCAATCAGCACTCGACAATGAAGTCTTTTCGACTAGAGGTACTCGATGGATACCGAACGCACGCTCGAAGGATTGCCCGCCGATGACAGACGACTCTCCGAACTCGATATCCACCTGTTCAAGAAAGGCAGCCACGTACGCCTTTACGAGAAGCTCGGCGCGCATCTCGCCCGAGTCGGTGCAAAGGACGGGGCGCAGTTCGCGGTATGGGCGCCGAACGCGACGGCGGTGTCGGTGATCGGCGAGTTCAATCAGTGGCGCGCCGACGCACATCCTCTGAAGCTCCGCGTGGACGGCTCCGGCATTTGGGAGGGATTCGTTGACGGGTTGGGGCAGGGCGCACTCTACAAGTATCACATTGCCTCCAAGCTCAACGGCTACCGCGTCGACAAGAGTGACCCTTTCGCCGTGGCGATGGAGGCGCCGCCAAGCACTGCCTCCAAGGTATGGGCGCTGGATTACGAATGGGGCGATACCGATTGGATGGGGAAACGGCGGGCGGCCAACTCGGCCAACGCGCCGCTCTCGATCTACGAGGTGCACCTCGGATCGTGGCGCCGGGTGCCGGAGGACAACAACCGCTTTCTCGGCTACCGGGAGATCGCGCCGCTGCTGGCTGACTACGTCACTGACCTCGGCTTCACCCACATCGAGCTGATGCCGCTGACCGAGCATCCGTTCTACGGTTCGTGGGGATACCAGACGACGGGATATTTCGCGCCGACCGCGCGCTACGGAACGCCGCAGGACTTCATGTACCTGGTGGACTATCTACACCAGCAGGGTATCGGGGTGATCCTGGATTGGGTGCCGTCGCACTTTCCGGACGATCAACATGGACTCGCCTACTTCGACGGCACGCATCTGTTCGAGCATGCCGATCCCAAGCAGGGCTTTCATCCGGACTGGAACAGCTACATCTTCAACTACAACCGGCACGAGGTGCGCGCATTTCTCGCCAGCAGCGCGCTGTATTGGCTGGACAAGTACCATGTCGACGGTTTGAGGGTGGATGCAGTGGCCTCGATGCTCTATCTCGACTACGGGCGCAAGGAAGGCGAGTGGATCCCGAACCGACACGGCGGCAAGGAGAATCTGGAGGCCATCTCGTTTCTCAAGGAGTTCAACGAGGCCGTGTATCGCGACCATCCGGATGTCCAGACGATCGCCGAGGAGTCGACGGCGTGGCCGATGGTGTCGCGGCCGGTGTATACCGGCGGACTCGGGTTCGGCATGAAGTGGAACATGGGATGGATGCACGACACGCTGCGCTACTTCTCTCAGGACCCGATCTTTCGGAAATATCACCACGGCAATCTCACTTTCAGTATTCTGTACGCGTTCGCGGAGAGCTTCGTTCTTCCGCTCTCGCATGACGAGGTGGTTCACGGCAAGGGTTCGCTGATCGGCAAGATGCCCGGCGACGAATGGCGGCAGTTCGCCAATCTGCGTCTGCTCCTGGGCTACATGTGGTCGCATCCCGGCAAGAAGCTGCTGTTCATGGGCGGGGAATTCGGCCAGCGCCGGGAATGGCAGCATGAGGAGAGCCTGGAGTGGCATCTCCTCGAGCATCCGATGCACGAGGGCGTCACGGCGTGGGTGCGTGACCTGAACCGGGCCTACCGCCGCGAACGCGCGCTTCACGAGGTCGACTTCTCTTCATCGGGTTTCGAGTGGATCGACTGCCAAGATTGGGAATCGTCCATCGTCAGCTTCGTGCGGCGCGATCAGCGCGATGAGGAGAACGTCGTGGTCGTGTGCAACATGACGCCGCTGCCGCGGTTCAACTACCTCGTCGGCGCGCCGCGGGGAGGCTTCTGGCAGGAGATCTTGAATAGCGATGCGGCGATTTATGGCGGCAGCGGCGTCGGCAACCTCGGTGGCGTCGAGGCGGCCTCGGTCGCCGCGCATGGGCGGCCCCACTCGCTGACGCTCCAGTTGCCGCCGCTCGGCGTGGTGATGCTGAAAAACGCGCGTGGGGGAGAGCTTACGGAAAAACTGTAAGAGCACGAGGGGGAAAGCGGGTGCGAAGCGCCCGCGTGCCAGATTGACTCACCCGCGCTGAGCGCGCCATCGGCCGGTTGTTTGTTCGAGCTAATTAACTATCAAGGAGTGAACATGTTGCAGGCACGGATAGGGGAGGGTCGTCGGCGTGTCGTGATCGAGGGTGTGACACCGCAGGTTGACGGCGGGCGCTTCGCCATCAAGCGGACGGTCGGGGAGCGAATAACCGTCGAGGCGAACGTGTTCGGCGACGGCCACGACGAGATCGCCTGCTTGCTCCTTTTCCGCAAGGAAGACGACGCCGCCTGGAAAGAGGCGCCGATGCAGCCACTGGGCAACGACCGCTGGCGCGGCTCGTTCGTCGTCCGGGAGATCGGCCGTTGCGAGTACACCGTCAGTGCATGGGCGGACCGCTTCCTGACCTGGCGTCATGACGTCGCGCGTCGCGACGATCCGCAGGACATCGCGGTCGCGCTGCAAATCGGCGCGGAACTGGTGCGGCAAGCGGCGGCACGCGCCGCCGGTACGGACGTCCAGCGCCTGGAGCGCTTCGCCGAGCGGCTCGCCGGGTCCGAGCCGGAGGAGGGCCAGCGCCTCGCCACGGATGACGCACTGCTCGTGTTGATGGCGCGTCATCCCGATCGGAGCTTCGCCACGGTTTACGACAAACCGTTGGCGGCTACGGTCGATCTAGAGCGGGCGCGCTACAGCGCCTGGTACGAATTCTTCCCGCGCTCCTGCGTATCCGAGACGCTGGCGCACGGCACATTTCGGGAGTGCGAGAAGCGTTTGCCGTACATCGCTTCGATGGGCTTCGATGTCGTCTATCTGCCGCCGATACATCCGATTGGCACGACATTCCGCAAGGGCCGTAACAACGCTCTGGTCGCGGCGCCCGACGACATCGGCAGCCCGTGGGCCATCGGCGCGCCCGAAGGCGGCCACAAGGCGATCCATCCGCAACTCGGCAACCTGAAAGACTTTCGTCGCTTCGTGAATCGGGCGCGCGACAACGGGCTGGAGGTGGCGCTGGACATCGCCTACCAATGCTCACCCGACCACCCCTACGTCACCGAACACCCGTCCTGGTTCAGGCACCGTCCGGACGGATCGATTCAGTACGCCGAGAATCCACCGAAAAAGTACCAGGATATCTACCCGTTCGATTTCGAGACCGACGATTGGGAGGCCTTGTGGAAGGAACTGAAAAGCATATTCCTGTACTGGATAGAACAGGGCGTACGCATCTTTCGGGTGGACAATCCGCATACCAAGCCATTCCCGATGTGGGAGTGGATGATCGGGGAAATCAAGCGCGAGTATCCGGAGACGATCTTTCTCGCCGAGGCGTTTACTCGGCCCAAGGTCATGCATGGACTGGCGAAGCGAGGATTTACCCAGTCCTACACCTACTTCTCGTGGCGCAATACCAAGCACGAGCTGATCGAATACTTCAACGAGCTGGCGCACGCGGAGTCGCGCGAGTATTTCCGCCCCAACCTCTGGCCCAATACGCCGGACATCCTGCCGGAGGTTTTGCAGGTCGGTGGCAGGCCGGCGTTCATGCTTCGAGTGGCACTGGCGGCTACATTGGGAGCGAACTACGGCATCTACGGCCCGGCCTTCGAGACGTTGGAAGGTGTTCCGCGCGAGCCCGGTAGTGAGGAATATTTGAATTCGGAGAAGTACCAGATACTGCAATGGGATCTGGAGCGAGGCGCCGGCCTCAAGGATTTCATCGCCCGCCTGAACCAGATCCGGCGCGAGAACCCGGCCCTCCAGCGGGACTGGGCGCTGCACTTCCACGACGTCGATAACGATTCGCTGATCTGCTACAGCAAAGTCACCGAGGATCTGTCCAACATCATTTTAGTGGTCGCCAACCTCGACCCGTACCGCGTCCAGTCCGGCTGGGTCGACCTGGTGCTGGATTGCTTCGGGCTCGGCAACGACCAATCCTACGAGGTACATGACCTGGTGTCGGATGCGCGTTACCTTTGGCAAGGGCCGCACAACTTCGTCAAGCTCGAGCCGCAGGCGATCCCGGTGCACGTGTTCCGCTTACAGGGGCAGGTTCGCACGACTCGCGCGGTGGACAACTTCCTTTGAGGGGAGGCATCGGCCATGGAGAGACCCAGCGGTGTCCAGGCGGCAGCGGCGTCGGCGTTGTTCCCGGGGTTGAGCGACGACCCGCTTTGGTATAAGGACGCCATCGTCTATGAACTCCACGTCAAGGCGTTCTTCGACAGCACCAACGACGGCATCGGCGATTTCCGCGGCCTGACGCAGAAGCTCGACTATCTGCGCGACCTCGGCGTTAACACGCTGTGGCTGCTGCCGTTCTACCCGTCGCCGATGCGCGACGACGGCTACGACATCTCGGACTACCGCAATGTTCATACGGAATACGGCACGCGCCAGGACTTCCGCAACTTCATCCACGAGGCGCATCGTCGCGGTCTGCGGGTCATCACCGAGCTCGTCATCAACCACACCTCGGATCAGCACTCCTGGTTCCAGGCAGCGCGGCGTGCACCGCCCGGCTCGAGAAAGCGCGACTTCTACGTGTGGAGCGACACCGTCAAGAAGTTCGAGGGCACGCGCATCATCTTCACCGACTCCGAAACCTCCAATTGGGCCTGGGACAAGGAGGCGAATGCCTACTACTGGCACCGGTTCTTTTCTCCACCAGCCTGATCTGAACCACAACAATCCGGAGGTGGTGAAGGCGGTCATCCGGGTGATGCGATTCTGGCTGGATATCGGGGTTGACGGTCTGCGGCTGGACGCCATCCCGTATCTTTGCGTGCGCGAGGGCACCAGCAACGAGAATCTGCCGGAGACCCACGCGGTGATCAAGCAGATGCGCCGTGTGATCGATGCGCATTACAAGAACCGGATGCTGCTGGCGGAGGCCAACCAGTGGCCGGAGGACGTGCGCGAGTATTTCGGCGAAGGCGACGAGTGTCATATGGCCTATCACTTTCCGCTGATGCCGCGAATCTACATGGCGGTGGCGCAGGAGGACCGCCATCCCATCGTCGAGATCATGCGCCAGACGCCGGACATCCCGGACAACTGCCAGTGGGCAATCTTCCTGCGCAACCACGACGAGCTGACCCTGGAAATGGTCACCCACCGCGAGCGCGACTACATGTACAAGATGTACGCGGCGGATCCGCGCATGCGAGTCAATGTCGGCATACGGCGGCGGCTGGCCCCCTTGATGGATAACGACCGCGACAAGATCGATCTGCTGATGTTCCTGCTGATGACCATGCCGGGCTCGCCCATCCTCTACTACGGCGACGAGATCGGCATGGGCGACAACATCTTTCTCGGCGACCGCAACGGCGTGCGCACGCCGATGCAGTGGAGCCCTGACCGCAATGCCGGCTTTTCGCGCGCCGATCCGCAGCGGCTGTACCTGCCGCCGATCATGGATCCGATCTACGGCTACGAATCGGTCAATGTCGAGGCGCAGACGCGCAGTCCTTCGTCGCTGTTGAACTGGACCAAGCGGCTGATCGCCGTGCGCAAGAACTACCGCGCCTTCGGGCGCGGTAGTCTCAAGTTTCTGGAGCCGGGCAACCGCAAAATCCTGGCCTATGTGCGCGAGTACGGCGACGAGACGGTGCTGTGCGTGATTAATCTGTCGCGTACCGCGCAGCCGGTGGAGCTGGACCTTTCGGCTTACAAGGGGCGTGTCCCGGTAGAGGTACTGGGGCGCACGCCATTTCCGCCAATCGGGGACCGCCCCTACCTATGCATGCTCGAGGGCTACGGTTTTTATGCTTTCCGCTTGGCTACGGACGCCGAGGTTCCCTATTGGCACGAGGAGCGGCCAATGGGACGTGAATTGCCGGTGTTGGTGTTGATGGAGGGTTGGCGCGCGTTCTTCGTTGCCAAGCATGGGGCGAGCAACGTCCGCCGTGCGCTGTCGGTGAAATCGCGCGAGCAACTGAACAAGGAGGTGCTCGAACCCTATCTCGCGAGCAAGCGCTGGTTCGCGGCCAAGGGACACCCGATCGAGAGCATCGAAATCGTCGAGGAAGGCGTCTTCGGAGTGGAAGGCAGGATGTGGCTCGTGGCATTGCTGGAGGTACGCTGCGCCGGGATCGAGCCGCAGACCTACTTCTTGCCCCTGGAGGTCGCGTGGGAGGACGAAGTTGGCGAGGCGGGCATCACTGCGTTGTCTGCGTGGACGCTGGCCAAGGTACGCCAGAAGGCCCGCGTAGGGGTTTTGTTCGGGGCATTTGGCGATGCCGAATTCTGTCGTGCGCTTGCGACGGCGATGGGGAGCGATCAAGAGTTTGCCTTCGGCAAGGGCAAGCTCGTATTCAAGCCGACGAGCGCCTACGCTGCCTTGGCGCCGGGGCTGGCCGAGGACGTGATTCATCCGGGTTTGGAGCAGAGCAACACCGGTGTGTTCTTTGGCAACAAGCTTTTTCTCAAGGGCTACCGGCGGCTGCAGCCCGGTGCGAATCCGGAGGTCGAGGTCGGGCGCTTCCTCACCGAGACTTCGCCCTTTGCCAACATCGCGCCGGTCGCCGGCTCCGTCGAATACCGCTCGGCGGAGGGGACCACGATGACGCTTGCGCTGCTTCAGTCCTTCGTCGAAAACCAGGGCACCGGGTGGCTCCATACGTTGGACTACCTGGAGCGCTTTCTCTCGGAACGCCTGCTCCACCCCGAGAACAACTTGGCCGCGGTGGGAGAAAGCCCGCACGGATTCTTTCTCGCATTGATGGAAACGCTGGGCCGGCGCACCGCGGAAATGCATCAGGCGTTCGCCAAGACGACCGGCGATGCGGGCTTCGATCCCGAGCCGGCCACCGCGGCCGACCTGTCGGCGTGGGTCGAGCAAGTGCGCAGCGATGCGGTCGCCACCCTGACCCGTCTGGAAGAGCGTCGGCTGCGGCTGCCGGAGCGCTCGCGTGAGCGCTCGCTGGAGCTTCTCGGGCGGCGCACGCAACTGATCGACTCTTTGCGCCCCGACGCATTCGAAGGCATCGAGATCAGCAAGACGCGCTATCACGGCGACTATCACCTCGGTCAGGTGTTGCTGGTGGAAAATGACTTCGTCATTACAGACTTCGAAGGCGAGCCGGCACGGCCGCTGGAGGAGCGCCGGCGCAAGCACAGCGCCTTGCGCGATGTCGCAGGAATGCTGCGCTCCTTCAACTATGCCGCCTATTCCGCTATCGCGCGCTTCGGCGCCGAGCAGCATAGCGATCTGGTGATCCTCGAACCCCTGGCTCACGCCTGGGAGAAGGAGACTCGCACGGCCTTCCTCAAGGGCTACGCCAGCGTGATAGAGGGTTGTCCATCGTGGCCGCGCGACGTTGCCCAGGCGCAAGCGTTGATCGATCTGTTCCAGGTGGAAAAGGCGCTGTACGAACTGCGCTACGAATTGGACAACCGTCCGGACTGGGCCTACCTGCCGCAGGCCGGATTGCTGGAGATCATTGCCAGCCAGGACAAAGTCGCCGACGACGGCCTCGCCAACGAGGACACGCTCGCCAACGACGACACAGTTGCCAACGTCGAAAAGGGAGATCAACCATGACAGATATTCTGGCGATGGTGCTCGCCGGCGGCGAAGGCTCGCGCCTTCAGCCTCTCACTCGCGACCGGTCGAAACCGTCGGTGCCGTTCGCGGGACGCTATCGCATCGTCGATTTCGTCCTCAGCAATCTCGTCAATTCGGATATCCACTCGATCTACTTGCTGGTGCAGTACAAATCCCAGTCGCTGATCGAGCACATCCACAAAGGCTGGGTGTTGTCGCACATCCCCGGCCATTTCATCACAGTGGTGCCGCCGCAGATGCGTGAAGGACCGGAGTGGTTTTCGGGGACCGCCGACGCGATTTCCCAGAACATCAATCTGATCGAGCACGCGCAGTGCAATTTGGTTGCGGTGTTCGGCGCCGATCACGTCTATCGCATGGATGTCCGGCAGATGGTGGACTTCCACCGCAAGCGCGGCGCGGCGGCGACCGTCGCGGCGATTCCCGTTCCGTTGAAGGAAGCGTCGGCGTTCGGGATCATCGACGCCGACGCCGACGGGCGTATTCGTGGCTTCCTGGAGAAGCCGGAGCATCCGCCGGCCATGCCCGAGGATCCGACGCGGGCCTACGGTTCGATGGGCAATTATTTGTTCGAGACCGATATACTGCTGCGCGCCTTGTACGAGGCCAAGCAACTCGGCGAGAGCGACTTCGGCCGGCACATCCTGCCGCGCCTGATCAAGACTCACGGCATCTACGCATACGACTTCGCCCAGAATCGCGTGCCCGGCGTTCGAGACTACGAGGAGCCGGGCTACTGGCGCGATGTCGGCACTATCGATGCCTATTTCGAGGCCAATCTGGATGGACTCGGCGCTCAGCCGCGTTTCGATCTGCATAACCCGCACTGGCTCATCAATTCCAGTAACTACCAGGGGCCGTCGGTGCAGGTCATCGGTGGCACTATCGAGAATTGCATCATCGCCGCCGGAACGACGGTCAAGGGCGGCGTCGTGCGCAATTCGGTGCTGCGGCGCGAAGTCCTGATCGAAGAGGACGCCGAGGTGGAGGATTGCATCATCATGGACTATTGCGTGATCGGCCGCGGCGCGAAGCTGCGCCGGGTAGTGCTCGACCGCTACAACACGATCGAACCCGGCACGCGCATCGGCTACGACGCCGCGGCCGACCGCAACCGCTACCACGTGACCGAATCGGGGCTGGTCGTGCGTCGGCAAACAGCAGCGCGAGGCGGGAAGCGTGCACTACCAGTAGGCGTCGCGCCGACAACAGGAGAGGGAGTCGAACAATGGGACAAATCATAAGCGCGGTTTGGCGCGGGCTCGCCCTATCCGCGCGGCGCCACCTGGGACGGCGAGGGCGTCAACTTCGCCCTGTTCTCGGAGCACGCGGAGAAGAGTCGAGCTGTGCCTGTTCGACGCCGAAGCGGCCGGCGCGAGGTGCAGCGCATCGACGTCAAGGAACAGACCGACCTGATCTGGCACTGCTACCTGCCCGAGGCGCGCCCCGGCCTGCTCTACGGCTATCGCGTGCATGGCCCGTACCGGCCGCAGGACGGCCACCGCTTCAATCCCAACAAGCTGCTGCTCGATCCCTATGCCAAGGAGATCGTCGGGAAGCTGCGCTGGAGCGATGCGCATGTTCGGCTACCGCATCGGCAGCACGCGCGCGGATCTGTCCTTCGACCGGCGCGACAACGCCGTCGGGCATGCCGAAGTGCCGCGTCATCGACCCGGCGTTCACCTGGGGTGACGACCGCCGGCCGCACGTTCCCTGGCACGAAACGGTGATCTACGAGCTGCACGTCAAGGGCTTCACCATGCGCCACCCCGACGTGCCGCCAGACAGCTGCGCGGCACCTATGCCGGCCTGGCGACAGCGCCCGCGATCGATCATCTGAAGCGCCTCGGCGTCACCGCGGTCGAGCTGATGCCGGTGCATGCCTTCGTCGACGACCGGCACCTGGTCGATCGAAAGGGCTGAGCAACTACTGGGGCTACAACTCGATCGGCTTCTTCGCGCCCGACCCGCGCTACTCCGCGACCGGGCAGCGTCGGGGAATTCAAGACCATGGTCAAGGCGCTGCACGCCGCCGGCATCGAGGTGATCCTCGACGTGGTCTACAACCACACCGCCGAAGGCAACCACCTCGGGCCCGACGCTGTCGTTCCGCGGCATCGACAACGTCGCCTACTACCGGCTGGTGCCGGGCAACGCCGCGCTACTACATGGACTACACCGGCTGCGGCAACACGCTCAACATGGTGCATCCGCGCGTGCTGCAACTGATCATGGATTCGCTGCGCTACTGGGTGCTGGAGATGCATGTCGACGGCTTCCGCTTCGATCTGGCCGTCGGCGCTGGCGCGCGAGCTGCACGAGGTCGACCGCCTCGGCGCCTTCTTCGACATCATCCGCCAGGACCCGGTGCTGTCGCAGGTCAAGCTGATCGCCGAACCGTGGGACCTCGGCGAAGGCGGCTACCAGGTCGGCAACTTCCCCGTGGGTTGGGCCGAGTGGAACGACCGCTACCGCGACACGGTGCGCGCCTACTGGAAAGGCGACGGCGGCCTGATCGGCGAATTCGCCCCGCGCTTGACCGGCTCCAGCGATCTTTACGAGAGCAGCGGACGCAAGCCCTACGCCAGCATCAATTTCGTCACCGCGCACGACGGCTTCACGCTGCACGATCTGGTGAGCTACAACGACAAGCACAACGAAGCCAACGGCGAAGACAACCGCGACGGCGCACAGTCAACAACCTGTCCTGGAACTGCGGCGTCGAAGGGCCGACCGACGATCCCGAAGGTGCGGGCGCTGCGCGCGCGGCAGAAGCGCAACCTGCTGGCCACCCTGTTCCTGTCGCAGGGCGTGCCGATGCTGCTGGCCGGCGACGAGATGGGCCGCACCCAGCACGGCAACAACAATGCCTACTGCCAGGACAACGAGATCAGCTGGATCGACTGGGAACTGGACGCGGAGGGCAGATCGCTGCTCGCGTTTACGCAGCGGGTGATCGCGCTGCGGCGCGCGCATCCGGTATTCCACCGGCGCAGTTTCTATCGCGGCCGGGCGATTCGCGGCCTCGGCGTCAAGGACATCGCATGGTTCAGGCCGGAGGGCGACGAGATGAGCGACGAAGAATGGGCCCAGGGTCATGCACGTTGTCTGGGCATGCGGCTCTCGGGCGATGCCATCGAGGATCGCGACGAGCGGGGAAACACGATACGCGACGATACCTTCCTGGTGCTGTTCAATGCCCATCACGAGGAAATCCCATTCAAGCTGCCGGTGTGCCAGTCGGCCTATTCCTGGCGTGCCATTCTGGATACCCATCATGAGTCGGGGCTGGCGCCTGGAGGCGCGGCGCAAGGCGGAGAGGCCTATGCGCTGCAGGCGCGCTCGCTGGCGCTGATGATCGAGGAGAGGCAGTGATATGAAACGACACCACGGCATGCCCTTCGGCGCCCAGATCCTCGATGACGGACAGGTGCGCTTCCGGCTGTGGGCGCCGGCGGCGCAGCGAAGTGGCCGTGTGTCTGGCGGATGACGACAGGCGCATGCCGAACTGCCGATGACGGCGCTCGGCGACGGCTGGTTCGAACTCGTGAGCGCGCGCGGCGCGCGCCGGCAGCCGCTACAGCTTCCGCGTCGACGGCGGGATGGAGGTTCCCGACCCGGCCTCGCGCTTCAACCCGGAAGATGTACACGGCGCGAGCGAGGCCGTCGATCCCGCGCAATTCGCGTGGCAGGATTCGAACTGGCGCGGCCGCGCCTGGGAAGACGCCGTCATCTACGAGCTTCACGTCGGTACGTTCAGCGACAGTGGCGATTACGACGGCGTGATGCGGCGCCTGGACTACCTGCAGGAGCTTGGTGTCACCGCGATCGAGCTCATGCCGCTCGCCGATTTTCCCGGCGCGTGCAACTGGGGCTATGACGGCACCTTGCTGTTCGCGCCTGACAGCCGCTATGGCCGGCCGGAGCAACTGAAGCAGTTGGTCCAGGCCGTGCATGCGCGCGGGATGATGATCTTTCTCGATGTGGTGTACAACCACTTCGGGCCCGACGGCAACTACCTCCACGTCTACGCACGCAAGTTCTTCACCGACCGCCACCACACACCGTGGGGTGCGGCGATCAACTTCGACGGGCCGGACAGCCGTGTGGTGCGCGACTTCTACGTCCACAACGTCCTGTATTGGCTCGAGGAGTTCCATTTCGACGGACTGCGCTTCGACGCGGTGCATGCCATTTGCGACGATTCCGAGCCCGACATCGTGACCGAGATCGCGCAAGCGGTGCACGCCGGCCCAGGGCGGGAACGATTGATCCATCTGGTGCTGGAAAACGACGACAACGCCGCCCGCTACCTCGCCCGCGGCGGCGACGGCAAACCGCGCTGGCACACGGCGCAATGGAACGACGATATCCACCACGCGATGCACGTGGTCGCGACCGGAGAGAGCGACGGCTACTACGAAGACTACGCGGCTGATCCGATCGGCCATCTCGGGCGCTGCCTGGCGGAGGGCTTCGCCTATCAGGGAGAGCCGTCGCCGCATCGCGGCGGGGAGAAGCGCGGCGAAGTTAGCGGCGACCTTCCGCCCACCGCATTCGTTAACTTCCTGCAGAATCACGATCAGGTGGGCAATCGCGCCTTCGGCGAACGGCTGGCGCACCTGGCCGCGGCGGAACCGTTGCGCGCCTTGGTGGCGATCCTGCTGCTCGCGCCGTCGCCGCCGCTGCTGTTCATGGGCGAGGAGTTCGGCGCGGCACAGCCGTTTCTCTTTTTCTGCGATTTCGGTCCGGACCTCGCGGCGGCGGTGCGCGACGGGCGCCGCGGCGAGTTTGCCCGCTTCGAGCGCTTCAGTGATCCCGCGGTACGCGAAAAGATCCCCGACCCGAATGACGTTGCCACGTTCAATGCCAGCCGGCTCGACTGGGACGCGCTGGCGCTGCCGGCGCATGCGCAGTGGCTGACGCTGTACCGGGACTTGCTGGCGATACGGCGCGATCAACTCGTGCCGCGGCTGCGCGGCATCGAGGGCGGGAAAGCCGCATGGCGCAGGAACGCGGAAAGCGTTCTCGGCGTTTCCTGGCAGCTCGGCGACGGCAGCGCCTACGACTTGGTTGCCAACCTCTCCGGCGCGCCGGCGCAGGGCAACGTCATACCCCAGGGCAAGCTGATTTACACGAGCGAGAATTTGACGCCCGCCCTGCTCGACGGCGGCGAGCTGCCGCCTTGGTCGGTAATCTGGGCGCTCCAGGCCGCCGAGCCGCGATTGTCCGCATGAGTGCGCGCGACGATCTCGAGCCGCTGTGTGCGGCGTATGGCATTGCGACGGACTATGTCGACGTAAGCGGCGCGCGCCATACGGTTCCTGAGCGGACCCTGCGCGCGCTGCTGAGCGCGATGGGCGTTACCGCCGGTGCGGACGCGGATTTTGCGCGGGCATTGGAGCGGCGCGAGTCGGCAAGCTGGCGTCGGCTGCTGCCGCCGGTGCTCGTGCTAACAGCAGTATCCGCGCAGCCCCCGAGCGTCGAAGTGAGCGTCGCCGCCTGGGCCGCGCAGAGGCGCCTGGACTGGCGCTTGACGCTGGAGGACGGATCGCGTCACGCCGGCAGTTTCGTGCCAGCGGAGTTGACGCTGGTCGGCGAGCGCACTTTCGGCGCGAGATCGTACAAGCGCTACGCGCTGCCGCTGCCGGCGTTGCAGCAGATCGGCTACCACCGCCTGGAGATCGAGAAGCCGGGAGACGAACCGGAACGCGTCGCCCGGATGACCCTTATCGTTGCGCCGCCGCGCTGCCACCAGCCGCAGGTACTGGAGGGCGAAGGCAGGATGTGGGGGCCGGCGGTCCAACTCTATGCCATGCGCTCCGCGCGCAACTGGGGGATCGGCGACTTCACCGACCTGCGCCAGCTGGTCGAATTCTGTGCCGAGGCCGGCGCCGGAATCGTCGGTGTGAATCCACTGCATGCGCTGTTTCCCGACGATCCGGAGCAGGCCAGCCCCTACAGCCCGTCGAGCCGGCTGTTTCTCAACGTCCTCTACATCGACGTCGAAGCGGTGGCGGAGTTTCAGGAGAGCGAGTCGATTCGGCACATCGCGCGTGGGGACGCCTTCGCGGTGCGCCTGCGCGCGTTGCGGACCAGCGAGTTGGTTGACTATGCGGGTGTGACCGCGGCCAAGATGCAAGTCTTGAAGGCTTGCTACGCGCATTTTCGGGAGGCACACCTGCCCCATGCGACGCAGCGTGCCGGCGGCTTTCGCCAGTTCCAAGCAACGCACGGGGAGGCGTTGTATCGGCACGCGCTGTTCGAGGCGCTGCAGGCGCATTTTCGCGCCACCGATCGCGGCGTTTGGGGCTGGCCGGCGTGGCCGGAAGCCTACCGCGATCCGGCGGCGCCGGCGGTTGCCGAGTTAGCGCGCCGCCACGAGGCCGAGATCGAATTCCACGAGTACCTACAATGGGTCGCCGACGAGCAGCTCGCGGCGGTCGGTCGCCGTTCGTGGGAACTGGGCCTGGGCGTCGGCATTTATCAGGATCTTGCGGTGGGAGTGAGCCCGGGCGGTGCCGAGGGCTGGTCGCGTCAGGACTTGTATGCCATCGGAGTGCATGTTGGCGCGCCACCGGACGAAGTCAATTTGTACGGTCAGGATTGGGGGCTGCCGCCGTTCGTTCCACATCGATTGGAGGAGACGGCTTACGCGCCGTTTATCGCCACGCTGCGTGCCAACATGTTTCACAGCGGCGCCTTGCGCATCGACCACGTGCTGGGATTGATGCGCCTGTTTTGGGTGCCGGCGGGTGCCCCGCCCGCCGATGGCGCCTACGTCGGCTACCCCCTCGACGATCTGCTTGGCATTTTGGCGCTGGAGAGTCAGCGCAACCAGTGCTTGATCATCGGCGAGGATCTCGGCACGGTACCGGAGGGTCTGCGCCCCGCTCTGGCGCAGATGGGCGTGTTGTCTTACCGGCCGTTGCTGTTCGAGCGCACCGAGGACGGCTCTTTCCAGGCGCCGGCTCGCTTCGCCGAACAGGCTCTGGTGTGCGCCAGCACGCATGACCTGCCGACGCTGCGCGGTTTCTGGCTGGGAACCGATTTGGATACGCGCGCCAGACTCGATCTGTATCCCTCGGACGATTTGCGCGAACGCCAGATTGTCGAACGCGCCCAGGATCGCGCGCGGCTGCTGATGGCCTTGAAGCGCGAGGAACTACTGCCCGCGGAGTCGAGCGTGCATCCGGTGGCGATGCCCGACATGACCCCAGAATTGACCCTGGCCGTGCATCGCTACCTCGCGCGCAGCGCGTCCAAGGTCATGGTGGTGCAGATGGAGGATGTGTTCGGTGCGGCCGAGCAGGTGAATTTGCCCGGCTCGGACCCACGCCATCCGAACTGGCGGCGCAAGCTCCCGCTCGAGATCGAGCAGTGGCCGAAGCTGGCCAGCGTGCTCGATCTGGTGACCATGCTGCGCGAGGAGCGCGGCCTGGCGACCACGGACAAGCCGGTGGAGGTGGCCGCTGCAGCCGCGCCGGTGCGTATTCCGCTCGCAACCTATCGCCTTCAGTTCAATCGTGGCTTTACTTTCTCCGACGCCGTGGAGGTGCTGCCCTACCTGCAGCGGCTCGGCATCAGCCACTGCTATGCCTCTCCCTACCTGAAGGCACGCCCGGGCAGCATGCACGGCTACGACATCGTGGATCACGGCGCGCTCAATCCGGAGATCGGCAGCGAGGACGATTTCGAGAGGTTCGCCGCCGCACTTCAGGAGCAGGGGATGGGCCAGGTGCTCGACATCGTTCCCAACCACATGGGCATCATGGGCAGCGACAACCTATGGTGGCTCGACGTGCTGGAGAACGGCGCGGCGTCGGCCTATGCGGACTATTTCGATATCGATTGGCAGCCGCTGAAGAAGGAACTGCACGGCGAGGTGCTGTTGCCCTTGCTGGGCGAGCATTACGGGACGGTGCTCGGCCGCGGCGAGTTGAAACTGACATTCGATGCGGAGCACGGCGAGTTCAGCATCTTCTACTACGAGCACCGGCTGCCGGTGGACCCCGGCGAGTACCCACGGATTCTGCGCGCCGGGGGCGAACGCGGCAGTGCCGAGGAAAACCCTGACGGGGCGTATTGGGCGGAGTTCCAGGCGCTGGTCACCGCCTTCAGCCACCTGCCGGCGCGCGCCGAAGTGTCGGCGGAGAAAAAGGTCGAACGCAGCCGCGACAAGGAGGTGCACAAACGTCGGCTTGCCGAACTATGCGCGCGCCATCCCGATATCGCCGAGTTCATCGCGGCGCGCGTGCACGTTCTCAACGGCGTCGCGGGCGATCCGGCGAGCTTCGACGATCTGCACGAGCTGATCCAGGCGCAGGCCTACCGGCTCGCCTTCTGGCGCGTGGCCTCGGACGAGATCAACTACCGGCGCTTTTTCGACATCAACGATCTGGCGGCGTTGCGCATGGAGGATGAGGCGGTGTTCGCCGCCACTCACCGGCGCGTCATCGAGTGGGTCGAGCAAGGCAAGGTGCACGGCCTGCGCATCGACCACCCGGACGGCCTGTACGACCCGGGGCAGTACTTTCAGCGCTTGCAGAACGCGATGGCCGGCAGCCCGGCGAGGACGCCACGAAGGCGCCGGGAACGCCCGCCCTGTCCATCTACCTGGTGATCGAGAAGATCCTCGCCGAATACGAGCGCCCGCCCGAGTCCTGGGCGGTCCACGGCACCACCGGCTACCGCTTCGCCAACGTGGTCGGCGGCCTGTTCGTGGACACCACGGCGGAACGCCGCATGACGCGAATCTACGAGGAGTTCATCGGTGAGCGCGTGGACTTCGAGCATCTCGCCTACCGCAGCAAGAAGCTCATCATGCGCACGGCGCTGGCGAGCGAACTCAACGTGCTCGCCAACCAGTTGAGCCGCATCGCCGAGGTCAGTCGCTACACCTGCGACTTCACCTTGAACAGCCTGCGCGATGCGCATAGCGGAAATCGTCGCCTGCTTTCCCGTCTATCGCAGCTACGTCACGCCCGCCGGCGCCACCGCGGAAGACCGGCGCTACATCGACTGGGCGCTCGCCGTGGCGAAGAAGATGAGCCGCGCCGCCGACGTGAGCGTTTTCGACTTCGTGCGCGATGTGCTCACCACCACGGCGGCCGAGGGAAAAATTCAGTCTTACCGCGACAGCGTGATCCGCTTCGCCGTGAAGTTCCAGCAGTTCAGCTCGCCGGTGATGGCCAAGGGCGTCGAGGACACCAGCTTCTACATCTACAACCGGCTGGTATCGCTCAACGAGGTGGGCGGCGAGCCGCGCACCTTCGGCTTCACCGTGCCGGCGTTCCACGGCGCGAGCCAGGATCGGGCCAATCGCTGGCCGCACACCATGCTCGCCACCTCGACCCACGACAGCAAGCGCTCGGAGGACGTGCGCGTGCGCATCAGCGTCCTCTCCGAGATGCCGGCCGCATGGAAGTTGAGCCTGCGCCGCTGGAGCCGGTTCAATCGAGGCAAGAAGCGCAAGGTCGACGAACGCCCGGCACCCTCGCGCAATGACGAATACCTGCTCTACCAGACGCTGATCGGCAGTTGGCCGCTGGAGGATCTGGATCGCGACGGGCTCGCCGCCTATTGCGAACGGATCGAGCAGTACATGCTCAAGGCAGCGCGCGAGTCGAAGATCCACACCAGTTGGATCAACCCCGACGCCGCCTACGAAAATGCGATGACCGATTTCATTCGCGCCATTCTGCTCGGCGCACCGGACAAGAACCTTTTCCTGGCCGATTTCATTCCAGCTGTGCGTCGCCTCGGACGGTTCGGCTTGTACGGCGGACTGTCTCAGGTCCTGATCAAGCTCATGTCGCCCGGCGTACCCGACATCTATCAGGGAATGGAGATGTGGAACTTCAGTCTGGTCGACCCGGACAACCGGCGCCCCGTGGACTACGCCTTGCGCCGCGCGCTGCTGGATAGTCTGGAGTCGCTGGCGGAACTTCCCGCGGAGCGGGGGACTGCCGGACTGCGTACGCTGATCGATACGGTCGAGGATGGGCGCATCAAGCTCTACCTGACCTGGAAGGCGCTGCAAGTGCGCAAGCTCCACCCCGATGTGTTTAAGCAAGGCGCCTACGTACCGCTCAACGTCAAGGGCGCGCGCGCCGATCACGTCTGCGCCTTCGCGCGCACCTTCGAAGATGTGTTCGTCATCGTGGTTGCGGCGCGTTTCTTCTCCCGGCTGCTCGATGACGACGCGGCGAAGCCGCTGAGCGATGCCGACTGGGACGACACCTGGGTGGCGCTGCCCGACAACTCCGCTGGTGCGGGTCTGCGCAACGTGCTGTTCGATGCAGCCGTGGAACCGCAGGTGTTCGACGGCGTCGCCGGATTCGCTCTCGCACCGCTGTTGGGCGGCTGGCCGGTCGCGCTTCTCGTTAGCGGCGGTGGAGCGTGACGGCGCGCGCTCAGGGATCCACTGGGGCGCACCCGACCTACGAGCTATCGTGTTGCCACGACGCGCAGGCCGAGCGGCTTGGCGAGGAGATCGAAGTCGCGGTCGCTGTGCAATAGGATGGCCCCCTCGTCAACGCAGAGAGTCGCGATCAACACATCCATCGGCGAGCCGATTGTGACGCCGCGAGCACGCAGGCTTCGGGAGTGTCGGGCCGCGCGCAGACAACGCTCGGGGCTACCGAGCCGCAAGCACGGCAGCAGAAGTAGGGCGGGGTGTATGAGCAAATGCACTTATACACGGAGGGCGCACCGGGGTTAGCTGCGGACTCACCCCGATCCCCGTAGCGGCGGCAGCGGCGCCAGCAACGCGGCGAGGTCGCTCTCGCTGAACTTGACCTCGCCCGCGCGGTCCGCCGACAGTATGCCGTGGGCAAGTGCGGCCTTCTTCTCCTGGAGCGCGAGGATCTTCTCCTCGATGCTGCCGGCGACGATCAGCTTATAGACGAATACCCGCTTGGTCTGGCCGATGCGGTGCGCGCGGTCGGTGGCCTGGTTCTCCACTGCCGGGTTCCACCACGGGTCGAAGTGGATCACCGTGTCAGCGGCGGTCAGGTTCAGTCCCAGCCCCCCGGCCTTCAGGCTGACCAGGAAGATCGGCACTTCCTCGCTCTGGAAGCGGCGGATCGGCGTATCGCGATCCTTGGTGTCGCCGGTGAGGGTTACGTAGTCGAGCTTGGCGCGCACCAGCTCCTGTTCGATCAACGCCAGCATCGAAGTGAACTGGGAGAACAAAAGCACGCGCCGGCCTTCCTCGACCAATTCCGGCAGCATGTCCATGAAGATCGCCCGTCCGTCGACCAGCACCTGCGCGTCGTCGGGGACATCGTCGGGCAGGTCGTGGCGGGTCTTCTGCAGCGGGATCTGCCACAGCAGCACTTTGATGTCGCGGGCGTGGAGTTCGGCGATCATGCCCGACGGGTCGGGCCATAGGCCCTCCGGCGGGTAGGTCATGTCCGCAGCGTCGTGCGCCGCCGCGTCGGGCGTGACGTCGTACGTCGCGTCGTTGAAGATCGCAAAGCCCTGCTCGTCACTCCACGCCTCGATCACGACCGCTCCCAGCGGGATGTCCAGCTCGGCGTGCTGGTCCATGCGCTCCATCACGGCGTCCTGGCTGTTCCACTCGTTGCCCGACGCCCAGAGCCGCAGCACCCAGCTCGGGAGCTCCTCGGCGGTGCCGACCTCGGCGGTGAACTGGCGGGCGACCTCGGCCGGCTCGCCGGAGTAGAGGTGCAGGTCCAGCGTCTCCTCAGGGGTGCCGCCGAGGGCCGCGGTGATCCGCAGCTCGCCCGGCACCGCACGCCCGACGTCGTACCAGGTGCGGCGCGACGTGGCGACGTGGAAGCCCCACGGCACGGCGTCGGGGTCCTCGGGCACGACGTGTGCGAACGGCATCGGAAGGTAGGTCCGACCGGCCGCCGCCTGCCCCTTGTACTGCTCGAAGACGACCGCATCCAGGCTGCGGCCGCGCTGGTCGAGCGCGTCGAAGCGCTCGCCGAAGCCGATGACGTGCTCGCTCGGCTCCAGCGCCAGCCGCACGTGCACCAGGTGGGTGCCCTCCTCGTCACCCTCCCAGACCGGCTCGCCGAGTCCCGGTCCTGCATCGGCCCGTGGACGCGCAGGCGCCCTCCGGCCTGACCGCTCAGCCCCGACAGCGTGAACGGCTCGGTCCGCACCGCTTCCCCGTCCGGCCCGGTCCCCACGAAGGAGTACGTCGTGGGACCGAGCACGCGCGGGGACTGCACGGTCCAGGCCTGACCCTCCGAACGAGTCGCCGACGCCTGCGCCTCGGCGAGGTGCCCTTCGCCGCCGGCCAGGGCGGCGAGCTCGGCCGGGTCGGCCTGCGTCGGCACGAGCGTCAGCTCGCGCACCTGCGCCCTGTCGTCCGACCGGCACACCACCCCGACCAGGTCCCCGGTGGTCACCACACCCAGCTGCACCGGCTCGCCGACGCGGGGGCGGGCGGGGCGACGCTGCTCGGCGGAGGCGACGTAGGGGTGTTCGCGGCCGAAGGGGCGGTGGTGGATGGCACCGGGCATGACGGGCGGACCTGTCCTCGAGAGGGTGAACGGGCAGTGGGTACGACGGGCGCGCAGCAGCTAGAGAAGCTCGCGCACGCGCTCGGCCGCGCTGTCGACGGCCTCCTGCGCGCTCTTGCGACCAGCGGCGGCCTCGGTCAGCTCCTCGGAGAGGATGTCCTGCATCTCCTGCTGGCGTTCCGATGACCGGGGGGATCACCACGGACTGCCAGTGCGTCGAAGACGGACCTGGCGAGGCCGGCGGCGCGTCTTGGCGAGGTAGTCGGTGCGCAACGGACTCGTCCCCGCGTGATTCGGCGGAAGCTCCCAGCCGGTGGCCACACGCGTCTCGGCGGAGGTCGTGGATCCGGCGAGGTGAGACTCGGCGAACGGCCTGAGCGGCCTCTGGGGGCCTCCTCGGTCTTCGAGGAGACGACGACGGCGTTGGCGAACATCGCGCTCGCCGGGGTGGTGTTGCCCGGCTCGACCGCGATGTCCCAGCCGAATGGCGCCTCGGCGAGCGCGTCGAACATCCAGATGCCCGAGTGCCACATCGCCAGCTTGCCCTCCTTGAAGAGGTTGGTGTCGAAGTCGGGCGTGCCGGCACCGTCCTCGGCGGTGGGCATGGTCGGTGCCCGACTTGCCGATCAGCCACGGGGCGGCCTCGACACCCTCCGGGGAGTCGAAGGCGACCGTCGGAGCCGTCCGCCAGTGAGGAGCTTGCCCGCCGCTCTGGGCCCAGCGCCTTGTAGAACTCGGGGCCAAGCTCACCGGCTGGTAGTCACCCCAGGTGCCGCAGCCTCTGGAGTCACAGCTTCTCGGCTGCCGCCTGCTCGTCGGCCCAGGTCCAGTCGGCGGTGGGGGTGTCGATGCCGGCCTTCTCGAACAGGTCGGAGTTGTAGTAGAGGTATTCGGTCTAAAAAAAAGCCCGGATTTAATTCCTGACCAGCGGGCCAACTTATCCCGGCCCCGGTCAGTACCGAGGCATCCCGAAAACACGCTCAATCGACTGTTTTTCAGCAGCCGATCGGGCGTTTTTTTGCTTTTCGAACGCCTTGGCTCAGCTCTTGCTAACAGCATCAAAGCTGACCGGTCGGATGACTTTTACAGCAATGAAAAAAGGTGCCACACCAGAGCGCCGATCTTAAAAAAAATAAACGTAGAACCTACTTTGGGAGCAACCGAATGAAACGTATGTGCACCAGCCTGATGCTCGCGGGATCGATGTTGGCCGGCGGCCAGGCCATGGCCGACGGCCTGCTGCAATGGCAGAACAACAGCCTGACCTACCTCTACGGCAAAGACTTCAAGGTCAACCCGGCGATCCAGCAGACCGTTACCTTCGAGCACGCCGATGGCTGGAAGTATGGGGACAACTTCCTGTTCGTCGACAAGATCTTCTACAACGGCAAGCCGGACGGCGGCGTCGGCAACAACACGTACTACGGCGAGTTCAGCCCGCGCCTGTCGCTCGGCAAGATCCTCGACCAGAAGATCGAGTTCGGCCCGATCAAGGACGTGTTGCTGGCGATGACCTATGAGTTCGGTGAGGGCGATGTCGAGTCTTACCTGATCGGCCCAGGCTTCGACCTGGCGATCCCGGGCTTCGACTACTTCCAGTTGAACTTCTACCAGCGTCACACCGAAGGTTCGCGCCCGGGTGACAACGTCTGGCAGATTACGCCGGTGTGGTCCTACACCATCCCGGTCGGCGACTCGAACATTCTGATCGATGGTTTCATGGACTGGGTGGTCGACAACGACGTCAACAGCAAAGGCGAATACCACGCCAACCTGCACTTCAACCCACAGATCAAATACGACCTGGGCAAGGCGCTGAATTTCGGCGAGAAGCAGCTCTACGTCGGTGTTGAATACGACTACTGGAAAGACAAGTACGGGATCGACGACACCCGTGCATTCACCACCAATCAGAACGTGACCAGCTTCCTGGTGAAGTTCCACTTCTG
>CAWGHV010000037.1:0-37561 GCA_963822375.1 uncultured beta proteobacterium | reverse complement strand
CGGACTCGGCGCGAGATGGTGATTTCGCGCCGGTTTGACTCTCCATTAGAACTTGGCCCTGAGCATGGCGATCAGCTTATCGGATGGCCGAAACGAACCCCTGCGCAGGTGCGGTGGAACGATGGCGTTGATGGCTTCGAGTTTTTCGCTTGGATCGGCGCGGGTGTAAATTTCAGTGGTTGCCAGATCGCTGTGCCCCAGCCACAGGGAGACCTTGCGGATATCCTGAGTGGCTTGCAGCACAATCATCGCGCAGGTGTGCCTCAATACATGCGGTGAGACCTGCTTCTTCAATAGCGAAGGGCACTTGTGACTTGCCGTCTCGGCGTGCTGCTTGAGGACATACGCGAATCCCCAGCGGCTCATCGCTTCGCCCCGGGCATTGACGAACAACTCTGGTACCGCGACAGTCCCCCGCAGCGCCATCCAAGCACGCAATGCAGTGGTCGTTGTTTTCCACAGGGGTAACACGCGCTCCCGGCGGCCCTTGCCGCGAACGCGGATACTCATCGAGGGCAATACCACGTCGTCTGTGTGCAATCCTGTCAGCTCCGATACGCGCAGCCCGCCGCAGATGGCCAGATGCAGCATTGCCCGGTCCCGAACGCCCTCGCGCCGCGTTGGGTCGGGTGCATCAAGCAGGGACCGTACTTCATCGTCGAGCAGATAGGGTACCAAGCGGGTGTCGGTCTTCTTGTATGGAATACCCAGAACCCGTCGTGCTTGCTCGAGGATCGTGGGCTCGCGATGCTCAAGGAAATGGAAGAAGGACCTGATTGCGGCCAACCGAACGTTGCGTGTCTCAGGCGAGTTGTGGCGCGCATCCTCCAAGTATTCCAAGAAGGCGCTGACCAGTTTGGGATCGATCTGTTCCAGTTGCAGCGACGAGGGTGACACCTTGAGCTGCTGCGCGGCAAACTCGAATAGGAGCTGAAAGCTGTACGCATAAGAATCGCAGGTGTGTTGGCTGGCACCTTTTTGACGGGCGAGGTTCTCGCGTAGGAATGCCACAATGTGTGGTGCGATCGGCATCATTTCTGCTCTCCTGTGAGGACGCCCTCCGCGGCTTGAGCGATGTCGCGCAGAAGCTCGGGGGTGGCCTCCAAATACCAGTAGGTACTGTAGATGTTGATGTGACCCAGATAGGTCGCCAGCGCGAGCATGTGCTGCCCGATGTGCGCTCGACCTTCCGGGCTTGCCTCCAGTGCCCTGACGGCGAACGCGTGCCTGAGCCCATGCAGCCGTGGACGTTGGCCGTTGGGGGTGCCGACGATGCCAGCGATCTTCAACAGTTTCTGGAACATCTCGTAAGCGGCGCAGTACGTGAGCGAACGACCGTCGTCATCAACAAACACATGCTCATCGCCTCGTCGGACTGTCCGGCGCAGCGTCAGGTAAATGCGCAAACCTTCCGCCGCCGTTTGATGAAGGGGAACCAGACGCGTCTTCTGGAACTTGGTCTTCCGGATGAGCAGCCCTTCAGGCGTAATGTCAGCGAACTGCAGGCATAGGGCCTCCGAGATCCGCAGACCCGTGGCAGACAGCAGCGCAATCAATGCCGCATAGGTCTGGGGCCGCAGCGCGCCGGGAGGACCCAATTGCACGGCGGCCTTGATCAGGCGACCGATGTCGGTTTGCGAGTAAATGAACGGAACGCGGCGTGTCTTTCGATAGCCAAAGTAGCCCGCCGGCGGTAGCTCATGGTTCTGATCTTCGGCGCGCAGATACCTGGCGAACACGCACACGCACTTCAGCCTCGCGTCACGCTGCGCCACCGAGGCCGCCTCGGCCGCCCAGTCGATTGCGCTCTGCGTGCGAATGTGGATTTCGCCGCGTTCGCTGGCAAAGCGAGCAAAGCTGCGCAACAGATAGTCCGCGTTCAGCAGTTTGAAGCCGGCGGTACGCCGCATGGCGAGATAGGACTCCACGGCGGGCATCATTTCATCCCCTCCGGCCACGGCTGGGCGATTTGTTTGAGCAGTGCGACGTCAACCTTGGCGTAATAGGCCGTGGTGTCGATACCGCGATGCCTCAACACCAAGCCGATCTGATCGAGGGGAAGCCCGTGGCGCAACATCTCGCTCGCTGCCGTGTGACGCAGTAGATGCGCACCTTTGGCTGGCGAACTTATTCCGGCGCGCTCTAGCGCACGTTTCACCACCGACGATACTGCATCACCTGAGGCAAGTGGCCCGGCAGGGGCGATCTCCCGAACGAAGACGTGCTTGCTCCCGACGACTTGTGGTCGGCAGTCAAGGTAGCGCAGTAGCGCCTCACCGGCATCCTGCGGCAGCGGGAGCCGAACTTGATAGCGACCCTTACCCGACACCAGCAGCGTCCCGGTTTCCCACTCGATATCGCTCAGGAGAAGACGCGCCAGGTCCCCTGCACGAAGCCCGAGCCGCATCAGCAGCAAGACGATCGCGCGATCGCGAAGGCGTCGGCATGTATTGCCCTCGCATGCAGCGATCAGGCGGTCCACTTCATCCGCGGTCAGACACCGTGGCAATGTCGCTAAGCGCCAGTGCGCCAAGGCCGGCACAGCTTGATCGAGATCGACCCGACATAGGCTTTGAACAGCGAGATACCGCAAGAAGGCCCGTGCACTGGTGACTCGTTTCTCGGCGGTACCGATGCCACAGTTGCAGGCGCTGTTGAGCAAGAACGTGCGCACCTGTTTCGCGTCCCAGTGGCTGGAATCCGTACCCAAGGCCTCAAGCATCGCGGTGGCATCACGACAATAGAGCCGAATGGTCGGCTCTTTCGCACCTCGATGCTTTTGCAACCATTGCCGGAAGCCGCTCACGACGCTCGCCTCTTGCCTGGCGGCGTTCGCAGGCGCCTCGCGCTGACAGATGCCGATCTCTATCAAGTACTCACGAAAGCGCTTGGCTCCGAAATACACGTGGTGACTCGTTTTGCCTCCCCTTGCTTGCGGGCAGGAGCAGGTCGCCAGGTGCTGATAGAAGACCTTGGGGCTGTTGGGACCTACATCGGCGAAGATGCCGTCCTGCACCTGCAGAAAGCGGCCCAGATGATCGGCGGCCCGAAGATACCGTATCGCGCTCGCCGCAGAGTAGCCGTCCCGCTCGAGCGCGTCAGCAAAGCCATCAATGTACGCTCCGCTGGGTCCCGCGCGCAGTGATCTGGCCCCCGAAAAACGGACGCCACGAGATCTGGTAAGTTGATCTTGTGGAGGTGAATGATGAAGTCAGGACCGGATCGGAAGTACACGTTGGCGTTTCGGCAGGCGGCGGTGCAGCAAGTGGAGGCGGGGCGAGGCGTGCGCGCAGTGGCGCGCTCTTTGGAGATGTCGCCGAAGACGCTCTCGAACTGGATAGAGAGCGGCCAAAATCGGGGGCTGAATCTGTCAAGATCGTGCTTCGAACTGCTGAAAGGGAGTTGTGAAGTGCAGATACATGTCGAGGTAGTCACACGCGGCAAGCGCGGGCGTGAGCGCATTGCGACGATCGAGCGAGGCGCGAATGTGGCCGGCACGGATGGCATCGGTTTGACGCTGGACGAAGTCAAGAGCCTGGCGGAGCGTTTGCAGTCGATTGTCGCCGCCGAGCAAGTGCAGGAAGTCGTTTCGGCAAACTCGGCGTGCGCAGCGTGCGGCCGGAATTTGCCTCGCAAAGGCAGCGCGAGCATCGTCTATCGAACCGCATTCGGCAAGCTGCGGTTGGCGGGCCCTCGCTTGTATTCACAGTGCCGATGCGGTGCCCATGCCGATGCCAGTGATTCGTTCAATCCGTTGGCAGCGCTCCTGGAAGAGCGCACTCATCCCGAACTGCTGTACCTTCAAACGCGTTGGGCCAGCGTCATGTCATACGAACGGACCGCCAAGTTTCTGCAAGACGTCTTGCCGATCGAAGCGGTGCCGGGCAACTCCTCGATCAAAGCCCAGGTTCGCAAAGTGGGTGCGCAGCTGGCCGCGCATGAATACCAGACTGGAGAGCACTACTTCGACGGCCACCCGCTACGTTTGCCAGACCTCCCGCAGGAACACGCGAGCCACGTCATGGAACTGGATGCCGGCTACGTGCGTGCGGTGCCTGACCGATGCGACGGACGCAAATCCTTCGGCATCATCACCACACGCCTGATCAAGCCCGATGGAGCGGCCGGATGGAACGCCTATGTGATCGAAGAGACGCTGTCTCCACTCACCAGGCTGCATCACTTCTTGCACCGCCAAGGCGTCGAGCTCGACACGCCGGTGGCCATCATCAGTGACGGCGGCGAAGATGTCGCCTACTCCACCTATCTGCCCTGGCGTCCGGTGCAGCGGATCCTGGATTGGTTCCACATCTCGATGCGCTTCGAGCACGTGTTGCAGCGGCTGCGTGGTTTGCGCAAGACCGAGCCCGAGCAGGCCGAGGCCATGCTCGTGTGCGTGGCCTCGGCCAAATGGCGGCTCTGGCACGGCCGCGCAGCGGCCAGCATCGAAAGGCTCACGAGCATTCTGCCGCAGACCACTGATGCACTAAACAGTCGCGTGAGCGAACTGATAGGCTACCTCGAGAACAACCGTGATCGCTTGACCAACTATGGGGTTCGATATCGATCGGGGCTGCCGATTTCCACGAGCACGGCCGAATCAGCCGTCGAGTCGGTCATCGGTGACCGGTTTAAGAAGAACCGCAAGATGCGCTGGACGCCAGCGGGTGCAAATGCGTTGCTGCATATCCGCGTGGCCAATCTCAACGGTGAATTGGCCGATGCATTGAAGCGGCGCCACAGCGTCCGAACTCGACCAGCGAATGACGCAACGTTCGATCTCCGAGCGGCTTGAGTTAGCCCCCGATTTTGGCCGCTCTCAGGGGAAAACTCACCCAAATCTCACCCAAGCGGCGCACCGAGAGTACTGCTACAGGTCCTAAGTGGTTGATTTATTGGCGCGCCCGGCAGGATTCGAACCCACGACCCCCTGGTTCGTAGCCAGGTACTCTATCCAACTGAGCTACGGGCGCTTTCGCTGCTTGCGAAGTCTAACAGCTTGGCGGAGAGAGAGGGATTCGAACCCTCGATAGAGTTTTTGACCCTATGCTCCCTTAGCAGGGGAGTGCCTTCGACCTCTCGGCCATCTCTCCGGGGAAGGTGCGCCGATGATACCGCCTTCGGTCTTGGGCGGTCAAACGCCGGCGCCGTGCCGCTACAAATAGAACATGAACCTTGGAATCACGGCAGCGGGCGCGGAGGTCTCGGCGACTTCGGCAAAGGTCGTGCGCAATACGTTTTCAATGAGCGTGGTGCCGCTTTTCTAGGCGTACCTCATGTGTCAGCTCAATCTCTCCGTCCTCATCTGCCATTTCCATTTTGACGGTGAATCCCCATAGCCGTGCCAGGTGTTTCATGACTTCGTCCAGCGTGTCGTGCAAGGGGCGGCGTTGGTACTGGTTGTGGCGCACGGTCAGGGTACGGTCGCCGCGCAGGTCAACGTTCCAGACTTGGATGTTCGGTTCGCGGCTTCCGAGGTTGTACTGGTCGGACAGCATCTGGCGCACTTTTCGGTAGCCCTGCTCGTCGTGGATGGCGGATATTCTGAGCTTCGAGTTGCGGTCGTCGTCGAGCACGGAAAATAGCTTGAGGTCGCGCATGAGCTTGGGCGATAAGTATTGGGCGACGAAGCTCTCGTCCTTAAAGTTGCGCATGGCGAAATCGAACGTTTGGCGCCAGTCGCTGCCGGCGATTTCGGGAAACCAGTCGCGGTCTTCGTCAGTCGGCGCCTCGCACATGCGCTTGATGTCGGTCCACATGGCGAACCCCAGCGCATACGGATTGATACCGTTGTAGTACGGGCTGTTGTACGGCGGTTGATAGACTACGTTGGTGTGATGCTGGAGGAATTCGAGCATGAAAGTGTCGCTCAGGAGTCCTTGATCGTAGAGCGTGTTGATAATCGTATAGTGCCAAAAACACGCCCAGCCTTCGTTCATCACCTGCGTCTGGCGTTGCGGGTAGAAGTACTGTGCCACTTTGCGCACGATACGAACGATTTCGCGCTGCCAGGGCTCGAGCAGCGGGGCGTTTTTCTCGATGAAATACAGGAGGTTTTCCTGGGGCTCCGGAGGAAAGCGCTTCTCTTCCACTCTCTCTTCCTTGGCCTCGCGCAGCGGCAGGGTCCGCCACAGGTCGTTGACCTGCGACTGCTGGTACTCCTCACGCTCCTTCTGCCTTGCCATTTCCTTCGCCAGTGAGAGCTTCGCCGGGCGCTTGTACCGATCGACGCCCACGTTCATCAGTGTGTGGCAAGAGTCGAGCAGTTCCTCCACCTTGCTTTCGCCGTAGCGCTCCTCGCATTCGGCGACGTAATTGCGGGCGAAAAGCATGTAGTCGATGATGCTGTCGGCGTTGGTCCAGGTGCGGAAGAGGTAATTGCCTTTGAAGAAGGAGTTGTGGCCGTAGCAGGCATGAGCGACCACCAGCGCCTGCATCGTCATCGTGTTCTCCTCCATCAGGTAGGCGATGCAGGGATTAGAGTTGATGACGATTTCGTAGGCCAGGCCCATGTGGCCGCGGCGATAGCGCTTCTCAGTCGAAAGGAAGTGCTTGCCAAAAGTCCAGTGGTGGTAGTACACGGGCATCCCTACCGACGCGTAGGCGTCCATCATCTGCTCGGCAGTAATGAGCTCGGTCTGGTTGGGATAGGTGTCGAGCCCGTATTCGGCGGCGACGCGGGCGATCTCGCGATCGTAGCTCTCGATGAGTTCGAAGCTCCACTCCGAGGGCGAGGGGAGCGCATGAGGCATTCTCGGTGCCGGCTCATTCATGCGAGTTTCTTCTTGAATAGTTCGCGAAACACCGGGTAGATGTCCTGGAGGCCCTCGATACGCTGCATGGCGAAGTTCTTGTTGGCGGCCACGACCCGTTCGTATTCGAGCCACAAATTTTGCGGCTCGCCGGCCGTGATCTCGATATACGCATAGTACTGCACCAGCGGCAATAGCGCTTCGCTCAGCAAGTCGCGGCAGGCAGGGGAATCGTTCTCCCAGTTGTCGCCGTCGGAGGCTTGGGCGCCATAGATGTTCCATGCCCCGCTTGCATAGCGCTCGCGGATCACGTCGTGCATCAGGCGCAGGGCGCTGGATACAACGGTACCGCCCGACTCGCGCGAGTGGAAGAAATCCTGTTCCTCTACCTCCTTGGCGACGGTGTGGTGGCGAATGAAAACGATCTCGATGTGCTCGTAGGTGCGGGTAAGAAAAAGATAGAGCAGCATGAAGAATCGCTTGGCGATCTGCTTCTTTTCCTCGTCCATCGACCCGGACACGTCCATGAGGCAGAACATCACCGCCTGGGTGGACGGCTTGGGCACCTTGACGCGGTTGTTGAAGCGTAGGTCGAAGCTGTCGATGAAGGGTATCGCATCGATCTTAATGCGCAGTCGCGATATCTCCTCTCTTAGTTGCGTGATTTCCTCGTCGTCCTCGTCTCGGGTTTCGAGCAGTTCCTTCAGCTCGGCTTCGAGCTTGTGTACACGCTCCAGGTAGGGCGAGGAAAGCACGAGCCGCCGTCCCAGGGCGCCACGGAGCGAGCGAATGACGTTGATATTGGTCGGCACGCCGGTCGGGGTGTGCCCGGCTCGTACGGTGCGGTGCTCATTGATGCGGGCGAGCTGGGTCTTGACTAAGTTGGGCAGCGCCAAATCATCGAAGAATATGTTGAGGAACTCCTCACGCGAAAGGTGGAAAACGAATTCGTCTTCCATCTCGCCCTCGTTGCTGGCGCCGCCGCGGCCGCCACCCTGGCCGCCGAGCGGGCGCGGTACTTCGTCGCCTGTCACGAACTGGTCGT
This sequence comes from uncultured beta proteobacterium, assembly GCA_963822375.1. Classification (GTDB taxonomy): domain Bacteria; phylum Pseudomonadota; class Gammaproteobacteria; order Burkholderiales; family Rhodocyclaceae; genus CAWGHV01. The sequence continues at coordinate 29,764 of CAWGHV010000037.1, read as the reverse complement.
TGCCCGCGTATATGGTTTCCCAGCGTCCGCGGCGGTCTAGACCGAACTGAGGTTCGGACAGATCCTTCGACGGGATCGAGACGTTCTCGCCGTTGTCGATCTCGGTGATGCTACGCCCGGAAATGGCGTCCGAGACGGCCTTACGGATCTGCGCCTTGAAGCGGCGAAAAAACCGTTGGCGGTTGACAGCGCTCTTGTTCTTGCTGTCGAACCGCCGGTCGATGATTTGCATCACGGCGGAAGCTTCCGATCAAAAGGACTTGCGTATCAGGAGGATTTGCGTACCCGCAGATACCACTCGGAGAGCAGGCGAACCTGCTTTTCTGTGTAGCCTTTCTGCACCATGCGGTTGACGAAGTCCTGATGCTTCTTCTGCTCGTCGGCCGAGGCCTTGGCGTTGAACGAAATCACCGGCAGCAACTCCTCGGTGTTGGAGAACATCTTCTTCTCGATGACGGCCCTGAGCTTTTCGTAGCTGGTCCACACCGGGTTCTTGCCGCTGTTCTTGGCTCTGGCACGCAGCACGAAATTCACGATTTCATTGCGAAAATCCTTCGGATTGCTTATTCCCGCCGGCTTTTCAATCTTTTCCAGCTCATCGTTCAGCGCGGACCGGTCGAAGACCTCGCCGGTATTTTGGTCGCGATACTCCTGATCCTGAATCCAGAAGTCGGCATAGGTGACATAGCGGTCGAAGATGTTTTGTCCGTATTCGGAGTAGGACTCCAGATACGCGGTCTGGATTTCCTTCCCGATGAACTCCGCGTAGCGCGGCCCTAGGAACTCCTTGATGAAACCGAGATAGCGCTGCTCCGTTTCGGGCGCGAACTGCTCCTGTTCTATCGACTGCTCGAGCACGTACATAAGATGCACGGGATTTGCCGCGACTTCGCGGTGGTCGAAGTTGAAGACCTTTGACAACACCTTGAAAGCGAAGCGCGTCGAGAGTCCCGTCATCCCCTCGTCGACGCCGGCATAGTCACGGTACTCCTGGTAAGACTTCGCCTTCGGATCCGTATCCTTGAGGTTTTCGCCGTCATAGACGCGCATCTTGGAGAAAATGCTGGAGTTCTCCGGATCCTTAAGGCGGGACAAGGCGGCGAACTGGGCCATCATCCGCAGCGTGTCCGGCGCACACGGGGCGCTCGCCAGCGAACTGTTGGTCAGCAGCTTTTCGTAGATCCTCATTTCCTCCGAGACGCGCAGGCAGTACGGCACCTTGACGATGTATATGCGGTCGAGAAATGCCTCGTTGTTGCGATTGTTCTTGAATGCCAACCACTCCGATTCGTTGGAGTGGGCGAGAACGATACCGTCGAACGGCAGCGCCCCGAACCCCTCCGTCCCCTTGTAGTTGCCTTCCTGGGTGGCGGTGAGCAGCGGGTGCAGCACCTTGATCGGCGCCTTGAACATCTCGACGAATTCCAGCAGCCCGCGATTCGCCAGGCACAGGCCGCCGGAGAAGCTATAGGCGTCCGGATCGTCCTGCGAGTACTGCTCGAGTTTGCGGATGTCGATCTTGCCCACCAGCGACGAGATGTCCTGGTTGTTCTCGTCGCCCGGCTCGGTCTTGGCGACGGCGACTTGCCGCAGAACCGATGGGTGTAGTTTGACGACACGAAACTTGGTGATGTCGCCGTTGTACTCATTGAGCCGCTTGACCGCCCATGGCGACATGATCGTGTTGAGGTAGCGGGTCGGGATCCCGTAGTCCTCTTCGAGGATCTTGCCGTCCTCGGTGGGAGTGAACAGGCCCAGGGGCGATTCGTGCATTGGCGAGCCCTTCAGCGCGTAGAAGGGCACCTTCTCCATGAGTTCCTTCAGTTTTTCGGCCAGGGATGACTTGCCGCCGCCTACGGGACCCAACAGGTAGAGGATCTGCTTCTTCTCTTCCAGACCCTGCGCGGCGTGACGGAAGTAGGCGACGATGTTCTCGATCACCTCCTCCATACCGTAGAACTCTCGAAAAGCAGGATAGATCTTAATGATTTTGTTGGAGAATATGCGCGAGACGCGTGGGTCGAGGCGGGTGTCGATCAGTTCCGGCTCACCGATCGCCATCAACATGCGTTCGGCGGCAGTGGCATAGGCGGAGGGATCGGAACCGCATATTTCCAGGTACTCCTGGATCGACAACTCTTCGTGCTTACCGGCCTCGTAGCGGGCTTGATAGGTGCTGAAGATTTTCAAGGCGCCCTCCTTCGTCGGGTTACCTGCGGGTCGGCCATATTGGGTAGCCGAGCCAAGAACAATTCGAATTCAAACGGAAGCGTAGCGGTGCGGTTGCCGAACCAGCCGGGCCGTCTTTTGCCGGAGCCGAGTTTCCGTCGGTTATGCCGGCCGCTGTGCCTGTCTGACTCGATGCGCAGTCCAAGTTGTGAGAGCTTGCGACGGCGCAGCAAGTTCCTCCGGGTTCAACCGTCAACTTACACGAACAGCGGCTCAAGGGGAAACTCAGAGAAAGCCGTGCCGTACTTGCCGTCAAGCCCGGGTTTCGCGAGCATTCGAGCGTCGTGCTTGGATCGCAATCGCATAAGGCTGGGCGGGTCAATCCCGGCCCCGGCTGTGATCCGAGGCGGCAGAGGTACTGTGATAAAATTTCCGGTCTGCCGGATGTGTTTGCTGGGCTCACGGCGTCGGCCCACAACAACAAGTAACCGGGATCACAAGGATTGCTCATGCAGATTTCGCAACATAGCTCGGCGTCCGCCTCCTCCTTGGAGCGGCGAATCGATATGTCCGTGCCGCTTTCGGAAATCGAGAAGGAAGTCGAGGAGCGTCTTAAGAAGCTTGCGCGTACGGTAAGGATGGCCGGCTTCCGGCCCGGCAAGGTGCCGATCAAGATCGTAGCGAAGCAATACGGGCCGCAGGTTCGTTCGGAAGCTGTCAGTGATGCGGTGCAAAAGGTGTTCGATGGCGTGGTGCGCGAGCGAAACCTGCGTGTCGCGGGTTTTCCCCGAATCGAACCCAAACAACCCGGCGATGCGGCGCAGCTAGAGTTCGTCGCCGTGTTCGAGGTGTACCCGGAAATCAAACTCGGGGACATAAGCGCCAGCGAAATAGTACGCCCCAGCTTGGCGGTGGGCGATGCCGAGGTGGACCACACGATAGAAGTATTGCGCAAGCAACGCAAGACTTACTCCGAGGCGCAGCGAGCCGCCGAGGACGGTGATCGGGTGGTGGTGGACTTCACCGGTCGGATCGGTGGCGAAGTATTTCAAGGCGGTCAGGCAACGGATTTCCCCTTCGTTGTCGGTGCGGGTACCATGCTTGCCGAATTTGAATCCCAGATTAAGGGGATGCGGGCAGGCGCCGATAAGGCTTTTGATTTGGTCTTCCCGGCGGACTACCACGCCAAGGATTTGGCGGAGAATACCGCTCGCTTCGACGTGGTGGTCAAACGAGTGGAGGCAGCGCAGGTGCCCCAGGTTGACGCTGAGTTTGCCAAGGCATTGGGAATCGCGGACGGCGATCTGACCAAGATGAGGTCCGAGGTCAAGGCCAATCTGGAGCGCGAGGTCAAGAAGCGGATCGGCGCACGAGTCAAAGATCAGGTAATGAATGCCTTGCTCGAGGCTAACCCGATCGAGGTGCCCAAGGCGGTGGTCGACATGGAGGCACGCCAGTTGGCCGAGAACGCGCGGCAGGACCTGGAGAGCCGCGGCGTGAATACGCAGAGCACGCCGGTTGATCCGGCCTGGTTCGCGGAGCAGGCGCAGCGGCGTGTCAAGCTTGGCTTGATTTTGGCGGAACTCGTCAGGGACAAAGGCTTGAAGGCCAAGCCCGAGCAGATTCGCGGCTTCATCGAGGATCTCGCACAAAGCTACGACGATCCGGCCGAGGTGACGCGGTGGTACCACTCGCAGCCCAAGCGACTGGCCGAGGCCGAGGCGGTGGTGATCGAGGAAAACGTGGTGAGATGGGTGCTTGAAAATGCCCGTGTGTCGGATAGCGCGATTGGCTTTGACGAACTGATGGGAAGTACTGCATGATCAATCCAGGGCAGTTCATGAGTTATTCCGCTCAGACCAGTCAAGGCGACACCTGGGGGCCGCGCGCTTCGCGCGATGCTTCCGCGAGTTGGACTCCTTCCGAGCGCTGGAATCCTTCCGGATTGGGCCTGATTCCGGTAGTCATCGAGCAGAGTGGCCGCGGAGAACGAGCCTATGACATCTACTCCAGACTGCTCAAGGAGCGGGTCGTCTTCCTGGTGGGTCCGGTCAACGATGTCACCGCGAATCTGATTGTCGCGCAACTCCTGTTTCTCGAGTCGGAGAACCCCGACAAGGACGTGTACTTCTACATCAATTCCCCCGGCGGTTCGGTTTCCTCGGGCTTGGCCATCTACGACACCATGCAGTTCATCAAGCCCGACGTGAGCACCTTGTGCATTGGCCAGGCCGCCAGCATGGGCGCTTTTCTGCTTGCGGCAGGCGCCAAGAAGAAGCGCTTTTGCCTGCCTAACTCGCGTGTGATGATCCACCAGCCGATGGGCGGTTTTCAGGGACAGGCCTCGGATGTCGAGATCCATGCGAAAGAGATACTCTACCTGCGCGGCAAGCTCAATGAAATTATGGCCGAGCATACCGGTCAGCCGGTGGAGCGCATTGAAAGGGATACTGACCGGGACAACTTCCTCTCGGGCGAGGAGGCGGTCGCCTATGGTCTGATCGACAAAGTGCTGAAGAATCGCGCCGATTCGTCAATCGGCTCGAGCTAGACGGCGGGGTACGCGGAAATGACGGATAAGAAGTCAGGCGGTGAAAAGCTGCTTTACTGCTCTTTCTGCGGCAAGAGCCAGCACGAGGTTCGGAAGTTGATTGCGGGGCCGTCCGTCTTTATATGCGACGAATGTATCGAGCTCTGCAATGACATCATGCGCGACGAGATCGCGGGCGATCAGGCCGGCAAGGGCAACAAGGGGGACCTGCCGACGCCGCACGAGGTTCGCGCGATCCTTGATCAGTATGTTATCGGCCAAGAGCCGGCGAAGCGCATTCTCTCGGTTGCCGTCTATAACCACTACAAGCGGCTCAAGCATCTGTCGAGGACCGATGAGGTCGAGCTCGCCAAGAGCAACATTCTGCTCATCGGGCCGACTGGCTCGGGCAAGACCTTGCTTGCGCAGACCTTGGCGCGACTGCTCAACGTGCCGTTCGTCATGGCGGATGCAACTACACTCACCGAGGCGGGATACGTAGGCGAGGATGTAGAGAACATCATTCAAAAGTTGCTGCAGAAGTGCGATTACGAGGTTGAGAAGGCGCAGCAAGGGATTGTGTACATCGATGAGATCGACAAGATCTCACGCAAATCGGATAATCCATCCATCACCCGTGATGTCTCGGGAGAGGGCGTGCAGCAGGCGCTACTCAAGCTGATCGAAGGCACGATCGCCTCGGTCCCGCCGCAGGGTGGGCGCAAGCATCCCAACCAGGATTTTGTCCAGATAGACACGACCAACATCCTTTTCGTTTGTGGCGGCGCCTTCGACGGGCTGGACAAGGTCATCCGCAATCGTAACGAACAAGGCGGTATCGGTTTCGGTGCAGACGTCAAGAGCCGAGAGAGCAAGGATGTAACGGAAACCCTGCGTCGGGTCGAACCAGAAGATCTGATCAAGTACGGGCTGATTCCCGAGTTCGTCGGACGCCTGCCGGTTGTCGCCACCCTGCATGAACTGGACGAGGCGGCGCTGATAGAGATTCTGGTCGAGCCCAAGAACGCACTCATCAAGCAGTATCACAAGCTGTTCGCCATGGAAGGGGTGGAGTTGGAAGTCAGGCCCCAAGCCCTGCAGGCGATCGCGCGTAAGGCGCTCAAGCGCAAGACCGGCGCTCGTGGCTTGCGCTCGATTCTGGAGGGTGCGCTGCTCGATACGATGTATGAACTTCCGAGCATGGAGAATGTCACCAAGGTTGTGGTTGACGAGGGCATGATCAGTGGTGACGCGAAACCCATCCTCATCTACGCCGATCAACCCAAAGTCGCCGGCTCGAAGTGAGTCCGTGGCCGCCACGGCGGCTTGAATCCACGGGGTCGCGCCCCATCTTCCAGCGGAACCCCTTTCGAAAGGCCCAGTTCTATGTCAAGCACGCCCGACGTCCCAGCAGAACGGATTGAATTGCCGCTGCTGCCGTTGCGGGATGTCGTTGTCTTCCCGCACATGGTGATACCGCTTTTCGTCGGTCGGCCGAAATCGATCAAGGCCCTGGAAAGCGCGATGGAATCCGGCAAGAGCATCCTGTTGGTTGCCCAGAAGTCCGCCGCGAAAGACGAGCCCAGTGGCGACGATATGTACGCCATCGGCTGCATTGCCAATATCCTGCAGATGCTGAAACTGCCGGATGGTACGGTGAAGGTGCTCGTGGAAGGCACGCAGCGGGCTCGCATCGAAGCGATAAGCGACCTGCGTAGCCTTTTTACCGCTCTCGTCGAGGCGCTTCCCGCACAGGAACTGCGCGACCATGAAATCGAGGCGATGCGACGAGCGATCATCGCTCAATTCGATCAGTACGTGAAACTGAACAAGAAGATACCGCCTGAAATCTTGACTTCGCTGGCCGGGATCGAGGAGGCGGGGCGCCTGGCCGATACGATCGCGGCGCACCTTCCGCTCAAGTTGGAGCAGAAGCAGGAAGTTCTCGAGATGTTCGACATTCACGAGCGACTGGAGAAGCTGCTTGCTCAACTGGAGTCGGAGCTCGATATCCTGCAAGTGGAAAAGCGCATCCGCGGCCGCGTCAAGCGGCAGATGGAGAAAAGCCAGCGCGAGTACTACCTGAACGAGCAAGTCAAGGCGATTCAGAAGGAACTCGGTGAAGGCGAAGAAGGTGCCGACATCGAGGAGATGGAAAAGAAAATCAAGACCGCTGGAATGTCGAAGGAAGCCTTGAACAAGGGACTTTCGGAACTCAAGAAGCTGCGGCTAATGTCGCCCATGTCCGCCGAGGCGACCGTAGTGCGCAACTACATCGACACCCTCGTCGGGTTGCCGTGGAAGAAGCGCACGAGAATAAACAAACAACTCGGTGCGGCGGAGAGGGTACTGGAGAAGGACCACTACGGTCTCGAGAAGGTGAAGGAGAGGATCCTCGAGTATCTAGCCGTGCAGCAGCGTGTCGAAAAGCTAAAGGCGCCGATCCTCTGCTTGGTCGGTCCGCCGGGAGTCGGCAAGACATCGCTTGGACAATCGATCGCGCGCGCCACCAATCGGAAGTTCGTCCGTATGTCGGTCGGCGGAGTGCGCGACGAAGCGGAGATTCGCGGCCACCGCCGCACCTACATCGGTTCAATGCCGGGCAAAATCCTGCAGAACATGTCCAAGGTGGGCGTGAAGAACCCGCTGTTCCTGCTCGATGAAGTGGACAAGATGGGCATGGACTTCCGCGGCGACCCGTCATCGGCCTTGCTCGAGGTGCTGGACCCGGAACAGAACCACTCTTTCGTCGATCACTACGTCGAGGTCGAATACGACTTGTCCGATGTAATGTTCGTCGCGACGGCGAATACGCTTAATATCCCCGCGCCGCTGCTCGACCGGATGGAAGTGATTCGGCTCTCCGGGTACACGGAGGAAGAAAAGCTCAACATCGCCCAGCGCTATTTGCTGCCCAAGCAGATGAAGAACAATGGGCTCAAGCGGGACGAAATCTCGGTGATGGAAGACGCGATTCGCGACATCGTGCGCTATTACACCCGAGAAGCGGGCGTGCGCGGTCTTGAGCGCGAGATTTCGAAGATCTGCCGCAAGATCGTCAAGTCGATGGTGCTTGGCAAGCGCAAGCGCAAGGTCATAGTCAATGCCAAGAATCTGGACAAGTTTCTCGGCGTGCGGCGCTATACTTTCGGCATAGCGGAAAAGCAAAACCAGGTCGGCCAAGTCACCGGGTTGGCGTGGACCGAGGTGGGCGGGGAGTTGCTCACGATCGAGGCGGTGGTCTTGCCGGGCAAAGGCAAGACGATGACGACCGGCAAGTTGGGCGAAGTCATGCAAGAATCGATTCAAGCGGCATTGTCGGTGGTGCGCAAGCGCGCCAAGGCGGCTGGAATCGATGATGATTTCTACCAAAAGAGCGATATTCATATCCATTTGCCGGAGGGCGCCACGCCGAAAGACGGGCCCAGCGCGGGTATCGCCATCGCTACGGCGCTCGTGTCCGTTTTGAGCGGTATTCCCGTTCGTGCCGACGTGGCGATGACAGGGGAAATTACTCTGCGCGGCGAGGTGCTACAGATTGGCGGCCTGAAGGAGAAACTTCTGGCGGCTCATCGCGGTGGCATTCGCTTGGCGTTGATTCCGGAGGATAACGTAAAGGATCTGGTTGACATCCCGGATAACATCAAGAATCAGCTTGAGATAGTTCCGGTCAAGTGGATCGACAAAGTGTTGGAGTTGGCTCTGGAACGCAATCCAGAGCCGCTGCCTGAGTCTACGCCGGGGTCCGCGCTGCCTCCGGGCGGCGAACCTCAGTCGCCGACCGTCACTACGCACTGATTCGCCAGCAGGCCTGGAGGCGCCCCAACACCGAAGAGAGAATGTACTTGTGGGCCAAGGGGGGAGTTGTGTCACCGGGATTGTGTCCAAGCGCTTGACATGAGCTTTTGCTGCTTGCTATAAAATGCCGAAAGCACGTTCGGGCGAAGGGGCGCAGTTGGGCGTCAATGAGGCGTCGCTGTCCGATCAATCAACGCAAAGAACAGGGGGTTATACGTGAACAAGTCCGAACTCATCGATCAAATCGCCAAGCAAGCAGATGTGTCAAAGGCAGCGGCGGGGCGTGCGCTCGATGCGACCGTGGGGGCGATCAAAGCTTCTCTCAAAAAAGGGGGGATGGTGACCCTAGTCGGTTTCGGAAGTTTTTACGTTGGAAAACGCGCGGCGCGCAGTGGCCGCAACCCGCGGACCGGCGCGACAATCAAGATCAGGGCGGCCAAGGTTCCCAAGTTCCGCGCTGGCAAAGCACTGAAGGATGCGATAAACTGAAAGGCTGTTCTTCGCCTTCGCGCAGGGGCGTGGACAGCGCGGGTGCTTAGCTCAGTTGGTAGAGCGTCGCCCTTACAAGGCGAAAGTCGGGAGTTCGAGCCTCTCAGCACCCACCAACCGGAGATCGATTTCCGGCTGGTCGCCAACAGGGGAGTGGTAGTTCAGTTGGTTAGAATACCGGCCTGTCACGCCGGGGGTCGCGGGTTCGAGTCCCGTCCACTCCGCCACACATTCGTTTCAAGCAGCTGGGACAAGGGCGCTGCCCTAATCGCATCCGTTGTGCCGTTCGGCGCAACACTCGTTCTACTTCAAGCAGTCTGACTGCCCGCCCGGTAGCATTCGCCGAATCAAAACACCGAAAGCGATTTCGGTAGGACTGCCTGCTGTGCCAAGCGCGCGCGGCGGACTGGCAAAAAAAAGCAGTTCCAACCTTGGAACTGCATCGTGTTGCATCAGCTACAGGATAGCGCCGCAGGGCGGACGCTAGTTGATCACGCGTATTGTTTCTGATCGTCTCGACCGCCGTGGCCACACGCGACCGTTAGCGTACCGCGTACGAGTTCAACGCATTCGAACGCGCTCGAAGGGGCCGCCTGTTCGAGACCGGTCGCATCGACGAGCCTAAAGCGCGAGATATTCAGAGTTTCGAGAAACCGCGAGACGCTATCTAGATCCCTGAATACCGTCCAACTGCCGTTGCTGGAGCGGACATCGCGCCCCTGCAGTGCGACCATATAGCAAGGCTGCGGCGAGATCCGAACTGTTTTCACTTCAATGGATTCCGCGCAAGTGTTTGGCTCATTTGACGCAAACAAGGCAAGGTCAAGCCACGTCGCCCACGACTTTGACGCAGACATCGTAAATCCTCCTTTGTTGCTGGAAGCACTATCGGCGCCGGCTGCGACTTGCCGGCAGGGTGCCATTGTATTTTGTGGCGCTGTTATAGGGTTTTGATATCACATGGTGCACTGCGTGCGCAAATAGAATCTGCGAATCTAGGGGCAATCATTTGTCGCTCACCTGCTCTCGCCGGCAGTCTGCGGCAATTGGTGGCCCGAATGCCTCTTGGAAATGCGCTTTGTTGCGCCGCGGCAGTTGCGCTACCAGTCCTGCGGCGGGGATTGCGCCGGTACCATCGGCCAAGTCCTGCGTCCTAACCAAGCGAAGAAAGAACATCAGTGCCGCGGCCAGATTCACCCTTGCCGGCAGGCTCAGTGGCTGGCCAAGCTCGAACTCCCGGCCGCGTATTGCGAGCAGGGACGACGGCGGCGGGTCGGTGCCCTGAACCTTGCGGAATACCGCGAGGAGTGATCGGGGCGTCAATGTATGCGTGGAATAGCTTTCATCCTGTTGCGGCAGCACGGCGCCGCACTCGAAAGGCTCGCCGCAAGCCACGCTGGCGTTGACAAACAGGACCGCATCGAACCCGACAAGATCTAGCGTGTGTTCGATTTGAAGCTGGAAATCGGTGAGAAATTCGATGTCGTAGCGCGTGTAGCGGTTTGCGCACAACGGCTGGGCTATATCGACGAAGCGCGGCGCCAGCGCATCGTCGCCGCGGCTGGAATTGCCATAGCCGAGCACCAGTAGGCGTGGCCGATACGCGCCGCCGCTCCTCACCACATCGCCGCCAAGGGCGTCAACCATCGCGGGCAATCCGATCGAGCGGTTGCCCGGTCGCGTCCACCAGTTCGACCGTCAACGGCATCTTTCCCAGCGCATGCGTGGCGCAGGACAGGCATGGGTCGTACGCCCTTATCGCGACCTCGATGTGGTTGAGCAAGCCTTCGGTCAGGGTCCGGCCGTCCAGGTAGCGCCGGGAGACCTGGCGGATGGCCTCGTTCATCGCCTGATTGTTGTGGGTCGTCGAGACGATCAGATTGCAGAAGGTGACGATGTCGTGCTCGTCCACCCGATAGTGGTGGAACAGCGTGCCGCGCGGCGCTTCGATGACCCCTACGCCGCGGGATGCGCGCTCGCCGCTGACGAGCAGGTCCGTTCCCAGGATCTCGTCGTCGTGCAGGAGATCCTTGATCGTCTCGGCCGCATGCAGCATCTCGATCATGCGCGCCCAGTGGTAGGCCAGCGTCGCCTGGACCGGCCGCCCGCCGCCGTGCTCGACGAATTCGCGGCGCTCCATCTCCGCCAGCGGCGTCGGGATGAACTCGCAATTCTGCACCCGCGCCAACGGACCGACTCGATACCAGCCTAGCTCCTGGCCGAGCGAAGAGATGAACGGAAACTTCATGTAGCTCCACGGTTTGACTTCCTCACCGAAGTATTGCCGATAATCCTGGTAATCCACCTTGTCGAAAATGATCTTGCCGTGGGCATCGCGGGCGCGCAGGGTGCCGTCGTAGAAGTCGAGCGCACCCCCGTGGCCAACCAGGCTCACCATGTTCGAAGGGAAGCCGCCAAAGTTGTCATACAGAGCCGCATTGGCGCGGTGCATCTGCTTGATCAGCCGCACCGCGTCCCGGCTCCACGCGACGATCTGGTAAGCCTCCCCGAGTAACCCGTCGCGCTCCTCGGCGGTCAGCGGCTTGTTGACGCCGCCTGGAACCGACCCTGTCCCATGGATCCGCTTGCCGGCGGTGACGCGAATGACCTCTTGGCCGAACTTGCGCAGCAGCACGCCCTGGCGCGCGATGTCGGGATGCGCGGCGGCGATGCCGACGATGTTGCGTCGCGTCGCGTCGCTGTCGAAGCCAAACAGCAGATCGGGTCCGGATAGATGGAAGAAGTGCAGCGCGTGGGATTGCAGGATCTGGCCGTAGTGCATGAGCCGGCGCAGCTTCTCGGCCGACGGGGTGAGCTGCGGGGCGCCGACGATCATGTCCATCGCCTTGGAGGCCGCCAGATGGTGGCTGACCGGGCAGATGCCGCACAGCCGCTGCACCATCACCGGCACTTCCCAGTAGGGACGGCCCTGGATGAACTTCTCGAAGCCGCGGAACTCGACGATGTGCAGGCGAACCTGGTGGACGTGACCGTCATCGTCGAGCAACAGCGTCACCTTGCCGTGGCCCTCGACACGTGAGACCGGGTCGATCGCCACTCGCCGCAGACCTTCGCGGCAAGTGGCTGTCTCAAGCTCGAAGCTCATGTCGGCCGCCGTATTCAGTCGTAGTGCAGCATGCCGTGCCCGAGGCGAGGGGTGCGTCCGGCCAGGATGTCGGTGAGAAACTTCCAAATGGCGTCGGCCGGCGGCGGACACCCTGGGATGAAGTAGTCGACCTTCACCACCTCATGCAAGGGGTGCACTTTGTCGAGCGGCAGCGGCAGTTCAGGGTCGTTGGGGATCTGGCCGTTCACCACGCCCGCACTCAAGGCATAGACCTCCTGCAGGCAGTCGCGCAGGTCGAGATGGTTGCGCTGCGCCGGCAGGCCGCCGGTCACCGCGCAGGCGCCGAGGGCGACCAGGATCTTGCAGTTCTTGCGCATCTCGCGCAGCACCAGCACGTTCTCCGCGTTGCACACCCCGCCTTCGACCAGTCCCAGGTCGCAAGGTCCGCAATGCTTGATGTCGGTGAAGGGCGAGCGGTCGAAGTCGACCCGCTCGATCAGCTCGAACAGCCGCTCGTCGATGTCGAGGAACGACATATGGCAGCCGAAGCACCCCGCCAGTGAAGTCGTCGCGATGCGGGCTCTGCGCGGAGTCTGCTCATTCATCGCGCTGTTCCGGCAGGGCCGCCGCGCCGACCTGGCCGCTGACCGGTTCCCGGTCGTAGCGGCGCTTGCCGATGGGAACCGCGAAGCCGAGCCGCTTCCTGAGAATGACGCCGACCGGGCACACCGCCATCGCCTTGTCGGCGAGCGCGATGTCGGTATCCGCCAGCCGTCCCGATTCGGCGTTGACGATCAAGTGCTTGCGAATGCCGCGGCCCGAGAGGGCGAACACATGCTTGCCGTCCACCTCGCCGCTGGCGCGGATGCACAGCTCGCACAGGATGCAGCGGTTGAAGTCGAGCAGGATCTCGGGGTGCGAGGCATCCACCGGCCGGTCGGGGAAAAAGTGGTTGAAATGCGGCGTCATCATGCCCAACTCGTAGGCCATGGCTTGCAGCAGGCAATCGCCGCTCTTCTCGCACGACGGGCAGAAGTGATTGCCCTCGACGAACAGCATCTGCAGGATCGTACGCCGCTTGTCGTTGAGGTCGGGCGTATTGCTCTCTACTTCGACACCTGCCTGAACCGGCATCGTGCACGCGGCACTTGGCCTGCCGTTGATCTTGACAGTGCATAGCTTGCAGCTTCCGTGCGGCCGAAACTCAGGGTGGTAGCATAGATGCGGGATGAATACACCGGCGGCGAGCGCTGCCTGGAGGAGCGTCTGGCCCGAGCGGAAGGGAACCTCCCGCCCATCCAGAATGAACGTCGGCACCGCGTTCACGCCTCGGCCTCCAGATGGGCGCCGGCATCGTCGCGGCCGGTCATCTGCCGCGCGGCGGCCAGCGCGCCGTCCAGATCGAACGCCGGTTCGAACGCAAGTGACTTGAGCCGCCGTTCGTATGCCGGCCGGAACTTCTGCAGCGTGTCGAACATCGGGTTGCACGCCGTGTGCCCGAGGCCGCAATGACTGGCGAACTGCAACAGGCGATTGAGCTGGAAGATCTCGTTGATGTCGTACTGCGTGCCGTGGCCCGCATGGATCTTGTTCATGCAGCTCTCGAGCAGCGTGGTCCCGACGCGGCAGGGGGTGCAGAAACCGCAGCTCTCGTGGGCGAAGAAGTGGGCGAAGTTGCGCGCCACCTCGAACATGTCGCGCGTTCGATCGAACACCATGAAGGCGCCCGCAGTGGGCAGATCCTCGAAAGCGATGCGGCGGTCGAACTCGGAGTCGTCGATGCAGAACCCCGAGGGGCCGCTGATCTGCACCGCCTGGGTATCGAGCGCTCCGCAGTCCTCCAGCACCTGCCGCACCGTGATGCCGAACGGGTACTCGTAGATGCCTGGGCGGGCGCAATCGCCGGACACGGACAAGAGCTTGGTGCCCGCCGACTTCGCGGTGCCGAGTCGCCGGTACCACTCGCCACCCTTGGCGGCGATCAGCGTCGCGGCGGCGAAGGTTTCGACGTTGTTGACGATCGTCGGCTGGTTCAGGTAGCCGTTCGACACGGGGTAGGGCGGCCGATTGCGCGGAATGCCGCGCTTGCCTTCGAGCGATTCGATGAGCGCGGATTCCTCGCCGCAGACGTAGGCACCGGCACCGACATGGATGTCGATATCGAAATCGAATCCGGCCTGCCCGGCGATGTTCGGTCCGAGCAGGTTATCCCGGCGCCGCCGCTCCAGTACCGCTTGCAGGTGGGGCAGCAAGTAGCGGTATTCGCCGCGTAGGTAAAGGAGGCCCTTTTGCGCGGCGATTGCGAATGCAGCCACGGTCATTCCCTCGACCACGAGATCGGCGTAGCTCGCCAGCAGCACCCGGTCCTTAAAGGTCCCCGGCTCCCCTTCGTCGGCATTGCAGACCACATAGCGCGCCTGGCCCAGCGCATTGCGGCAGGCCTCCCACTTCAGCCCCGTGGTGAAACCGGCGCCGCCGCGGCCGCGCAGGTTCGAGCGCTTGATCTCCTCCAGGGTCTCGGCCGGACCGCGCGCCACGCCCAGGTTGGACTCGCGCCAGGAACGCTCGTTGAGCGCCAGCTCGACCGTCTCCACCGGTCCGCGCCCGATCGAGGCGCGAATCGCCTCGCCCGGCTGGAGGTCGTCGCCGAGCACGATGTCCGCGCGCCGGATGTTGTCCTCGACGACGAAGAACTCCGCCGGCCAATCGCTCACCGGCCGCTGATCGCGGATCAGCTCGCAGATCGCATCGATACGGGAAGGAGACAGGCGAGTGATGGCGATGCCATTGACCAGGATCGCCGGACCCTGGTCGCACATGCCGGTGCAGGATGTGGTGTTGACGCTCACCAGAGCGTCTTCCGACAGCTTGCCGCGCTCCACCCATAGCTTGTGGCACAGCCGATCCAGCAGGTCGGCGCTGCCGGCCATGCGATCGGTGATGTTGTCGCTGAACAGCACGCGGTATTTGCCGCAAGGGGCGGTGCTCAAGAAGCTGTAGAAGCCGGCCACGCCTTCGACCCGTGCCCGCGGCAATCCGGTACGCCGCGCGATGTAGCTGATTGCGGCGGTGGAGACGTATCCGCGTTGTTCCTGGACATCGCGCAATATCTGCAACAGATTGCCCGGATCGCAGCGATGGCGATCGAGGATCGCAGAGAGAGATTCGGCGTCGGCATCCATGGTAGTCTGAGTCGATTGTAGGACTCGCGTGCGACCGAGCAACCGCCAACGGGGGCGGGGTTCGACCTAGATCAGTATCAACACGACCGGCAGCCCGCCGGTGATTCGGATGCCGCCGACGAATCCGCAAACAGGCTGCGCGCACCTTCGTAGCGGGCGGCGAAGTAGCGATTCGAAAGGCTGCTGATCTTGATCTTGCCGTTGCTACTCGGCGCATGCACGAAGCGATCGTCGCCGATGTAGATGCCGACGTGGGAGTAGGGCCGATTGAGCGTGTTGAAGAAGACCAGGTCGCCGGGGCGTAGGCCTTCGCGCGCTATCGGTC
Organism: uncultured beta proteobacterium; assembly: GCA_963822375.1. GTDB lineage: Bacteria > Pseudomonadota > Gammaproteobacteria > Burkholderiales > Rhodocyclaceae > CAWGHV01. The sequence continues at coordinate 14,204 of CAWGHV010000037.1, read as the reverse complement.
GCGTCAGCCGCGCGATTTCTGCAGCGTTGTGGGGCAGGCGCAAACCGCTTACCTGCTCGTAGATGTAGCTGACCATGCCGCTGCAATCGAGCCCGCTGTCGGGATTGCGTCCCCCGAAGCGGTAGTCCACGCCGATCAAGCCGAAGGAGAACATCACGATCTCCTTGGCCTTTTCGGCATCGGCGATGGACAGGCGGGCGCGCGCCGCTGGCGGCGCCTGGTCGCGCACGATCGAAGGCCCGCCGGCGCAGCCGCCGACGAGCAGGCAGCACAGGGCGGCGCGGATCAGCGTCAACGCTTTCAAGCCGTGAGCCATAACGTCACCGGTCCATGATTCTCCAAGCTCACCAGCATCTCGGCGCCGAAGCGTCCGGTGGCGATCGGACGGTGGCGCTCGCGCGCGCAAGCGACGAGATGCTCGAACAGCGCCGTCGCCAATTCGGGCGCGGCTGCGGAGGAAAAGCTCGGTCGCGTGCCCCGGTCGGTGTTGGCGGCGAGGGTGAACTGCGGCACCAGCAGCAGGCCACCACCGGTCTGCGCGAGCGACAGATTCATCTTGCCATCCGCATCGGAAAACACCCGATAGCCGAGAATGCGCTCGGCCAGGCGCTCCGCATTGCGCCGTGCATCCGCCTTTTCGACGCCGATCAAACTCAGCAGACCCTGGCCGATGGCGCCCAGCTCTTCGCCGCCGACGCTGACGCTGGCGCGGCTCACGCGCTGGATCAGCGCGATCATTCGCGTCGTGATGCCTTCATCATTTCGCGGCAAGGCCGAAGGTGGCGGTCACCATCTTCTTGTCGCCGAGGTCGAGCTTCTCGATCGGCGCCACCGTGACACGTTCCGGCGCGATGGCGTTGGTTGCCACCAATTCCTGTTGCAGCAGTTCGGCGCGGCGTGCCGCAAGGGTCTTCAGCTCCTCGTCGGCCAGCGGCTCGCGCTCGATCAGCCGCGCCAGCAGCGCCTCGGGCAGCTTCGCGCGTGCCTGCTTGCGCTGCTCGCGCGTCGGTTCCTTGCCCCCGCCCGCGGCCTTCTCCAGCTCCTCGATGACTTGGTTCAGTTCCTTTCTGCCGACGCGCTCGCGGTACAGGCTCTCGATCGCGTCGCCGGCTTTCTCGTCGGCGGTATCGATCTGGCCCGGATCCTCGCCCGGTTCGAGCTTGAGTCCGAGCTTTTTGGCTAGCTCGGTACGCACCCGCAGCGACTTGATCGCCTGTGCATCCTGTTCGGCATAGCCGGCCTTGATGCTCATTTTCAGTTGCGGGCGTTTGCTCAGCACGCTCGCAAGCTTCTTCAACTTCTCTTTCTCGGGCGGCAGAATGCGCTCGCTGCCGGGATCGAATGCCACCGAATCGAGCTGGTCGCCGCCGCTCATTCCGAGCATGGCGCCGAGCGCCCGGAACGGCGCGGTGACGATCTTCGTCAGGAGATTGACGATCGCCTTCCACACGATCGCCCCGTAGCTGAACTCGGGATCGTCGAGGCTGCCGGTGACCGGCAGGTCGAGGTCGATGACGCCGTCCGAATCCTTGAGCAGCGCCAGCGCGAAGTCGAGCGGCAGGTTGATCGCGTCCGGGCTGTCCACGCGTTCGCCAAGTTCGAGGTTGTCGATGACGAACTTGTTGGCGCCCTCGAGCTGGCTGTTGTCGATGGAGTACTTCAAATCGGCGTCGAGCTTGCCGGAGGCGATCCGACGGCCGGCGAAGCGCGCCGAGTAGGGCGTGACCTTGGTCAGTTCGAGATTGCGAAAGGTCGCGGTAATGTCGGTGTACTTCTTCGCCGCGAGCGGGTTGAGTCCGCCCTCGAAACGCGCCAGGCCGAATTCGTCTACCGAACCTTCCAGCTTCAATTGGGCCTTCGAGTTCGGGCGCGAGGACAGTCCGGTGACGTTGCCGTTCATGCTGTGGATGCGGGTCGAGAATTGCGGCTGGCTGCTCAGATCGGAAAACAGCATGCGCGCGTTGCTGATCTTTATCCGCCTGATCGACATCGGAAACCGATCGTGCAGTTCGGCCGCTTGGCGCTCGGCGGCACTGCTTGCCTGCGTTTTGGCCGGCTTGCGTTCGGCTTTTTTCGAAGACCAGACGAATTCGGCCTTCGGCGCCGCGGCCTCCGCCGTCGCATCGGCGGTGGCCGGCTTTGCCGGAACGTAGCCGCGCTGGATGCGCTGGATGTTCAGGCTTCGATCGGCATAGATGATGAACTGTCCGTCGGGCCTGCTGAGCACCACGTCGGCGATTTCCAGCTTGTTCGGTTCGAGCCCCAAGCTAACGCGCTCGAGATCGAGCGTGCTCCAGCCCAGGAAGCGCTCCTTGGTCTTCTCTTCTCTCAGGTCGAGCTTGGCCACCCGAACGTCGGTCTTGACCTCCAGCCGGCTCTTCGCCTTCGGTATGCCATAGGCGAATGTCCCGGTGGCGCTCACGTCACCCGCGACCAGATCGAGCATCGCGAACTGGTTGATGTAGGTCTGAGCGGGATCGAGGGCGAGGTTGCCCAGCTTGAACTTGCCTTGCGCGCTCGGGTTGCCGGGAACCGCGCTGCCCAGCAGCGTCAGCTCGCCGCCCTGTTTCACGCTGAGGCCGGCGTCGAACGCCACCGGCTTCGTCAGATCGGTGCTGACACCCTTGAGCGATGCGCGTACGTTTTGGAGGTCCACCTGCACCGGCTTTGCGCCGCTCCGGTCGGCCGCCTCGACGGTGAACTCCTCGAGTACGATGGCATCGATTTTCGCGTTCCACTGTGGCTGTGCGGGCGTTTCCTGCTTCGTCGGTGGGGCGGGCGGGGTGCTGCGGCGACCCTTGCGCTTCGATGCGGCGGCCTTCGAAGGAGCGGACTTGCGCTTAGCTGCCGGGCGAGGCTGCGCCTCTGCGGCCGCTTTCGCCAGCTCCGCCGATGCGCTCGCACCGGATGCAGGCAGCATGCCAAGCCAATTGAGCTGCTTGTCCTTGTCGAGCCAGGCGCGCACCAGCCCTCCCTGGAGCCTGAGCACGTCGAACTGGGCGGTTTGCGCTTTGGAGTCGAGCCTGCCTTCGCCGAGGGCTGCGCTGGCGAGGCTCAGGATCGGCCGTTCTTCGCCTTTGGGCTCGAGCGCGATATCCTTTAGCTGAACCTTGATGCCGTCGACCAGCACCTGGGTACCCTCGGGCCGAACCTCGGCGCGTACGGACAAATCGAGAGCGTTCGGGCCAACCGTCAGAGCATAGGGTGAGCGTGCACCATCGTCGATGAAGGTGGCACCGATGTCTCGTACCCGAACATCTCCTATCGCGAGCTTCCAGTCCTGCGGCCCCGACGCCGCCTGAGGGGTCGGCTGAGCTGTTGCGTCCGGCTCGCCGGGTATTACGATGGGCTTGCGCTGGTCGGGTTTGATCTGCAACAGCCGCGTCCAGTTGATCGACTGGTCCGCTCCGCGCTGGATGACGACGCTGCCCTTGTCCAACACGATCCAACCGATGCTGGCCTCGCGCTTGGCCAGGTCGGCGGCGGCGTCGCTCACCGCCAACGACGCCAGGGCCAGGTCCGGCCGTTTGTCGGCCCCGCCACGCAGGTCGATGGCCCTCACCGTTAACGCGCCGTTGCTCACCTGCAACTGTGGCGCCGTGCCGCTGTAGTCGAACGCGTAGGCGAGCGACAGGTCGGCGGTTCCGCTGCGCAGGTCGAAGTTCAGGCGGTCTTGGAAATAGCTCCAAAGCTTCACCAGCGACAGCCCGCTCAGCTCCAGCGTCGCCGTGGAGGAAATCGGCACCAGCGATATCTCGCCTTTCCACTTGAGTTTCCCGCCGTCGGGCGTCGCGGCGACCAACTCATACTTGCCTTCCTTGTCCGGCAGCGTGCTGAAGTCGGTGAGCAGGATGCTCAAGGGCGCGATCTTGGCCGCGAATGCCGGCGCCACACGGGCATCGCTGAAATCGAACGCGGCGCCGCCGATATCCAAGCGGCCGATCTGCACCAGCGGCACGCCCTTGGCCTTGGGCGCTTCTTCTTCGCTCTTCGGCAGGTCGGCCGCGAGGCGGGCGAGATTGACGCTGCCATTGCGCTCGATCGCCAGGTTGACGCGCGGCTGCTCGAGCACGATATCCTTAAATGCGATCGTCTTGCGCAGCAGCGGCCACAGTTCGTAGTCCACGAACAACCGCTTGGCGCCCGCGATCGGCGTGCCGTCGGCTTCGTTGAGGGCGAAGTCCTTGATCTCCAGCGCCAGGAGGAACGGGTTGCAATTCACCTCGCCGAAACTGGCTTGGCGCTTGAGCGTCTGCGCGGCGAACTTCTCCGCCTGGGTCTTCAGAAGATAGGGCAAGCCCCAGATGCCTGCGGCGGCATACACAATGATCAGCGCGGCAATCACGGCCGCGGCGATGAGCAGGCGTCGAGCAAGCGATGATGCCATTCGTTGGGCTCCGAGTATGGTGCGCCAGTATCCAGTATAACGAGCGAGCGGCGCCGGCGTGCACATCGCGTGACGCCGCACAACGCATTGTCATCGAGCGAGCGCGAACGGATTCGGCTCGCCGCGGAACAGACGCTCCATGAGACCGCGCTCGCGCCGGCCTATCGTGTCGAGAAATTCGCCGGCCTGGCCCATGTGACGAAAGGCCTTGTAGCCGCGATCGAGAAACTCATACAGCGCGCTCAGGCCGGTGGCATGCGCGGGTCCGCGCATCAAGCGCAAAGCGGCGCCAGCCAGGGGTTTGCGCGTCAGGCGCTCGAGCGCGTGCCCGATTTCTCCGACCAGTTGAATCTGTCGCGCGCGCTCGTCGCGATTGGCGCAGGCGCGGTAGGCGGCGGCGTAGCTCCCTTCCTCGATCGAGAGCGGCGCTCCGGAGGCGCGCAATCGGTCGAGCAGTGCGGCGTCCAACTCCTCTGACAGCGCGTCCAGTTCGACTGCCGTCGCGATAGTCAGGATACCCGCGCTCGGCAGCAGCGTGACCAGCGTCGGCAGGATCCGCTCGACTTCGTGGTCGCGTTCGCTGAAGTCCTTGGGTCCGTAGAGGTCGGACAGGAAGAACCGCGCCGCGGGGCCATAACGCTTGTTGGCGAGCAGGTCGGGGTAAGTTCGCTCGAGTCGACCGGCCTGCCACTCGCGCAAGCGCAGACGGTCCGCGGCCAGCGCCGAATCGCCGTCCGCGACGCCGCGCAGCCGCCGCGCCCGCGCCAGGTTGTCGCGCAACAGTTGCGCCGCCGCCTCGCGCGTGGGCGGCAGCTCGGATGAGCGTTCCGTTCGGTTCGTCATGCGTTCGTTCGAAGCATTGGTAAGGATTATGGTATTCGCTGTGGCCGTTCGTTTAGAGGGAAACCCCTAACGGTGCCGCGCGGCCGTGGGCTAGACTCCGTCCACGAGAGCACGCGGGTGATCGTCGGGCATGGCGGAAGCATCTTTCACAGGTCGCGGAATGGAGTCGTTCGGTGGCGCGTCGGCACCGGGCGCGGCTATGGCGATCGCGTTTGCCAGACAGCGCGAGGCCTGTGCGCGCGAGCCCAATCCAGCGCGTTCGACGCGGGACGGGTGGCTGGCCGCGCTGCGCGCGCTAGTCAAGAAACATGGAGAGGAACTGGCAGCGGCGGTGAGCGAGGATTTCGGCCACCGCAGCGTCCACGAGACGCGCTTGCTCGAGGTCTTTCCCAGCCTCGAAGCGATCAAACATGCACGCCGCCATTTGCGCCGCTGGATGCGCCGCGAGCGGCGCACGGTATCGCTCTGGTTCCAGCCCGGCCGCGCCTACGTCGAGCCGCAGCCGCTCGGCGTCGTGGGCATCGTCGTGCCGTGGAACTATCCGATCTACCTCGCGCTCGGGCCCATGGTCGGGGCGTTGGCGGCGGGCAACCGGGTGCTGGTCAAGATGTCCGAGTTCACGCCGCGCACCTCAAGGCTCTTCGCCACCTTGGTCGCGCACCATTTCGCCGCCGAGGACGCGGCGGTGATCGAAGGCGATGCCTCGGTCGGTCAGGATTTCGCCCGCCTGCCGTTCGACCATCTGCTGTTCACCGGATCGACGCAGGTGGGCCGCAGCATCATGCGCGCCGCCGCCGAGAACTTGACGCCGGTAACGCTCGAACTGGGTGGCAAGTCGCCGGCCCTGGTCGCACCGGGCTACCCGATCGAGCATGCCGCGGAGCGCATCGTCATCGGCAAGTGCCTCAACGCTGGACAGACCTGCATCGCTCCGGACTACGTGCTTTTGCCGACGGGGCAGGAGTCGAATTTCCTTGCGGCGGCGCGCCAGGTGGTTGATCGATGCTATCCGAACCTGGGACAGACCGCCGACTACACGACCATAGCCAGCGATCGCCATTTCGCCCGGCTGCGTGCCTACGTCGACGAGGCGCAGGCAAGAGGTGCGCGCATCGTCCCGCTCAGCGCAACCACGGATGCCGCAGATGCGGCGACGCGGCGAATGCCGCCCGTCGCCCTGCTGGGGGTGGCGGAAGATGCCGCGGTGATGCGCGAGGAAATTTTCGGCCCGTTGCTGCCAATTGTGACCTACGATGACCTGGACGAGGCGGTTCGCTACATCAATGCCAGGCCGCGCCCGCTTGCCTTCTACTATTTCGATCATGATCGCCGCCGCATTGACCACGTGCTGAAGTACACCTGGGCCGGTGGCGTCACCTTGAACGACACGATACTGCACATCGCCCAGGATAGCCTGCCGTTCGGCGGCGTCGGCGAGAGCGGATTGGGCCACTACCACGGCCGCGCAGGTTTCGCGACCTTTTCCAAGGTGAAACCGGTGTTCGTCCAGTCGCGCATCAACGCCATGTCTTTGTTCAAACCACCTTACGGCCGCCTTTTCGACAACCTGGTGCGCCTGCTAACCCATTGATCCGATGCTTACCCGCCGTGAATTTCTCAAGGTCGGGTTGGTCGGAGCCGCGGGTCTGGCCGCGGTCAGCGCCTTCCACTACGGCCGGCAGAAGCTGCAACGCGCGCCGGGCGGAGGACTCGACGCAGGCGAGCGCGCCATCATCGTCGCCATCACGCCGGTGCTGCTGAGCGGAGCGTTGCCCGAGGAAGCCGGTGGCGCCGCCGTCCTCGACAAGACGGTGGCCGGCGTCGAGCGCGCCATCGCCGGATTGAGCGCTGGCGCCCAGGAGGAAGTGAAGCAGCTTTTCGCGCTGCTTGGATTCGCGCCCACTCGAATCATGCTGGCAGGGTTGACCGACCCCTGGCCGCGCGCCTCGGCGGCGGCGGTCGAGCGGTTTCTGGAGCGCTGGCGCTTCAGCCGCTTCGGCCTGTTGCGTGCCGCATACGCAGCGCTGCACGACCTGGTGCTGGGCACCTGGTATGCCGATCAGGATTCCTGGAACGCGATCGGCTATCCTGGGCCGCCCGAAGTGATATGAGCAAGTCTGCATGATTCACGACCCCTACGCTGAAGGCATCGCTTCGGGATGGCAGGTCATCGACGCTTCGCGCCTCGAAGCCGATCGGACGCTCGAAGCCGATGTCGTCATCGTCGGCAGCGGCGCCGGCGGCGGCGTATCGGCGGAAATACTCAGCCATGCCGGGCTGCGCGTGGTGCTGGTCGAGGAGGGACCGCTGAAAAGCACTCGCGATTTCAGGATGCGCGAGGGCGAGGCGTACCCGCAGCTCTACCAGGAATCGGCTGCGCGCAAGACGCGCGACAAGGCCATCAACATACTGCAAGGGCGTTGCGTCGGCGGCTCGACCACCGTCAACTGGACCAGCAGCTTTCGCACGCCGCCTGCCACGCTCGCCTTCTGGCAGCAACGCTTCGGTCTCGCGGACATCGGCGTCGAGCAAATGGCGCCGTGGTTCGAGCGCATGGAAGAGCGCCTGGGCATCCGGCCGTGGACGGTAGCGCCGAATCTCAACAACGAGCTGTTGCGCCGCGGTGGCCAGGAACTCGGCATCGAGGTCGGCGTCATCCGCCGCAATGTCAAAGGTTGCTGGAACATCGGCTATTGCGGCGTCGGCTGTCCCACCAACGCCAAGCAGTCGATGCTGGTGAGCACGATTCCTGCCGCGCTTGGCCGGGGCGCGATTCTCCTTACGCGCACGCGCGTGCTGCACCTGCAGATCGCCGGCGACCAGGTGACCGGCGTCGAGTGTGCGGCGATGGACGCGCAGGGTGTCGACCCGCGTCCGATCCGCGTTCGCGTGCGCGCCCGCCACACGGTGCTGGCGGCAGGTGCAATAGGCTCTCCGGCGGTCCTGCTGCGCAGCGCCGCGCCGGATCCCAGCGGGCTTATCGGTGCGCGCACCTTTCTCCATCCCACGCTCATTTCGGCGGCGCTCATGCCGGAGCGGGTCGCGGGCTATGCCGGCGCACCGCAATCGCTGTACTCGGACCACTTCCTGGAGCGTGACCCGATCGACGGCCCCATCGGGTTCAAGCTCGAAGCGCCGCCGCTGCATCCGGTGCTGTTCTCGACCACGCTGCACGGCTACGGCGAGGCGCATGCGCAAATGATGCGCGACTTCGCCCATGCCCATGTGCTACTGGCCTTGCTGCGCGATGGATTTCACGCCGACAGTCCGGGCGGCCGTGTCGAATTGCGCGGCGACGCCACGCCGGTGCTCGACTATTCGCTCACCGGTTTCTTGTGGGAAGGCGCCCGGCGCGCGTTGTTGGCAATGGCAGAGATCCAGTTTGCCGCGGGCGCCAGGCGCGTTTACCCGGTGCATGAGCGAAGCGTCGGTTACGTCAGTTGGCGCGAGGCCCAAAAGGCGATCGACGAGCTTGCGCTTACGCCTCACCTGACACGCGTGGTGAGCGCACACGTGATGGGCGGCTGCGCCATGAGCGATGATGCCAAGCAGGGTGTAGTAGACGGCTGGGGCCGCCATCACCACTTGCAAGCGCTGTCGATCTTCGATGGCTCGGTCTTTCCGACCAGCATCGGAGCCAATCCGCAACTATCGATCTATGCCATCGTCGCGCGCAACGCGACCAGATTGGCGCAGTCACTTAGCGGGAAGGCATCCACATGAGGGCGTGCGAGATAGCGCCGGCCCGCGCCTCTATTCGGCGGTCGTAAAGCCGCTCATGCTGGCGCGCGCACTGCAACTGCAACTCGCGCTGGAAGCCGCTTTCTATATCGCGCTCGGCGGGTTCCTCGGTGCTAAGCTCGGCTGGAACGCGGGCCGTATCGGCGTGCTGGTGGTCATGCTCTTCATCGCGGCGCGGATCGCGCTGGTCGCCGCGACCTTCGCCATCGCCTGGTGGTATCGGACGCCGCGGCGCCCGGCGGAGCGGCTGACGGTCGGCGCCTCTCTCAGACTATTCTGCGGCGAGGCTTGGGCATTCATCGCGCTGTTCTCGGTCATTCAGCCGTTCGAGCGGTGGCTGATGGCGCCGGATCGTTTGCGTCCGGTAAGCGCGCACGAACATCCGATCCTGCTCGTGCACGGCTATCTATGCAACCGAGGCGTATGGCGGTGGCTGCGCACGCACCTGGAAGACAATGGGCGCTGCGTCGCCACGGTGAATCTCGAGCCGGCGCTGGCGAGCATCGACGACTCCATCGATCAACTGAAGCGGCGCATCGATGAGGTCGTCGCCGCGGCCGGCGCGCGCGAGCTCACCGTGATCGCCCATAGCATGGGTGGGCTGGTGGTCCGGGCTTACGTGGCGCGGTATGAGGCATCGCCGGTCGCGCGCGTGATCACGCTGGGAACGCCGCATCGGGGGTCGGCGATGGCCGCGCTCGGATGGGGGCTGTGTGGCCGCGAGATGCGCTCGGGGAGCGAATGGCTGCAACGCCTCGCCGGCCGGACGCTTCCGCCGGCGTGCCAGGTAACCTCGATCTACAGTCGCCACGACAACTTCGTCATGCCGCAGGCGAATCAGATGCTTGAAGGGGCGGCCAACATCGCGCTGTGCGGGATCGGCCACCTGGCGCTGCTGTCCTCGCCTGCGGTGCTCGGCGAGATCGAGCGCATGCTTGCCGCGCCTACGCTCACAAGTACATGAGCACCTGTTCGCCGTGGTGCGGGCAGTCCGGGTCGTCGATGACCTGAGCGATGATGCCGTTTTCGTCGATGACGTAGGTGATGCGCGTATTGACGCCGAGCATGCCGCGCGCAATCCCGAACAGCCCGGATCCCGCCGCGCCGTAGGCCTTCGCCACCTTTTGCTCGGGATCGAGCAGGAGCGGGAAGTTAAGCTTGTACTTCTCGGCGAAGCGCTGATGCGACTCCTGGCTTTGCGCCGATACGCCGAGAATCGCCGCCCCCTTGGCGGCGATATCGGCATTGTGGTCGCGCAAGCTGCACGCCTGCTTGGTGCAGCCGGGCGTGTCGTCCATCGGGTAAAAATACAGCACCAATTTGCGGCCGCGAAAGTCGGCAAGCTTCACGGTGCTGCCGTCACTGGTGAGCGCGGAGAAATCAGGGGCAGGGTCGCCGGTTTTGAGCTTCATGGTTCTCTGCTAGAAGTGAATGCCGCGCATCAATTGTGAGAAGGCGATCTGGTCCGCAGTCGGCGCGGGGGCGGCACCTTCCTGGACGCCTTTGGCCGCGGGCGTGTCGGGGAACATGCGGAAGGTCGTGTTCATGATGATCTGCGCCACCTTGGGCGTCACCGCGTGCAGCACTTGGCCGAAAACGCCCAGTCGCGACGCGATGCGCACCGGCCGGTAGACGATCGCGTTGACCACGAGTTCAGCGGCTTCCTCGGGTGTCAGAGTCGGCACGCTGTCGTAGAGCTTGGTCGGCGCGATCATCGGCGTCTTCACCAGCGGCATGTTGATGGTCGTGAACTCGATGCCGCGGTCGGCAAACTCCGAGGCAGCGCAGCGCGAAAAGGCATCCAGTGCCGCTTTCGATGCCACGTAGGCGGAGAATCGCGGCGCGTTGGTCAGCACGCCGATCGACGAAATGTTGATGATGTGGCCGCGGCGCTTCGCGGTCATCGTCGGCAGCAGGCCCATGGTCAAACGCAGCGCGCCGAAGTAGTTGACCTGCATGGTGCGCTCGAAGTCGTGGAAGCGATCGTACGATGACTCGATCGCGCGGCGGATCGAGCGCCCGGCGTTGTTGACCAGTACATCCACGCCGCCGTGCTTGTCGATCAGCGTGCGCACCAGGTCGTCACACTGCTGGTAGTCCGCGAGGTCGGCGGAGTAGGTGACCAGGTCGATGCCTCTATCCTTGGCTTCGTTCTTGGCCAACTCCAGCTTTTCCGCGTCGCGGGCGACGATGATCGTCGTGGCTCCAGTCTCGCCGATGCGCATGGCGGTGGCCTTGCCGATGCCCGAGGAGCCGCCGGTGATCAGCACCACTCTATCTTGAATCCGGCCGCGCAAGGTGCGATCGATGAACAGATCCGGATCGAGGTGGCGTTCCCAGTAGTCCCACAGCCGCCAGGCGTACGACTCGAGCGGCGGCACCTCGATGCCGGCGGGCTTGAGCAGCTTGTCCGCTTCGCGGCAGTCGAAGCGCGTCGGGTAGTTGACGAAGGTCAGGATTTCGGCGGGAAAGCCCAGATCCTTGATCACGGCATTGCGGATGCGCCGTACCGGAGTCAGCGACAGCAGTCCCTTGCGCACGCCGTTGGGGATGAAGCCGAACAGCGCGGCGTTGATCCGCATCGACATTTCCGGTGCATGCGCGGCGCGCGCGAAGATGTTGAGCACGTCGCCGACGCGGTGCGGCCGTGGGTCGATGAGATGGAAGCACTTGCCGTCCTGCCCTTTGCGATGGGCCAAGTGGTCGATGGCGTCCACGACGAAATCCACCGGCACGATGTTGATGCGGCCGCCTTCGATACCGATCGTCGGCATCCATGACGGCAGCGTCTGACGCATCCTCTGGATCAACTTGAAAAAGTAGTAGGGGCCGTCGATCTTGTCCATTTCGCCGGTCTGCGAATCGCCCACCACCATGCCCGGACGATAGACCCGCCAAGGGAGCGCACACTCCGTGCGCACGATGCTTTCGGAATCGTGCTTGGTACGGAAGTAGGGATGTTCCAGCCCCTCCGCTTCCTCGAACATGTCCTCGCGAAATATGCCCTCGAACAGACCCGCCGCGGCGATCGAGCTTACATGGTGGAAGCATTGTGCGCCGAGTTCCTCGGCGACGGCGACTGCGTTGCGCGTGCCGTCGATGTTTGCCTTGATCTGCTCCACTTCGCTCGCGCCGAGGTCGTACACCGCGGCGAAATGGAATACGTGGTCGACCTTGCCCTTGAGCTTGCGCAAGTCCGCCTTGCTCATGCCGAGCATGTGCTCGACCAGATCGCCGACCACCGCGACCGCGCGAGTCTTGTTCGACTCCCCAGTACTCGCGCAGGACGTCGGCCTTGTCCAGACTCTGCTTGCGGATCAGGAAATGGACGGTGTTTGCGCCACGGGATAGGAGCTTCTTGACCATTCGCTTACCGATGAAGCCGCTGGCGCCGGTGACGAAATAGTGCATTCGCATCTCCTCCAGTCTTGGTGGCGGGCTCTTGTGCTCGAAAGGCCGGCGTCGCGGCAACGCAGTCGCGGGGCAGCCTGGCGCAGATGATACACGCGAACGCGCCGCGTCAAGGGGGGTGGCTGCGCTCGCGAACTTTAGTGTGCTTCCTCTAACGGCATTGCGTAAATTGGACTTCGTGCAGCGACGAATCGAGCCCTGAAGCACATCGATCGCCATGCTGCAAGCAAGATCGCGGGTACGCCGATTGCGTGCCGAGAATCTGCAAAGGAGTTTGAACATGGTCAAGAAGCTGAAGCAGCTCGCGGGCGGTGTTTCGGAGAGCCAGTTGTCGTCAACCATCAAGGATTCGGCGCAGCAGATCTGGCTCGCCGGCTTGGGTGCTTTCGCCAAGGCGCAGGAAGAAGGCGGCAAGGTGTTCGAGTCGCTGGTCAGGGAGGGCGAGGCGCTCCAAGCCAAGTCGCGCAAGGTGGCGGAGGACAAGGTGGTGCAGATGACCTCGAAGGCGACCGGCACCTGGGACAAGCTCGAGCAGGTGTTCGAGGACCGCGTTGCGCGCGCGCTTCATAGCCTGGGCGTTCCGACTCAGCAAGACATTCAGACGCTATCGCGCCGTGTCGCCGAATTGACCGACGTGGTGCAGAAGCTTGCCGCAAAGGGCGGCGAGGCGAGCGCACGGCCGGCGCGCCGCCGCACGGCAGCGAAGTAGGCTTCGAGTCGCTCATGCCATCTGTTTCACCATCGAAGCCGCGCCGAGTGGCCGCGCCGCATGCGCGCGGCGATTCGGGCGCGGGTCGGCAGCCCGTACGCAGCGGGCCCAAGCTCTCCCCAATTGGGCTGGCGCTGGCAGGCGGCGGGCCGTTGGGGGCGATGTACGAGTTAGGCGCGCTGACCGCGCTGGCGGAAGCGCTGGAAGGCATCGACTTCAACGACCTCGATGTCTATGTCGGCGTCAGCTCAGGCGGCTTTCTCGCCGCCGGTCTTGCCAACGGCATCGCGCCGGCGCAGATGTGCCGGATGTTCATCGACTTTTACCAAAGAAAAGATTGATGCTAATTTTAAAGTTCAAGTAGATCAGGTAGAAATCAAACAAGATTTGGAGGGAGATAAAAAAAGGGTCAGTCTTTCTGCAACAAATAACTATCAACTTGAAGTCAAAAAAGAGAATTTTAAAAGCTTTATTAAGGTATTAGATAGAAGAGAAGCTATCAATTCAGCTTTTGTAATACCCGTTTTTAGGGAATCCTACCCTATTCTTTTCAAAGTTAATAATAAATTGGATGCTTCAAAAACACCTGAAATTAAGGCAATCCTAAAAAATAAAAATGACAACAAATCAGAGGAATTGTCTTTCAATATTGATAAAAATGGATTTTTGGGCAATATATCATCCGATGGAAATTATATTTTAGATATTCAAATAACTGATTTTGAGAACTATACAGGAGCTTTCATGTTGAAGCAAGCAAATCCCGAAAGTTTGGAATATTTATTGACTTTAAAACCACAAAAAAAGGTTGTTGAGAAAGTTATTAAACCAGTTATTGAAACGTCCAAAGAAGAAAAAGTAGTTTCTGCAAAGGTTCCAGAGATTCCTACGGTAGCCTTAGACATTAAAAAAGGTTTCAAATATCCTTTAGAAGGTGTGAATTTTGAAAAAAGTAAAACTTTGCTGGTTAAAGGTGCTGAAACAAAACTGGATGGTGTGGTTGAGTATTTAAAACAAAACACAAAAGCCCAAATTGAAATAGCTGGTCATACAGATAATGAAGGTTCAGACCAAAGACAGCAATACGATGGTTCAAGGTAGTACATAAACACC
>CAWGHV010000036.1:0-15409 GCA_963822375.1 uncultured beta proteobacterium | reverse complement strand
CCAAGATGCTGTGGCTGGCAAACGGCCTGCCGACGCCGCGCAGCCAGATCCTCCAACCGGATAGCGATTGGCGCGACGTCGTGGCGCGGCTCGGGCTGCCGCTTTTCGTCAAGCCGGTGCACGAGGGTTCCAGCGTCGGCGCGACCAAGGTCACGGCGCTGGTCCAACTGGAGCCGGCATACGCACTGGCGGCGCAGTACGACCGGCTGGTGCTCGCGGAGGAATTCGTCGGCGGCGAGGAACTGACCGGCGCCTTCGTCGGCGAGCAGGTGCTGCCGCTGGTGCGCATCGTCGCGCCGGACGGCAACTACGACTACCAGAACAAATACTTCACCGATGCCACGCAGTACTTCTGCCCGAGCGGCCTGGCGCCGTCGCAGGAGCGCGAGATTCAGGATTTGGTGATGCGCAGCGCCGCGGTGCTCGGCTGCCGCGGCTGGGGCAGGGCGGATCTCATTCTCGACGCCGACGCCCGGCCCCAATTACTGGAAATGAATACCTCCCCCGGCATGACCGGGCATTCACTGGTGCCGATGGCCGCGCGCGCGGCCGGCATCGGCTTCGAGGACTTGGTGCTGCGCATCTTGGACCTCGCGCGGCTGGGGACGGCATGAGCAGCGGCGGCGCAGTGCGATCGAAGGAATCGCGGCGCGGGCCCGAAGTCGCGGGGCTATGGGACCGACCGAGCGTGCTGAATATGGTCGCCGATTTCTTGCTGCTGCTCGGCGCCGTCGGTTTGGGCTACGCCGCGGTCACCGCGGCGTTGCGCCTACCGCTGTTTCCGTTGCGCGAGATCGTCGTCACCAGCACGCTCGGCCACGTCACCGTGGCGCAACTCGAATATGCGGCACGCAATTCTTTGAGCGGCAACTTCTTCACCGTGAATCTGAATCGGGTTCGTGCCGCATTCGAGAAACTGCCTTGGGTACGCCGCGCCGAAGTTCGCCGGCGTTGGCCCGACGGCATCGAGTTGGCGCTCGAGGAGCACGTCGCTGCGGCGCTCTGGAAGATGGCCAACGGCGAGATGCGCGTGGTGAGCGAGCGCGGTGAAGTGTTCACCGCGGCCACCAGCGCCGCGCTGCCGATGTTGAGCGGCCCGGAGGGCAGTGCGGCGGAGGTCTTGCAGCGCTACGCGGAGTTCTCCGAAGCGCTCAAGCCGCTCGGGCGCAGGCCGCGCCAGGTCGCGCTTTCCGCGCGCCAAGCGTGGCGGATACGGCTGGACGACGGGATGAACATCGACCTCGGCCGCGACCAGCCCAAGGCGCCGATGCAAGAACGGCTGGCGCGCTTCGTAGCGGTGTATCCGGTGGCGCTCGAGCGCACCGCCGCCGCCGCCGCCGCGGCGGACCTGCGCTATCCCAACGGTTTCGCGCTGCGGCTTCGGGCGCAGTGACATTAGAGGCGGATTAATGGCCAAAGAGTACAAAGACCTGATCGTCGGACTCGATATCGGCACGTCGAAGATCGTCGCCGTCGTCGCCGAGTTGACGCCGGAAGGGCGGCTGGAGATCCTCGGCATCGGCGACCAGCAATCGCGCGGCCTGAAGAAGGGCGTGGTGGTCAACATCGAGGCCACCGTGGATGCGATCTCGCGCGTCATGCAGGAAGTCGAGCTGATGGCCGACTGCAAGATCAGCGACGTCTACACCGGGATCGCCGGCAGCCACATCAAGAGCTTCAACTCCCACGGCATGGTGGCGATCAAGGACAAGGAAGTCGCGCCGATGGACGTCGAGCGCGTGATCGAGACCGCCAAGGCGATGCCGATCCCGGCCGACCAGCAGATCCTGCACATCCTGACCCAGGAATTCATCATCGACGGCCAGGACGGCGTGCGCGAGCCGATCGGCATGAGCGGCGTGCGGCTCGAAGTCAAGGTGCATATCGTCACCGGCGCGGTGTCGGCGGCGCAGAACATCGTCAAGTGCGTGCGCCGCTGCGGGCTGGAAGTGAACGACCTGGTGCTGCAGCCGCTGGCCTCGAGCTATCGCCGTGCTGCTCCGAGGACGAGAAGGACCTCGGCGTGTGCCTGGTGGACATCGGCGGCGGCACCACCGACATGGCGGTGTTCACCCAGGGCGCGATCCGCCACACGGCGGTGATCCCGATCGCCGGCGACCAGATCACCAACGACATCGCGATGGCGCTGCGCACGCCGACGCAGGAGGCCGAGGAGATCAAGGTGCGCCACGGCGTGGCGCTGACGCAGCTGGCCGATGCCGAAGAAATGATCGAGGTGCCCGGCGTCGGCGATCGTGCGCCGCGGCGAGCTGTCGCGCCAGGCGCTGGCCGATGTGATCGAGCCGCGCGTCGACGGAGCTGTTCGAGCTGATCCAGGCCGAACTGCGCCGCAGCGGTTACGAGGAGCTGCTGTCGTCGGGCATCGTGCTCACCGGCGGCTCGGCGGTGATGCAGGGGATGGTCGGAACTGGGCGAGGAAGTCTTTCACCTGCCGGTGCGCCTGGGCGCGCCGAAGTACGACGGCGGCCTCGCCGACGTGGTGTGCCATCCGCGCTATGCCACGGCGATGGGTCTGCTGCTCGAAGGCGCTGGCGCAGAAGAAGCGACGGCCTCGTGGTTCGCGAGACGCGCGACTTCAAGCAGGTGCTGGGCAAGATGAAGTCGTGGTTCGAAAAGAATTTTTGAGCCGGCCGGTGGTTCGTCCGGCGATGAACGAACAAAAAAAACGCAGGAGGGGTTGCGGCTACTGCATTTAGTATTACACTAGTCGTTCCATACTAAATGTAGTATCCGCCGAAACCTGCGTCGCGATCCGGTCCGCGCCGTGCGCGGCAGCCGGGAAGTTTCACGGAATGTACCAATTGCATGGAGACAAACGCATGTTCGAGATCATCGACAAGGAACCCAACGGCACGATCATCAAGGTTATCGGCATCGGCGGCGCCGGCGGCAATGCCGTCGATCACATGATCCGCGAAGGCGGTGCAGGGCGTCGAATTCATCTGCGCCAACACCGATGCCCAGGCCCTGAAGCGCAGCCAGGCGCCGCTCAAGCTGCAGCTCGGCAAGAGCGGGCTCGGCGCGGGCGCCAAGCCCGAGGCCGGGCCGTACCGCGGCGCTCGAGGAGCGCGAGCGCATCGCCGACAGCCTGCGCGGCGCGCACATGTGCTTCATCACCGCCGGCATGGGCGGCGGCACCGGAACCGGTGCCGCGCCGGTGGTGGCCGAGATCGCCCGCGAGCTGGGCATCCTCACCGTCGCCGTGGTCACCAAGCCCTTCGCCTTCGAAGGCAAGCGCATCCGCATCGCGGATGGCGGCATCGACGAGCTGGCCAAGCATGTCGACTCGCTGATCGTGATTCTCAACGAGAAGCTGATGGACGTGCTCGGCGACGACGTCAGCGTGCAGGAGGCGTTCAAGGCCGCCGACAACGTGCTGCGCAACGCGGTCGGCGGCATCGCCGAGATCATCAACTTCCCCGGCCTGGTCAACGTCGACTTCGAGGACGTGCGCACGGTGATGGGCGAGATGGGCATGGCGATGATGGGCTCGGCCTTCGCCGCCGGCGTGGATCGCGCGCGGCTCGCGGCTGAGCAGGCGGTCGCCAGCCCGCTGCTGGAGGGCATCTCGCTTTCCGGCGCGCGCGGCGTGCTGGTGAACATCACCGCCTCCAACTCGCTCAAGATGAAGGAAGTCAACGAGGTGATGAACGACGATTCGCGCCTTCGCCGCAGATGACGCCCACATCATCTTTGGCGCCGTGTTCGACGACTCGATGGAGGACCGCTTGCGCGTCACCGTGGTCGCCACCGGCTTGGGTTTGGCGCACCGCGCCCAAGCTCGGCCGACGATGAGTCTGGTGTATGGCAACGGGGTGAATCAGGCCACCGGGACCGAGCCCATCGACTATGGCGTGTTGGATGTGCCGGCGGTGATTCGGACCCGGCGCAACACCATCGAGGCGATGGCCGCGAGCGGCGTGGACAAGTACGACATCCCGGCGTTCTTGCGCAAGCAAGCGGACTGAGCTTGGCCGATTGGGTGTGGCGGAGCGCGTGTTGGCGCGGTCGCCGCCGCTCGCGGGTACGATCGTTGCGACGGATACGGGCGCGGATACGAGGAGGGTGTGTCCGCGTCCAGGCTGGCTTACGGGCACAGCCGCGCGCGTTGTCGCGCTTCGGCGGCGTCGGCGACTGTCCGCACGCCGTGCTGCCCAAGCGCTAACGGCAGGCGAATGTGACCTCCATGTTATGATAACTGCCCCGAATCGCCCCGCATTTCCAATGCTCCAGCAGCGTAGCCTCAAATCGCCGGTGTTCGCCACCGGGGTCGGTTTGCATTGCGGACTCAAGATCAATATGACTCTGAGGCCCGCACCGCCCGATACCGGTATCGTGTTTCGGCGAATCGACCTCGATCCTTCGGTCGACTTGCGCGCCGATCCGTTCATCGTGGGCGATACGCGCCTGGCATCATGCCTGGAGATCGGCGAGGTCAAGGTTTCGACCGTCGAACACCTGATGTCCGCGCTCTGCGGCATGGGAATCGACAACGTGCTGGTCGACCTGGACGCGCCGGAGATTCCGATCATGGATGGCAGCGCGGCGACGTTCGTGTTCCTGATCCAGTCGGCGGGGGTCGAGGAGCAGGGGTCACCGAAGCGTTTCGTGCGCGTCACGGAGCCGATCGAGGTTCGCGACGGTGACAAGTGGGCGCGACTCGACCCCTACGAGGGTTTTCGGCTCACCTTCTCGATCGTCTTCAATCACCCGGCGATCGATCGGTCGGCGACCTCGGTGACGGTGGATTTCGCCGACCATTCGTACGTCAAGGAAGTGGCGCGTGCACGCACCTTCGGCTTCATGCAGGACGTGGACATGATGTGGGAGAAGGGGCTGGCGCTTGGCGGCAGCCTCGACAACGCCATCGTGATGGACGAGTACCGGGTCCTGAACGCCGACGGGCTGCGTTTCGACGACGAATTCGTCAAGCACAAGGTGCTCGACGCGATCGGCGATCTCTACCTGCTTGGCCATCCGCTGCTGGCCGCGTTCTCGGCGCACAAGTCGGGCCACGCGCTGAACAACGCCTTGCTGCGGGCACTGCTGGCCGATCAGCGCGCTTGGGAGCTGGTGAGTTTCACCGATGCGGCGCAGGCGCCGCCGCAAGTCGCGCGGGCATTCGCGCTGCAGCCGGCCTAGACACCGCGCGGCATGCTGGTCCTGCGCCTCGTCGGCATTCTTGTCGTGCTCGCGGTCGCGGCCGGCATCATCGCTTTCTTGTTCACGCGCGACCGGCGCTACTTGAGTCTGTCTTGGCGCATCGCCAAGTACGCGCTCGTGTTCGCGCTGCTGGTTCTGGCGCTGCTATTTCTCGAGCGTGTCTTGGCTCCGGTCTTCGGTGTCATCTAGGCGTATCAGCCGTTCCAGCGCCGCGCGCAGTGGGTCGCCGGCGGGAAGTTTTTCGGCAAGTGCGGTCAGCGCGCGAGCGCTCTCGCGACCGAGAGTGGGCTTGATTCGCGGGTTGGATTGAGCACTCGCCGACAGGCCCTGGGGTTGCACTTTGACAAGTACTTCGGTAACCTCGACACCACTGTTGCGAAACTCGACCACGAGCGTTGGTTGAATTTGCTTGAGTTTCGCGGCGACCGCCCCGCTGGCCGCGCGAATGTGCAACCTCCCCTGTTTGTAGTTCGCCACCTGGCTAGCCAGAACCAGATTGTCGGGCGCGACCCGCTCGTATATTTGCTGCAGCTCCCGCAATCGCCGGGCGTGCGCGGCGAGTGGCGCCAGATCCGTAGCTGAGTTGAGGTAGGCCTCGAGCCGCTGGTGCTTGGGCGCTTGCATCACGAATCGCATGGGAGATAGAGCATGCAGATTATTCTTGTCTCCGACCGCTTGGCAACTGCGAAGACGATCACTCTCAAGCTGAGCCACTTGCTGGCGGCGGCGCTCGGGTTGATCACCGTGGTCCTCGCGACGTCCTCGGTGTTCTCGTTGGTGACGCTGCAGCACGCGGCGCAGATCAAGCTGCCGCTAGTGCAAAGCCTGATCATCGGCTTGCGCGCCGAGGAGGCGGAAAAGACACAGGAGATCATGCGCGATAATTTGAACGTCATGGCGGTGAAGTTGGGCCAGATGCAGGCACAACTGGTTCAGCTCGATTTCTTGGGCGAGCGGCTCGGCAAGTTCGCCGGACTCAAGCCCAGCGAGTTGCGCCTCGGCGAGCCGCTTGGGCGCGGCGGCCCGTTCATCGCCATGAGCGGGTCGCTGACGCCGGACGACTTGGAGCGCCAAGTGGATAAGCTATCCAGGCAACTCGAATCGCGTGGCGACTACCTCGGCATGGTGGAGTCGCAGATCCTCGACAAGCGCGCCGCGCAGCGCCTGCTGCCGACCACTGTGCCGGTGGCCACGGAATGGGACGGCTCGGGGTTCGGCTATCGCGTCGATCCATTTACCGGCGAGCGGGCGCTGCACAGCGGCGTCGATTTCCAGGCCGACGTGGGCACTCCGATCATCGCCGCGGCCGGTGGCGTCGTCGTCGCGGCCGAGTACCATCCGCAGTATGGGCACATGGTCGACATCGATCACGGTAGCGATTTGCTGACGCGCTACGCTCACGCCTCGAAAGTTCTACGTGAAGCCCGGCCAGCTCGTCAGGCCAGGGCAGGCGATCGCCGCGGTCGGCTCCAGCGGGCGCTCGACCGGACCGCACCTGCACTTCGAGGTTCGGGTCAATGGCGTACCGCAGAATCCCAATCGTTTTCTCCAGCAGACAGGGCGCGGCGCAACCGGGCGCCTGGCCAAGAGCAAGTAATCCCGCCGTACTGCGCGGTGTCGAGCGCGCCCGGGGTGCATGTTAGAATTCGCCCCTTTCGGCCGGACCCTCCGAAGTAGATGATCCCGGGCATCCTGAAGAAAGTCTTCGGCAGCCGCAACGATCGGCTGCTGCGCCAGTACTCGCATACCGTGCGCGCGATCAACGCGCTCGAGCCGACAATCGGCGCGCTGTCAGACGAGCAGTTGCGCGCCAAGACCGCAGAATTCAAGCAAAAGGTCGCGGGCGGCGCGCGCCTGGACGAGATCCTGCCGGAAGCCTTCGCCGTCGTGCGCGAAGCCGGCAAGCGCGTGCTCGGCATGCGCCATTTCGACGTGCAGCTGATCGGCGGCATGGTGCTGCACGACGGCAAGATCGCCGAGATGCGCACCGGCGAGGGCAAGACCCTGGTCGCGACGCTGCCGGCCTACCTCAATGCGCTGACCGGCAAGGGCGTCCACATCGTCACGGTCAACGACTACCTGGCGCACGCGCGATGCCGAATGGATGGGGCGCATCTACCGCTTCCTCGGGCTCACGGTCGGCGTCAATCTGTCGCAGATGGCGCACGATGCCAAACAGCAGGCCTACGCCGCCGACATCACCTACGGCACCAACAACGAATTCGGCTTCGACTACCTGCGCGACAACATGGTCTATCAGGTCGGCGACCGGGTGCAGCGCCCGCTGTCCTACGCCATCGTCGACGAGGTCGACTCGATCCTGATCGACGAGGCGCGCACGCCGCTGATCATCTCCGGTCAGGCCGAGGATCACACCGAGCTCTACGTCAAGCTGAACGACGTCGCGCCGCTGCTGACCCGCATGGAGACGGAGGACGGCGAAGGCGATTACTGGGTGGACGAAAAGGCGCACCAGGTGCTGCTGTCCGAGGCGGGCCACGAGCATGCCGAGGAGATCCTGGCGCGGCTGGGCTGCTGGCCGAAGGGCGCAGCCTGTACGAGCCGGCCAACATCCTGCTCATGCACCACCTCTACGCCGCGCTGCGCGCGCACACCCTGTTCCACCGCGATCAGCAGTACGTGGTGCAGAACGGCGAGATCATCATCGTCGACGAGTTCACCGGGCGACTGATGCCGGGACGGCGCTGGTCGGACGGCCTGCACCAGGCGGTCGAGGCCAAGGAAGGCGTGCAGATCCAGAACGAGAACCAGACGCTCGCCTCGATCACCTTCCAGAACTACTTCCGCATGTACGGCAAGCTCGCCGGCATGACCGGCACGGCGGACACCGAAGCCTACGAGTTCCAGCAGATCTACGGCCTGGAAACGGTCGTGATCCCGACCACCAGCCGATGGTGCGCAAGGACGATCACGACCAGGTGTTCCGCACGCGCCAAGGAAAAGCACGCCGCCATCATCGCCGACATCCGCGACTGCCACGAGCGCGGCCAGCCGGTGCTGGTCGGCACGACCTCGATCGAGAACTCCGAGTTGCTCTCCGCGCTGCTGGACAAGGAAAAGCTGCCGCACCAGGTGCTCAACGCCAAGCAGCACGCCAAGGAAGCGCGGATCGTGGCCCAGGCGGGCCGGCCCGGCATGATCACCATCGCCACCAACATGGCCGGCCGCGGCACCGACATCGTGCTGGGCGGCAACGTCGAGAAGCAGATTCAGGCCCTGCAAGCGGACGAAACCGTCGCCCGACGAAACGCAAGGCGGGTCGCATCGCGGCGCTGCGCGAGCGAATGGCAGAAGCTGCACGACGAGGTGGTCGCGGCCGGCGGGCTGCACATCATCGGCACCGAGCGCCACGAATCGCGCCGCATCGACAACCAGCTGCGCGGCCGCTCCGGCCGCCAGGGCGATCCGGGTTCGTCGCGCTTCTATCTGTCGCTGGAAGATTCGCTGCTGCGCATCTTCGCCGGCGAGCGCCTCAACGCCATCATGGTCCGGCTCAAGATGCCGGAGGGCGAAGCCGATCGAGCACGCGATGGTCACGCGCTCGCTCGAATCGGCGCAGCGCAAGGTCGAGCAGCGCAACTTCGACATCCGCAAGCAACTGCTCGAATACGACGACGTCGCCAACGATCAGCGCAAGGTGATCTACCAGCAGCGCAACGAGCTGCTCGAAACCGAGGACATCTCCGAGACCATCACGGCGATGCGCCAGGGCGTGCTGCACGACGACCTTCCGCACCTATGTGCCGGCCGAATCGGTCGAGGAGCAGTGGGATATGCCCGGCGCTGGAACAGCGCGCTCGCCGCCGAGTATCAGTTGCAAGCTGCCGGTCGGCGAGTGGGTGAAGAGCGAGCCCGACGCTCGACGACGACGACATGCTCAAGCGCATCCTCGATGCCGGCCGACGAGGCATACCAGGCCAAGATCGACCTGGTCAGCGCGCCGGCGTTGCACCAGTTCGAGCGCAACGTCATGCTGCAAAGCCTCGACACGCATTGGCGCGAGCACCTGGCGGCGCTCGATCACCTGCGCCAGGGCATCCACCTGCGCGGCTACGCGCAGAAGAACCCGAAGCAGGAATACAAGCGCGAAGCCTTCGAGCTGTTCGAAGGCTTGCTGCAGACTGGTCCGCACGGAAGTCACGCGCTTGCTGATGACGGTGCAGATTCGCAGGCCGAGCAGCAGATCGAGGAAACCGAGCCCGACGCCGGCGTCGAGAATGTCCAGTATCACCATGCCGACTACGACGAAGCGCTCGCCGCCGCCGCGACGCCGAGACAAGCCGACGAAGCCCTTCGTGCGCGCCGGCACAGAAAGTCGGGCGCAACGATCCCTGTCCCTGCGGCTCGGGCAAGAAATACAAGCACTGCCACGGCAAACTGAGTTGAGATTCGGCTGAGGACTCCGGCCTGGCGCCCTCCCGGCGCTCGAACAGCTGGTCCGTCTCGGCACGCCAGTCGGCCCAACGGAAATCGGCTGAATCTGGGTACGAATCCGGGTACGATTCCTGTCCATGCCCGCCAATCCCACGCCGCTCGGCAATCTGCGCAACATCGGCGTCGTTGCCCACATCGACGCCGGCAAGACCACGACCACCGACCGCATCCTTTTTCATACCGGCCGCACCCACAAGCTCGGCTCCGTCGATGAGGGCACCACCGTCACCGACTGGATGGAGCAGGAGCGCGAGCGCGGCATCACCATCGTTTCCGCGGCGGTGACCGCGTTGTGGCGCGACTGTCGCATCAATCTCATCGACACGCCCGGTCACATCGATTTCACGGCCGAGGTCCAGCGCAGCCTGCGCGTACTCGACGGCGCCGTCGTCGTCTTCGATGCCCTGCAGGGCGTCGAGCCCCAGAGCGAGACGGTGTGGCGCCAGGCCGACCGCTACCGCGTGCCGCGGCTATGCTTCATCAATAAGATGGACCGGCTAGGCGCCGATTTCCCGCGCGCCGTTGCCAGCATCGAGGAGCGCCTGGGCGTGCGCAGCGCCTGCTTACAGGTGCCGATCGGCGCCGAAGACGGGTTCGAGGGCGTGATCGATCTGCTCACCCTGACCGCCCACTATCGCGAGGCGGAAACCGGCGCCGTGCCGCACGGCTACACGGCGGCGGTGGCCGCGGCGCGTGCGTTGTTGATCGAGCGGGTCGCGGAAACCGACGACGACTTGCTGGCCTTGTACATGGACGGTACCGAGCCGGCGCCCGACCAGCTGCGTGCCGCGCTGCGCCGCGCGACGCTGGCGAACAAACTGTTTCCGGTTCTGTGCGGCAGCGCGCTCGACGACATCGGCATCTTGCCGCTGCTCGATGCGGTGGTCGACTACCTGCCCTCACCGCTGGACCTGGGCGCGGTGAGCGGGGTGAACCCCGAGTCCGGCGCCGTGCTCGCACGAGCACCCGATGATGCCCAAGCGCTCGCCGCCCTGGTCTTCAAGATCGTCAGCGATCCGTACATGGGGCACCTGGCTTACGTCCGCGTCTATGCCGGCACCATCAACGCCGGAACGACGCTCTACAACGCCACGCGCAAGGTGCGCGAGCGCGCCGCGCGGCTCACGCGCATGTACGCCAACCACCGCGAGGACCTGGACGCGATTCACGCCGGCGACATCGCCGCCATCGTCGGCCTCAACAAGGCGCGCACCGGCGACACGCTCTGCGCGGAGAAGCACCAGATCGTTCTCGAATCCATGAGTTTTCCCGACCCGGTGATTCGCGCCGCAGTCGAGCCGCGCGCCACCGCCGACAACGAACGCATGGTCGAGGCGCTGCGCCGCCTGGCCGACGAGGACCCGACGCTGCAGATCGGCGTCGACGACGACACGGGTCAGGTGCTGGTCGCCGGCATGGGCGAGCTGCACCTGGAAGTGCTGCTGGAGCGGCTGCGCCGCGAGCACGGCCTCGATACCTGGATGGGCAAGCCTCAGGTCACTTACAAGGAGACGATCACCTTGCCGGCGCGCGGGGTCGAGGGCCGCTTCGTGCGCCAGAGCGGCGGCCATGGCCAGTATGGGCATGTGATCCTGGACCTGGCGCCGGCGCAGCGTGCGGCGGGCATCGTGTTCGAGAATGCGGCCGGCGCTGGCGCGGTCCCGCGCCAGTTCGTGCCGGCCATCGAGCGCGGTGTGCGCGAGGCGAGCCTGTCGGGCGTGCTCGGCGGCTTCGCCGTGACGGACGTGATCGTGCGCCTCAGCGGCGGGTCGTATCACGACGTCGATTCCACCGACATCGCCTTTCGCGCCGCCGCCAGCCTGGCCTTCCGCGCCGGGCTGGAGAAGGGTAAGCCGGTGCTGCTCGAGCCGGTGTTCCGCATCGAGGTCATCGTGCCCGAGGAATACATGGGTGCGGTACTCGGCCAACTGTCGGCGCGCCGCGCAGAGATCGAGAAGATGGAGCTGCGCCCCGGCAACGCGCAGGCCATCGGCGGCCGGGTGCCGCTGGCGGAGATGTTTGGCTATGTCACAGCGCTACGCTCGGCGACGCAGGGGCGCGGTCTGTTCAGCATGGAGTTCGACCACTACGCCCCGCTGGAGCCGAGCCTGGCCAGGGTCGTGCTGTCGGGGCGGCGGTGATGGCCTTGCGCGTCTGGCTTGCCACAGACGCGAACCCGACGGTGGGAAGTCTGTCGAAGAGTGGGCACGGACGGCGCCGCGCGAATTCCTGCTATTGTTTACCCGCGATCGGGGCGTGCCACCCGAACATTCACCACGGAGGTCATGCCATGCCGGAAGTTGACACCGAGAAGGTTCTCGCCACGCTCAATCGCATACTCGAGCACGAGTTGGCGGGCGTGATGCGATATACCCACCTCTCGTTCATGGTGTTCGGATACGGCCGCATTCCCATCGTGTCGTGGCTGCGCGCGCAGGCCGACGAGTCGCTGCTGCACGCCCAGGAAGCCGGCGAGATCATCACCCTGCTTGGCGGCGAGCACTCGCTGTCGGTCGGCCCGCTGCTCGATGCGCCGCAGCTTGGAACCGGCGCGATTCTGCGCAAGTCGCTGGAGATGGAAAGCGCCGCAGTCGCTCTTTATCGCATGCTGCTCGACCTCGTCAAGGACGAGTCGGTGCTGCTGGAGGAGTACGCGCGCAAAATGATCGCCGCCGAGGAACACCATGTCGGCGAGGTGGAAAAGATGCTGCGCCGACCCGAAGACTGATTTTTTGTCGCAGCGTCACGAGTCTGGGTAGCGAAGCGGCGAAGCGGCCTGCTGAAGTCAGGGCGTCCCGCTTACCCTCGTGAACCCGCTCGAGAGCGGGTCGCGTCGGCTCGTCGCCGCTGCGACGCGAAGCCCCGCCACAGCGCTTTCTCCGCCTCGACGAACACGAACACCGCGGCGCCGACTCCCAACGCCAGCAGCCACGATCGGGGTTCCATGTGGGCGGTGCCGAACAGCCGGTGCATGACCGTCCAGTGTGTAAACAGTGTTTGCAGCACGGCCAGCACGCCCACGGCCACCCAGGCGATCGGATTGCCAAACAACCCGCTCTTGTTCAGCACCGGGGCCGACAGATAGCGGCTGCTGAATAGGTAGAACACCTGCCCCATCACCAGCGCATTGACGGCGGCCGTTCGCGCCGCCTCGATCGAATGGCCGCGCTGCGTCTCGTACAGGAACAGGCCGAGCGCACCGGCCACCAGCAGCAGCGAAACGAAGCCCGTGCGCCAAACTAAGAAACGCGAAAGCAGGGGTTGGTGCGGGTCGCGCGGTGGCCGCGCCATGACGTCGCGCTCCGCCGGCTCGAACGCGAGCGCAAGCGCGAGTGTCACCGCCATTACCATATTCACCCAGAGTATTTGCACGGCGGTGATGGGTAGCGTCAAGCCCAGCGCGATGGCAGCGATGATGACCAGCGCCTGGCCCCAATTGGTCGGCAGGATGAATAGGATCGCCTTGGTTAGATTGTCGTAGACGGTGCGTCCTTCCTCGACCGCGTGGGCAATGGTGGCGAAGTTGTCATCGGCGAGCACCATTTGCGCTGCCTCCTTCGCCGCTTCGGTGCCCTTGCTCCCCATGGCGATGCCAATGTCCGCGCGCTTGAGCGCAGGCGCGTCATTGACCCCGTCGCCGGTCATCGCGGTGACCTCGCCATTGGCTTGCAGCGCTTTCACCAGGCGAAGCTTGTGCTCGGGGCTCGAGCGCGCGAACACGTCGGTGTCGCGCACCGCCGCGCGCAACTCGTCGTCGCTCATCTGCTCCAGGTCGGCGCCGCAACGCGCCTGGGCGCTGGAAAGCCCGAGCTTGTCTGCGATGGCGCGCGCGGTGACCAGGTGATCGCCGGTGATCATCTTGACCCGTATGCCCGCGTCATGGCAGCGGCGCACCGCGGCAATGGCTTCCTCTCGCGGCGGGTCCATCATTGCCATGACGCCGAGCAGAGAGAACTCGGTGCCGATGTCGTCATGGGCGAGCTTGTCCTGGTCTGCCCCGGTGTTGCGCACGGCGATGGCGAGCAGGCGCGCTCCCTCCTCGGCCAGCGTTTCCATGTGCGCGTGCCAGTAGGGGCGATTGAGCGGCCGATCTTGGCCGCCGCTGCGCTGTGTCCGGCACATCTCGAGTACCTGCTCCGGCGCGCCCTTGAGAAAGATGATGCCTCCGCCGGCATGGTCGTGATGCAGTGTCGCCATGAAACGATGCTCGGACTCGAACGGAATGGCATCGGCGCGCGGCAGCTTGTCCAGCTCCAGCCGCGGCTCCAGACCGGCCTTGTGCGCGAGCGTGATCAGCGCGCCCTCGGTCGGGTCGCCCTCGACTTGCCACTGCGCGTTTTCCTGCTTCAAGCGCGCGTCGTTGCACAGCAGCCCCGCAAGCGCCAGCTCGGCCAGATCGGGATCGTCGATTGCCAGCACCTCGCGCCCGTCGAGCGCGATGCCGCCGCGCGGCGCATAGCCCGCGCCGCTCACTTCGAATGCGCCGCGGGCGGTGACCACGCGCGTGACCGTCATTTCGTTCGCGGTCAGCGTTCCGGTCTTGTCCGAGCAGATCACCGTCACCGCACCCAGCGTCTCGACCCCTGGCAGGCGGCGGATGATGGCATTGCGCTGGGCCATGCGCTGCACGCCGATAGCCAGCGTGATGGTCATGATCGCCGGCAAGCCTTCGGGAATCGCCGCGACGGCGAGACCGACCGCGGCGAGGAACATCGTGTCCGCGGCGAAGCCGCGAACCAGGTGGCCGAATGCGAACACCGCGGTGGCGAGCAGCAGAATCGCCACCGAAAGCCAACGCGCGAAAGACGCCATTTGGCGCAGTAGTGGCGTTGTCTGCCCTTCCACCTGCTCGATCATGCCGCTGATGCGGCCAATCTCCGTGTTGACGCCGGTGGCCACGACGACGCCGCTGCCCTGGCCGATTCCATCACTACAAGGATCAGGTGGTTTTTGAACAGTCGGAGATACTCAATGGTTCAGGTAAACCCTACGGCGTGTTCACGCCTTACAAAAATGCCTGGTTAAAAAAGCTGGATGATTTTTATTTACGCGCCTATCCCGTCGAGCGATATTTTGCCTCGCTCGCCCCCAGTGCCGCGCAAGCGATTCCCTCATTGGAATCAATCGGGTTGTGCGTCGGGCAAGCTGGCACCCTTCACTCCTGCCAGAACGCGGCGGGAATGACGCTGTTCAATGCCGGCTGGTCTTCGGCCAGGCGTTCCGGACGGCTGGCGCCGGGGATCACGGCAGCCACGGCCGGGTTGGCCAGCGAGAATTGCAGGGCGGCCGCCTTCACGCTGACGCCGTGGCGCGCGGCAATCGCCTTGATGCGTTCCACTTTCGCGATGATCTCGGGCGAGGCTTTCTGGTATTCGAAATGCGCGCCGCCGGCCAGGATGCCCGAGCTGTAGGGGCCGCCGACGACGATGTCGACGTTCTGTTTGGCCGCGGCAGGCATCAATCGCTGCAGCGCCCGTTCATGGTCGAGCAGAGTGTAGCGGCCGGCCAGCAGGAAGGCGTCGGGCTGGGCTTCGGCCAGGTCCAGGGTCAGTTCCAGCGGCTCCACCTTGTTCACGCCCACGCCCCAGGCCTTGATGACGCCTTCTTCGCGCAAGCGGGTCAGCACGCGGAAGGCGCCCGTGCGGGCCGTTTCGAATTGCGCCAGCCAGTTGTCGCCGTGGAAATCCTGGGCGATGTCGTGTACCCAGACGATGTCGAGGTGGTCCGTATCCAGGCGTTTCAAACTGTCTTCGATCGAGCGCAGGGTGGC
>CAWGHV010000035.1:0-73903 GCA_963822375.1 uncultured beta proteobacterium | reverse complement strand
CTACGCGGCCGTGATGGGTTCGGGCACCGATCCGTTGTCCCCGCACGCCTGGGGTGCTGCGCTGCTCGCCGTGCTCACCACCGACCTGCTGTCGGCGGGCGCGATCACGCTGGCGATCAGCCTCACCGAGGGTGAGTTCGACCGCGAGGTCCTGCGCGAGGCGCTGAGGTCCGGCCTGCCCGCGGCCGTGGTCAACACCTGTGTCGCCCTGCTGTGCGTGACGCTCGTCGTCGCCCGCCCCTCGGCGCTGCCCCTGGTGGGCGCCATCGTGGTGCTGCTCGTCTTCGGCTACCGCTTCTACGTCTCGGTGGTCCGGCGCTACGCCCGGACCCAGCAGCTCTACGAGTTCGTGGAGGCCACCGGCCGGGCCGCCGAGCTCGAGGACGCCGTTCCCGCCATCCTGGAGGAGTCGGCGAAGCTGATGCGTGCCGACCGTGTCCAGGTCGTGCTGCCGGAAACCGAACGCGCGCCGTACCGGGTCGTGACGGGGGACCGGGGCGAGATCCGCGAGGAGTGGATCGAGCGGGACTGGGCGCACAGGCTCTGGTGGGGCGAGGCCCTGACCGGCGCCTCGGTGCTCCTGGCGCACAACCCGAACCGGCGCGTCAACGACGAACGACCACGTGACGGCATGGCCGTCACGATGCGTGCCGACGCCGACATCCTCGGCGTGCTGTGTGTGGCCGAGCGTTCGTTCGACGCCAGGAGACGTTCGGCGCCGAGGACCTCACCATCTTCGAGGCGCTCGCCGCGCACGCCGCCGTCGCGTTGTCCAAGGCGCGTGCCGTGGAGCGGCTCAAGCAGGTGGCCGAGGAGCGTCGGCTCGAGGCGATGCACGACCCCCTGACGGCGCTGCCCAACCGGCGCGCGTTCACCGAGGCCATGGAGCGCACCATGGCTCGGGGGACCGGTGGCGCGGTCCTGCTGCTGGACCTCAACGACTTCAAGGACGTCAACGACACGCTCGGCCACACCGCCGGCGACGCGCTCCTGCGGGTCACCAGCATGCGGCTGGAGAACGAGACCAACGGCCTGGTGGCGCGGCTGGGCGGCGACGAGTTCGCCGTGCTGCTCCCCGACGAGACGTGGCTCGGCGACCGCCTTGGCCCACCGTCTGCGGGAGGCGATCACGCAGCCGGTGCCGGTCAACAACGTCGAGCTGATCACCTCCGCCAGCATCGGAGTGGCCGAGCTCTCCAGCAGCGCCACCTCCAGCGACGAGGTGCTGGCCATGGCCGACGTGGCGATGTACGCCGCCAAGGCCGACCGGACCGGCGTGGAGTCCTACCGGGCGGCGGACGGGGACGCCATCGGTCGACGCCTGGTGCTGGCCGCGGACCTCGCGAAGGCGCTGACCAACGGCGAGCTGGAACTGTGGTTCCAGCCGCAGGCCCAGCTCAGTGACGGCGCCATCAGCGGCTTCGAGGCACTGCTGCGCTGGTCCCACCCCCAGTACGGCTGGGTGCCGCCTCCGGAGATCGTGGCCGTGGCCCAGCGCACCGGCCTGGTGCGCACGCTGACCGACTTCATCCTCGAGCAGGCGCTGCGGCAGCGACGTACTTGGGCGGAGGCGGGGCACGACGTCGAGGTCGCGGTCAACGTGACGCCCCGCGACATCTCCGACCTGTCTCTGATCAAGCGCGTCGAGCACGCCCTGGAGGCCACCGGCACTCCGGCCGACGCCCTGGTGATCGAGGTGACCGAGAGCGACGCGCTCGGTGACCCCGAGCGCTCGATGCGGGTGCTGACCGGCCTGGCCGACTCCGGCGTACGGCTCTCGGTCGACGACTTCGGCACCGGCTACTCCAGCCTCGCCTACCTCGAGCGGCTGCCGGTCGACGAGGTGAAGATCGACCAGTCGTTCGTCTTCCGCCTCGAACGCAACCCCGAGGACTCCACGATCATGCGCGCCACCGTCGCCCTGGCCCACGACCTGGGCCTTCGGGTCATCGCCGAGGGCGTGGAGAGCGACCTCGCCCGCTCGCTGGTCGCGGCGCTCGGGTGCGACGTCTACCAGGGCTACGGGCTCTCCCGGGCGCTGCCGGCCAGCCAGGTGGTGCCGTGGCTGCAGCGCACTCCGCTCTCGGAGGTCCGCGACGCGGACCCTGGTCCGCGTGCCCTACGGGCCCGCGGACCGCGACGACCGCGTCGAGGACTCCGCCGCCGGCTGAGCCGGTTCGGACCCGCGGCGACCGCTGCGGTAGGGTTCTGGTCGCCCCGCCGGTCCACGACATGCGGGGCTTCGGGCTGTGGCGCAGCTTGGTAGCGCACTTGACTGGGGGTCAAGGGGTCGCAGGTTCAAATCCTGTCAGCCCGACCGTGTGATGTCTCAGGACATCGGAAACCGCCGGACCTGCAACTGCAGGTCCGGCGGTGGTCATTTTCGGGGTTTCCTGGTCGGGCCTTTGGGTGCTCCGGTCGGCTGGTAGTCGATGTGTGGGTTCAGCGTCAGCTCGCGGATGAGTTCGCCGGTGATGGTGTTGACGACCCTGATTTTGAGGTCCTGGGCGAGCAGGATGACGCAGGTTCCTGCGTGGGCTCGCCCGATGCCGATGTGGTGGAGGCGACCGTTGTGTCGGAGCGTCACGGACCCGGCCTTGTCGACGCGGTCGTGGCGGATCCGGTCGTGGGTCTCAGGGTCGCGGGAGTCCCCGGGCATCGCCTTCGGCATGGTGTTGTAGCGGGCTGCGGGTGTGGCCCGTTGGGGTAAAGAGCGGTGTGGACGGCAGTGGTTGTACTCGTCGACGAAGGCATCGATCAGGGCCTGGAGTTCGGCAAGGGTGCCCGGTTGGACGGGTTGGGCGCGCAGCCACTTCTTCATCGTCTGCTGGAAGCGTTCTACCTTGCCGCAGGTGGTCGGGTGGGCTGGTTGGGAGTTCTTCTGGACCACATGCAGACGTCTGAGTTCGTTCTCGAAGGTGTTGCGTCCGCCACGGCGGCCGATGCCGGCCAGGCGGACGGTGTAGACCATTCCGTTGTCGGTCAGGGTTGAGGCCGGGATCCCATGCAGGGTGAGGCATTCGCGGAAGGTCGCTGTGACGAGTGGGCCGGTGACCCGGCGGTGTGCGGTCACCGAGAGGGCGTAGCGGGTGCAGTCGTCGAGCCAGGTGATGATCTCGACGTCGTGATCATTGGCAAGGCGGTAGTGGGTGAAGTCTGATTGCCAGGTTTCGTTCGGCAGGGCTGCTTCGAATCGAACGTAGGAGGACTTCGGGCGTTTCTTCGGTTCGGGAGTCACGAGTCCAGCGCGGGCCAGGTGACGGCTGATGGTGGAGCGGGCGACCACGGTGTCGTGGTGGTGCTCGAGGTGCCAGGCGATGGTCTCGGGTCCGGCGTCGAGTCCGGCGTGGTCCAGCTTGGTGCGGAGCTGGTGGATCAGTTCGACGACGGTGGGGTCGAGGGCGCCGGGTGAGGTCTTGGGTCGTCGTGATCTCGGTTCGAAGGCGGTCTCGCCCTCGGCGTTGTAACGGGCGATCAGTTTGGAGACCCAGCCCTTGGAGACGCCGTAGGCCTTCGCGACCTCGGTCTGGGTGCGGCCCTCGAGGATGACGGCGGTGATGACCAGTCTGGCTTTCGACATGACCGAGCATCGAACCCACGACTCGGTTTCCTATGTCTTGAGACATCGGTTTCCTATGTCCTGAACCAGCACACTGCCGGGGGCACCGGACCTGTGTTTTCGCTCCTGCTTCAGGACGTGGCCTCCACCGCGGCGCTGTCCGCGGGTACGGCCCCGGAGCGGGCCAGCAGCCTGCGACCCCAGGCGCCGCTGCCCAGCACGAGGAGCACGAAGACCGAGCCGGCGGCCAGCAGCTTCCAGGGGTCCGAGCCGTAGGCACCCACGGCCACGTAGGCGATCACGCCCGGCAGCATGCCCACGGCCGAGCCGAGGAGGTAGTCGCGCCGCCCCACGCCGGACAGTCCGGCCGAGTAGTTGACCGCCGCGAACGGCAGCACCGGGAGCAGCCGCACGGCGACGACGGCCGCCAGACCGTGGTGGCGCAGCAACCGGTCCACGCGGCGCAGGCGGCCTCCCGTGAGCCGGGCCACGGCGTCGCGCCCCAGCAACCGGCCGATCTCGTAGGAGAGCCAGGCCCCGAGCAGAGCAGCCACCAGCACCAGCGCCGTGCCCTGCCAGAGGCCGAACAGCGCCCCACCCGCGATGGTGAGCAGACCGGCCGGGGAGGGCACCTGCACGATCAGGGCGTACCCGAGAACGAAGACGAGCGGCCCGGCCGCCCCGGTGGCGTCCACCTGCTCGCGCAGGACGGCGACGTCGGGCCATCCGTGGACCCGGAGCAGCACCACTGCGGTGAGCACGAGGGCGACCACCACCCCGGCCCGGAGCATCGCGGTGCGGCGCATAGGGTCGCTTTCGTCGGGTGCATCCGTCGACCGCTGCGCGGCGCGGCGTACCGGGACCGGTACGCCGCCAGTGTTGCGGGGCTCTCCAAGCCGGTGGGACCGCGTCGACCGGCCGGGCGACGTCACGAACAGGTCGCGCCGGCCGGTCGGGTCCGCTGCCTCAGCCAGCCGCGCCCGGCTTGAAGACCACCTTGAACGTCTCGTCGGACTTCTTCTGGAACTGGTCGTAGGCCTGCGGGGCCCGGTCCAGCGGCATGGTGTGGGTCACGAAGTCCTCGGTGCCGAGCGGGTCGGCGTCGTCGACGAGCAGCGGCATGATGTCGTCGGCCCAGCGCTTGACGTTGGCCTGGCCCATCCGGAACTGCAGCTGCTTGTCGAACATGGTGAGCATCGGCATCGGGTCGCTCTGGCCGCCGTACACCCCGATCAGGGAGACGGTGCCGCCGCGACGTACGGCGTCGATGGCGGTGTAGATCGCGGCCATCCGGTCCAGCCCCACCTTGCTCATCAGGGGGGCGGTGAGCCGCTTGGGCAGCGCGTTGAAGATGCGCTGGCCGACCTCGGCCACCGGCGACCCGTGGGCCTCCATGCCGACCGCGTCGATCACCGCGTCCGCACCCCGCCCGGCAGTGCGCGCGCGGACCTCCTCGCCGACGTCGTCGACCTCGTCGAGGTCGATCACCTCGACGCCACGGGCCGCAGCGCGAGCCAACCGTCCGCGACCCGGTCGACGGCGATGACCCGGCGGCCGTGGTGGACCGCGATCCGGCACGCCATCTGACCGATCGGACCGAGGCCGAGCACCAGCACGGTGCCCCCTTGGGGACGTCGGCGTACTCCACCGACTGCCAGGCCGTGGGCAGCACGTCGGAGAGGAACAGGAACCGCTCGTCCGGCGGCCCCTCGGGCACGGTGATCGGCATGTACTGCGCCTCCGGGCACCCGGAGGTACTCCGCCTGCCCGCCCGGCACCTCGCCGTACAGCTTGCTGAAGCCGAACAGCGCCGCCCCGGTCCCCTGCTCGCGCACCTGCGCTACGACCTGGACTACTTGCGAAATTGGTCGCTACGTCTGGACCTTCTCATCATCATGAGGACCGTCGTGATGGTGTTTCGCGATCGGCGCGCATACTGACCCGAGTTGCGCGGCGGGCCGTGGGCCCGGATGCCGGAACGCGATGCGGTGCTATGATCCGGAATGACTGCACGGCCGTCGGGGGAGCACGGTGGATCAGACTGCGTTGGATCAAGTCGCCCGGTTGATGCGCGATGCCAAGCGCGTCCTTTTCGTGACCGGCGCCGGGATCTCCGCGGATTCCGGACTGCCAACTTATCGCGGCGTCGGCGGGTTGTACGACAGTGCGGTGACTGCGGAAGGGTACTCGATAGAGGAGGCGCTCTCGGGCCCGGTGTTCCGACGTCGCCCTGAAGTTACCTGGAAGTACCTCTCACAGATCGAGCAAAACTGTCGGGGCGCGCAGCCGAACCGGGCGCATCAAGTCGTCGCCGGCCTTGAGCGGGAGATTCCTTATGTGCTGGTCTATACGCAGAACGTAGATGGCCTACATCGGGATGCTGGGTCGTCCCAGTTGGTGGAGATCCACGGTAACCTGCGAAGGCTTGTCTGCCTTGGCTGCGGCGCCGAGCGCGTAGTGCCCGACTATGCCGAGCTGGCGATGCCGCCGCGCTGCGAGGGCTGTGGCGGAGCGGTTCGCCCGCGCGTCGTGTTGTTCGGAGAGAGTTTGCCCCTGGATGAGCTGGACCGGGTGGAAACGGCGATGCAGGAGGGGTTCGACCTCATATTCAGCATCGGAACGTCAAGCAGGTTTCCCTACGTCGTTTCCCCGCTCCTATGGGCGAAATCGGCCGGCATCCCGACCGTCGAGATCAATCCCGGCGAAACCGACCTTAGCGCAATGGTGGATTTTCCGATCAAGCTGGGCGCCGCCGATGCCATGGATCGGCTGTGGCAGCAACTTCACCGCTGACCTCCACACCAACTAGGCGTTCTTCCAGCGGCTCTGAGCCGGTACGTGTCGCGTTAAGAAGTCCATCTGGTCGGCCAAGATATTGCGGTTGCACAGGATCAAGTATTCAGCCTTGTTGGGGACATACGGCGCATACAAGAGCTCCATCCCCGCCACCTCGGGCGTGTGGCCGCTCTTGCGCTGGTTGCACGACCGGCAGGCGGTCACGACGTTCATCCAGATGTCCCGCCCGCCCTGGGAGACGGGGATGATATGGTCACGCGTCAATCGCAGCGAAGGGAAGCCCCCGCCGCAGTAGGCGCAGATGTGCCGGTCGCGGTGGAACAGCTCGCGATTGTTCAGCGGCGGGATCGCGCAGAAGCTCTTCGTCGCCAGCGCCCGGCCCTTGATCGCGATGATGCTGTTGGCAACGATCTCCGAGCGCGCACCGGTGAGGCGGGATAGTCCGCCGTGAAATGTGAAACAGTGGTCGCCCGCCGCCCACGCGACCTGTTCCTTGGCGTAATAGAAGCACGCGTGCTGCCACGTGACCCATCGATGAGGAACGCCGTGGACGTCCAGGGTGAGGATCAGTGGGTGGGCCGAGGGCCGGATGACGATGCTGGGGACGACTTCCATCTCAATGTAAAATCAGGCGGTTGGATTAGAGTAGCAGAGAGGTGTGAATTTGCAAGAGGTGTGGCGGGGAGGACGAGACCGGGCGCGCAGCCAGCGCCGTTTGCTTTGTGCGGTGGCGGGTTCGGCGTTCTTGCATATGGTGATTCTGTGGCCCGCGACACTTCCGCGGCCGCAGTTGCAGATCGCTCAGCCCCTGGTTGCCCGACTGACAGCCGTTGCTGCACCAGTGCAAGTCGGGTCGGTCGAAGCCGTCCCAATCGCGCTCGACGAAGAAAGCCCGTTCGCATCCGCCGCCGCTGCTCCAGTGCCCAAACCTGCCGCCAAAGGCGCGGCGCTGCGGCCGGCTGCGGTTGCCACGCGCAAGGTAACGGTCGATGCGCCGCCCAAGGTTCGCGACGCGGCAGAAATTGAGATCGACACTGCATCTCCGCCGCAAACCCGTGAGACCGGTTCGAGCGGAGGAGGGGCGATGACATCCCCCATGTCGGCTCCGGCGGCCCTGGAAAGGCCGGCAGCGAACGGCTCGGCCGCTGCGGGAATCGACCCGCAAGCCCTGACGGCTTACATCTTTGCGCTGAAACACGCCACCGCCAAGGACTACTATCCGGAATATGCTCGGGAGCGCGGTTGGAGTGGAGAGGCGCGGCTGCGCGTGACGGTAGCGGAGAACGGCCGCCTGCGCGAAGTCGCCTTGCTCAGATCGAGCGGGTATCGCCTGCTCGATCGCGAAGCCAAACGGCTCATCGCGAATGCGGCGAAGCGGGCCACCATTCCAGACTCCTTGCGCGGTCGCGAGTTTCCGGTGGAACTGGCGGTCTTGTTCGGGCTGACTGACGAGTGAGGCCGCGCTACCGCGCGTTCTTGCAGCCTCGATGCCGCAACTGAGCGCTCAACACTTGACCTGCTGCCGGCAGTAGTTATCCAGTTCGATCACCGCCACACGCTCGCCCGCGGGTTGATCCACTTTCTTCGTGCCATGTTCCAGCGTCAGCCGGAACGCGAAACGCGCGAAGAACTCGTTGAACATCTCCCCACCCAGAGTGCCGATGGCGTAGAGCGCATCGCGCGGCGCGTCGTGCTCGAGCAGTATCGCCGCGAGCGGCTGGGGCGCCGGACCCGCGCGCACACGCGCACCTTGCGTCGCGTCGTACTGGCTGTGCTCCGAGCAGCAGTGGATGACTTGCGCAAGCTTGCTTTGAGCCGTGGCCTCGGCGCGATAGCTGATGAAGCTGATGTCGCGCGTCGGATAGGTCAGCTTGTGAGCGCAAATGGCCGAGTACGCGACGATGGCTTGGCGTGGGCCGACGCCCCCCGGCCAGCGGTATTGCTGCGCCGCCTCCGTTTTCAAGCCGGCGGTGGGCGGCGCCGGGCGCCCCAGGTTCAGGAGAAAACACGGTGTTGCGGCGTAAGGGTAGTGAAAGATGTAGTTGCGTTCGACCGCCAGAGACGCTGCGCGCATTGGCCGCCCGTCGGCGCCCACCAGCAGCGAGCGGTCGTAGTAGCGCGGCTGGAGATTGATGGCCGCGCTGGAGGGGAGCGCCGCCGCCGCACACGATGCCGCACATGCCGATATGAACATCCGCCTCTGCATGGTGCCTCCCGCGCCGTACGCCGGCGCCATTCAAGCCGCCGTCAGTGTCAGCCGAGTTCAGGCCGCGGCGTCATCTACCTCGCTGGGTTCGCCATCACGATGTCCTTGGCATGAAAGCCGAAGTTCCCCGACTTGCGGTCGGCGAAATAGCAGCGCAGCGTGAGGGCGATCGTGCGGAAGGCGATATCGTCCCACGGAATGCGCCGCTCGTCGAATAGCGCCACTTCGCTGGTTTCGGCGCCCGGCCGGAAGTCCAGGTCCAGCAAGCGTGCCCGGTAGATCAAGTGCACCTGGCTGATGTGCGGCACGCTGATGAGCGTGTACGGCGCGCCGAGGTGAACGCGTGCGCACGCTTCTTCCAGCGTCTCGCGCTGCGCCGCCTGGGCCGTGGTTTCTTCGTTCTCCATGAAGCCGGCCGGAAGCGTCCACAAGCCATGGCGCGGCTCGATCGCCCGCCGACATAGCAGAATCTTGTCCTCCCACTCGGGAAGCGTGCCGATGACCAGCTTCGGATTTTCGTAGTGAATCGCCCCGCAGCTCTCGCACACATGGCGCGGCAGGCTGTCGCCGGGCGGCGTGCGCAGGCGGACCGGCGACCCGCAGTGACCGCAAAAATTCATCGAGGGTGACAACGTGGGGTCATCGTCCGAGCAGCGGCGGCAGATCGGTGAGTGCGTCCAGGATTGCGGAGGGTTGGGTATCCAAGCCGTCTACCGGCGCGCGCGCACGGTTCACCCAGAACGCGCGGAATCCGAAGCTCTGGGCGCCGCAGGCATCCCAGCAGTTGGCCGAGACGAAGCCGATACGCTCGCGCGGGACGCCGAGGCGATCCACGGCCAACTGATAGACACTGGGATGCGGCTTGAAAATCCGTGCCGGCTCGACGCTGAGTACCGCCGCAAAGCGCCCCGCCAAGCTGCTGTTGGCCACCAGCGGCTCCAGCATGTCGGCAGAGCCGTTGGAAAGAATGGCCAGCTCGAGGCCGCCCAGCCGCTCCAGCGCTTGCGCGGCGTCGGGGAACGGCGCCAGCTTGAGATACGCGCCGAGCAGGCGTTCGCGCGCCGCCTCCTCCAGGGCGACTCCGTGCGCGCTGCAAGCAAAATCCAGCGCCGCCCGCGTGAGCGCGGAGAACGGCCGATACCTTCCCATGAGGCTGGCGAGCCAACTGTACTCGAGCTGCTTGGTGCGCCAGGTCTGCGCAACCACCGGGCCTTGGCCGGGGAATAGCGCCGAACACTCCGACGTTACCGAAAACACGTCGTACAAAGTGCCATAGGCGTCGAAGACGATCGCATCCAGACTGGGCGCCATTCCGATCTCCTCAAGGTCAGCGTGCCATTGGGCGCGCGTTTCCATTGTAACCGGCACCTCGAACGCAGGCCGCGAACGGTCGGGAATCGCTGCGGAGCGGCCGCTTGCGGCATGTGTCGGCAGGCTCAAGTCACCCCGATCCGCTGCCGTTGTGGCAGGTGATTTGCCTGCACGTTCCGTTTGGGTCCGTCGGTCGGAGGCCCACAGGGCGGCCGGGCCCCAGGCAGGACACGACGAGCAGGGCCGACATGACACCGATCGACATCACGAAATTCGAGCAGATCAAGGCCAGCAACGACCTGCCTTCGCCAAAGGGCGTGGCGCTGGCGATCATTCAGATGTCGCAGAGCGATGATGTGTCGATACCCGAACTGGCCCATGTCATCAAGTCCGATCCGGCATTCGTCGGGCGCCTGCTGAAGTCTGCGAACAGCGCCAACACCTACGGCAGGCGCCCGTCGGTGTCGGTGCATGACGCGCTCGTCGTGCTCGGCTTGCCCGCGGTGCGCGGCCTTGCCCTGGGTTTTTCGCTGGTATCGGAATACGGCAGCGGGCGCTGCCGCGCATTCGACTACCAAGCCTACTGGTCGGCGTCCCTGGTGTGCGCCATCGCCATGCAAGCGCTGACCACGCGTACGCGCGCGGCGATGCCCGAAGAGGCCTTCAGCGTCGGTCTTCTGGCCCGAGTCGGCGAACTGGCACTGGCCACCCTGCATCCCGAGCATTACGCCGACACACTGGAGCGCCATCGCGCGGCGGAGGACTCCTCGCTCAAGGATCTTGAGGCCGAGGCGTTCGGCGTGAATCACAGCGAGTTATCGGCAGCGATGCTCGCCGATTGGGGCCTGCCGAAGTTGTTCTCGGAACCGGTCTACCTGCACGAGGAGCCGGACCAGGCCGGCTTCCTCGAGGGCTCGCGCCATGACGTACTGGTGCACTCGCTGGCCTTGTCGCGCTACCTGGCCGCGGTCTGCATGGCGCAGGAAAACCACCGCAGCGTCATGATGCCGAAGCTGTATCGCCTGGGCACCCATCTTTCGATCGATTCCGAGGTTCTGAACGCCCTGTGCGACAAGGTGATTCATGACTGGCACGACTGGGGTCAGCTGCTCGGCGTGCGTACCCAGCCGTTGCCGCCGTTCGAGGCGCTGGCCAGGCCCGCCCTGGAGCTGTCGCGGCCGAAAGAAACGCCCGGGTCGGAGAGCGCCCTGCCGCGCATTCGCGTGCTCATCGTTGATGACGACGCGGTGCTGCGAACCATGTTGCGCACCGTGCTGGAACGCCTTGGCAACGAGGTCATCGAGGCTAAGGACGGGCAGGAAGGCCTGCAGATGGCGCTCGATACGCAGCCGCACATGATGATCGTCGATTGGGTGATGCCGGGCATGGACGGCATGCAACTCACCCGCGCGCTGCGCCGCGCCAAGATGAGCCGTGGGATCTTCATCATGCTGCTTACCAGCTTCGAAGACGACGAGCGCCTGATCGAAGCCTACGAAACCGGCGTGGACGACTACATGGCCAAGCCGCTCAAGCCGCGCGTGCTGGTGGCGCGCTTGCGCGCCGGCCAGCGCGTGATCAAGTTGCAACAGGAGATCGAGCGCGACCGCGAGGA
The DNA here is from genome assembly GCA_963822375.1 of uncultured beta proteobacterium. Taxonomy (GTDB): domain Bacteria; phylum Pseudomonadota; class Gammaproteobacteria; order Burkholderiales; family Rhodocyclaceae; genus CAWGHV01. The sequence goes on along the minus strand of CAWGHV010000035.1, from coordinate 62,416 downwards.
GATTCGCCATTTCGCCGCCGAGCTGGCCGTGACCAATCGGCGCCTGCAAGAGGTGGCGCTGACCGACGCGCTGACGGATCTCCCCAATCGCCGCTTCGCCATGGAGCGCATCCATCAGGAATGGGCCGCCGCGTCGCGTAGCCACCGTCCGCTGTCGTGCATGGTGATCGACATCGACGGCTTCAAGCACATCAACGACGCCTACGGCCACGACATCGGTGACCAAGTCTTGCGACAGACGGCGCTCACGCTGAAAGGCGCCCTGCGCAGCCAAGACGTACTTTGCCGCATCGGCGGCGACGAATTCCTCGTCATCTGCCCCGACACTCCCCTGGATGCGGCGCTAAGTTGTGCCGAGCGCATTCGCCGCACGGCCGAAGCGACGCCCATCAAGACCGCTCTCGTGCAGACCAAATCCACCGTCAGCGTGGGCGTCGCCCAGCGCGACGCATCCATGCCCGATATCGGCGCCCTGATCAAGCGGGCCGACCAGGGCGTCTATACCGCCAAGCACGGCGGCCGCAACCGCGCCGCCGCGGCGCCATCCACTACACACTGAGCGCCGCCGCGCGCGGCATTCTCGGGGCTTGTAGGACGAACACCTACAAGCCGGCGCGCGTATTGTCGGACAGCGGATTCCGACGCCGCCCGATACCGGCCCTTGCGCGCGATGCGCACAATGCGCAGCGTGCAAGGAGGGATGCCGCGGGGGCATCCCCGAAACCCGGAGTACGAACAATGCAAAGCGCCGATGTGTTCAACGAAATGAAGGAAGTCAATCTCGCCTACCTCATGCTGGCGCAACAGATGCTGCGGCAGGACCGCGAGACCACGATGTTCCGGCTCGGCATCGGCGCCGAGGTGGCTGACCTTCTGCAAGGACTCACCTCCGGCCAAGTACTCAAAATGGCGGCGTCGAACATGCTGTTGTGCCGCTTCCGCTTCGACGACCGGCTGCTCATCGAACTGCTTTCGGATCGTCGAGGCGATACCGGGGCGTCACACCTGCACGCAGCCATTCTCGCCGCGGGACAACCCGTCGAGTCGCTGGCCTGATCAACCGAGGAGATTTCCAATCATGCGCAATAAGAGCATCGTTAGCGAAGGCCGTGAGATACAACTGGCGGTCGAACTCGTGCAACTGGGTGCCCGTCTCCAACTGCTCGAGGCCGAAACCAACCTGTCGCGCGAGCGCTTGCTCAAGCTCTACAAGGAAGTCAAGGGCGAGTCGCCGCCGAAGGGAATGCTTCCGTTCTCGACCGATTGGTTCATGACCTGGCAGCCGAATCTGCATTCCTCGCTGTTCATGGCGTTTCATCGCTTTATCGCCACGCATACCAAGGTGCGCGGCTTGGACATCATCATCAAGGCCTACCGCATGTACTTGGACCATATCCAGCGCAATGAGATGGACCAGGTGCTGAGCCTGACACGCGCGTGGACGCTGGTCCGCTTCGTCGATGCCAACATGCTGTCCGACGCAACCTGCAAGTGCTGCGGCGGCAAGTTCGTCGTCCACACATACGACCTGCATGAGAATTACGTTTGCGGCCTGTGCAACATGCCGGCGCGCGCCGGGAAGACCCGTCGCGCCCGCGAGGCACGGGACGTAGCGTTCGCCGCCTGACCTCCTCCTTGCTCCGGCAAGGGCTTTCATGCCGCTCGGGGTCCCCGCCCCCCGCGGCATCTTTTTTTTGTCCGCAGCCTGGCGATTGGCCGAACCGCGGATCCGGCGCAGTCGGTACGGTGCGTCGGCGTTCGACGTGCGCTCCGGCTTCGAAGCGAGAAATCTCGCGATCTCAAGTTGATACGGTGTGGCGCCGTTAGATCGGCCACGACTGCACGCCCGGATGCCACGGGCGATAGCGTAGTTTCGAGGAAGGTAAAGGGCAAAAATGTTCGTCCTGATCGGCTGGGTCGTAGTCCTCGGTTCCGTCTTGGGGGGCTTCCTGTTCGCGGGCGGCCATATAGCGGGGCTGATTCAGCCGGCGGAGCTGATCATCATCGGCGGCGCGGCACTCGGTGCCTTCATCGTCGCCAACAATCCCAAAGTCATCAAGGCGGTTTTCAAGGCGCTGCCGACGCTGCTCAAGGGCTCGAAGTACTCGAAAGCGCTGTACCTGGACCTGCTCTCGCTGCTGTACGAGATCTTGGCCAAGGTGCGCAAGGAAGGGCTGATGTCGATCGAATCTGACATCGATGCGCCGGATCAGAGCCCGGTATTCGGCAAGTACCCTTCGATCGCCAAGGACCATCACGCGGTGGAGTTCTTGAGCGACTACCTGCGGCTGATGGTAGGGGGCAATCTCAACGCCTTCGAGATCGAAAACCTCATGGACAACGAGATCGAAACCCACCACCACGAAGGCGAGGTGCCGATTCACGCACTCGCCAAGGCCGCCGATGCGTTGCCGGCGTTCGGCATCGTTGCCGCGGTAATGGGGGTCGTGCACACCATGGAATCGGTCGGCATTCCGCCGGCGGAACTCGGCAAGCTGATAGGGGCGGCCCTGGTGGGCACCTTTCTCGGGATTCTGCTTTCCTACGGCTTTGTCGCGCCGCTTGCCACGGCGCTGGAGCACCGCCTGCACGAGGCCACCAAGATGTTCCAGTGCATGAAGGTGACCTTGCTTGCGAGCATGAACGGCTACGCGCCGCAGGTTGCCGTCGAATTCGGGCGCAAGGTCTTGTTCTCCACCGAGCGACCCAGCTTCCGCGAGTTGGAAGACGAGATCAAGCAGCGCAAGAACAAGTGACGGCCGCCAGCGGCGCTCGAGATCCCAACCGCCCAGCCAGCGCCCGGCGCCCGGCCATTCCCTATGCGTGACGAGACTCAACAACCGATCGTAGTCAAGCGCATCAAGAAGGTCGCCGGGGGCCATCACGGCGGGGCCTGGAAGATCGCTTACGCGGACTTCGTCACCGCGATGATGGCGTTCTTTCTCCTGATGTGGCTCATCGGCTCCACGGTCAAGGGCGATCTGCAAGGCATCGCCGACTACTTTTCGACGCCGCTCAAGGTGGCGCTCCAAGGTGGCTCCGGCAGTGGCGATGCGTCCAGCGTGATCCAAGGCGGCGGGACCGACCTGACCCGCCGTAGCGGCCAGGTCAAGCGCGGCGAGACCGAGGCGCCAAAGAAGACCATCAGTCTGGAAGCATTGCGCGCGGAGCACGAGAAAAAGGAGCGCGAGCGCCTGCAAGAACTGAAGCTCGGGCTGGAGCAGATGATCGAATCCAACCCGGCATTGAGGCAATACAAGAATCAACTCCTGCTCGACCTCACCAGCGAGGGCTTGCGCATCCAGATCGTTCGACGAGCAGAACCGGCCGATGTTCGATCTGTCGAGCGCCGATCTCAAACCCTATGCGAAGCAGATCTTGCATGAGATCGGCCGGGCGCTGAACGGAGTCGAGAATCGCATCAGCCTTTCCGGACATACCGACGCCAAGCCCTATGCCGGAGGCGACAGGGGCTACGGTAACTGGGAGCTGTCGGTCAACCGCGCCAACGCGTCGCGGCGGGAGTTGATCGGCGCGGGAATGGAAGAAACGAAGGTAGTGCGGGTGGTCGGACTGGCGTTCGACCATCTTGTTCGATCAACAAGATCCTTTCAACCCGATCAACCGGCGTATCAGCATCATCGTGATGAACAAGAAGACCGAGGAAGCGATTCTCCGCGAAGGCGCCAGCGTGCAGGTAGATGGTCGCCAGGTCACGCTCGAGCAACATCTCGCGCCGCCCCCGACATCGACACCGGCGGCGCCGCGCGCCGCCGTGGCGGCACCTTAAGTCGATCGCGGGTGGGCCGTAGATCACGCAGAGCCTGGCGCACTGCTCCCATATCGCCAGACACCCCGGAGTCTAGGAATGTCGAACCTGCTTGAGAGCATCGATGGGCGGACCCGTTTAGCGGGCACCAACCAGCTCGAAATCCTCCTATTCACTCTGGGCAAGGAAGCGCGTACCGGACGGCGCGAGACCTTCGGGATAAACGTGTTCAAGGTGCGTGAAGTGATGCGTACGCCGCCGATCACCTCGGCGCCGGACATGCCCGAAGCCGTAGTGGGCATGGTGAGCTTGCGCGGCGTCTTGGTTCCTGTCGTCGATTTGGCCGCTTATGCTGGCGTCGCCAGCGAAGCGGAACGCCACATCATGATCGTCACTGAATACAATGGGCATACCCAGGGTTTCCTGGTCGAGGGTGTGGATACGATTCTGCGGTTGGACTGGGGGCACATGCGAGTGCCGCCGGAAATGCTTGTCGCGCGCATGGGGGGGCTGGTGACGGCCGTCACCGAGCTCGCCGACGGCCGTTTGGTGATGATGCTCGATGTCGAGCGTGTGCTTTCCGAGACCACGCGCTGCGATGACGAGCTGTTGTTCAAGGACATCAAGCCCCTCAGCCGGCACAACCTGAACGTTTTGTTCGCAGACGACTCCTCGGTGGCGCGCAAGCAGATCGAGCGCACGTTCAGCGCCATGGGCGTGAAGTATCAGGCGGCGATCAACGGCCGCCAAGCGTGGGATGAACTGCAAAAACTGGCCGCCTACGCCCAAGCCCAGGGTGAACGCGTCTGCACTCTGGTGCAGGCGGTATTGACCGATGTCGAGATGCCGGAGATGGATGGCTTCATCCTGACCAAGCTTATCAAGGGGGACCCTCGCTTCGCCGGCATCCCGGTAATCATGCATTCCTCGCTCTCCGGGTCGTCGAACCAGCAGCTAGGCCGATCGGTGGGCGTCGACGAATACGTGCCCAAGTTCGAACCGCAGAAGCTGGCAGAGGTGTTCAGGCGCCATCTCGGGCAGATCGAAGATTCGCGCATGGTCGCTTGACCAAGGATCCGGAGCAATGGAAAGGGCCGGCAACAACTTGATCGACGCGCTCGATGCCCGCAGCAAACTGGCGGGCTCGAATCGAATGGAAATCCTGCTGTTCAAGCTGGGGACGAGCGAGGTTTTCGGCATCAACGTATTCAAGGTACGCGAGGTCTCGAAGACGCCGTTCATCACCAAGGCGCCCAATATGCCAAAGGGCGTCGAGGGGTTGATATCCCTGCGTGGAAACGTCATCCCGGTGGTATCGCTGGCGCGCACGCTGCGGCTCGGCGATGCTCCGCTCGAGTTCGGCGGAGCGATGATGGTGACAGAGTATTCGAAGCGAACGCTGGGATTCTTGGTGCATGAGGTCGACCGAATTCTTCGCGTCGATTGGGACAAGGTGCATGCGCCCGATTCCGTGCTCAGCGGCGCTCAGGATTTCATCACGGCGATAACCCAGATCGGTGACGGCCGGCTCGTATCGATACTGGATGTGGAAGCGGTGATGGCTCAGACCTTCGGCGATACGCCGATCGGCCAGATCGCGCGCCTGCACAGCGAACGCGAGCATAACGTGTTCTTCGTCGATGATTCCATCGTCGCGCGGCGCAAGATCACCGAGGTCCTGGACAAGCTGGGCGTCAAGCACAAGCACGCGGTCAATGGACTGGAGGCCTGGATGCGTTTGCAAGGCCTTGCGGCCCACGCGCAGCAAACGGGAGGAAGTTTGCGTCAGGAACTAGAGCTAATCCTCGTCGACGCCGAAATGCCCGAGATGGACGGTTATGTCCTGACCCGCAATCTGAAGGGCGATGCCCGATTCGACGGAATTCCCGTCGTCATGCACTCGTCCTTGTCATCGGAGGCCAATCGCGCAATGGGCAAGGCGGTGGGAGTCGATGCTTACGTGGCCAAGTTCGACGCCGAGGTGCTGGCCGAGACGCTGCGTCCGCTATTGCTGCGGGCACCCTGAAGTAAGGACTGGAGCGAAACATGGCGGACTCGAAAGTGCGATTCCTGGTGGTTGATGACTTTTCGACGATGCGCAGGATCGTGCGCAATCTGCTCAAGGAATTGGGCTTCGCGAACACAGAGGAAGCTGAAGATGGCGCCGTGGCGTTGCAGAAGCTGCAATCCGGCGCGTTCGATTTCGTCGTAACGGATTGGAATATGCCCAATATGGACGGCCTACAGTTGCTCCAAGCGATTCGCGCCAGCGCGCAGTTCAAGCACTTGCCGGTGCTGATGATTACCGCCGAGGCCAAGCGCGAGAATATCGTCGCCGCGGCGCAGGCCGGAGCCAGCGGATACATCGTCAAGCCATTCACCGCGGCGACCCTGAACGAGAAGCTGACCAAGATCTTCGACAAGCTCGAAGACAAGGCCGCGGCGTAGCCGGCGCGCGCTGGCGAACCGGAACCTCAAGAAGCGCCTCTGCGCGCCACACCCAGCGGGACGGACAAATGGCAATGGGAACGCAAGTAGACGAATCCGGCGACACCGATGAACTGCAAGCGCTTTTCGATCGCGTTGCAACGCAGACTCCGACGGCTCAGATGGAAGTGGTTGCGGATGTGAAGCCGGATGGCGATTGCGAGGAGTTGCAAGCGCTCTTCGAAAAGGTAGCGAGCGAAGTCGCGCAGGACTTTTCTGCGTCCAGCGCCGAGCAGAATGCGATCCCCTGCGTTGCGGACGATTCGTCCAATCCGATGCTTGGGCACCGATCGGACGCGAATGCGCCGGGCCAGACGGACACGCAGGAGCAGGTGTTCAATCGCATCGGACAAATGACCCGGCAGCTGCACGACATGCTCCGCACCCTCGGACTAGAGCGCACTCTGGAGAACACCGCCAAGGTGATTCCGGATGCGCGGCAGCGGCTGAACTACATCGCCGAGATGACCGAACAGGCAGCGAGCCGCGTGCTCAACGCGACCGATATCGCGCGTCCGCTACAGGAACAAATACAGAGCAAAGCGCAGCAGCTCGGCGCGCGGTGGGACGAGTTGTACCGCAACGAATTGAGCGTCGAGGATTTCAAGAGCCTGGCCGGACAGACGCGGCACTTCCTGCTCGAAGTCCCCGTCCATACCGCCGGCACCAGTGAGCAGTTGATGGACATCATGATGGCGCAGGACTTTCAGGATCTCACCGGCCAGGTCATCAAGAAGCTCGTCGATACGACCCGTTCGCTAGAGGACGAACTGCTGCGCCTGTTGGTGGATGTAATACCCGACGAGCGACGCAGCGCCGCCGAAGGACTGCTCAACGGTCCGGTGATCGACGCCGCGCACTGCGCCGATGCGGTTAGCAATCAGGAGCAGGCGGACGAGCTACTCGAGAGCCTTGGATTTTGACAGCGGATCCGGCCTCGCGGCCGCGGAGAACGAGATGAGCGGTTTTCAAGGTATGGAAGAGCTCCTCCAGGACTTTCTGGTCGAGGCGGGCGACCTGCTGGCGGACGTGGACAACAAGCTGGTGGAGCTGGAGAAGTCCCCCGAGGATCGTGCGCTTCTGAACGAGATATTCCGCGGCTTCCACACGATCAAGGGCGGTGCGGGATTTCTCAACGCCACCGAACTGGTCACTCTTTGCCACTTAACCGAGAGCCTGTTCGACAAGCTTCGCAACGGTGAACTCGCGGTGTCGAAGGAGACGATGGACGTCATTCTCGAATCGACCGCCGCGGTGCGCGACATGTTCGACATGCTGGAACGGGGTGTTCAGCCCCAGCCGGCGGCCGCGCGGCTGATCGATGGCCTGCGGCAGGCCATCGCGGGTACGCTCGAGACCACGGTCCGTGCGAACACTACTCTTCGGGCCGATCCGGCCGCGCGAGCTGAATCGAATGAACCCGATTGGGGTGAGCTGCATCGAGCATTGACGGGCACGTCGCCAAAGCACGAGCCGGCGAAAATGTCGGGGGCCGTGGCCAGCCCGCCCGAGAATGCCAACTGGGGACGCCGCGTCGGCGATAAGCCGGGCAACGCAAAACCCGGTGGGCGCCGCGAAGCCGAGCGCTCTGGGGAGACCTCGATCCGGGTCGATACCGGTCGACTCGACCAAGTGCTTACTCTGTCGGGGGAGATCGGTTTGACCAAGAATCGTCTCAATAGCCTGCGCAGCGATATCCTCAGCGGCAGGAGCGACGCCGACATACTGCATGAATTGGATGTGGCGGTCAGCCAGCTCGATCTGCTGGTCGGCGATCTTCAGAACGCTGTCATGAAGACGCGGATGCAGCCGATCGGCCGGCTGTTCCAGAAGTATCCCCGGATCGCGCGCGACCTGTCGCGCCAACTCGACAAAGAGGTGGAACTCGTCCTGTCGGGCGAAGACACCGAGATCGACAAGACGATGATCGAGGATCTGGCGGACCCGATCATGCATCTGATTCGCAACGCGGTCGACCATGGCGTGGAGTCATCGGTGGACCGACTGTCGTCGGGAAAAACGGCAAAGTCGCAGGTTCGACTCGAGGCGCGCCAGGAAGGTGATCACATCGTCATCGTCGTCGCCGATGACGGTCGCGGGATGAACGCGGAGCGATTGCGCGCGAAGGCGGTGGAAAAGGGTCTCATCAGCGAGGAAGAAGCCAGCTCGATGGACGAACGGCAAAGCTTGAACCTTGTATTCTTGCCTGGATTCTCGACCGCGAGCAACGTCTCCGACGTTTCAGGCCGCGGAGTGGGCATGGATGTTGTCAGGACCAACATTCAGAAGCTGAATGGAGCGATCGAACTCAAGTCCGCACTGGGCAAGGGTAGTTCGGTCACCATTTCACTGCCGCTGACGTTGGCGATTCTGCCGGTGTTGGTGGTTCGACTGGGCGAGCAGCCCTTCGCCGTACCGCTGTCGATGGTGCGCGAGATTCTGCCCATCGTCCCCGACGAAGTGCAGGAAGTGGGTGGCCGTGCAACGATGGTCTTGCGTGGCGAAGTATTGCCGATATACCCGCTTTCCTATCTGCTCAATTGGCCGCAGGGGAGCACCCCGGCGCATGGCGTGCTAATGCAGAGCGCGGAGTTCAGCTTCATTCTGGCGATCGATGGTTTCGCGGGACGCGAGGACGCGGTCATCAAGTCGCTCGATGATTTTCGTCCCAAGGGCGTTGCCGGCGTCACGACGCTGTCGAACTGGACAGATCGTGCTCATTCTCGACATGAAGGAACTGCTTGGGACGCTTGGGGATGCCAGAGGCGTCGCGCGCAGGCTGGTGGTGCCGGCGCTGGCCGAGGCCGCCTAGTTGCGCTCACCGCGGCTGGCCCGAGACAAATCACGTTGGACGGAGATCGAGAGTATGGTGCCAAATTCGAGGATCGTTGAGGGCGGAGAATTCTCCGTCAGTGGAATTGCCGGCGACGACGTCTTTGCGCCGGCGGGAGCCATCTCCAGCTCGGTGGCGATCGGTGAACTGCGCGCCAGCCTCGCGCTCGTTCAGTTGCTCGCGTTGAATTCGATATTCGAGGTTGCGCAGTCCGCGGACCGCGATGCCGAGCCGGTCGAGAGGTCAGTCCGCCGGCTTCTCGACAATGCCCGTTCGGCATCCGTCGGGGTCGATGCCCTCGCCCGGGCTTGGGCGGACCGGCCGACTTCAGACAAGGGACGTGATCGGGGTGGCGAGCGCGACGTTGGACGGGCCGGCACCGGTGATGACGATTGGTTGCAGCTATTGGCCGCTCTGGCCAAAGGAAGCATGCCGCCGCCATCGCGGCGCGAATTGCCGAATTGAGCGTGTAGTCCGGATGGATCTCAGCGAAATCCGGGCATATCCCCTGAATTGCGCCGCTTGCGCGCGAAGCTGAAGCACTTTCATCTTGGATCCGTTCGATTTCGAGTCTTGGCGCGAACTTGCGCAGCGCGACCCGCAAGCGTTCTTTCGCGCGCGCGAAAGCGCTATCAATGCCTTCATTTCCAGTCACCCCGAGGCGGCAGAGGAGCTGCGCGCCTTGCAGGCGCAGATCGATGGAATGCGGGCGATTGCCGGCAGCCCTACGCAAGCGCTTCAGGGCATCGCAAGTCTGCTCGGCGACCATTTGGGCGCCTTGGCTGGCAACCTCAGGCAACTGCGCGATGAGGCGGATCGCCTGCGTGCTCGACTGGATGCGGTGGACCAATGAAGTTTCCGCGGATCCTGGCCGAATACTCCGCGGGTTCAGCGGGCGAGCCCGACGCACATACACCCTCCCGCGTAGCTCAAGGAACGTTGCTGTCCGCCGTAGATCCAGTCACGGGTGCCGCCCGGTGTGGGCACCGCAGCGACGCGGGGCGCCCGGTCGCCGGCCAGGTTGGCCGGCGACTTTTCCTGCTTCGCCGCACCTACTCGTAGCCGCGATCTCGAAGACTCGCTCCACGAGCGTGACTCGAACTCCGCCCGCGCGGCTCGATGTATCAGGCCGCGCCTCCCAGAAAAGGGCCCAAGACACCCGAAGAGTAGGCTCTGCTCTGACAGGGCAGGCTTTGCTGTGCCCATCGGCAACGGGGCGACCGGCCGACGAGGCGAACGCGGGATGAGGAGTCCCGGCCGCGTCATGACGGTTGCAACACCGCCGCGCGAAATCGCGCCGGACTCTTGCCGCGCTTCCCGCTACACTCCCGATCTCGTGTTGCCGGCCTATGGCAGGATCATGGGTGACCGCCATAGGCCCCTTATTCGCGGGGCTGATCGTGCCGTAACCTATAGGGTTGTGGAGTGGTTTTACGTGCTGGTATTCGGTCATGGATGCGAAGCTGGTTTACCGAAAGACGATTGCGGGAGACAACGCGCTGCGCGAGCGGACGCGGCTGCGGCGCTCGCGGCTGCGCGCCGTGCTCATACTGGTCGATGGACGAACGTCGGCCGGGAGTATCTGCCACCATCTGGGCCCGGAATTCAGGCCCAACGCCACCCTGACCCAACTCGAACGGCTGGGGCTGATCGAACCCGTATTGCTGGAGCCGATGCTGCTGGATTCGCAGGATCGGGTGGATTCGCAGGATCGGGTGGATTCGCAGGATCGGGTTGACTCGCCGAATTCGGAGGCGGAATCCGCGCCGGCCACGATCGAGATCGTCGCGGAATCCGCCGACTTCTCGCTGCCCGCCGACTACCTGGATCAATTGGCCGCAGCGCCATCGCAGACGGAGTCTGGCGAGAACCGCAACACGGACGACGCGGTCTTGGACGTGTCGCCGCAGCCCGCGGCAGCGCCGGCCGACACGGTTTGGCCCGCGCAGCCGATGCCCATTGCAGTCACTACTCCGGACGCTGAAAGCGCGCCGGCGCCTGCCGCCGCCGCTCAGCAAAGGGCGCAACCGCCCAGCGCTAGCGTGCGGACGGCCGAACCGGGCCTGATCGATCGCTTACGGGGCAGCTTCGCCAAACTGACTACGCGGCCCAGGCGGGGACGTCGTACGCGCAGCTGGAAACAGGCTCTGTGGATCGCGGTGCCGGCGGGCTTGGCTGGGATAGGTCTAACGGCGTTGTGGTTCCCCTACGATCGCTACCGCGCCGACTTGGAAGTCCACGCCAGCCGGCTACTCGGGCAGCCGGTGACGATAGGCGCCGTGGGCATCGCGCTCGTGCCGCGGCCCGGCCTGAATCTGCACTCGGTGCAGATCGGCAGCCCGGCGATTGCACGCGCAACTTCGGTGCGCCTAGAGCCGATCGTTCGGACCCTATTCTCCGCCGACAGGATTCTTGTCGACTTGGAGGCCGAAGGCATCGAAGCCGGCGCCCCCGCGGTCGCTGCCCTTTGCTCCGGGGCGGTCCATGTGCCCGCTGACGGCGGGCGGGTCGATGTGCGCAAAATACGGCTGTCCAAGTTGGCGCTGCGATTGGGTGGCGTCGGGGTCACGGGCCTCAGCGGCGCGGCGCGCCTGCGTCCTGGGCGGGATGAGGCGGCGCTGAGGCTTGCCCACGCCGACGGGAATCTGTCGATGAACGTGTTCGCTGGGGACCGGGGCTGCCGCGTCGCCGCCGACGCGCACGGGTGGTCGATGCCGTTCCGCGGCGGAGTGCGGGTCGAGAGCTTGGAAGTGGCGGCCACGCTGACCGAGCGAAGTCTGCGCTTCGACAAGTTCGAGGCCCGGCTCGTGGACGGCTTGATTTCCGGCAGCGGAATTCTCGACTGGGCACCGGCCGCCCGGCTCGATCTGAAAATGAATCTGCAGCGGGTGGAACTGGCCAAGCTGCTTCCCGTGCTGGGCAATCCAGGAAGCGCCGAAGGTCAGGCCAACGGCAGCGTACGCATCTACTCGGAGGCGCGCGACCTCGCCGCGTTGGAGAAGTCGCTCGCGGGCGGCGGCAGGATATCGATTACGCGCGGCGCGCTCAATCGTGTCGATCTGGTCGAAGCAGTACGGGCGGCCGGCGCTACCGTCATTCGCGGGGGCAGCACGCACTTCCAGGAACTCACCGCGCAATTGCAGTTCCAGCGTGGCAGCACTGCGCTGCGAGACCTTCAGCTCGACGGCGGCGCGCTGCGGGCCGCCGGCCATGTGGACGTCGATGCGCGCGACCAACTTCGCGGTTCTCTGGTGGCGTCGGTTCGTGGGCCCGCCGGCGTCAGAAGCGTGCCGCTCAGCATCGGCGGGACGCTCGCGACGCCGGTACTCGCGCCCGCCGGCGGAACCTGAGCCGGCCGCGCCGGGCGCCGGAACGTTCAGCCGCCGAGCACGGCGGCGATCGCGTCGGCCACGTAATCGATATTGCGCGTATTCAGCGCGGCCAGACAGATGCGGCCGGTGCTGACGGCATAGATGCCGTAGGCGGACATCAGCCGATCGACCTGCGCCGCCGACAACCCGGTGTAGGAGAACATGCCGCGCTGGCGTGTGACGAAGGAGAAATCCTGCGCCGCCCCGCGCGCCGCGAGCTTGTCGACCAGGCCCTTGCGCATCGCGCGAATCCGTTCGCGCATCGTGGCCAACTCCGTTTCCCAAAGCTCGCGCAGATCGGGATTGGAGAGCACCGCGGCAACGATCGCGCCGCCGTGCGTCGGCGGGCTGGAGTAGTTGGTGCGAACCAGGCGCTTGATCTGGGACAGCACGCGCGCCGCCTCGTCGCGGCCCGCGGTGACGACGGAAAGCGCACCGACGCGCTCGCCGTAGAGCGAGAACGATTTCGAGAACGAACTGGCGATCAGAAACTGAAGGCCCGAATCGGCGAAAAGCCCCACCGCCAGCGCATCCGGCTCGATGCCGTCGGCGAAGCCCTGGTATGCAATGTCGATGAAGGCAACGAGGCCACGGGCGCCGACGATATCCACGATCGTGCGCCATTGCGCCTCGGAGAGATCGGCGCCGGTGGGGTTGTGGCAGCAGGCGTGGAGGACGACGATGGAGCCGGCCGTCAGTTGGTTCAGGCGCGCCGCCATGGCGTCGAAGTTCACTCCCTTGGTCGCGGCATCGTAGTACGGATAGCTATCGACCTGGAAGCCGACCGCCTCGAACAGCGCGCGGTGGTTTTCCCAGCTCGGATCGCTGAGATAGACGGTGGCGTCGGGCAACAGGCGCCGCAGATAGTCGGCCCCGACTCGCAGCGCACCGGTGCCGCCGAGCGCTTGAACGGTCAACACGCGACCTTCCGCCCGGAGCGGCGAGGCGCTGCCGAACAGCAGTTCTTGCACCGCCTGGTTGTAGGCGGGCGCGCCGTCGATCGGCTGGTAGCCGCGCGCCGGGGCGGCTTCCAGACGCGCCTGTTCCGCGGCCTTGACGGCGGCGAGCAGCGGAATCTTGCCGCCTTCGTCGCAATAGACGCCGACACCCAGGTTGACCTTGTCGGCGCGCGTATCGGCGTTGAAGGCTTCGGTCAGGCCGAGAATGGGGTCGCGCGGGGCCATCGCCACGGCGGCGAATATCGAAGGACTGTCGGTCAGGGTCGGCATTGCTATTCCTTGTGTAGTGTTGCCATTGCGTTCGTTGCGGGACGCCGAGCACAGGCGCTCGATGTTGCGATCTGGCTCATCGACCGAGAACTGCGGAATAATACAAAGTCCGCCCGCGGGCCGCCACACTTCCCGGTGGCGCCGGCTCGGGTGACGACAAGGCCCCAAGCGCAACCCCGACATGGCAAACCTATCCGACAGCGCACAGTTCGTAACCTACGAGGGCAGTCCGTTCCGTCTGCACCAGCCGTTCGCGCCCGCCGGCGATCAGCCCCAGGCGATCGAGCAGTTGGTGGACGGGGCCGCGGCCGGTTTGATGTATCAAACGCTGCTCGGCGTCACCGGCTCGGGCAAGACCTACACGATGGCCCATGTCATCGCGCGCATCGGTCGGCCGGCGCTGGTGCTGGCGCCGAACAAAACGCTCGCCGCCCAGCTCTACGCCGAGTTCCGCGAGTTCTTCCCAGAAAATGCCGTCGAATACTTCGTCTCCTACTACGACTACTACCAGCCCGAGGCCTACGTTCCGGCGCGCGACCTCTACATCGAGAAGGATTCGAGCATCAACGAGCACATCGAGCAGATGCGGCTTTCGGCGACCAAGTCGCTGCTGGAGCGCGCCGATACGGTGATCGTCGCCACCGTTTCGTGCATCTACGGCATCGGCGATCCGGTCGACTACCACAGCATGATCCTGCACCTGCGCGAGAACGAGAAGGCGAGCCAGCGCGAGATCATTCAGCGCCTGGTGGAGATGCAGTACGAACGCAACGAGGTGGACTTCCGTCGCGGCACCTTCCGCGTGCGCGGCGACGTGATCGACGTGTTCCCGGCCGAGCACGCGGAGAAGGCGCTGCGCATCGAGCTGTTCGACGACGAGGTCGAGACCTTGCGCTTGTTCGATCCGCTCACCGGTCACGTCGAGCAGCGATTGGCGCGCTTCACCGTCTATCCCTCCAGCCACTACGTGACGCCGCGAGCGACGACGCTGCGCGCGATCGAAGCGATCAAGGTGGAATTGCGCGAGCGCATCGACCGCTTTCAGAAGGAGGGCAAGCTGCTCGAAGCGCAACGCATCGAGCAGCGCACGCGCTTCGACCTGGAGATGCTGAGCGAGCTCGGCTTCTGCAAGGGCATCGAGAACTATTCGCGCCACCTTTCCGGGCGCCGCGAGGGCGAGCCGCCGCCGACCCTGATCGACTACCTGGCGCCGAGCGCGCTGCTGTTCGTCGACGAATCGCACGTGACGATTCCCCAGCTCGGCGGCATGTACCGCGGCGACCGCGCGCGCAAGGAGAATCTCGTCGAGTACGGCTTCCGCCTGCCTTCGGCGCTGGACAACCGGCCGCTGCGCTTCGACGAGTTCGAGAAACTGATGCCGCAGACGATCTTCGTTTCGGCGACGCCCTCCGACTACGAGAGCGAGCATCAGGGCCAGGTGGTGGAGCAGGTGGTGCGCCCGACCGGTCTGGTCGATCCCGCGGTCGACGTCCGTCCCGCCTCGACACAAGTTCGACGATCTGCTCGGCGAGATCAAGCTGCGCGTGGCCCAGAAGGAGCGCGTGCTCGTCACCACGCTGACCAAGCGCATGGCCGAGGATCTGACCGACTATCTGGCGGAGCATGGCGTCAAGGTGCGCTACCTGCATTCGGACATCGACACGGTGGAAAGGGTGGAGATCATCCGCGACCTGCGCCTGGGGCGAATTCGACGTGCTGGTCGGGATCAACCTGCTGCGCGAGGGGCTCGATATCCCGGAGGTATCGCTGGTCGCGATTCTCGATGCGGACAAGGAAGGTTTCTTGCGCTCCGGCCGCTCGCTGATCCAGACCATCGGCCGCGCCGCGCGCCACGTCAACGGCACCGCCATCCTCTATGCCGACAAGGTGACCGACTCGATGCGCCGGGCCATCGGCGAGACCGAGCGCCGGCGCGCCAAGCAGACCGCCTTCAATGCCGCCGAGGGAATCACGCCGAGAAGCGTGTCGAAGCGCATCAAGGACATCATCGACGGCGTGTACGACCCGGATCAGGCGAAGGAGGCTGTGAGCGTGGAACAAGAGCGAGCGCGCTACCAAGGGCTGAGCGAGAAGGACCTGAGCCGCGCGATTCGCCGCCTGGAGCGCGAGATGCTGGCACACGCCAAGAACCTCGAATTCGAACGCGCCGCAGCCCTGCGCGACGAGCTGTCGCGCTTGCGCCGGCAGGCATTCGGGGCCTCGCCGCACGAGTGAATCTGGGTTGCGCTGCGCTTTACCCAACACGAAAGAATAACCATGTCATCTCTGGTGAGCTATTCCGTGCAGGGCGACGTCGCCATCGTCACCGTGGACAACCCGCCGGTCAATGCGCTAAGCAACCAGGTGCGCGCCGGTCTGATGGAAGCGCTGGCGCGCGCTGTCGACGACGAAAACGTCGCCGCCGTGGTGCTGCGCTGCTCCGGCCGCGGCTTCATCGGCGGGGCCGACCTGAAGGAATTCCACCTGCCGCCGGCGCCGCCGTTTCTGCCCGAAGTCACCCGCGCGTTCGAGGCGTCGCCCAAGCCGGTGATCGCCGCGATTCACGGCAGCGCACTCGGCGGCGGCTTCGAGATCGCGCTCGCCAGTCACTACCGCATCGCCACCGCCGACGCTCGGGTCGGTCTGCCGGAGGTCAAGATCGGCCTCATTCCCGGCGCCGGAGGCACGCAGCGGCTGCCGCGGCTGGTCGGCTTCGAGCCGGCGCTGACGCTGATCACCTCGGGCAATCCGATACCGGCACAGCGCGCCTTGGAGCTGGGTGCGCTCGACCGGATCGTGGAAGGCGATCTCGCGAGCGCTGCGCTGGCTTTCGCCCGGCGCGTGATCGACAAGCATCTCCCCCCGCGCCGCACGGGTGAGCTGCCGGTGCCGGAAGCCGATCCGCAATCGTTCGCCGAATTCGAGAACAAGCTCGCCGCCAAGCAGCGTGCGCTGCCGGCGCCGCGCCACGCCCTCGACGCGCTGCGCGCGGCGGCGACATTGCCGCTCGATCAAGGACTGAAGCGCGAGCGCGAACTTTTCCTGGAACTGCGCGCTTCGCCGCAAGCGGCGGCGTTGCGCCATGCGCTGCTCGGCGAACGCGAGGTGGCGCACATCCCCTGCCTGCCGCGCGATACACCGACACGCGAGGTCGAGCAGGTGGCCGTGATCGGCGCCGGCACCATGGGCAGCGGCATCGCCATGTGCTTCGCAGATTCGGGATTCCCGGTGATCCTGCTGGAGGCTGATGCGGCGGCGCTCGAGCGCGGCGTCGCGATGATCCGAAAGAATTACGCCGGCAGCGTCGCCCGCGGCAGCCTTGCCGAGGCGTCGATGAATCAGCGCCTGGAGCGCATTCGGCCCACCATCGACTGGGACGCGGTGCGCGCCGCCGATCTGATCATCGAGGCGGTGTACGAGGACTTGCAGGTCAAACGCGAGGTGATCGAGCGGATCGACGCGCTGGCGAAGCCGGGCGCGATCATCGCCACCAACACGTCCTACCTCGATGTGGCGGCGCTGGCGGAATTCACGCGCCGCCCGCGCGATGTCGTCGGCATGCACTTCTTCAGTCCGGCCAACGTGATGAAGCTGCTGGAGAACGTCCGTGCGCCGAAGACCGCGCCCGACGTGCAGGCCACGGTGATGAAGCTCGGCAAGGCGCTCGGAAAGGTGGCGGTGCTGGTCGGTGGTGCCGACGGTTTCGTCGGCAACCGCATGCTCGCGCAGCGCACGCGCGAGGCCTTTTTCTTGCTGGAGGAGGGCGCGCTGCCGCAGCAGGTGGACCGCGCCCTGGTGGAGTTCGGATTTCCAATGGGACCATTCGCCGTGGGCGATCTGGCCGGGCTCGACATCGGTTGGCGCAACCGCAAGGCCCGCGCACACTTGCGCAAGCCCGGGGTGCGCGACTGCGACCTCCTCGACCAGGTGTGCGGGCTCGGGCGGTTGGGACAGAAGACCGGCGCCGGCTGGTATCGCTACGCGTCCGGCAGTCGCAAGCCGCTGCCCGATCCGCTGATCGAGGACATCATCGTCGCGCATTCGCGCAAGCAGGGCATCGCGCGCCGGGTCATCGCCGACACTGAGATCGTCGATCGCTGCGTCATCTCCATGATCAACGAGGGCGCGAAAATCCTCGCGGAAGGCGCCGCCGCGCGGCCCGTTAACATCGACATGGTATGGCTGCACGGCTACGGCTTCCCGGCCTGGCGCGGCGGCCCGATGTATTACGCCGACCAGCTCGGGCTGGCGAAGGTCGTCGAGATCATTCGCAAGTACGACGAACGCTTCGGCCCGGATTTCTGGACGCCGGCGCCGTTGCTCGAAAAGCTGGCACGCGTCGGCGGCGGCTTCTATTCGGCGGAAATCTAGGGCCACACCCAGCGCGTAACTGCGCACCCTGGTAGGAGCGGCCTCCAGGCCGCGAAAACTGCGCTTGCCACGCGAGTGCAGATTCGTGGCGAGGACGCCGCTCCCGCGACATCGCGCTGTTCGCCGCGCCACCGTTCTTGTTCGCGGTTCTCCGGGCCCGCCGGATCCCCTCGCGCCCGCCCAGGCGCACCATCAAGAATGCACCTTCCGAGACGTAATACCGGCCTGTGCGGGCAAACCAGATAGCCCTTGGAGCGAACAGGATGGACAAGAACAGCGCGCCCGTTCGAGCCGCAATCGCCGATCCGTATTCGGCCAACCATCGGCGGAACCCGCGCTGCCGTCCAAGTCGTCGCCTGTGCGCGCTGGTCTTCGAGGCCAGTAGCAGGCTATGCGGGAGCGTCGTCGCGGCGGAAGCCGCCGGCGATCTGCTCGCCCTCCCCTTGGAGCAGCTGCTCAACTTAAAGGTCTTCAGCGCATCCAAGTTTGCCCAAAAGGCGATCGACGCCGCTTCCACGGTGAGCACTATCACCGCGGCCGACATCAAGGCTTACGGTTACCGCTCCTTGGCCGATATCCTGCGCAGCGTTCGCGGCCTGTACGTGAGCTACGAGCGCAACTACGAGTATCTTGGCGCGCGCGGCTGCTCCCGTCCGGGCGATTACAACACGCGGGTACTGCTGCTGCTGGACGGCCAGCGCCTCAACGACGGTGTCTTCGACCAGGCGCCGATCGGCAAGGATTTTTCCCGTCGACGTCGATCTGATCGAGCGAGTGGAGTTCGTGCCTGGGCCGGGTTCGGCTGTCTTTGGCGCCAATGCCTTCTTTGGCGTTCTCAACGTCATCACCAAGAACGGCGCGAGTCTCGGCGGAGCGCGCGCCTCGGCCGAGTACGCGAGCTACCGCAGCGGCAAAGCCATGCTGAGATACGGGCGCCGCTTCGACAATGGCGCCGACCTGCTGCTGTCGGCCTCCGGCGCCGACAGCACAACCTGTTCGACAAGCGCTACCGGGATCCGGCGTCGGAAGAGCATGTCGATAGCCTGGGGCGGCGCCTGGAGGGCATCGAGCAGGACGGGCACAACTTCCGCGTCAAGCTCGGCTACGAGTTTTGACCTGGTCAAGCGGGGATTCCCCGAGTCTTGGCCGTGCGAATCATTTCCAAGCAAGCACCTAGGAGCCCGGTAGAGCCATGATGAACAAAGTGATGCGCGCGGGCTCAATCAGGGACAAGCTCAGGTTCATCAACCTGGTGACGACCGGCAGCGCGTTTCTGCTCGCCGTGCTGCTGCTCACCGCCTACGAGTACTTCACTGCGCGCAGCGAACTGATCGAGGCCACGCGGCTCAAGGCGGAGCTGGTCGCGCGCAATGCCACGGCGGTGTTGATGTTCGACGACAAGAAGGCCGCCGCCGAGCTGCTCGCCACCTTCGATGGGTCCGACCAGGTTGTCGCTGTCGGCCTGTGGAGCCAGGCAGGCAAACTGGTCGCGGAGTACCACCGGCCAGGTGCCGCGGCACTCAACGTCGCTATGCGCAGGGTTTCGCCGGGCTACGATCTGACGCTGACATCGCTCGATCTGTCCCAGCCTGCGGTGTTCGAGGGCGAGCCGCTCGGCATGGTCCAGTTGCGCGTCGATCTCTCGGGGCTCTACTCGCGCATCATTTGGCGTGGCGGCGCCACCGCGGGGTTGGTGCTGCTGGCGATGGCGGTAGCCTACAGCCTGCTGATGCGTCTGCACCAGACGATCACCGGGCCGATATCGAGACTGGCGCGATTGACCTCGCTCGTGTCCAAGAAGGGTGACTACTCCCTGCGCGCCGAGGTGGACACGGAAGACGAGGTTGGCGAGCTGGCGCGCGGTTTCAATGCGATGCTGGAGCAGGTCCACGAGCGGGACGCGCGATTGGCGGCCCATGGCCAGGAGCTGGAGCGCGAGGTCGAGGCGCGCACCGCCGAGTTGCGCAAGGCCAAGGATGCCGCCGAAGCGGCGAGCCGGGCCAAGAGCGAGTTTCTGGCGACCATGAGCCACGAAATCCGCACGCCGATGAACGGCATACTCGGCATGACCGAACTGCTGCTGCAAACGGGACTGGGGCGCGCGAGCGCCGCTTCGCCGATGCGGTCCACCAGTCCGGCGAACCTCTGCTCGGCATCATCAACGACATCCTCGATTTCTCCAAGATCGAAGCCAACCAGCTCGACCTGGAGAACATCAACTTCAACTTGCGGCTGGTGGTCGAAGACGTCGGCGCCATCTTCGCCCAGCAAGCGCAGATCAAGGGCATCGAGCTGGCGTGTTTCGTCCCCCACGACCTGCCGGTGGCGGTGTGCGCAGACCCGGTGCGCCTGCGCCAGATTCTTACCAACCTCGTCGGTAACGCCATCAAATTCACCGAAGCGGGCGAGGTCGTGGCAAGGGTCGAACTGGTGGCGGAGGACGAGGGCGTGGCGCGCATGCGCTTCGCCGTCAAAGACACCGGCATAGGCATCTCGCAGGACGTGCAGGATAGGATATTCGGCGCGTTTTCGCAGGCCGACAGCTCGACGACGCGCCGATTCGGCGGCACCGGTCTGGGTTTGGCGATCGCCAAGCGGCTGGTGGAGAAGATGGGGGGCGCGCTGAGTCTCGACAGCGCGGCGGGCCTTGGCTCGACTTTTTCGTTCGAGCTACCCTTGGCGAAACAGGACGCGCATGCGCGCGGCGTGCTGGGCGCGGTCGCCCACCTGCACGGCCTGCGGGTACTGGTCGTCGATGACAATGCCACGAACCGGGAGATCCTGGCGCACCAATTGGCCGGTTGGAAGATGCGCCACGCCGACGCCGAGGGTGGGACGCAGGCCCTAGCCATGATGCACGCGGCACGCCAGCGCGGAGAAGCCTTCGAACTGGCGATCCTCGATATGCACATGCCGGAGATGGACGGGTTTGAGCTCGCGCAGGCGATCAAGCGCGACCTGTTGTTGGCTGCAACGCCCATGCTGATGCTGAGTTCGGTCACGCTCGCCGCCAACGCGGCCGAGCGGCGCGAAGCGGGCATCGAACGCTACCTGACCAAACCGGTACGCCAGTCTGATCTGTTCAACGCCATCGCCACGGTGATCGGCAGCCGCGAACTAGTGACGCCCGCATCCCTGGCTGCCGGGGGCGAGCAGACCGCGGCACAACCCGCGCTGCGCCCGGGTGCCGGCGGCCGCGTCTTGCTGGCGGAAGACAATCCGGTTAACCAGCAGGTTGCGCTGGCGATGATGGAACTGCTCGGCGTCGTGCCCAAGGTCGTCGGCGACGGCCGCGAGGCGCTCGACGCACTCGAGCACGAGGCCTTCGACGGGATCCTGATGGACTGCCAGATGCCGGAGCTGGACGGCTATGCCGCCACTGCCGAGATTCGCCGCCGGGAAGCAGTAGCCGGCGGTGTGCGCCGAATCCCCATCATCGCGCTGACGGCAAACGCGGTGGCGGGCGACCGGGAGCAATGCCTGGCGGTCGGGATGGACGACTACTTGAGCAAGCCATTCAGCCATCATCAGCTGACCGAGATACTCAACCGCTGGCTGCCCGATCGTCCGGCGGTGTGCGCCGCCGCATCGCCCGACCGCGGCGCCTCGGCAGCGCCTGCCGAGGCGCCACCGGCGGACGACGAGGATGCAGCGGTGAACCGTAGTGTGCTCGACAAGATATTGATGCTCGGACCCACCTTCAACTTCGCGCTGTTGCGCAAGGTCGTGGGCATCTACTGCACCGATGCGCCGGCGCGGCTCGACCGGATGGCGGCGGCGGTGGCCGGCGACAATCCCGCTGTACTGAGCGAGGCGGCGCACGCGATGAAGTCCGCCAGCGCCAATCTCGGCGCCGAACGCCTCGCGGCGATGTGCAAGGAGCTGGAAATGCTCGGGCGCAGCGCGACGACGGCCGGCGCGCAGAGACTCGTCGTCGCGGCCGAGCAGGAGTACCAGCGCGTCGTGGTGGCGCTCAACGCGATTTCGGATGCCGAGACCGAAGATGCCGCCCACTGAGACCCGCGCGCGCGTGCTGCTGGTTGACGACGACCGATGATGCGGGTACTGGCGCGCGAGACGCTGGAGCAGGCGGATTTCGACGTCATCGAGGCGGCCGATGGCGCGGCGGCGCTGGAGGCTTTCAGCGGCGCCGCGCCGGATCTCGTGTTGCTCGACGTGGAGACGCCGCGGATCGACGGGTTCGAGGTGTGCCGACGCATCCGCCGCATCGCCGACGCTGCTCAGGTGCCCGTCATCATGGTGACGGGCATGGACGATCTGGACTCGATCAACCAGGCTTACGAGTTCGGCGCGCCCGACTTCATCGCCAAGCCGATCAACTGGCCCGTGCTTGGCCACCGAGCGCGCTATGTCCTGCGCGGGGCGCTCGCGGCGCGAGCGTTACGTGCAGCCGAAGAGCGCAATCGCGCGATGCTGCGCGCAATTCCCGACGTCATGTTCACCGTGAGTGCCGACGGCGTTTGCCATGGCTACCGCGCCGGGCATTGCCGCATACCCTTCTTGTCGGCGGGCGACTTGCGCGGCCGGCATGTCTGCGATCTTTTGCCCAAAGCCTTGGTGCGGGAGGTGCTGGCGCAGAACGATACGCTCGGACACAACGCCGGCGACCAGCTTCTGAAATCGGTGGCGGAACGGCTGAAGGATCGGCTGCGCGACAGCGACACGGTATCGCGTGCGGCGGGCGGCGAAGCGACGCCGGATTTCGCGCGGCTCGGCGGCGACGAGTTCACCTTGATCCTGGCCGACATCAAGGACGTCGCCGACATCGCACGAGTGGCCGAGCGGATCCAGGACCTGATGAGCCAGCCCTACGTGATTCAGGGGCAGGAGATCGTTGTTTCGCCGAGCATCGGCGTGGCCGTGTTGCATTGAAGCTGGAAGTTATCGCCGAGGGCGTCGAAACCCAGGAGCAGGCCGACTTCCTCATCGCTTCGGGTTGCGAAAAGCTGCAAGGCTATCTGTTCAGCCGGCCGCAGCCGGGCGAGCGCATCGAGCTCATGCTGCGCGAACGGCATGGGCGCCATGGCGTACCCGGCGCTGCGTGCGCCAACCCCGCGTAAGCGGGGGACCCAGGCATTCCGTTGGATTCCTGCTCCCCGCCTGCGCGGCGACAGGCTTCGCGGAAATGACGAAGCGAAGGCCTCTTCCATCATGGCGCGCCAAGCAGACCACTACGTAGCCTCTGGGTCGGCGTGGCCTGCCTTGAACGGCGCGCGCTCGTCTAGTTCGTCGATGTAGTCGTCCACTCCGGCGGCCTCACGGCTGAGGAACTGCCGTACCGCGTTGGCGAAGCGCGGCTGCGCGAACCAGTGGGCGGAAACCGTGCGCACCGGCGTCAGGCCGCGCGCCAGCTTGTGCTCCCCCTGCGCGCCGCCTTCGAAGTAGGCGAGGCCGCGCTCGATGCAGAACTCGATGCCTTGGTAATAACACACTTCGAAGTGCAGGCCGGGCACGTACTCCAGCGCACCCCAGTAGCGGCCGTATAGGCTTTGCTCGTCGTGGATGTCGAGCGCGGCGCCGATGCGCTTGCCGGCACGCTCGGCGATGAGCAGCAGGAGGTTGTCCGGCATCGTCCGCCCCAGGTGCTCGAAGAAGGCGAGGTTCAGGTAAGGCAGCGAGCGGTGCAGGCGGTAGGTATGGTTGTAGCAACGATCGAAGAACGCCCAATCGCCGGGCTCGATCGCCGCGCCCCCTAGCCTACGCACGGTCAAGCCTGCGGCGCCGAGCCTGCGCCTCTCCTGGCGGATCTTCTTGCGCTTTTCTCGCACCAGCGAATCGAGGAAATCGTCGAAATCGCGGTAGCCGCCGTTGCACCAATGAAACTGCATGCCATGGCGCAGCAGCAGACCGCGCTCGCGCAACAGCTTCGCCTCCTCTCCAGCCGGAAACAGCACATGCCAGGAAGATAGGCCGGCGGCCGCCGCGACGCTCAAGGCATGCTCCAGCAACTCGATCCGAGCAGCTTCATCGACAGCGAGCAGCCGCGGACCCTGCACCGGGGTGAACGGCACCGCGGTCAGCAGCTTCGGGTAGTACTCGCCGCCGGCGCGCCGATAAGCCTCGGCCCACGCCCAATCGAACACGAACTCGCCGTAGCTGTGGTCCTTGAGGTAGAGCGGCATCGCAGCCGCCAGCGCCGGGCCGCGCCAAACGGTGATATGGCTCGGCTGCCATCCACTGCCGGCGCCGACACACTGCGTGGCTTCCAGGCCGTGCAAGAAGCAGTGGCGCAGGAATGGCTGGCCGCCGGCCAGTGTATCCCACTGCGCGGGGGCAATCTCGTCCAGGCGGCGCAGGACGCGCAATGTGGTTTGCATGGTAGATGGGGATCGGGGCATGCCGGGGCGGCTATTGTGCCATTCGGCGAGTCGGCCCAAGCCCCCGGCTGTGGCGGCGGGCGCAGCGGCGGCGCACGTGAGCGCTACAAGCCGCATGGGCGCGGTATAGTGTGCGGTCCATGAAGAACCTGAAGATAGCGCTCGCACAAATCAACTGCACGGTGGGTGACCTGCCGGGCAATGCGCGCAAGATCCTCGAGTCCGGCCGGCGAGCCAAGGCGGCCGGGGCGCACTTGGTGCTGACGCCGGAGCTCGGCCTGTGCGGCTACCCGCCCGAGGATCTGCTGCTGCGGCCGGACTTCTATCGCAGTTGCGGCCGCGAACTCGAAGCGCTGGCGGAGCAGGTACGCGGGGTCGCGCTGATCGTCGGCCATCCGCACCGGCAGGGCGACGAACACTTCAACGCCGCGTCGCTGATTCAGGACGGGCGCATCGCCGCCACCTACCACAAGCACCGCCTGCCGAACTACGAGGTGTTCGACGAGGAACGCTATTTCGCGCACGGGAGCAAGCCGTGCGTGGTCGAATTGGAGGGCGTGCGCTGCGGAATAAACATTTGCGCCGACGTTTGGGAGCCGGGGGCGGCGGATCAGGCGCAGCGCGAAGGCGCGGATCTGCTGCTCACGCTCAACGCCTCGCCTTACCACATGAACAAGCAGGCGCAGCGCTACGAAGTGCTGCGCGATCGCATTCAGGACATCGAGATTCCCGTCGTCTATGCCAACATGGTCGGCGGCCAGGACGAGCTGGTGTTCGACGGCGCCTCGTTCGCGCTCGACCGGCGCGGCGATCTGGTCTTGCAGGCGGCTTCGTTCGCCGAGACCCTGGAATTCATCGACTATGCCGACGGCGATTTGCAGCGGGCGGGCGTGGTGGCGCCGCAGCCGATCGAGGTCGAGACCTACGCGGCGCTCAAGCTCGGCGTGCGCGATTATCTCGGCAAGAACGGCTTTCCCGGCGCCCTCATCGGGCTCTCCGGCGGCATCGACTCCGCGCTGACGCTGTGCATCGCGGTGGACGCGCTGGGCGCCGACAAAGTGCGCGCGGTGATGATGCCTTCGCCGTACACCGCGCCGATCAGCCTCGACGACGCGCACGCACTGGCACAGGCGCTCGAGGTTCGCTACGACGTGCTGCCGATCGAACCGGCGATGACAGCCTTTCAGGCAATACTGGCGCGGGAGTTCGCCGGGCAGGCGGCGGATACGACGGAAGAGAACATCCAGGCGCGTATCCGCGGGATGCTGCTGATGGCGCTATCGAACAAATGCGGCTCGATCGTGCTGACCACCGGCAACAAGTCGGAGATGGCGGTCGGCTACGCCACGCTCTACGGCGACATGGCCGGTGGATTCGCGGTGATCAAGGACATCTTCAAGACCTTCGTCTATCGCTTGTCGCGCTATCGCAACAGCCTGTCGCCGGTGATCCCCGAGCGCATCATCACCCGCGCCCCGTCGGCCGAGCTGAAGCCGGACCAGACCGATCAGGATACGTTGCCGGCCTACGAAGTGCTCGACGCCATCATCGAGGCCTACATGGAGCAGGATCTGAGCCCGCGCGAGATGGTTGCCGCCGGCTTCGATGCAGCCGAGGTGCGGCGCGTGGTGGGCATGCTCAAGCGCAGCGAATACAAACGCCGCCAGGCCCCGGTCGGCATCCGCGTCACCAAGCGCGGATTCGGCAAGGATTGGCGTTACCCGATCACGTCGCGCTACGCCGATGAGTGGTGAGGCGCCACAGGCACGCTCGATCCCTAACTGACCCTATGGAGGGAGCATGAAAAAAGTCGAAGCGATCATCAAACCGTTCAAGCTCGACGAAGTGCGCGAAGCGCTCTCGGAAGTCGGCGTCACCGGGCTGACGGTGACGGAAGTGAAGGGTTTCGGGCGCCAGAAGGGCCACACCGAACTCTATCGGGGCGCCGAGTACGTGGTGGATTTTCTGCCCAAGATCAAGGTCGAGGTCGTGGTCGCCGACAAGGACGTCGAGCACGTCATCGAAGCCATCATCAAGGCCGCGCGTACTGGAAAAATCGGCGACGGCAAGATCTTCGTCTTCCCGGTCGAGCAAGTCGTTCGCATCCGTACCGGAGAGATGGACGAGGCCGCCATCTAGCCGGACTTCGTTCCCGCTGGTGCGGGAACGCACGCCGTGGTTTGGTGAGGTTACGGGCGCGGCGTTAGCCGCGGCGATGCCCGCGGCGGCTACGTCAACGCCTCGGTTTCGGGATTCGGCGGCAGCTTGAGGCGGTCGGGTGCGCAGCGCCCGTGTACCGCGCTGGTCTCGTACAAGCGCTGGGAATGGATGATCTTGACGTCGCTCCAGGTGAAGCGCCATTCCCAGTATCCGGCGGGTTTCCCCGGTAGGTTCATGCGGTGTTCCGCGTCCAGTCCGAGGATGTCCTGAAAAGGATAGATCGCGATGTCGGCAACCGACTGCGACGCCGCGTGGATCATGTCCCAGTGGATCTCCTCGCCGTCCGTGTGCAGGTACTTGCAAGCGAAGGCGCGCTCGCGCTCGGTGGTGGCGTCGAACCAACCTCTGGTCGTGTTGTTGTCGTGAGTCCCGGTGTAGACGACGGTGTTGTGATCGTAGTTGTGGGGCAGGTACGGATTGTCCGGGTCGCCGCCGAACGCGAAGTGTAGTACCCGCATGCCGGGCAGCGCGAAGCGCTCGCGTAGCTCGACCACGTCGGGCGTGACGATACCCAGATCCTCGGCGATGATCGGCAGTTTACCCAGCCCGGCTTGAATGGCATTGAAGAGCTGCGCGCCGGGGCCCGGCACCCAGCGCCCGTGGATCGCCGTGGGTTCATCCGCGGGGATTTCCCAGTAGCCGGCGAAGCCGCGAAAGTGATCGATGCGCACGATATCCACCAATTCGGTGGTGCGGCGGATGCGTTCGATCCACCAAGCGTAGCCTTCTTCCTCGTGCGCCTCCCAGCGGTACAGGGGGTTGCCCCAGCGCTGCCCGGTCTCGCTAAAGAAATCCGGCGGGACGCCGGCGATCACGGTCGGCATGCGGTCCTCGCCCAACTGAAAAAGATCCTGCCGTGCCCACACTTCGGCGCTCTGGTAGGCAATGAAGATGGGGATGTCGCCGATGATCCGAATGCCGCGTTCATTGGCATAGTGCTTGAGCCTGCGCCACTGGCGGAAAAAGCACCACTGGCAGAATTTCCAGAAGCTGATTTCGACGGCGCGCTGCGTGGCCGCTCGCTGTAGTGCCCGCGGGTCGCGACGCGCCAATGCGGTGTCCCAAGTGCACCAGTCGCTCCATTCGTTTTCCTCGGCCAAGGTCATGAACAGGGCGTAGTCGTCGAGCCATGACTGCTCGGCCTGGCAAAAACTCTGGTAGTCGCCCAGGTGGCGGCCTTGGTGTACAGCGAAGAAGCGCTCGGCGGCGAGCCGCAGCTTGGCCATGCGGTAGTGATACACGACCGAGAAATCCACTCGGTCGGTACGAAACCCGTTGTCGTGCCCGAGATCCTTCTCGGTGAGCCAACCATGCGCTTTCAACTCGGCAAGGTCGATCAGCAGCATGTTTCCCGCGAAAGCCGAACTGCTCATGTAGGGGGAATTGCCGGGACCGATTCCGCCCAAGGGCAGGATTTGCCACAGCCCTTGCCCCGCGGCCACGAGCCAATCGACGAAATGGTAGGCGGTGGAGCCGAAATCGCCCGAGCCGTGTGGGCCGGG
The DNA here is from genome assembly GCA_963822375.1 of uncultured beta proteobacterium. Taxonomy (GTDB): domain Bacteria; phylum Pseudomonadota; class Gammaproteobacteria; order Burkholderiales; family Rhodocyclaceae; genus CAWGHV01. Next base: position 34,296 of record CAWGHV010000035.1, on the reverse strand, counting down.
GAGTGAGGTTGGATGAAGCAGTACGCCGCTGCTGCGAGGGAAAGGCATTGTATTAGGAACTCCGGCTCGGGTGTCTCGCCAACCTTCCTACGATGTTCGCAGCGGCGCAGAGGGCCGGCGAGCCGCAGCGCCGACGCACGGCACGGCGCACTAGCTTCCCCCGCCGGCAGGTCTGAGCGGCGAGTTCGGCGTCTGCTTGAGCAGCGCCATGCTGTAGGCCGCCAGCGTGATCGGCGCGTTGGCGGTGGGCGGCACGCTCGCCGTTTCATCGCTTTTCAACAGCAGCTCCCAATCACCGCTGGGCAGGACGAAGCGCACATCCTGCGTCTCGGCATTGACCAGACAGAGCAGAAACGAGTCCTGCTGCGTATCCGGTCCGAGCAGAAATCCGAAGGCGTGGCGCCCATGTTCGGTCCATTGCTCCGGCGTCATCGCGGTGCCGTTGCGGTTGAGCCAGGTAATGTCCGGAAAGCGGGCGCGCGTCAGATCGCCGTAGAGCCAATAGGTGCGGCGCAATTGCGAGAACTGGCGGCGCAACGCGATGAGGGCGGCGGTGAAATCGATAAGCTCCTGGTCGGCGTGCGGCCAGTCCAGCCAGTTGATCTCGGAGTCCTGGCAATAAGTGTTGTTATTGCCGTGCTGCGTGCGACCCAGCTCGTCACCGCCCAGCAGCATCGGCACGCCCTGCGAGACGAACAAGGTGGACAGCAGCGAGCGCTCGAGACGCCGCCGCAGGGTCCTGATCCAGGGGTCGTCGGTGGGGCCCTCGTGTCCGCAGTTCCAACTCCGGTTATCGTTGCTCCCGTCGCGATTGTCCTCGCAGTTGGCGTGATTGTGCTTTTCGTTGTACGTGGTCAGATCGCGCAGCGGGAAGCCATCGTGCGCGCTGATGAAGTTCAGGCTGGTCTGGGGCCGCCGGCCGTCATGCCGGAACATGTCGCTGGAAGCGCACAAGCGCCGTGCCATCTCGCCCATCGGCGCCTGGCGGCCTAGCCAGAATGCACGCGTCGTGTCGCGGAAGCGGTCGTTCCACTCGATCCAGCCGGGGGGGAAGCGGCCGACCTGGTAGCCGTCCATGCCCAGATCCCATGGCTCGGCGATCAGCTTGACGCGATTGAGAACCGGATCCTGACGGGCTACATCGAAGAAGCTGCTGCCGCGGTCGAAATCATGCTGATCGCGCGCCAGCGTCGTCGCCAGGTCGAAGCGGAAACCATCGACATGCATCTCGGTGACCCAGTAGCGCAGCGAGTCCATAACGAGTTGCAGCACGCGCGGGTGGCCGACGTTGACGGTGTTGCCGCAGCCGGTGACGTTTTCGTAGTGACGCAGGTGGCCCTGACGCAAACGGTAGTACGACAGGTTGTCGATGCCGCGATAGCACAACGTCGGACCATTGTGGTCGCCCTCCGCAGTGTGGTTGTAGACCACGTCGAGAATGACCTCAATGCCGGCGGCGTGCATCGCCTTGACCATGGACTTGAACTGCGCCGCGGTGGACTGCCCCGAGTCGCGCACTCCGAAACGCGGATCCGGCGCGAAAAAACCCAGCGTGTTGTAGCCCCAGTAGTTGGTCAGGCCCTTGTCCGTGAGGTGTCCTTCGTCGATGTGGTAATGCACCGGCAGCAGTTCGACGGCGGTAACGCCAAGGCGCTTCAGGTGCGCCAGGATGGGCGGCGACGCCATGCCGGCGTAGGTTCCGCGCAAATTGGGCGCCACCTCCGGGTGGAGCTGGGTCATGCCCTTGACGTGTGCCTCGTAGATGATGGCGTCCGCCCACGGCACCTGCGGTGCGCGGTCGTCGCCCCATTCGAACTGCTCGCTGACCACGCGTGCTTTGAGCATTTCCACGGCGTTGTCACGCGTGTCGAAGCTGAAGTGCTGGCGCGGCTGCAGTATGTCGTAGCCGAAATGTGCCGCGTGCCACTGGAAATCCCCCACTATCTCTTGCGCATAGGGATCGAGCAGCAGCTTGTGGTGGTTGAAGCGATGGCCGCGATCGGGGTCATAAGGGCCGTACACGCGATAGCCGTAGATCAATCCCGGCCCGGCACTGGGAAGATAGCCATGCCAAACGTGGTCGGTGACCTCGGGCAGGGCAATGCGCGTCATCTCGCGCACGCCGTCGCGGTCGAACAGACAAAGCTCGACTCGCTCGGCGTTCTGCGAGAACACCGCGAAATTGACGCCGAACCGGTCCCACTGCGCGCCCAGCGGCCATGGTCTGCCGGGTCGCATGAGGGCGGTCTCGACCTCGGTGATCTCTATTCTGCTGTCCATTCCAAAACAAGTGTCGCCAGTGGCGGCAACGTCAAGTTCAGGGAGAACGGCCGGCCGTGGAAAGGCGTCTCCTCGGCCTGCACTACACCCTCCGGATTGGTCATATCGCTGCCGCCGTAGCGCACCGAGTCGGTGTTGACGCTTTCACGGTAGAGGCCGCCATGCGGCACGCCGATCCGATAGCCGCTGCGCGGAACCGGCGTGAAGTTGCATACCGTGACCACGATCCGTTGCGCATCCTTGCCGCGGCGCAGATACGACAGGACACAGTTATCGCTGTCGTTGCAGTCGATCCACTCGAACCCCTGCGGATCGAAATCGCGCTCATATAGCGCCGGGCACTCGCGATACAGCCCATTCAAGTCGCGCACAAGCGACTGTACGCCCTTATGGTAGTCGATATCCAGCAGGTGCCAGTCGAGGCTCTCGGCGCTATTCCACTCGCATCCCTGGGCGAACTCCCCGCCCATGAATAGCAGCTTCTTGCCTGGGTGGGTCCACATGAAGCCATAGTAGGCGCGCAGATTGGCGAACTTCTGCCAGGCGTCCCCCGGCATGCGCGAGAGCAGCGAGCCCTTGCCGTGCACCACCTCGTCGTGCGACAGCGGCAGGACGAAGTTCTCGTGGAAGGCGTAAAGCAGGCCGAACGTGAGCTGATTGTGGTGGTACTTGCGGTACACCGGGTCGCGCTTCATGTACTCCAGGGTGTCGTGCATCCAGCCCATGTTCCACTTGAAATGGAAGCCCAGGCCGCCCATCGCCGGCGGCCGCGACACCATTGGCCAGGCGGTGGATTCCTCGGCCACCGTGATCGCCTCCGGGCGCTCGATGCCGATCACTTCGTTGGTACGCCGCATGAAGGCGATCGCCTCGAGGTTTTCGCGCCCGCCGTAGTAGTTCGGAATCCACTCGTCAGCCGGGCGGCTGTAGTCGCGATACAGCATCGAAGCCACCGCGTCGACACGCAGGCCGTCGATGCCGTAGCGCTCCATCCAGTAGAGCGCATTGCCCATGAGGAAATTGCGCACCTCGTTGCGGCCGAAGTTGTAGATGAGGGTGTTCCAGTCGCGGTGGAAGCCCTCGCGCGGATCCTGGTGCTCGAATAAATGGCTGCCGTCGAAATACGCCAGCCCATGCTCGTCGGTCGGGAAGTGGCCCGGAACCCAGTCGATCAGCACGCCGATGCCGGCCTCGTGACAGCGCTGGACGAAATAGCGGCAGTCCTCCGGCGTGCCGAAGCGCGCCGTGGGTGCGTAGAGCCCGAGCGGCTGATATCCCCAAGAGCCGTCGAAGGGGTGCTCGCTGATCGGCATCAGTTCGAGGTGGGTGAAGCCCATGTCCGCGCAGTACGGCACCAGCTCGTCGGCGAGTTCGCGCCAGGTCAAGAAGCGATTGCCTTCCTCCGGCTTGCGCTTCCACGACCCCAGGTGTACTTCGTAGACCGACATCGGTGCGTCCAGCGCATTGGCGCGCTTGCGCTTGGCGTCGCCCGGCTCGATCAGCGGCGGCAACGGATGGACGACCGAAGCAGTGCTGGGGCGCATCTCGCCACGGAAGCCATACGGGTCAGCTTTGAGCGGCAGCACGACCCCGTCGTGGGTGCGCAATTCGTACTTGTATCGGGCTCCGGGGCCGATGCCGGGGACGAAGATCTCCCATACACCGCACTCGCGGCGCAGGCGCATCGGATGGCGTCGTCCGTCCCAGTGATTGAAGTCGCCGACCACGCTCACGCGTTGCGCATTCGGCGCCCATAGCGCGAATGCCACGCCGGCGATGCTATCGATCTCGCGCAGGTGGGCGCCGAGCCGTTCGTAGGGCCGGTAGTGCGTGCCCTCGGCCAGCAGCCAGACATCCATCTCGCCGAGTATCGGCGGAAAGCGGAACGCATCGTCGATCTCCACCACGTTACCACCCCAGTCCACGCGCAGGCGGTAGGGGAAGGGCTCACGACGCCCGGCGATCGACGCTTCGAAAAACCCGTCGGGATCGCGCGATTCGAGTTCCACGATCGCTTCGCGCTTGTCCGGATCGATGAGAGAGACCGAGACTGCCCCCGGCAGGAAAGTGCGCACCCACAGTACCTTCTTGTCATCGGTGTGCATACCCAGAACCGAGAACGCGTCGCCGTGGTCACCGCGGCAGATCGATTTGACTTCGATATCGCTTAGCATAGTTATTGGTCCCAGTGACACATTTGAAATCGCATTGGATCATTGCGGATCCGGCACTTCGGCATGCGGGAGTCATGAATAGGCGGCGCAGCCCTCACCCCCCGGTCCGCGCTCGCAGCGGCGAGCATTCACGACGCCGCTCAACCCTGTGCGCGGCGGTACAGATCGATCAAGGCGCGCGTCGACCCGTCATGGTCGCCGATCGGCTGCGTGCCTGCCAGCTCCGGCTCGATGGCGCGCGCCAACTGCTTGCCCAGCTCGACTCCCCACTGATCGAACGAGTTCACATCCCAGATCGCCCCTTGCACGAACACCTTGTGTTCATAAAGCGCGATCAGCGCTCCCAAGGTCGCCGGGTCGAGCCGGTTCACGAGGATCGTGTTGGTCGGCCGATTGCCTTGGAAAACCTTGTGCGGCACCAGCCGTTCCAGGGCCTCGTCGCTCAGGCCCTGCGCATGCAGCTCGGCGCGCGCCTCGTCCGCCGTCTTGCCGCGCATCAACGCTTCGGTCTGCGCGAAGCAGTTGGCGACGAGGATTTCGTGGTGCCGCCCGATCGCGTTCTGGCTATGCAGCGGCACGATGAAATCGGCCGGCACCAGCCGCGTGCCCTGATGCAGCAACTGATAGTAGGCATGCTGCCCGTTGGTTCCCGGCTCGCCCCAGATGACCGGGCCGGTGACGTAGTCGATGCGCTCGCCGGCCAGCGTCACCGATTTGCCGTTGCTCTCCATGTCCAGCTGCTGCAGGTAGGCCGGAAAGCGGTGCAGGTATTGGTCGTAGGGCGCGATGGTGTGGCTGTCGGCGGCGAAGAAGTTCGTGTACCAGATGCCCAGCAGCGCCAGGATGACCGGCATGTTCGACTCCAGCGGCGTGGTGCGAAAATGCTCGTCCATCGAATGGGCGCCGCCGAGCAGGCTCTCGAAGTGATCCATGCCGATGGACAAAGCGATCGGCAGGCCGATCGCCGACCACAGCGAGTAGCGTCCTCCGACCCAGTCCCAGAAGCCGAACATGTTCGCGGTGTCGATGCCGAATGCGCGCACCGCCTCCGCGTTGGTGGATACGGCGACGAAGTGCTTGGCGATCGCCGCTTCGCTGCCGCCGTTGTCGAGGAACCAGGCACGTGCGCTGTGCGCGTTGCTGAGCGTTTCCTGAGTGGTGAAGGTCTTCGAGGCAACGATGAACAGCGTGGTCTCGGGATCGACGCGCTTGAGCGCCTCGGCGATGTGCGTGCCGTCGACGTTGGAGACGAAATGCATGGCCAGCGCGGGGTTGCCGTAGGGCCGCAGCGCCTCGCACGCCATGTACGGGCCGAGGTCGGAGCCGCCGATGCCGATGTTGACCACGTGGCGGATCGGCTTGCCGGTGTGGCCGAGCCAGACGCCGGCGCGCACGGTATCGGTGAACTTGCGCATCTGCGCGAGCACGGCGTTGACGCCCGGCATCACGTCCTTGCCATCGACCTGGATCGGCCGGTTGGAGCGGTTGCGCAGGGCCACGTGCAGCACCGCCCGGTTCTCGGTCTGGTTGATGCGCTCGCCAGCGAACATCGCGTCGCGCCGCGCCTCGGCCGCGCTGGCGCGCGCCAATTCGACCAGTAGCTGGATCGTTTCTTCGGTGATGCGGTTCTTCGAGTAGTCCAGGAACAGCCCGGCCGCGCGCAGAGAAAAGCGCTCGAAGCGCTGCGGATCCAAAGCGAACAGTTCGCGCATGCGCAAGTGCCGCGCTTGCTCGTGATGGGCGGTGAGCGCTCCCCAGGCGGGAAGCCGGGTCGGCTTAGCCATACTGATCTCCCCTGAATGCGAGGCCGCCGAAGCGTCTGTCGGCCGGCCATCACGTGGCATGTTGCGTGCGTTTTGCGTGCGTGCGGGTCCAGCCGAGTGATGTGCGCTTGCAGCATCAGCAGCTTGCAGTGGCGATGATAGCGAATTCGGCGCGGCGCGTGCTGATCGCGGTGAAGATTTCGGCGCGCCGCGCCTCGTGCCCTGTTGGCGGCGGGCCGTGGCCACTGTCGCGAGGCGCTAGCCTCGCAGCAGTTCGGCAGCGCCCAGCAGCGCCGGTGTGTTGGCCACGATCACGTAAGTGGGGATCGCCGCCAGGTACTCAGAAAAGCGGCCCTTGTCCTCGAAACGGCGGCGAAACGACGATCGATCGAACACGTCGCCGAGCCGAGGAACGATGCCGCCGCCGACGTACACTCCGCCGCGCGCGCCGAGCGTGAGCGCGAGATTGGCCGCCGCGGTGCCGAGCATGGCGCAGAACGTATCCACCACCTCGGCACATATCGGGTCGCCGGCATCGATGGCGCGGCCGGTGATCTCGGCCGGGGTCAGTGCCGGTGCGCTCTGGCCTTCGAGTTCAGCGATCGCCCGGTGCAGGTTGTTCATGCCCATCCCCGACACCAGCCGCTCGGCGGACACGTGCGGGTAGTCGCGCCAGACGATGCGCAGGATGTCCGCCTCGCGGGCGTTGGCCGGGCTGAAGCTGGCGTGGCCGCCCTCGCCTTGCAGCGGAATCCAGCCGGCCGGCGAGGGCACCAGGCCCGACATGCCCAGTCCAGTGCCGGCGCCGAGCAGCGCGATCGGCGCATCCGGCTGGCGCGCGCCGCCGCCGACCTGGCGCAGATCGGCCGCCCCGAGGAATGGCAGCGACATCGCCAGCGCGGTGAAGTCGTTGAAGACGAGCAGCCGATCGAGGCCGAGCGCGCGCCGCGTCTCCTCGATCGAGAAGGCCCAGACATGGTTGGTCATCTTCACCGCATCGCCGGTCACCGGGTTGGCGATCGCCAGTCCGGCTTCGACCGGCGGCGCTCCGCCGATGCGCTCCAGGTAATGGCGAATCGCCTCGACCGGGCCGGCGAACTCGGCGCACGGCAGCACCAGCTCTTGCGTCGGGGCATGGGCGCCGGCGGGCACGATGGCGAAGCGGGCATTGGTGCCGCCGATGTCGGCGACGAGTTTGTTGCCGTGACGGCGAGTCGATGGCATGGGGAAACCCTTTCTGGGCTTGGGGGCAGCGCCGGCGGGTGGCCTGCGGCAAACGACAAGCTTAGGCGTTCATACCGTCAGCGCGCAAGCGTATGCCGTCCCCGCGTCGGGGGCCCACATGGCTCATGGATTCACGCCGGCGCGGGAGATGGCATAAGATCAGGGTGGTCGAAAAGCCGAGCCTGATCCGAATCTGGGCATGGAGAACTGGGACGACTATCGCTACTTCCTCGCCGTCGCCGAATCGGGCAGCGTTTCCGCCGCTGCGCGTGTGCTGGGGACGACTCAGCCGACGGTGGGCCGGCGTATCGTCGAGCTCGAACGCCGGGTCGGCACGGCCTTGTTCGTGCGCGGCCCGAGCGGCTACCGGCTCAACGCGACCGGCCTCAAGGTGCACGAGCGCGTGCGTGCCATCGAGATCCAGAGCCGATGGATCGAGGAGAAGCTGCGCTATGCCGATGACGGCGACTCCGGTCGCGTGACTTTCACGACGGTGGAAAGCCTCGCCGCATTTCTGGTTTCGCCGAGGATGGCCGAATTCCAGGCGCTTCATCCGGACATCGAACTGGACCTGATGGTCAACTACGACGCCGTCGATCTGTTCACCGGCAAGGCCGACGTGGCTTTGCGGGTGGGGGATCCGGGATCCGGCGAGTACGTCGGGCGGTGCTTGGGCAAGGTTCATTTCGGACTCTATGCCGGCCACGCCTACGTCGACGCACATGGCGCGCCGCAAAGCACCGATCAGTTGCCGCGGCACAGGATCATTCGGTCGATGCGGCGCATCGGCGAATTGCCGCAGTGCCGCTTGCTGCGCCAGCTCGCGGGTGAGGCCCGCAGCACGTTCGCGTCCGACAGCATCGCCATGCAGATAGACGCCGCCCAAGCCGGGCTGGGCATCGTCGCGCTGCCGGTCTATGCCGCCGCCGGCAACGCCAGGCTCTTGCGCTTGCTGCCTGATGACTTCGACATCGAACGCGACTTGTGGCTGCTGACCCATCGCGACCTGAAGACGACGAAGCGAGTGCGCGCCGTGCTGGACTACTTCGGCGAGGCGGCGGCGACGCAGTTCAGTGCGCTCGAGCTTCCTGAGCGTGGGGCCGCCAAGTCACCCCGGCGGCCGGCTGCCTTCGTCCCTTGATCCAGCGCATCTCGCCCTAGCGCGCCATCAGCCCGGTCGCACTGGCCGGAATGGCAGCCTCGCCTTGCAGCGAGATGCCCCCGTTGCGATTGACGCGGAACTTGCGGATCCGGCTATCGCCATTGTTGAGCGTGAACAGAGACTCATTGTCCTGCGACAGCGCGGCGTCGCGCACTCCGTTGCCGCTGAACACCGGCCGATCATTCCTGCGGTCGCGCCGGAAGTTCAACGTACCGTTGAAATTGATCTCGTAGGTCGACACGGTACCGCTGCCGGTGTTGGTCGAAAAGCCCAGTGTCTGATCGTTGTTCAACACCGTCCAGCAAGTGGCGAAGCCCTGATCGACGTGGTCGACCAGGTTCGATACCTCACCCGTCACGCGATCGACGCGGTATGACGCGGTGACGCCGGAGCCGCCGCCGTTCGCCTCGGTGATGAAGACGTAGTCGCGGTCGCCGAACGCGAAGCCGAACGGCGTCGGCACCGCCGACTTGCGCTTGCGCGGCTGGTTCGCCGGTGTGCCGTTGGGACGCATCACGTAGGTCGTCAAGGTGTCGGTGGCCTTTTCGGTGACCAGAAGCACGGTACCGGATTTGTTGAACCCGATCTGCGCCGGTGCCGTCAGCCGAGTGCGGTCGATGATGCGCGTCGAGTTCGGAATCGCCTCGAGCACACCGCCGCCGCCGAAGCGCAGACCGCTGATCGTGTCGTAGCGCAGTTCCGGGTCGGCGCTTATCCCGTCGCCTTCGTTCAGCACATAGACCAAGGTGCCGAACACGGCCACGCTGATCGGCCGCGCGCCGCCGGATTTGATGACATTGACGAACTCCAGCCCGTTTTCCTGCAGGCGGAAACTGGTGACCGTGCCGCTGCCCGTGTTGGTCACGAACAGCCAGCGATCGCTCGCGTCGGTGGCCAGCGCAGCCTGGTTGCCCAGCGGCGCGCCGCTGCCCAGTCCCTGGGTATCGAAGCGGCCGAGCTCGAACAGGCGGCCCGCGTCATCGACATCGAAGGCGATGACCTGGTTACCGGCCGCTTCGTTGCCGACGGTGTAGACCACGGCCAGGGCCGAGTTGCACAGCGCTGACAAGGCGGAGACAGTGAGCGCGGCGCGCAGCAAGTGCGGTTTGGGGCGGATGATCATGGCATGCTCTCCTGAAGTGGAAGTTGAGCCGATGTCCGCAGTTCAAGGAGTTGCCAAGGGCATCGGTGTCGCCAACTCTACGGACGGAACCAAGCACTGGGAATCGCAGGGAGCGCATAGGGGGTATGCACCCGTTTAGCCACATGCCGAAATCCGGCCGGCGCGCGATTGCACCAGAACCCGGTGCGACCGCCGCAAACGAAGAACTTTGGCTTTCAGGCCACCGACGCGCAAGAGTATGTCGTCCCCACGCAGGCGGGGACCCATACGGCGCAGGGATTCGCGCTCAGGCGGCGACCCTGAATTGCCTCACCAGGCCCTGGATGCTCGCTGCCAGGCGCTCCAGCTCGGCGGCAGTGGCGCAGGCCTCGCGGATCGCGTTGTGGTTTTCCTCGGTCATGTGGGCGATGCGCTCGATGTTCTTGGCGATTTCGGTGCTGGCGCAGCGTTGCTCGCTGACGGCGCTCGTAATCCCGTTGACCCCGAGGCTGGCGTCGGACACCGCCGTATCGGCGGCGCCCAGGCGCTCGACGACTCGTTCCACGTATTCTCGGCTGACCTGCAATGCCTGGCGACCTTGCGCAAGAGATTGCTCGACTTCCTGCGAGCGCGCGCCAAGGGTGAGGGTGACCTCGTCGATCCGGCCCGCCGACTTCGCTGAGCGCTCGGCGAGCTTGCGTACTTCGTCGGCGACGACGGCAAAGCCGCGGCCCTGTTCTCCGGCGCGCGCCGCTTCGATCGCGGCGTTGAGCGCAAGCAGATTGGTCTGTTCGGCGATCTCCTTGACCTGATGGGTCATTCCCGCGATGGCCTGCGTGCTTTCGATGAACTGCCCGGCCGACTCGGCGATGGCGCGCACCGAAGCTTCGACCTGCTCCATCTCCTTGACCAGATCCGAGAGGCTGGTATGGCCGTCATGGGTACGCGCCAGCCCGCTCTGCGACAGCGCACGGACTTCCTCCGCGGTTTGCGCGACCGAGCCGATGCTCACGGTGACTTGCTCCACGGCGGCTGCCATTGCCGCTGTCGCCTCGCTCTGAGTATGCGATGCGGTGGTGACCTGCATCGAGGTCTCGGCCAACTGAGCGGCGGCGGTGGCCATGCGGTCGGCATCGCCGCGCAGTTCTTGCACCAAGCGCTGGAGCACGTCCATGAAGCGGTTGAACGACTGCGCGGTGCCGCCGATCTCGTCCGCGTTACCGACCGGCAGGCGCTTGGTCAGGTCGGCGTCGCCCGAGGCCAGTTCGCGCATGAAGCCGCGCAGCTTGCCGATGCGCTTCAGAACGCTGCTTACACTCAGACAATTCAGTACGAGCAGCAGGGGCACGGTGATCAAGACCGTCAACAGTATTGAGGTTTTGAGCGCCTTGGCCGTGGCCTCGGCTTCCTTCCGGCTTTCTTCTACATGCGCCTGAATAAGATCGCTGAGCTTTCCCAGGCCGTCCTCGAGCTGCTTGAACAGAGTCTGAAACAGCGGGCGCTTCGCCTGCGCGGTCTCGGGCGTGGCGAATGCGCTGCCGACAATCTCCTCGGCGCCGCCGATATACGCCGCGACCGCCGGTCGCGCCCGGGACAGTGCTGACTTGATGTCCGGTGTCACCGGCACCGCCTCGAGCGCCGTCAGGTTCTCTTGCATGGTGCGTGCCTGGTGGGTGAATACTTCCTTCACGGCGTCGTATTGCTGCTGGTCGCGGCGCAAGCCGGCCAGCAAGGCTGCATTGACGGTGCTGCTGATGCCGTCATGGAACATGTCCACCTCCAAATGGTGGCGCAGGGCATCGGAATAGGCGGCGCTGCTTTCGTTGGCGGCGGTGAGCTGCACGATTCCGATGTATCCCAAGCCGCCCACCCCCGCCAGCAGCGCCAATGACAGCGCCGTCATGCTGAGCAGTTTCTGTTTGATCGTCAGACTGGCCTTCATTTCGTGTCTCCTTGGGACCTTGCAATGCGTCGTGGCGGCCGCGCGGGCGCGGATCAATAGCTGGCCTCGATCCGGACGCCGGCGATCGTTGCCGGCTTGGCGCCCGAATCGTGAAATCGGATGTGCTGAAGCTCAGGCTGTAGGGTGAGCCAGGCATTCACCGGCGCGCGATAGGGTCAGCGCGTAGGCGACTTCGCGCGTGAGCGCGGCTTCGCCGCGCGATTCGGCAGCGCGCCGGAAGGCGCTTCCGGTGCGTGCGGCGGCGATGGCGAAGCCGAGCGCGTCCTCGGCGCGTGCGCGCATAGGGCCCTGATAGATCGCGCCGATCGCCAGTGCGCGGTCGAGCGCAAAGCTTGCCGCCAGAGACTTCTAATCGGGTGTGCCGACTTCATTTCGCAATGCACCGGAAGCGCAATTGCGTGACTTACGGCATAAGTCAGCGGCACTTAATGGCCACATAGGGAGGGAGCTTCGACGGTTGCAGGGGAAATCCGGGCAGGTAGCCCGGGTGAGGCTCAGCAGCACCGAGGCCGCTCCTACGGTGTGATCCGCAGGCATCGAGGGCCGTGGCGGCCCCCGCCGCGGGTTACGCCCAGTCGTCCTGTCCCTGTTCGGCGTCGCCGTCGTCTATCAGGTCGTTCTCGCGGTCATCGGCGACGCGGCGTTCCAAATAGCTGCGGAACTCGTCAGGATCGGAGAACTCGTCGATGTATTGCTCAAGGATCGTGACCACCGTGTCGGAATCCCAGCCGCACTGTTCGGCGGCGTCCGCAACGAGGCGTTCGATGCTTGTCCCGGCCATCTCTTCCTCTCCCTGTCTTCGTTGAGTACGCGTGCTACGAGTGCTTCAAGCCATACGAGTGCTACCGGCGTGCTCACGCGTGTGGTACGTCCAGCGCCTCGTTGAGTGCCAGCCAATACAGCCCGAGCTGTCCGACCGCGTGGATGAACTTCTCGAAATCGACCGGCTTCCGGATATAACTATTGGCACCGAGGCTATAGGCCTCGTAGATGTCCTGTTGTTCCTTCGAAGTCGTGAGCACCACCACCGGCAGCAGGCGCGTGCGGTCGTTGGCGCGGATACGCCGCAGCACTTCGAGGCCGTCGACGCGCGGCAGCTTCAAATCCAGCAGCACAACCGCCGGCATGACGTTGGTGTCGCGCTCGGAGTGGCTACCGGTTCCGAACAGGTAGTCGAGCGCTTCGACACCGTCGCGTGCAACGACGACCTGGTTGGCGATGTTGTTCTTTTTGAAGGCGCGTAGCGTCAGCGCCTCGTCGTCGGGATTGTCTTCGACGAGCAGTATCGGCCGATCGGTTGCCATGCCAGTCAATTCCTTGGGGTTGCAGATGAGAAAACCCGGGCGCCGTCGCTACTGCGTTCTTGCGCTCTGCAGCGGGTTAACACCAAGAACATACACTGGCTTGGCAGCTTGACGCAACCGACGCCGAATCCCGACTCATGGGCAGCGTGCGCCAGCGCGCCTTCACGGCCGGTCATCCGAAGCCGGGCAATTCGTCGCGGTGCACCATGAACACCGCTTCGATCCCGGTATCGGTGGCGAGCCAGGTCACCGGCAGCCGCGGATAGGCGGCCTCGAAGCCGCCGCGATGATCGCCGACCTCGACGCACAGCAGCCCGCCCGGCGCCAGGTGCGCCTTGGCCTGCCCGATAATGCGGCGCACCAGATCCAGTCCGTCCGCCCCCGCCGCCAGCGCCAGCGACGGTTCGTGGCGGTACTCCGCCGGCAGGCCGGCCATGGCGGCCGCGGGCACATACGGCGGATTGCTGATGATCAGGTCGTAGGTGCGGTTGCGCAGACCGCCGAACAGGTCCGATGCTATCGGTTCGATGCGCGTCTCCAGGCCATAGTCGGCGATATTGCGCCGCGCCACTTCGAGTGCCGCCGGTGCCACGTCGGCGGCGTCGATGTGCGCCCTTGGAAAGGTGTGCGCCATGATGACGGCGAGGCAGCCGGAGCCGGTGCATAAATCGAGCGCGCGCTGCACTCGATCGGGTTCGCCGATCCACGATAGCAGGCTGCCTTCGAGCAGTTCGGCGAAGTAGGAGCGCGGAACGATCACCCGTTCGTCGACATAGAAGCGGTAGTCGCGCAGCCAGGCTTCGCGCGTGATGTAGGCGGCAGGCAGCCGCTTGGAGACGCGGCGCTCGATGAGCGCCAGGATCGCTTCGCGCTCGCCCGGCATCAGGCGCGCATCGAGAAACGGGTCGAGCCGATCCAGCGGCAGCTGCAGCGTGTGCAGGATGAGGTAGGCCGCCTCGTCGAAGGCATTCTCGGTGCCGTGGCCGAAGCACAGACCGGCGGCGTTGAAGCGGCTCACCGCGTAGCGGAGGAAATCGCGGACGGAGAGCAGGTCGCCGTTTTCCAAAGCCGCCGCTTACCCGCCGCGAGGCTGCCTGAGCAGCCGGCGCAGCACCGACTCGTAGATCCGGCTCAGCGGTTCCATCGCCGCCACGGCGACGCACTCATTGACCTGGTGGATGGTGGCATTCACCGGCCCGAGTTCGACCACTTGCGGGCAGATGCGGGCAATGAATCGGCCGTCGGAGGTGCCGCCGGACGTCGACAGCGCCGGCATGATCCCCGTGGTTTCGCACACCGCTTCCGAGACCGTGCTGACGAGTTCGCCGCGCGGCGTCAGGAACGGATTCCCCGACAGCGACCAGGCGATCTCGTAGTCGAGGCCATGCCGGTCGAGGATTTCGCTGACCCGCCGCTCCAGGCTGTCGACGCTCGAGGCCGGTGCGAAGCGGAAGTTGAAGTCGATCTCGACGCGGCCAGGGATCACATTGCCGGCGCCGGTGCCGGCGTGGATGTTCGAGACTTGCCAGGTGGTCGGCGGGAAATACTCGTCGCCGCGGTCCCATTCGATGCCGGCGAGTTCGGCCAGTGCCGGCGCGACGAGGTGGACCGGGTTGCGCGCCAGGTGCGGATAGGCGACATGGCCTTGCACGCCGCGCACCACCACGCGCCCGGAAAGCGAGCCGCGGCGGCCGTTCTTGATCGTGTCGCCGAGCTGCGCGCTGGAGGTCGGTTCGCCGACGATGCAGAAGTCGATGCGCTGGCCCCGCGCGTCCAGCGCATCCACCACCCGCACCGTACCATCGACCGCGTCGCCTTCTTCGTCGGAGGTGAGCAGGAGTGCGATCGAGCCTGGATGTTTCGGATCGGCGCCAACGGTGCGCTCGATCGCGGTGACGAACGCGGCGAGCGAGGATTTCATGTCGGCCGCTCCGCGCCCATAGAGGAAACCGTCGCGAACGCTCGGGACGAAGGGATCGGAATCCCATGCCGCGCGATCGCCCGTCGGCACCACGTCGGTATGACCGGCGAAACAAACCAGCGGCGCCCCATCGCCATGGCGGGCCCACAGATTGGCGACCGGTCCGTGGTCGAGGCGCTCGCAGGCGAATCCGAGCGCTTTCAGGCGCCCGCCGATTATCTCCAGGCAGCCGGCGTCAGTGGGTGTCAGCGACGGGCAGGCGATCAACTGCCAGGCCAGTTCTAGGGTCGAGGATGTCGCCATTTGCAAACGTGAATTGGGCGACGTGCTACGCGCGGGAGGTTAGACCTTGGCGTCTTCCAGGTTCAGGCTGAACTCGCTGAATGACGCTCCGCTCGACGCGCTGTGGTCGAATTCCAGTGTCGGCGCCGGGGCCGACGTCTCGGCCGGGCTCGGAACATTCAATTGCGAGTTGTTGATGAGCCAGGACAAGTTGGTCGGCGAGTCGGAGTTGGCCAACGCTTCGTCCAGTGTGATGACGCCGGCTTTGAACAGGCGGAACAGATCCTGCTCGAAGGTCTGCGAGCCGGGCGCCATGCTTTGCTCCATTGCCTCCTTGATGGCATTGATTTCGCCCCTTTCGATCAGCTCGGCGATGTGGCGCGTATTGAGCAGGATCTCGCACGCCGGAAGGCGCTGCCCGTCCGGTTTCTTGACCAGGCGCTGCGAGACGATGCACTTGAGCGCGACCGACAGGTCGAGGTAGAGCAGGGGACGGTTCTCCAGCGGGAAGAAGTTGATGATCCGGTTCAGCGCGTGGTAGGCGTTGTTGGCGTGCAGCGTGGCGAGGCACAGGTGGCCGGTCTGCGCATAGGCCAGCGCCGCCGACATGGTTTCCTTGTCGCGGATCTCGCCGATCAGGATGCAGTCCGGCGCCTGGCGCATCGCGTTCTTCAATGCGGCTTCCCAGGTCAGGGTGTCGAGCCCGATTTCGCGCTGGTTGACCACCGATTTCTTGTGCTTGAAAAGGTACTCGATCGGGTCCTCGACGGTCAGGATGTGGCCGGTGCGGTTGGCGTTGCGGTGATCGAGCATGGACGCGATCGTGGTCGACTTGCCGGAACCGGTCGAGCCGACGATCAGGGTCAGGCCGCGCTTCTCCATGATGATGTCGGCGAGCACCGGCGGCAGGCCGAGGCTGTCCAGCGCCGGAATGTCGCCCTGGATGAAGCGCACGACAATGGCGATGCTGTTGCGCTGCCAGAAGACGTTGACGCGGAAGTTGCCGACATCGCGCACGCCGAACGACAGGTTCAGCTCGCGCGTCTCCTCGAACTTGCGCGTCTGCGCCGTCGTCATCATCTCGGCCGCCATGCGCTGGATCGTCGCCGGCTCCATGATCTGGTTGTTGATCGGGATCGTGGTGCCCTGGATCTTGATGTGGATCGGCGCGCCGGCGGTGACGAAGATGTCAGAGGCCTGTTTTTCCGCCATCAGCTGGAATAGTTTGTCGAAGATCATGGCCTTCTCTTCTCGCTCGCTAGTCGCCGCGCAGCAGTTCGTTGATGCCGACCTTGGCGCGGGTCTTGGCATCCACCCGCTTGACGATAACGGCGCAGTAGAGGCTATATTTACCGTCGGCCGAAGGCAGGTTGCCCGACACCACGACCGATCCGGCAGGGATGCGACCGTAGCTGCTCGCGCCGCTCTCGCGATCGTAGATGCGCGTGCTCTGGCCGATGTATACGCCCATCGAGATCACCGAGTTCTCCTCGACGATGACGCCCTCGACGACTTCCGAGCGCGCGCCGATGAAGCAGTTGTCCTCGATGATCGTCGGGCTGGCCTGCAGCGGCTCGAGCACGCCGCCGATGCCCACGCCGCCGGAGAGATGGACGTTCTTGCCGATCTGCGCGCACGAGCCGACGGTGGCCCAGGTGTCCACCATCGTGCCTTCATCGACGCGGGCGCCGATATTCACGAAGGATGGCATCAGCACGACGTTCCTGGCGATGAATGCGCCATGGCGAACCGTCGCCGGCGGCACCACGCGAAATCCGCCGCGTTCGAACCGGTCGCGGTCGTAATCGCTGAACTTGGTCGCCACTTTGTCGAAATAGCGGGTCGCGCCGCCTTCCATGAGCCGGTTGTCCTGAAGACGAAACGACAGCAGCACCGCTTTCTTGATCCACTCATGGGTGACCCATTGGCCGTCGATCTTCTCCGCTACTCTGAGCGAGCCCTCGTCGAGCTGCGCCAGCACCGCATCCACCGCCGCGGCGACTTCGAGTGGGGCGCTTCCGGGCTGGAGGGCAGCGCGGTCTTCGTAGGCTTGCTCGATGATCTGTCGTTGATCGTTCATTGTTTTCGTATATCCATCAGAGTTGGCCGCAGAACTCGCCGATGCGCCGCGCCGCTTCCACGCATTCGTCGAGCGCAGCGACCAAGGCGATGCGCACGAAGCCGGCGCCCGGATTGATGCCGCCATTCATGCGTGCGAGATAACTGCCGGGTAACACGGCTACATTATAGGCGCCGTGCAGCTTGCGGGCGAACTCGGTGTCGTCGACCGGCGTGCGCGCCCAAAGGTAGAAGCCGGCCTCGGGCGGGCGGCATTCGAGGTGGCGCGCCATGAGCGGCGTCACGCGATCGAACTTTTCGCGGTAGAGGCGGCGGTTTTCGCGCACGTGCGCTTCGTCGTTCCAGGCGGCGATGCTGGCTTGCTGCACCGCCGGATTCATCGCCGTACCGTGGTAGGTGCGGTAGAGCAGGAAGCGCTTGAGAATCGCGCTGTCGCCGGCGACGAAGCCGGAGCGCATGCCCGGCACGTTGGAACGCTTGGACAGGCTGGAGAACACCACGAGGCGGCGAAAGTCGCCTCGGCCGAGCTGCTGCGCGGCTTGCAGTGCGCCCAGCGGGGGCGGCGCTTCGTCGAAATAAATCTCGGAGTAACACTCGTCGGCGGCGATGACGAAGCCATAGCGGTCGGCATGCTCGTACAGCAGGCGCCAGTCTTCCAGCGTGAGTACCTTGCCCGTCGGATTGCCGGGAGAGCAGACATAGACGAGCTGGGTGCGCTCCCACTGCGCGCCGGAGATCACGTCGTAGCGCGCGGCGAAGTCGTCTTGCGGCAACTGGTTGACGAAAACCGGCGTCGCGCCAGCAAGGTAGGCGGCACCTTCGTAGATTTGATAGAACGGATTGGGACACAGCACATACGCATCGCGGCCGCGGTCGATCACGCATTGGGCGAAGGCGAACAGCCCTTCGCGCGAGCCTGCCACCGGCAACACCTGGGTCGCCGGATCGATGCGCGGCAGGCCATAGCGGCGTTCCAGCCAGCCGGCGATCGCCGCGCGCAAGGCGTCGCTGCCCTGGCTCGTGGGATAATTCGCCAGCCCGTCCAGCCCGGCGCTGAGCGCGCGCTTGATGAAATCCGGTGTCGCATGCTGCGGCTCGCCGATCGACAGGCGGATCGGCGCAAAGCCAGCGGGGGGCGCGGCGCCGGCGAACAGTTCGCGCAGGCGCTCGAACGGGTAGGGCTGTAGCTTGTCGAGATCTGGATTCAACGCGGTTGCCTTCCGTGTGGGAGCGGCCTCCCGGCCGCGATGGGCTTCGGCTTGTGCAGCGCCGAATCGCGGCGAGGACGCCGCTCCCACGACTCCACCCGCCTAGCGAGCGCCGGATTCGCGGCCGGGAGGCCGCTCCTACCAGCAAGAGCAGGATTATATCGAGCGGCACATGCCGGCATCGCAAAACCTGATTCCGGTGCTCAGCCTGCTCACCGGTGCGATCGTCTGGGGACTGATCTGGTATCCCTACCGCGCACTCGAGAGTGCCGGCCTGTCGGGCATCGCCGCCGCGCTCGTCACTTACTTCGTCGCGCTATCGGTCGGCCTCGTCACCTTGCGCCGCCACTGGCTCGGCGCGCGCCCGAGCGGGGTACTGGTCGCGATCGCGCTCGCGGCCGGCGGTTGCAACCTGGGCTATGTGCTGGCGACTCTGGACGGCGTGGTGGTGCGGGTGCTGTTGTTGTTCTACCTCGCGCCTTTCTGGACGGTCGTGTTCGCGCGCCTGCTGCTGAACGAGCGGGTGAACGCCACCGGCGCGCTGGTGCTGATCCTGTCGCTGGCGGGGGCGGCGGTGATGCTCTGGCAGCCCAGCCTCGGAGCGCCGTTTCCCGCCACCGGCGCCGAATGGATCGCGGTCGGCGCCGGCTTGCTGTTCGCGCTGACCAACGTGCTGGTGCGCAAGACGCGGGAGCTGACGATCGAGCTCAAGTCGCTCGCGGTATTCGCCGGCGTCATCGTGGTCGGTTTGCTGGCGCTGCCGCTGCGCGGCGAGCCCCTGCTGCGCGCCGACATCGCCTGGGCCGCGGTGCTGCCGCTGGTGTTACTAGTCGGGCTGATCCTGCTGGTGGTCAACATCGTGGTGCAGTACGGGCTCATGCGGATCGCCGCCAATCAGGCGATCGTCATTTTCCTGTTCGAGCTCGTCGTCGCCGCGCTGTCCGGGTGGCTGCTGGCGGACGAGCGGATGACGGCGAAGGAATGGATCGGCGGCGCGATGATCGTCAGCGCCAGCTTGTTGTCGGGACGGCTGGGGGAGCGGAACTAGGGGCCAGTGCTCGATTGCGCGGGGAACTGTGCAAGGTCCACCGCTGGCGCCGGCTTCCAGCCCTTCTTGCGCTGCTCGGCGACGACGGTGGTGAAGATGCCGCCGCGCACGTAGAACCGCGCGGTCAGGCGCATGAAGCGCGGCTTGGTGGCGCGCGCCAGGTCGTCGAGGATGCGGTTGGTGACCGCCTCGTGGAACGCGCCCTCGTTGCGGTAAGACCAGATGTAGAGCTTGAGGCTCTTCAGTTCGATGCAGGTCGCGTCGGGCACGTAGTCGAGCAGCAGGGTGGCGAAGTCCGGCTGCCCGGTCTTCGGGCACAGGCAGGTGAATTCCGGGATCTCCATGTGGATCCGGTAGTCGCGTCGCGGCGCCGGATTGGGGAAGGTCTCCAGAGACTTGACGGGCTGCGATCGCGCTGAGGGCATCGGGACGGGCAGGCGAAAGTGATATTATACCGGCCCAAGTTCCGGCGGCCGCAGCGACATGTCGCCGGCAAGCGGCGCAAGGCCGCTTGTTCGAGGAACAAGCGGCTCCAAACGATTCCAAACCAAACGAATCCGGACATTAGCGGCCCCAACGCAATCAGCTATCGGACGTGCGTCTAACCAAGCTCAAACTCGCCGGCTTCAAGTCCTTTGTCGACCCGACAGCGGTGCATGTTCCCCGGGCAATTGGTGGGCGTGGTCGGGCCGAACGGCTGCGGCAAGTCGAACATCATCGACGCGGTGCGCTGGGTGCTGGGCGAATCGAAGGCCGCGGCGCTGCGCGGCGAATCGATGCACGACGTGATCTTCAACGGCTCGGCGACGCGCAAGCCGATCGGGCGCGCCAGCGTCGAGCTGGTATTCGACAACGCCCTGGGCAAGGTCGGCGGCCAGTGGGCGCAGTACGCCGAGATCGCGGTCAAGCGCGTGCTCCAGCGCAGCGGCGATTCGAGCTACTACATCAACAATCTGCACGTGCGCCGGCGCGACGTCGTCGATATCTTCCTCGGCACCGGCCTGGGCCCGCGCGCCTACGCCATCATCGAGCAGGGCATGATCTCGCGCATCATCGAGGCCAAGCCGGAAGAGCTGCGCGTGTTCCTCGAGGAGGCGGCAGGCGTCTCCAAGTACAAGGAGCGGCGCCGCGAGACCGAGAACCGGCTCGCCGACGCGCGCGACAACCTGGCCCGGGTCGAGGATATCCGCAACGAACTCGCGGGCCAGATCGACAAGCTCGAAGCGCAGGCGATGGTGGCCGAACGCTATCGCGAGCTGCATGCCGAGCTGGCCGAGCGCCATAACCTGCTGTGGCTGCTCAAGCGCAACGACGCCCGCGCGCAGCGGGAGAAATTGCAGCGCGACATCGAGCGCGGCGTGAACCGCCTGGAGAGCGAGACCGCCGCGCTGCGCGCCCGCGAAACCGAGTTGGAGCAGGCGCGTGCGGCGCATTACTCGGCAAGCGACGCGGTGCACGCGGCGCAGAGCGAGACGTTCGTCGCCAATGCCGAAGTGGCGCGCCTGGAGGGCGAACTGCAGCGCCTGCGCGAGGCTCGGCAGAAGCTCGAACATCGCCTGGGCCAGCTCACCAATGACGAGTCGAAGTGGCGCGAGCAGTCCGCTGCCGCCGACGCCGACGCGGCGCGCTGGCGCGAATTGGAAGAGGTGGCGCGGCAGCGTGCCGCGTCGGCGCTGGAGCGCCACGCGGCGGCGGCGGAGCGCCTGCCCGAGGCCGAGCAGGTGTTGCAGCGCGCGCAGGGCGACGCCGGCACGGCACGGCGTGAGCTGGCGCAGGCCGAGCAGCAGATGCGGGTGGAAGAAGCCAACGGCGCCAACGCCGGGCGCGCGCTGGAGAGCCTGGCGGCGCGCCGCACCCGGCTGGAGCAGGAGCGCGAGGAGTTGGCGGCGCCGGACGCACGCGCCTTGGCGCGGCTGACGGCGACGGTGGGCGGGCTGAAATCGGAGGCCGGCGAACATCAAGCGCAGGTGGAGGTGTTGCAGAACTGGTTGCCGGAACGCGAAGAGGCGCAGCGCGTCGCACTGGAGCGCAGCCGCGGGCTACAAAACGTGCTGACCGAAGCGCGGGCGCGCCACGAGGCGCTGGTCCAATTGCAAAGCCGCGTGCAGCGCGGCGGCGAGTTGGGTGAGTGGATACAGCGCCACGGCCTGGATCAGGCGGCGCCGCTGTGGCGCGCCTTGCAGGTCGAGCCGGGGTGGGAGGCGGCGCTGGAAGCGGTGCTGCGCGAGCGCTTGAGCGCGCTGCCGCTGGAGGACGAGGGGACCGCGGCGGCGCTGCTCGGCGATGCGGCGCCCGGCACACTGAGCGTTGCGCTTACCGCCGCGGATCAGATCGTCTTTCCGCCGCGCGCGGAGTTGGGCGAGCCGCTGCTGGACAAGGTGCGCTGCAGCGATGCGCGCTGGCATTCGCTGGTGTTCGACTGGCTGCATGGCACCTACGCGAACGACGATCTGACGCCGCTGCTGGCGCGGCGCAGCGAGCTGAGCCACGCCGAATGCTGGGTCGATCGTGCGGGCCGGGTGCTGACCCGGCATGGCATCGGTTTCTACCGGGCGGACGAGCAGACCCACGGCGTGATCGAGCGGCAGCGCGAAATCGACGAGCTGGACGGCCGGCTGAGCGCACTGGACGCGGAAGTCGCCGGCGCCCAGGAAACCGCCCGCGAAGCCGAGTCGGCGCTTGCCCAGCACCGCGACGAGCTCGCGGCCGTGAGAAAGGTGGCGCAGGAGTTGCAACAGCGCTTGCACACCACCCATGTCGAGGCACTCAAACTGGCGCAGGCGCAGCAGCGGTTCGACGAGCGCTGCGCCGGCATCGAGCGCGATCTGCAGGAGGTCGAGCTCGCCGAGCAAAACGAACGCGAGCGTCAGGCGCGTGCGGAAGTGGAACTCGGGCGCGGCCGCGAATTGGCGGAAGCCTTGCGCGCGCGGGTAAATGCGCTGGCGCAGGCCGAAGCGAGCGCCGGGGAGGCGCTGCGCGAGGGCCGCGCGCTCGAACAACAGCTCGCACGCGAGCTGCAAGAGGCAGGCTTTTCGGAACGCGAGTGCGTGGCGAAGCTGGAAGAAATCGCGCGCGCACGTGGCGTCGCCGCCGAGCAACTCGAACGCATCGGGCTCGAACTGGCCTTGGCCAAGGACGAGCAGTCCGCGATCGACGAGCCGAGCCCGGCCGCCGCGTTGCAGGCGGCGCTGGCGCTGCGCCAGGAACGCGAACAGGCGTTGGGCGCGAGCCGCACCGCGCTGGAGGAATTGGCCGAGCAGCTACGCGGGCTCGACGAAGCGAGGCTCAAGACCGAGCAAGGCCTCGGCCCGCTGCGCGAGCGTATCGGCGATCTGCGGCTGAAGGAGCAGGCGGCGCAGCTTGCCGAGGAGCAGTACGCGCAACGCCTCGCCGAAGGCGCGGCCGACGAGGCGGCGCTGGCGCCGCAACTCGGACAGGCGACGACGGAAGCCGCGCTGCAGGAGGGCATCGCTCAGATGCAGAAGCAGATCGACGCGCTCGGCGCCGTCAACCTCGCTGCGCTCGATGAGCTTAGCGCCGCACGTGAGCGCAAGGACTATCTCGACGCCCAGTCGGCCGACCTGAACCAAGCGATCGCCACGCTGGAAGATGCGATTCGGCGCATCGACCGCGAGACTCGCGAACAACTGCAACACACCTATGAGCAGGTCAACAACCAGTTCGGTCAGCTTTTTCCTCAGTTGTTCGGCGGCGGCGAGGCCAAGCTGATTCTCACCGGCGACGAGATACTCGATGCGGGCGTGCAGGTGATGGCGCAACCGCCGGGCAAGAAGAACGCGTCGATTCATCTGCTCTCGGGCGGCGAGAAGGCGCTCACCGCGATCGCACTGGTGTTTTCTCTCTTCCAGCTCAACCCGGCGCCGTTCTGTATGCTCGATGAGGTCGATGCGCCGCTCGACGACAGCAACACCGAGCGCTTCTGCGAACTGGTCAGGCGCATGTCGAAGCAGACCCAGTTCGTTTTCATCAGTCACAACAAGCTCACCATGGAGATCGCCGAACAGTTGATCGGTGTGACCATGCAAGAACAAGGCGTCTCCCACGTAGTGGAAGTCGACATCGAAGAAGCCCTGCGGATGAGAGAGGAGGTAGCGGCGTGAGCCACCGAGCAGGGGCCCCGCGCAGCGGGGATGCGAGCAAGGCGAACGACGCTGCGAGCCGACGCGATTACAGTCGAATTGTCGAGAAGAGCTCGGAGGCGAGGGCGTGAGCCACCGAGCAGGGGCCCCGCGCAGCGGGGATGCGAGCAAGGCGAACGACGCTGCGAGCCGACGCGATTACAGTCGAATTGTCGAGAAGAGCTCGGAGGCGAGGGCGTGAGCCACCGAGCAGGGGCCCCGCGCAGCGGGGATGCGAGCAAGGCGAACGACGCTGCGAGCCGACGCGATTACAGTCGAATTGTCGAGAAGAGCTCGGAGGCGAGGGCGTGAGCCACCGAGCAGGGGCCCCGCGCAGCGGGGATGCGAGCAAGGCGAACGACGCTGCGAGCCGACGCGATTGCAGTCGAATTGTCGAGAAGAGCTCGGAGGCGAGGGCGTGAGCCACCGAGCAGGGGCCCCGCGCAGCGGGGATGCGAGCAAGGCGAACGACGCTGCGAGCCGACGCGATTACAGTCGAATTGTCGAGAAGAGCTCGGAGGCGAGGGCGTGAGCCACCGAGCAGGGGCCCCGCGCAGCGGGGATGCGAGCAAGGCGAACGACGCTGCGAGTCGACGCGATTGCGGTCGAATTGTCGAGAAGAGCTCGGAGGCGAGGGCGTGAGCACGCGGGAACGCATGGCGACGTACGCGTTATGAGTATCGGATCGGAGGCGATGGCGTGAGCGATTTGCAGATCAGTCTGATTGCGTTGGGGGCCGTTGCCGTGCTCGGCATCTTCGGCTACAACAAGTGGCAGGAGCGCAAGGAGCGCCGCTTCGCCGAGACGGTTTTCCGCTCCGAGCATGCGGATGTGCTACTGGAGCCACAGCCGGCGCCGCAGGCCGCGGCGGAGCGCGTCGAGCCCGTCTTTACCGACGGCGAGCGAATGGCGCCCACCGGCGTGCCGGTCGTGCCGGTCGAGCCGGTTGGCATGAGCCCCGCTCCGACGGCAGCGGGGGAGATCCCCACGCTCTTGGCAGACCCCAAGGTCGATTGCATCGCACGCATCGAAGTTGCCGAACTGGCCCCTGCCCAGGCTTTGTGGGAAGCGCACAAGGCGCACTTCATGACGTTGGAGGAGCGAGTGCGTATCCTCGGCTGGAGCGATTCGCATGCGCGGTGGGAGCAAGTCACCGCGAACGGCGCCGGCAGTTACCGGCAGCTTGCGGCAGCGCTTCAATTGGCGGACCGGCGCGGCGCCATCTCAGCCAATGGCTTGCAGGTTTATCTCAACGGCTTGCGCCAGCTCGCCGACCGCTTTCTCGGCATCGCCGACTTGCCGGACCGCGCCACGGTTCTCGCGAGGGCGGCGGACCTCGACCGCTTCTGCGCCGCGGTGGATGTCCAGATCGGGATCAACCTCTTGGCGAGCGACGGTGCGGGGTTTTCCGGCACCAAATTGCGTGGCATGGCAGAGGCCGCCGGTTTTCAACTAGGTGAGGACGGTGCCTTTCATTTCGTTGACGATCGCGGTCACACGCTGTTCACCTTGGCCAACCTCGAGCCGGCGCTGTTCGCCGGCGACGAAATGAAATCGCTGGTCACGCACGGCTTGACCTTGAGTCTCGATGTCCCGCGCGTCGCCGACGGCGGCGGCGCTTTCGACCGCATGATCGTCAGCGCACGCCAGCTTGCCCAGGGGCTCGACGCCAAGCTGGTGGACGACAACCGTGCGCCGCTTTCCGATGCCGCGCTCAAGATGATTCGCGCCAAGATCCTCGAGTTCCAGCGCGCCATGCTGAGCCGCGGCACCGCGGCGGGGAGCGCGCCGGCGCTGCGCCTATTCAACTGAAATGAACGTGGCGGCGTCGATCGCCGAGCGGGCGCGCGAGCTGCGCGCGCAGATCGAACGTCACAACCACAGCTATTACGTGCTCGATGCGCCGACGATTCCCGATGCCGAGTACGACCGGTTGTTCGGCGAATTGGCGGCACTCGAAGCGCAGCACCCCGAGCTGGCCACGCCCGATTCGCCGACCCAGCGCGTGGGCGCGGCGCCGCTTGCCGAATTCGGCAAAGTCAAGCATCGCCTGCCGATGCTTTCGCTCAACAACGCTTTCGACGAAGCCGAAGTCGCTGCCTTCGACCGCCGCGTGCGCGAGACTTTGAACGCGGAGACCGTCGAGTATGCCGCGGAGCCGAAGTTCGACGGCCTGGCCGTCAGCTTGGTCTACGAGGGGGGGGGCTTCGTTCTGGGTGCCACGCGCGGTGACGGCGAAACGGGCGAAGACGTGACCGCCAATCTGCGCACGCTGCGCAGCATACCGCTGCGCCTGCGCGGCGCGGCCGTCCCGGCGCGGATCGAGGTGCGTGGCGAAGTCATCATGTACAAGCGCGATTTCGACCACATGAACGAGCGGCGGCGCGTCGCCGGGGAGAGGGAATACGTCAACCCGCGCAACGCAGCCGCCGGCAGCCTGCGTCAGCTCGATCCGCGCATCACGGCGCGGCGCCCACTGCGCTTTTTCGCCTACGCGGTGGCCGAAGGCGACGGAATCGAGCACGTCGCCACGGATGCCGAGTTGCTCGACTACCTGGCCGGCTTGGGTCTGCCGGTGGTACCGGAGCGCGAAGTGGTGCGCGGCGTGGCAGGCATGCTCGACTACTACCGCCGTTTCGGTGCACGGCGCGAACAAATGCAGTACCAGACCGATGGCGTGGTGTACAAGGTCGACCGCCTCGCCGATCAGCACCGGCTGGGGTATGTTTCACGAGCGCCGCGCTTCGCCATCGCCCACAAGTATCCGGCGCAGGAGGCGCTGACCGAGGTGCTCGACATCGAGGTAAACGTCGGCCGCACCGGGGCGCTGACGCCGGTGGCGCGGCTCAAGCCGGTATTCGTCGGCGGCGTGACCGTCACCAATGCGACCTTGCACAACGAGGACGAGGTGCGGCGTAAGGACATCCGCATCGGCGACACGGTGATCGTGCGCCGCGCGGGGGATGTGATTCCGGAGGTCGTCGCGCCGGTGCCCGAGCGGCGCAGCGGGGCCGAGCGCGAATTCGTCATGCCCGCCACCTGCCCGGTGTGCGGCTCGGGCACGGCGCGCGCCGCGGACGAGGCGGCCGTGCGCTGCAGCGGCGGCCTGTTCTGCCCGGCGCAGCGCAAGCAGGCGCTGCTGCATTTCGCCGGCCGGCGTGCCATGGACATCGAGGGCCTGGGCGAGAAGCTGGTCGATCAGCTCGTCGACAACCGCTTGGTGAATACACCTGCCGACATCTACAAGCTGGGTGTCGCGGCGCTTGCGGATCTGGAGCGCATGGCGCACAAGTCGGCGGACAATCTCATCGCCGCAAGACGCCAGTCTTCACGCCGTCGGCGTCGATGGCCTCGACCGTGACGTTGGCGCGGCCGTAGATCGTGACGCTGCTTTGGGCGAACGACGAAGAGGCGGCCAGGGCCGCGATCGCGGCAACCATGAGAGTGCGCTGCATGCTTGTTCCTTTGCTGTGAATCCGTGAATGTCTTCTCGAAGTGGCCAGTTTCCAGCCCCTCGACAGAACCGAAAGTCTAGCTGCGGGCCCGTGTAAACCCGGATTCAGAAGGTGTCGGCAACCGGTTGTCGATTGAAAGTGCTGCATCCGCGCAACAGTTTCCGGGCCGTCGGGGGCCTGCAGCAGAATCCGCAGCCGATGGATCACACGTTCTTGTCGGCCTTTGTGCTGCTGTTGCTGGTGCTGGACCCGTTCGGCAGCCTGCCCATTTTCATTTCGGTGCTGCGTGGTGTGGCGCCCGAGCGCCGCCGCCGTGTGGCACTGCGCGAGGTGGCGATCGCGTTTTCGGTGCTGGCGGTATTCATGGTCGCAGGGCAGGGCTTCCTGTCGCTGATGCGCCTGTCCGAGCGCTCGCTGGAAGTCGCCGGCGGCGTGATCCTGCTGATCATCGCGGTGCGCATGATCTTCGCCAGCGGCGGCGAGATCTACGCCGCCGACGGCAGCGGCCGCGAGCCCTTCATCTTTCCGCTGGCGGTGCCGCTGCTGGCCGGGCCGTCGGCCATGGCCACCGTGCTGCTGCTGGCGTCGCGCCAGCCCGAGAAACTGCTGTCGTGGTTCGGTGCGCTGACGGCAGCAATGCTGGTCTCGGGCGCCGTGCTGCTGGCCGCCGACCGGCTGCGCAAGCTGCTGGGCGCGTCGATGGTGGCGGCGATCGAGAAGCTGATGGGCCTGGTGCTCACCGCGGTGGCGGTGGAGATGATCCTGGCCGGGCTGAAGCAGTACTTCTTCGGACCCTGACCGGAGACCCTAGCGTCCGCGCAGATGGGCCGGCGCTTCCAGCCGCTTGGCCAGTGTCGACAGCACCAGCGTCAGCACCAGGTACAGCGCCGAGATCGCCAGATACGGCTCCCAGTAGCGCGAATAGGCGCCGGCCACCGTGCGCGCCGCCAGCGCCAGCTCGGCCAGGCCGATGGCGCTGACCAGCGACGAGTCCTTGATCAGCGTCACGCCTTCGTTCACCAGCGCCGGCACCATGCGGCGGAAGGCCTGCGGCAGCACCACGAAGCGCATCGCCTGCGCGTGGGTCAGGCCGACGCTGTAGGCAGCCTGGGTCTGGCCGCGGTGGATGCTCTGGATGCCGGCGCGGAAGATCTCGCTGATGTAGGCGCCGGCGTTCAGGCTCAGCGCGACACAGCCGGAGAGGAAAGCGCCGTGTTCCTGGCGGAAGCTGCGTGCCATCTCGCCCGACAGCAGCAGGCCGCCATCGGGGTGCACCAGCGCCGGCATCAGCGCAAAGTGCACCAGCAGAATCTGCACGAACAGCGGCGTGCCGCGGAAGAAGGTGACATAGCCCAGCGTGATGGCGCGGGCGCCCTTCAGCGACCAGGCGGCCGGCGCCGCGGCGGGCTGCGGCGCGTCGGCCGAACTGCTGATCAGGCCGAAGAAGGTGCCGAGCACGAGCCCGGCGCCGATGGCCACCAGCGTCAGCTGGATCGTCATCAGCAGGCCGCTGGCGAACAGCGGCCCGTAGCCGGCGAGGATCTCCCAACGCAGACCCATCGCCGGTGCTCCCGCTTACTTGGAAGCTGCGGAAGCGGGCGCGTCAGCGGCCTTGGCCGGCGCGGCGCCGAAGTACTTCGTGAAGATCTGGTCGTAGGTGCCGTCGGCCTTGATGTCGGCCAGGCCCTTGTTCAGCTTCTCCAGCAGTTCGGTGTTGCCCTTCTTGACGGCGATGCCGTACTGCTCGGGCGCGAACTCCTTGTCGCTGACGGTCTTGAACTTGCCGCCCGGGTTGTTGGCGACGTAGTTGATGACCACGCCGTTGTCGGCCACCACGGCGTCGACGCCGCCGGCTTCCAGTTCCTTCAGCGCCAGCGGCGTGCTCTCGAAGCGCTTGATGCTGGTGTTGGTCTTGCCCAGCAGCTTGCTGACGGCTTCGTCACCGGTGGTGCCGGTCTGCACGCCGACCTTCAGCTTCTTCAGGTCGGCGAACTTCGCGACCTTGCTGGTTTCCTTGACGGCAATCAGCTGCACGGCGTCGAAGTAGGGTGTGCTGAAGTCCATCGTGCCCTTGCGTTCGTCGGTGATGGTCACGGCCGACACCACCATGTCGCGGTCGCCCTGGCCCAGCGCGTTGAAGATGCCTTCCCACGGCGTGTTGACGAACTTCACCTCGATGCCGGCCTTCTTGGCGGCGGCGGTGACGACGTCGATGTCGAAACCGACGATCTCGCCCTTTTCGTTCTGGCTCTCGAACGGCGCATAGGCGGCGTCGGTGCCGACGACGTAGACCTTGGCCGGTGCAGGCGCGGGTGCCGATGCCACGGGGGCCGGCGCCGGCGCCTCTTCCTTCTTGCCGCAGGCGGCCAGAACCAGGCCGATGGCCACGAATGCGGCCGTCTGCAGGAAGCGACGGGTGGAAATCTGGGTCATGGTGGACTCGAAGAAAATGAAGTGGGCGCAGTGTAATCGTGACAACTTGCCTTGCCACTGCCTGCACGCAAGATGTGCGCCTGCCGCGCCGTCTTCCTTCAGGGCCGCCGCGCGATGTGCTCCGGCAGCTTCGTCCACGGCAGGTCGGCGGGGTCGGCGGCCATCGGCCCCGGGGCCTGCGCCACCAGGATCTGCGCCGCGATCGGCGTGAACGCGGCGCGGAAATGCACCGAACTCTTGTTGACCAGCAGCTTCATCGCCGTGGGCTCGACACCGAGGAAGCGGTAGAGGTCCAGGTCCAGCATCTGCGTCTTGCGCGTGGTGACCAGCACCCGGACGCCGTCGATCAGCAGGCAGGCGCTGGGCCCCAGCGTCGCGGTGTTGCCGGCGGTCATCGGCCCGTGCAGCGGCACGACACCGTCGCTCAGCGCGGTGACGGTGCAACGGCCGCTGCACCGGCGCGTCGGTGGAGCGGCCATCGAAGCTGCGCACGCTGCGGCCCAACTGCAGCACCAGCGTGGCGCCGACGCCGGCCGCATGTGCGGCGGCGGCCGCGGCGGCGTCGTGCAGCAGTCCCAGCGCCACGGCGCCCGGGAAAGCGCGTTCCGGCGCCGGCCTGCAGCAGCGCATGCAGCATGCCGGTGGTGTTGCTGTCGCCGCCGGCGCCGGGGTTGTCCTGGGTGTCGGCGATGACGATGGGTCTGTCGGCCGTGGCCGCCAGCGCCAGCGCCTTCGACACCGCGGTGGCCGGCGACAGCAGGTCCAGCGCCCAGTCGGCGCGCTGCGCCACCGCGTTGGCGGCCAGCGCCTGCACGTTGGCGGCCACGCGTGTCGGCATCGCGGCCATGGCCGAAGACCACCGGGCCACATTCGTCGAAGTCGGCGGCCGGGAAGCCCATCGCAAAGCTCAGGTGCACGCCGCTCTGCGCTTCCAGCATCGTCAGGTCCTGGAACAGCCCCGCCGCCGGCTCCATCAGCGTGCACTGCGCGTTCAGCGGCAGCAGGAAGGGCAGGCGTTCGTGGTGGGTGGCCAACGGCCTCGCCGCCGAGCAGCAGCGACAGCAGCCCGGCGGCACGTGCGCCGGTTTCGGCCATGTCCACATGCGGGTAGGTGCGGAAGGCCGTCATCGCGCTGGCGTGGCGCAGCATGCGTTCCGTCACGTTGGCATGCAGGTCGAGGCTGGCGACGATGGGCATCTGCGCGCCGACGACATCGCGCAGTCGCTGCAGCAATTCGCCTTCGGCGTCGTCGACATGTTCGGCCACCGCGGCGCCGTGCAGATCCAGGTAGACGGCGTCGAAACCACCGCGGCGGGCATCGTCGATCAGCGCTGTAGCGATGCGCTCGAAGGCGTCGCGCGTGACATGGGCGGAGGGTGTCGCAGCGGCCCAGATCGACGGCAGCAGCGTCCAGCCGCGCTCTTGTGCGTCGCGGATGAAACCGCCCATCGGCAGCGAGGTCGGGCCCATGCGCTCCAGCATCGCCGCACCATGCGTGCTGGCCGGGTAGCCGGCGCCGGACTGGAACGCTGCCCAGTCGGCTTTGGATGGCGCGAAGGTGTTGGTCTCGTGCTGGAAGCCGGCGACGAGGATGCGCATCACGGTGTCTGGTTGTCGAGGGCAGCGATCTCGGCGTCGCTGAAGCCTGCAGCGCGGCGCGCCACATGGTTGAAGGGCGGCCGCAGCCGCGGCGCGCCATGGCGTTCGGTCAGCAGCTGCATAGTGCGCCACCGGGTCGAGGCCATCGCGGGCGCAGAGCCAGGTGTACCAGCGGTTGCCGATGGCGACATGGCCGATCTCGTCGCGCAGGATGATGTCGAGGATCTCGACCGCGCGCGGTGTCGCCGGCCCGTGCGCAGCCGCGCCTGCATCGGTGGCGTCGCGTCCAGGCCGCGCGCTTCCAGCGTGCGCGGCACCAGCGCCATGCGCGCGGTGATGTCGCCGGCGGTGCGCTCGGTCATCATCCACAGGCCGTCGTGGGCGTCGTGCTCGCCGTAGCTGCAGCCCAGCGTCTGCAGGTGCGTCGTGCAGCAGCGTGAAGTGCAGCGCTTCTTCGGCCGCCACCTGCAGCCAGTCGCGGTAGAAGGCCTCGGGCATGCCGGCAAAACGCCAGACCGCGTCCAGCGCCAGGTTGATGGCGTTGAACTCGATGTGGGTCACCGCATGCAGCAGCGCGGCGCGGCCCTCGCGTGTGAACGGCGACCGGGTCGGCACGTCCTTCGGCGGCACCAGCCGCGGCCGCGCCGGGCGGCCGGGCAGCGGGCCGGGCGGCTGCAGCTGCACAGCGGTGTCCAGCGGCGGTGGCGCTGCCCACAGCGCGCGTGTTGCCGCGGCCTTCTCGGCCGGGTCACACAGGCACAAGGCCCTCAATGCCTGTTCACGCAACTCCATTCGTAGAATTATCGACTCCCTCAGCGAACGACAAGGACCCACGTGGCCATCTACCAACTCGGCGACGCCGTGCCCCGCATCCATCCCACAGCCTGGGTGGCAGACAACGCCAGCGTGATCGGCCGTGTCGAACTGCAGGAAGGTGCCAGCATCTGGTACGGCGTGACGATCCGCGGCGACAACGACTGGATGGTCATCGGCAAGAACACCAACATCCAGGACGGCAGCATGCTGCACACCGACGCCGGCGTGCCCTTCGTCCTCGGCGAGGGCGTGACGGTGGGCCACCAGGTCATGCTGCATGGCTGCACGGTGGGCGACCACACGCTGATCGGCATCCAGTCGGTGCTGCTGAACCACTGCAAGATCGGCAAGCACAGCATCGTCGGCGCGGGTTCGCTGGTGACCGAAGGCAAGGAGTTCCCCGACGGCGCGCTGATCGTCGGCCGCCCGGCCAAGGTGGTGCGCATGCTGACACCCGAAGAGATCGAGCGCCTGCAAGGCACGGCTGCGCACTACGTGGCCAACGCACAGCGCCACCGCACCGAACTGCAGCGGATCGCCTGATGTCCGAGCTGCACAAGTTCATCTTCGAAGGCCTGCCGGTGCGCGGCATGCTGGTGCGGCTGACCGACAGCTGGCGCGAGGTGCTGCGCCGGCGCGACGCGCTGGGCCAGCACCCGGCGCCGGTGCGCGTGCTGCTGGGCGAGCTGACCGCGGCCGGTGTGTTGATGCAGGCCAACATCAAGTTCAACGGCGCGCTGGTGCTGCAGATCTTCGGCGACGGCCCGGTGAAGCTGGCGGTGGCCGAGGTGCAGCCCGAGCTGACGTTCCGCACCACGGCCAAGGTTGTCGGTGACGTGGCCGACGACGCGATGCTCGAAGCGCTGGTCAACGTCGGTGGCGAGGGTCGCTGTGCGATCACGCTCGACCCGAAGGACCGCCTGCCCGGCCAGCAGCCGTACCAGGGCGTGGTGCCGCTGCATGGCGACCTGAAGGAACCGCTGCAGCAGGTGTCGCAGGTGCTCGAACACTACATGCTGCAGAGCGAACAGCTCGACACACGCCTGGTGCTGGCGGCCAACGACGATGTCGCCGCCGGGCTGCTGATCCAGCGCCTGCCGGTTGAAGGCGAGGGCAACCTCGGTGGACGCAAGAATGAAGACGATATCGGCCTCAGCGAAGCCTTCAACCGCATTGCGATGCTGGCGGCGACGCTGACCCGCGATGAGCTGCTGACGCTGGAGCCGCAGCAGGTGCTGCACCGGCTGTTCTGGGAAGAGACGCTGCGTGTCTTCGAGCCCGAGCGGCCGCGGTTTGCCTGCACCTGTTCACGCAGCCGGGTGCAGAACATGCTGCGTGGGCTGGGCCGCGAAGAGAGCGACGGCCTGATCGCCGAACGGGGCGAGGTCGAGGTGGGCTGCGAGTTCTGCGGCCTGCAGTACCGCTTCGACGCGGTCGATGTCGGCGAGATGTTCACGCCGGTGCACGAACGGCCGCCGGCGCCGCCAGCCAGGCACTGAGGCTCGCCGTTACGGTGCCAGTCGCCGCGCCAGCGTGACGATGTCGACGACCGCGGCGTCCCCTGCGCGGTAGAGCGCCAGCCACTGCGCCAATGCAGCGTCCGACAGCGGCGCCGTCAGCGGCGCCAGCCCCGGCGGCGCAGCCTGCAGCGCCTGCTGCAGAGCCGCGGCGTCGGGTGCCGCAGGCGGCTGGATGTCGTCGAGGCCGTCGAGCATGCCCAGGTCCATCGCCGCCAGATCGAGCACGGGCAGGCCGTTGTCGGCCGGGTTGGCTGCTGGCGCAGCGCTGTCTTCGGCCGCCCACTGCGCCGCATCGGCCTGCAGCGCGGCGTCCAGCAACAGCAGCGCGTTGCGGCCCAGCTGTTCTTGCGCTGCCGCGTCGAGCAGGCCGTCGCTCACAGCGGCATCGCCTGCGCCAGCGCCCAGGACCCCGCAATCACCAGCGGCAGCGCACGCATGCCGCGTGTCACCGTCGTCAGCGCCAGCTGGCCCATCTGCTTCAGCCGCGCCATCATCGCGCCGAGAATGGCGCGCAGGATGCCGGCGGTGAAGTCGGCGCCGGCCTTCAGCGTGATGCCCGCCCAGCTGGCGGCATGGCGCAGCAGCGTGAAGATGCGGCTGGACAACGCGGCCATCTTGTACAGGCCGGCCACCAGCAGCTCGGCGATCAGGTCGACCGCGGTGAGGCCGAGGATCACCGAGGTGCTGACGCCTTTCAGCGCGTGCGAGAACAGCTTGAACAGGATGCCCAGCGTGCGTGCCGACGCGTACTGCACCCAGCCCGGGTTGTTGTCTTCGTGCAGCAGCCAGCGCGCCAGCACGGCGTTGTCGTGGTCGACCTGGGC
>CAWGHV010000034.1:0-10787 GCA_963822375.1 uncultured beta proteobacterium | reverse complement strand
TGGGAGACTTGTCGTGGACCGGCTGGTCGAAGCTGCAGAAGCTGGAGATCTTCCGCGACAACGGCCAACTCCTCACCGCGGAGACGCTCGGCTGGCGGGATACGTGGCGGGTCGCGTTGGGCGGCAACTACCGGTACACCGATCAATGGAAACTGCGCTTCGGCGTCGCCTTCGATCAGACGCCGGTGCGCGATTCAACGCGGCTGCCGCGCGTGCCCGACGAGGATCGCTTCTGGGTTTCGGTCGGCGCGCAATACAAGCCGAATGCGGACCTCGCCATCGACGTCGGCTACAGTCACCTGTTCATCAAGGACCCGTCCATGAATGCGACCGAAGATGCGGCGAGCAAAGGCGTGCTGAACGGCAACTACGAGAACAGCGTCGATATCATTGGCGCGCAGGTGAGTTACAGCTTCTAATCAAAAAGTTGCCGAGTTGCGGGAGGCTGCCTCCCGCGACGCGATCCCCGCGACCACCGCGACTTCCTCGGCACTTTCCTAGCTCTCCCGCGTCATGAGCGACACCGTAAAGCTGGAGGTGAGCGACGGGATCGCCACCCTCACACTCAACCGAGCGCACGCGCTCAATGCGCTCAGCATCGAGATGATTCCGGCCCTGCACGAAGCGTCGCAGCGGCTGGCGGCCGATACTGCCGTGCAGGTCGTCGTCGTCCGGGGCGCGGGCGAGCACTTCATGGCGGGCGGGGACATCAAGGATTTCCATGGCCAGTTGGGCCTGCGGCCGGACGCCCGCCGCGCCATGTTTCATGAATTGATCCGGCAGCACATCAACCCCACCGTCGCCGCTCTGCGCGCCATGCATCAGCCGGTGATCTGCGCCGTGCGCGGCGCCTGCGCCGGCTTCGGGTTTTCACTCATGCTCGGCTGCGACCTAGTGGTCGCGGCGGAGGATGCCTACTTCACCACCGCCTACTCGCTCATCGCGCTATCGCCCGATGGCGGCGGCACCTATTTCCTGCCGCGCGTCGTGGGTGCCAAGAAGGCCGCGGAGATGCTGCTGCTGGCCGAGCGGTTCGACGCCCGGCAGGCCCTCGCGCTGGGCCTGGTCAATCGCGTCGTGACGGGCGCCGATCTGGATGGAGAAATTGCTGCGTTGGCGCTGCGGCTCAAGGCCGGACCGCGCCATGCCTACGGCGAGATCAAGCGGCTGCTCGATGCTGGCGCCGGCGCGACGCTGGCGCAACAACTCGAAGCCGAAGCCGCGGCGTTCGCCCGCTGCAGCGCCACGCTCGATTTCGACGAAGGCATCAGCGCCTTCATCGGCAAGCGCAAGCCCAGGTTCAGCGGTTCCTAGGGAAGGGCTGAATCAGTGGCTGCGACGGCGCATCGCGGCGTTGCGGCGTGCTCGCTCCCGCGCCTATCTATGTGATATGTGTTGGTCGCTGCGCGCGCCGCGCCTTGCGCTGCATCCGTCTCACTCACTTATTCAGCCCTTCCCTGGCGCAGAGCAGTCAACCACCGATCCCGATCCGGCGGGCCAGATTACCCAACCACTCGTGCGTCGTCAGCCATCCGGCATAGGCCGCGCCAGCGTTGGGAATGTAGTCGCCGATCACGTGGTCCCCGCTGTGCGGGCCCGAGAGAAAGGCGGTCGGCGCGGCGATGGTTTCGATTCCGGCGGACGCGAACTCCGCCTGGGCGCGCCACATGTGCACGGCGTGGGACACCAGAAGCACACGGCGTATCCCGTCGCGCTTGAGGATGGCGGCGCTGTAGCGCGCGTTCTCGCGGGTATTGCGCGAGTTCGGTTCCGTCCACCGCACCGCTACGCCGAAGTCGTGTTCCAGCGCTTCGCGCATCAGCTCCGCCTCCGCCGGCCCGTCGGCCAGCACGCCGCCGGTCACCAGGATCGGCAGCCCGGTTTGGCGCGCGATCCGCGCACCGTAGCGCAGGCGCTCGAGATTGAGACGATTCACCGTCTGTCCGCCGTATTCGGGCGCATTGCGGCGCTTGCCCGCCCCCAGAATGACGATGGCGTCGGCGCCGCGCGCTGCCGGCAAGTCGAGCGGCGGCGAGTCTTCGAGCGGGCTCACCAGCGCGCCGACCACCAGCGGCTGAGACAGAGCGAGGGCGGCCAGC
Source organism: uncultured beta proteobacterium (assembly GCA_963822375.1). Taxonomy (GTDB): domain Bacteria; phylum Pseudomonadota; class Gammaproteobacteria; order Burkholderiales; family Rhodocyclaceae; genus CAWGHV01. The sequence goes on along the minus strand of CAWGHV010000034.1, from coordinate 8,688 downwards.
AGCCCGGTCCACGCAAGGGTTTTTCCGATCCGCGGCCGGCGGCGCAGCAGCAACAAACCGAATGCCGCCAGCAACAAGGGCCCGAGCGGCGGCAGGATGAGCAGTGCGACGGCCTTCTGAAACCAGAACATGGGCGGCTGGGCGCGGATTTACGCGGCGTTGGGGGGTAGGTATTATCCCATCGGCCCAGAGTCAAGACGACGATATGCCATTTTTGGACGGCACGACCGAGGTATCCGAGTGAGTCATCGGCGGTTTCCTGACGCCGCATGGTCGCCGACCACTGCCGGCTGCACATGGACCTAAACGCAATCGATTGGCCCCGGACGGCTCTGGCGGGGATCGCCGTGGCCGCGCTCGTCTTCGCGGTGCTCAGGTTCATCGGGCTGAAGGTCGGCAGGCGCGTCGCGTCCGATGCCTGGAAGCAGGACCCGGCACACTTCGGCGAGCAACAGTACCGCCTGGGCATAGAGGGCGAATTGAATGAACTACGCGCCGAGGTCGCCAGCCTGCGCGCCGAGGTTGCGCAGCTCAAAATCACCCGCGGCGCCGCGCCTCAGTACGAGGAAGCGATGGCACTCGCCGGGCGCGGCAGCGACGCGCAGAGCATTGCCCAGCGCTGCAGTATTTCGGTGGCGGAGGCCGAGCTGCTGCGCGCCTTGAGCCAGCGCCCCCCGGAATAGCAATGCCGGAAAGCCGCGCAAGCAAGCGCGGATTTAGGCAGCATTTCCCCGCCTATTCCGCCGATCGAAGCGCGTGTGGCGGCCCTAGACTCTCTTCGTCGCGGCACCGTCCGCCCGGCCGGTGCAACCGGACCAACGTATGATCGAGGAGAGAAGGATGAAGATCGACAGCCCGCATTTCGGCGCCCTGGAAATCGACGCCGCCAAAGTCATCGAGTTTCCGCAGGGTCTGCCCGGCTTCGAGCATTGCCGGCGCTTCAGCTTGTTCCATGACGACGGCGCGCAGCCCATCGTGTTCACGCTGCAATCGCTGGACGAGCCCGATGTCGCCCTTTCGATCGCCGACCCGACGCGCTTCGGCCTTCATTACGAGCTGACGCTCTCCGACGAGGACGCCTCGGCGCTGCAACTCGGCGCTCCGGAAGAGGTCGCGGTGGCGGTCGTCGTCCATCGTGCCACCGACGCCGAGCCGAACAAGAAGATCAGCGCCAACCTGATGGCGCCGCTGGTCATCAACACGCGCGAGCGACGCGGCCTTCAACAGGTCATCGCGCGCTCGGGTTTCGATATCACGCTCAAACCCATCGCTGCTGCCGCCTAGGAACCCGACAGCAAGCGACTACCCTGCGCCCGGGTCGAGAAGCTTCTCGACCCGGCGCGCAAACACGCTCATCTCCTTCGCCGCCTGCTTGTCGCCACGCGCCTCGGCGACCGCGATTCCCTTGCGATAGGCTTCCAGCGCAGCCGGCATTTGCTGCAAGTCCACCAGCGCTTTGCCGAGCATCTTCCAGGCCGCCGAGTAGTTGTCGTCCTTTTCCACCGCGCCGCGAAAGTATTCCGCAGCGCGTTTTGCGTCTCCCGCCTTGAGGTATTCGTTGCCGAGCGAGAAGCGCAACAGTGCGTTGTCGCGCGGGCCCTCGAGCAGCTTTTCCAAGTTGTCGATCGTGCTCATGGCCGTCTCCGCAGCGGTGGTCCCATGCCGGATTATCCCGGATAATCACCGCTCGATCGTGCAGCAAAGCGGCGGAGGACAGCGCATGGCCAAGCAGATCATCTCTACCCCCGACGCCCCGGCGGCGATCGGCACCTATTCGCAGGCGGTGCGCGCCGACGCGACCGTGTACCTGTCGGGCCAGATCGGGCTCGATCCGGCGACCATGCAGATGGTCGAAGGCATCGATGCGCAGATCGCCCGCGTGTTCGACAATCTGCAGGGCAGTCGCCGCGGCGAGCGGCGGTTCGCTCGCCGATGCCGTGAAGCTCAACGTGTACCTGACCGACCTCGGCCACTTCGCAAAGGTGAATGAAGTCATGCAGCGTTACTTCCAGGAGCCGTATCCGGCGCGTGCGGCGATCGGTGTCGCGGCGCTGCCGCGCGGCGCGCTGGTGGAGGTGGACGCGGTTCTTGTGTTGGCATAGCGGATGGCGGAAGAGGCCGAGGCGGCGAATGCTGCCGGGCCCGCGCAGCCGCCGGCCGTCGGCGCGGCGCAGGGGCTGCAAAGCAAGCTCGCCAAGCTCAGCTTGCGCAGCGACGATGACTTTGCGCTCCATCTGCCGCTGCGCTACGAGGACGAAACCCGCCTTACCGCCATCGCCGATCTGAGGCCGGGAGTTCCTGCGCAAGTCGAGGCGCAAGTCTCGCTCACCGAAGTGGCCAGGCGGCCGCGGCGCCAGCTCATTTGCCGCGTTGCCGATGGCAGCGGCGAATTGACGCTGCGCTTCATCAATTTCTATCCCAAACACCTGAAGCAGTTGCAGCCGGGTGTGCGACTGCGGCTGTTCGGCGAGACGCGTGGTGGATTCCTCGGCGCGGAGATGGTGCATCCGCGCTATCGGCTCGTCGAAGAAGGCGAACCCTTGCCCGCGGCGCTGACGCCGATCTACTCGACCACGGCTGGGCTGGGGCAGCAGCCATTGCGCCGCCACATCGAAGCCGCGCTGGCGCGCGCCGACTTGCGCGACACCTTGCCCGAGCCGCTGCGGATTCGGTTCGCGCTCGATGCCGTTCGAGGCCAGTCTGCGCACGCTGCACCATCCGGGGCCGCGGGTCGCCGTGGCGGAATTGCAGGATCGGACTCATCCGGCCTGGCAGCGCATCAAGTTCGACGAGTTGCTGGCACAGCAGCTTTCGCTGCGTCGCGCCTATCTGCGCGCCGGCGCGCCAAGACCGCGCCGGCGCTTGCGCCGGACGGCACGCTAGGCGCTCGCCTTCTCGCGGTGTTGCCGTTTCCCCTGACCCTGGCGCAGCAACGCGCATGGGCGCAAATCGCTGCCGACCTTGCGGTGGCGCATCCGATGCAGCGGCTGCTGCAGGGCGACGTCGGCAGCGGCAAGACCGTCGTCGCCGCACTCGCCGCGCTGCAGGCGATCGAGAGCGGCTATCAGGCGGCGCTCATGGCGCCGACCGAGATCCTCGCCGAACAGCACTACCGCAAGCTCGCCGCCTGGCTCGAACCGCTGGGCGTGACGATGGCCTGGCTGGCCGGCAGCGTGAAGAAGGGCGAGCGGGCGCAAGCGCTGGCGGCGATCGCCGCGGGCCGGGTCCAGCTCATCGTGGGCACGCATGCCCTGATCGAAGAAACGGTCGAGTTTCCGCGCCTCGGCCTGGCGGTGGTCGACGAGCAGCATCGCTTCGGCGTGCGCCAGCGGCTGGCGCTGCGCGACAAGGGGGCCCGAACGGCGTACCTGAATCGCGCCGGCGCGCCTCGCCACCAGCTGATGATGTCGGCGACGCCGATCCCGCGCACGCTGGCGATGAGCTACTACGCCGACCTCGACGTGTCGGTGCTCGACGAATTGCCGCCGGGGCGCACGCCGGTGCTCACCAAGCTGGTCGCCGACGCGCGCCGCGACGAGGTGATCGCGCGCGTGCGCGACGGCCTGCGCGGCGGGTCGCCAGGCCTACTGGGTGTGCCCGCTGATCGAGGAGTCGGAGGCGCTGCAGCTGCAGACCGCGCTCGAGACCTACGAGCGCCTGCGCGTGGAGCTCGCGGATCTGCGCATCGGCCTGGTGCACGGCCGCCTGAAGGCGCGACGAGAAGGCGGCGGTGATGGCGGCCTTCGCGGCCGGCGAGATCGCACCTGCTGGTGGCCACCACGGTGATCGAGGTCGGCGTCGACGTGCCCAACGCGTCGCTGATGGTCATCGAGCACGCCGAGCGCTTCGGCCTCGCGCAGATTGCACCAGTTGCGCGGCCGGGTCGGGCGCGGCACCGCGCAGGCGGTCTGCATCCTGCTCTATCAGACGCCCGTTGTCAGAGACCGCGCGAGCGCGGCTGAAGGTCATCTACGAACACCAGGACGGTTTCGAGATCGCGCGCCGCGATCTGCTGCTGCGCGGCCCCGGCGAGTTCATCGGCAGCCGCCAGAGCGGCGTGCCGCTGCTGCGCTTTGCCGACTTGACGCGCGACGAAGACCTGGTCGAACAAGCGCGGGCAGCGGCCGAGCTGCTGCTGCGCGAGCATCCCGACCTCGCCGCCGCACACCTCAAGCGCTGGCTCGGCTCGCGCGAGCACTACCTCAAGGCTTGAGCGTGCCGCGATGCAGGGCAGCGAATCGCGGTGCCGTGGGAGCGGCCTCCCGGCCGCGAATAGTGCCATCGCATGATCGAGCGCCGATTCGTGGCGAGGACGCCGCTCCCACGACAAGGCGCGCTATCATGCCGGCCCGGTGCCTCGATCTTTTCCGCGATGCTTTCTGATTTCCATCCTCGTTCCTGGCTTGCGCGCGTGCCGCGCGAGGGTACCGCCCATTCGTACTACGATTGGCTTGTCCATGTCGGCTCGCTCACCGACCGGATTCGCGCCCGCTGTCCGGCGTTTCGCGTCGAGCTGCGGCGCCAGGTGCTGACGCGGCCGAATTCCGACGAGCGCGCCGTTCTCGGTATCCGCCGCGGCGCGCTGGCCTGGGTGCGCGAAGTCAGCCTGCATTGCGGCGAGCAGCCGCTGATCTTCGCCCACACCGTGGTACCGCGCGCCAACATGCGCGGCGCATGGAATCTGCTGACCGGCCTCGGCAATCGGCCGCTCGGCGCCCTGCTGTTCGCCGACCCGCGCATCGAGCGCTCGCCGTTTCGCTACCGCAGGCTCGATGCGCGACACCCTCTTCATCACGGCGCGGCCGCGGTGATGCCAGCGGTGTCCCCGGCTCCCGCGCACTATTGGGCGCGCCGCTCGCTGTTCCGGCGCGGTGGCCGCGTCATCCTGGTGACCGAGGTGTTCCTGCCTGCGATCCTCGCGCTGCCATGAAGCGGCTGATCGAACGGCTGACGCTGTACGAAAAGCTGATGCGCCTGGACAAGCCGATCGGCATATTGCTGCTGCTGTGGCCGACGCTGTGGGGATTGTGGGTGGCGGGGGAAGGCCGGCCGAGCTGGACGCTGGTGTGGATATTCGTGCTCGGCACGGTGCTGATGCGATCGGCCGGGTGCGCGATCAATGACTATGCTGACCGCAACTTCGATTCCCGCGTGGAGCGCACACGAAACCGGCCGCTTGCCACCGGCGCGGTCTCCGCCACCGAGGCGCTGCTGCTGGCCGCGACGCTGGCATTTTGCGCCTTCCTGCTGATTCTGTCGCTCAACAAACTGGTGCTGCTGCTGTCGGTCGTCGCCGTGTTCCTCGCCGCGACCTATCCTTTCACCAAGCGCTTTTTCGCCGTACCCCAGGCCTACCTGGGCATCGCTTTCGGCTTCGGCATCCCGATGGCGTTCGCGGCGCAAACTCAGTCGATTCCCGCGCTGGCGTGGCTGATGCTGCTCGCGAACGTATTTTGGGCCATCGCCTACGACACCGAGTACGCCATGGTGGACCGCGACGACGACATCAAGATCGGCATCAAGACATCCGCGTTGACCTTCGGCCGCCACGACGTTGGGGCGGTGATAGCGTGCTACGCCATGATGCTGTTCATCCTCGCGGCGGTGGGCTTCCAGCTCGGGCGCGGGCTCTGGTACTTCATCGGCCTGGGCGCGGCCGCGGTCATCATGGCCTACCACATCACGCTGATTCGCGAACGCCAGCGCAACAACTGCTTCAAGGCCTTCCTCCACAACAACTGGGTCGGTGCCGGCATCTTCGCCGGCATCGTGGTGGATTATCTGGTCCAGCCACAGTCGGTGTTCGTGCTGCGCTGAGAGCGTGTGAATAAATCTACTGCGCGGGCCGATTTCGGTCCCGCGGTGCCGAAGTCGCCAATGAGCGTAACAGTGTGTACGCTTGCGCTCCTCGAACCGACCTCGGCCCGCTCGCTACGATTCTTCACAAGCTCTGAGGCGTAATAGCTGCGGCTCGTGCCGGCACGTCTCGTTGCCGGTTTTCCCAAAAGGCCGCGGCGGCGCGGATCGTGTTGCAGTGGATGTCTACCGTGTCGTCGATGTCTTGCGCGTATCCGCCCGCCATGGTGATCGCCACCGGTATTCCCCGCTCGGCGCAGGCGCGCAGCACGGCGCGATCGCGCGCCTCCAGGCCCGCCTTGGTGAGGGCGAGGCGCCCCAGCCGGTCGCCTTGGAAGGCGTCGGCGCCCGCGAGATAGATGACGAGGTCGGGCGCAAAGCGCTCGAACAAGAGTTCCAGGCCGCGCTGCATCTCGCGCAAATACGCGGCGTCAGCCGTTGCATCCGGCAGTTCGATATCGATATTGCTGACGGCCTTGCGGAAGGGGAAGTTCTTCGCCCCGTGCACTGAAAGGGTGAAGATGCTTGCGTCGTCGGCGGTGATGGCGGCGGTGCCGTCGCCCTGGTGCACGTCGAGATCGACGATGGCCACTTGCCGCGCCAGCCCTTCCGCTTGTAGCGCTCGCGCCGCCACGACGCTGTCGTTGAAGACGCAGAAACCGGCGCCATGGTAGCGGGGCCCACGTTTTTGTTGAAGTTCCTCTGGCACTTACCATCCAGGAAATGTGGGATATTGTGGATACCTCCGAAAAAACCCAAAAGCATTGTATGATGATGGAAAACGTCAACTACGGCAGGGAAGAACTACTCTACCTAAATATGTGCCGAAAAGGTGTTATTGGGGAGTTGCTGCACGGGGAAGCGTCCTATATACATGAGTTAAGAGGGCAAATGAACGAAGTTGAGCGTGGCACGGGTTCATGGCGCACCTATCATTATGCAAACCGCGATGGCAATCTATATCCTACACATGGATTGGGACCGGTTGCCCAGTATATGAATTTAGCCAGAGGAGAAGATAATTTTAAATTCATAAACTCCTTTTCTTCTCCTGGCAAAGGACGAAATCTATACGCCGCCAAGAATTTTCCAGCAGACCACAAATGGAATAAGTTGGACTTTAAAGGAGGGGATATAAATACATCCATTGTAAAAACAAACATGGGTAGAACTATTATGGTACAATGGGACGAAACAAGCCCCAGACCCTATACTAGACACAATATGATTCAAGGAACAAAAGGAATTCTGGCAGGTTTCCCGACCAGAATTGCCTTGGAAGGCGGGGTAGAAGGCGGTCCGGATAGCCACCACGAATGGGCAGAAGGCGAGCAATTGCAAAAGATTTATGAAAAATACGAACATCCATTGTACGTGCGCTTGGGAGAATTGGCTACCAAAATGGGCGGACATGGTGGAATGGACTTTATAATGAGGTACCGAATCATCGAGTGCCTACGCAATGGCCTACCATTAGATCAGAACGTATACGAAGGTTGTTATTGGAGTGCTGTAGGTACTTTGAGCGAGGTATCTGTGGCCCAAAACGGTGCTCCTCAAGAGTTTCCTGATTTTACAAGGGGCAATTGGAAAACCACTGCGCCTTTGGATATTGTAGGCTAAAAGCCCTACAGAATTATAATAAAAAGTCATTGTATACATGGACCAAATAATATTAGGTTGGACCGGTATACAATGATTTTTTTCTTTGATATAGGGAGGGGTTCTAGACCCAAAAAATTATTCTGTACTGTCAACTCGTGCAACCTCGGTCCTACCATCCATATAGCTGATCAGGTCCTGTGTACTTGTGAATACTTTTTTACTGTAATAACGTCCTCTATCCCAATCCGCAGGGTCCGCAGCCTTTAAGGCATCCGCTATAATGTCCTGCACCTTTCCGACAGGCCTTCACATTGACTGCTTTCCAATAGCTTAAAAAGTTTTTCATAGGACTCCAAGGCCTTTCCCGAATAGAATTTCTGATGATCATAGTTATTCGCCTTCAATGCGCTTTTGGCATGATTTAAGGGCATAGGAAGCGGTAGAATAAACTAATTCACAATCGTCCTTTGCCTGGGCTATGGTAAAAACAAACAATGAAAAGAATAACAAATAAACTTTTTTCATAGGTGCGGGGTTTCAAGATTTTGTCTAAAGAAAACGAAACTTTAATCCCAATATTGCTGGCCTATTTCATTTCTATTATTTTTACACAGGTTATAGCCTCCCTTATTTCCTGCAAATTTTCATAGGTTTTACCACCAAACAATGAAAAGTTTTTCAATGGTAAAATCAGATGATTTCATCCATAATAATGGCGAGTTTTTATTTTCCAATCCAATTGAGATCATATCTAGTATATCATTATGGCTAAACCAATTAACTCCATGATGTGGGTCCAGAAGCCATTCCTGCTTGGATGGAAAATAATATTTGTGTTCAAAAAACAAAGGGGACTTAAATTTTTGGAAAGGAATCCAACTTCCACTTATACAATTGGAATTAAAAGGGGCCAAATCCAAATTATACGCCATAAAGGGGATAAATACTTGGGATTTAAAACATACCTGATGCAACAGTTCCGAAGGCTTTATATTAAACCCTTGCAGCACAGATGTGGCTTCCGCTGTCTTCAAAAGTGGAATTTGATGGTTTATAATCCGCTCTTTCTTAGCCTTAAAGGAATCGCGTTGGTTGGGCCCTATCAATTGGTGCTCAATATTTGTTGCCTCCTCAGATAACACATAAAACTTATACGTTAATTCAACATGAGTAAATTTATGACTATCAATATCTTGCAACAACAAATCTATTTCCCCTAACTTACTT
>CAWGHV010000033.1:0-47530 GCA_963822375.1 uncultured beta proteobacterium | reverse complement strand
CCATGCGCTGGGCGGACCTCGGTCCGACCCCCGGAAGACAGCGCAGAGCTTCGGTCAGCTCGTCGAGTGGGGACGGTGAGGTCATGCGCAGACGGCGCTGCCGAACCCGGCTCTCGCGGCCCGCCCGCCCAAAGTCAGAATGGCAGTTTCATCCCGGGCGGCAGGTTGAGCCCGGTTGTGAAGCCGCTCATCTTCTCCTGCACCATGGTATCGACGCGGCGTACCGCATCGTTCATGGCGGCGGCAACGAGATCCTCGAGCATGTCCTTGTCGTCGCCAACCAGCGACGGGTCGATCGCAACCCGGCGCACGTCGTGCTTGCAGGTCATGATCACCTTCACCAGCCCGGCGCCGGCCTGGCCCTCGACCTCGATGGTCGCCAACTCGTCCTGCACCTTCTTCATGTTTTCCTGCATCTGCTGGGCTTGCTTCATCAGGCCGGCCAATGCGTTCTTCATAACCGTTACTCTCCTTCCAGGGGTTTGATCGTGGACTCCTTGATCGTCGCGTCGAACATGTCGATCACATTACGCACGAACACGTCCTGCTCCAACGCGGCAACGGCCCGCTCGTGGCGCTCCTGCTTTTCGCCGTTGCGCCGCTGCGCAGGTGTCGCGGCGCTCGGCTCGCCGATCTCGATCGCGAGCTTGAGCGCCCGGCCATAGTGCCTCGACAACTCGGCCTGGAGTTTGTCCTGGAGCGCTTTGTTGTGCAGATGGCGATGCGCGCGGCCCAGGCGCAGAGCCATCAAATCGTCCTGCAGCGCCAGCCATTCGCAGTGTTGCGCCAACTCACGCACCATGCCGCCGAGCTTGAGCTGCTCGACCAGCGTATGCCACTCGTCGGCGCTTGCGCTCGCCGGCGACGCTGAAGCAGCGGGTTCAGCCGGCTGGTGGAGGATTGACGACGCTTCCGCGACGGCCATTGCCGCCTCCTGCTCGCGCGCCGCAGCTGCGGCGACGCCCACACCCGCCGCGCCGGCCTCGCGCCCCACCTGCGCTGCCGCGCTCGGCCCTTCAGGCCGGAACGCCGCGAGCCGCAGCAGGGTCATGGTAAACCCGGCGTATTCGTCGGGGGCGAGCGGCAGATCGTCGCGCCCGTGAATCACGATCTGATAGGCCAATTGCAGGAACTCGCGGTCGATGCGCGCGGCCAGCGGCGTCAGCCGGCTGCGCTCGGCGGCATCGGTAATGGCGTCGGGCGCGAACTGGGCCAGCGCAATGCGGTGCAGGAGCGCGGCGAGGTCCTGCAGCGCCGACTCGAAGGAAAGGCTGCGCGCATCCATCCGGTCGGCCACCGCCAGCATCGCCTCGACATCGTTGGCGGCCACCGCCTCGACGATGGCATAGAGATGGTCGTCGCCGACGGTGCCGAGCATGTCGCGCACGCCGGTTTCCTCGACGCGCCCGGCGCCGTGGGCGATCGCCTGGTCGAGCAGCGAGAGCGCGTCGCGCATGCTTCCGCTCGCCGCCTTGGCCAGTTGGCGCAACGCCTGCGGCTCGTGCGCAATGCCCTCGGCATCGAGAATGCGGCCCAGGTGCTCGACGATGGCCGCCTGCGGCATCTGCTTGAGATTGAACTGCAGGCAGCGGCTGAGAACGGTGACCGGAATCTTCTGTGGGTCGGTGGTTGCGAGAATGAACTTGACGTGCTCGGGCGGCTCTTCGAGCGTCTTCAACATCGCGTTGAAGGCATGACCGGAGAGTTGATGCACTTCGTCGATCACGTACACCTTGAAGCGCCCGCTGCCCGGAGCGTAGGATGCCCGCTCCAGAAGCTGGGTCATCTCATCGACGCCGCGATTCGATGCGGCGTCCATTTCGATGTAGTCGACGAAGCGGCCGGCGTCGATCTCGGTACAAGCGGCACACACCCCACAGGGCGTGGCGCTGATGCCGCTCGCGCAGTTGAGCGCCTTGGCGAGAATCCGAGCCAGCGTGGTCTTGCCGACGCCGCGGGTGCCGGTGAACAAGTAGGCGTGGTGCAGCCGCTGCTGTTCCAGCGCATGGGTCAGCGCGCGCACCACGTGCTCCTGCCCGACCAGGGTGGAAAAAGTCTTCGGCCGCCATTTGCGCGCGAGGACTTGATAGCTCATCGGCAAATTCTAGCAGATCGCCTCGGCCGTCCCGCGCCGCCAGCGCTTGGCCGCGAAGCGTGGTGAGAGCCGTCGGCCGGGAAGAATGAAGGAGGCGAAGTGGGCGAGCCTGACCCCCGGCACTTGCAGGAAACGGCTGTGGCTGCTTCCTTCCGGACCTGACCCGATTCACCGCGCCACAATGCGGGGAGACCCGCCCGCGAAGATTCTAGCAGGGTTCAACCTCCGCCACGGCGAAAGCACAGATCGAACTGACGCTCGAAGTCCGCGCACTCCTCGGGAGCGAATCCGCGCAGGCGCAGTTCGACACGCATCACGGGTAACGCGAGCAAGGCGATGCGCCGCTCCGGCAGCGGCGTCAGTACGAACTCCCAGCCGCGCCGGCGGTTGCCCGATTCGATGCGATGGCCATCGACGCTCATCGCCTCGGCGCCCACCATCGCCTCAAGCGAACGCAGGAACTCGGCACGCGTGATGGACATCGTCAACGTGCGTTGGTACTCAAGCGGCTGCGTCACTGCGGACGCGACTCAGCCGCCCGCGATCGGCGGCCAGATCGCCAGTATGTCGCCCTCGCTCAACACGTGCGTGGCGCGGTCTTCGCGCGCAACGAAGACGCCATTGACGAGGACCAGGTGGGTGAGTTTGGGCGGCAGGTGGGACTGCTCGATCAGCTCGCTGACCGTCGTTCGCGGACCGACGACCAACTCGACACGATTGGTCGTTCGCGCTTGTGCCGGCAGGTAGTCGGTCAGGCCGGCGTACAGCTTCAATGTGACGTTTACATGCTGGACGGAAACGTTCATCCCGCCATCGCCCAGCCCGCCTGGTCCTGCGCCCGAGCCAGGTAGGCTTCCATCACCCGCGTCGGATCGCGCAACAGGTTCTCCTTCCACTCGCCGAGGTGCGTCTTGGTTTGAATCAGGCCGCGCAGGACACCGACATGCTCGGTCAGACCGATGCTGGTGGCGCCGATCAAAACATCGTCCAGGAATTGCAAGCTGATGTACTTGAACCGCTCGTCGTCACTAGCCTCCACCGACTGACCGCGGATGTCGCCCCACCATTGCCCGAACGACGACGAGACCAGCCCCAACGTATCGAGCACGTTGATGGCCATCGTGCCCTGCGACACGGCTCGTTTGCCCGCCATGTTGAGCGCGGCGACGCGCGCCTGGTCTGCCGCATTGGGCTGGATCGCATTCACCAGAGGCTTGCCGGTGTTGAAGTCCATCGCCTCGGCGACGTCGCCTGCCGCATACACACCCGGCACATTGGTCTGCAGCGTTTCATCGACCAACACGCCGATGTCGCACTCGATGCCGCTGCCTTGCAGGAAACCGACATTCGGTCGCACCCCGGCGGAGGCGATGACGAGGTTGGCGACCAGCTCGTCGCCGCTGCCCAGCTTGGCCACCAGCGTGCCCGCTTCCGGTCCGCTGCCGGCGCGAATCGATTCAACCTGGGTCTGGGTATGCACGCGCACACCTTGTTTCTCGACCCACTTCTTGATCAGCCCGCCGGCACTCGGCGTCATCATGCGCGGCACCATGCGATCGCCCATCTCCACCACGGTCAGCCGCACGCCGCGCTCCGCCAGCGATTCCATGATGATGCAGCCGATGAACCCGGCGCCGATCTGCAATACCCGCGTTCCCGCAGGACTCTTGGCGATGATCTGGCGCGCATCCGCCAGCGTCCAGCAGGGGTGTACGTCGGGTAGGTCGATACCGGGAATCGGCGGCCGGACCGGATGGGAACCGGTGGCGATCAGCAAGCGCTCGTACGGAACCGAGCCGCCGTCGTCGAGCTTGAGGCTGCGCGCCTGGGTATCCAGGGCGCGCACACGGGCGTGCATGAGCCCGATACGCAATCGCTCGAAGTGCCCGCCGCCTTTGCGCAGATAGGTCCCCTCCTCCTGAATGCCGTTGTTGAGGAGATACGGAATCGCCATCCGCGAATAGGGTGCCTCCGGCTCGTCGCCGATCAGGGTGATAACCGCCTGCGGATCGGCCTTGCGGATCGTCTCCGCCGCGACCACGCCGGCCGGGCCATTGCCGATGATGACGTGTTTCATGCTTCCACCATTGTCAGGAATCTATAGAGCACCCCGCGCGGCAACGCGAATCTTGCCGCCGCGCGACTTGGTACTGAAGGCGCTACAGCCCGAGCCGGCTCAGCGTGTCCTTAGTCGGCACCCCTTCGGCTGTCCAGCCTCGCTCCTGGTAGTACTCGGGCAGCATCTTGTCGAGGCCGTTGACCAGGCCCTTCGCCGGTCCGGTTTTCGCGGGCTCGGTCTTGAGCCGCGGCGGCAGGTCGTCATCGGACTTGGTCAATCCGGCGCGCAAGTTGAACTGGCGCTCCAGGTTCCAGATGCGTTCGCCCACCAGATTGAGCTTGTCCAACGACCAGTCGCCCTCGCATGCCGCTTGGAGCTGCGGCTGGACGTCGGCCAGCGTCCACGCGAATGAGGTGAACACGCAGATCCCGGCCGAGTCGAAAACCGCGGTTGCATCCTGGAACGCCTTGACCAGCCCCGGCTTGCCCTCGGTGGTGAGGGGGTCGGTCTTCACCGGAATGCCGAGGATCTCCGAAGCCACGGTGTAGCCGCGCAGGTGGCAGGCGCCACGATTGGAGGTGGCGTACGCCAGACCCATACCCTGAATGCCGCGCGAGTCGTAGGCCGGAAACTCCTGTCCCTTGACCGACATCGACAGCTCGGGATGGCCGTAGTTCGTACACAGGCGCTTCGAACCGAGCCCCAGTTCCTTGCCGAAGCCCTCGCCGCGTGCGGTCTTCTCGGCCAGCTCGCACAGCGCCTTGGCCGAGCCGAACGGCGCCTCGATGCCGATCTTCTCCTTGGTCAGGACACCCATCTCGTACAGCTCCATCGCCGCTCCGACCGTCGCACCGAAGGAGATCGGGTCCATGCCTTGCTCGTTGCAAATCAGATTGGCATACTGCAGCGCCTCCAGATCGGCGACCCCGTTGGCCGATCCCAACGCCCATGCCGCCTCGTACTCCAATCCGCCCGACGCACCCCAGTACTCGGGCTTGTTGCTCACCGAGAAATGGGTCTCGTCGATTTTGGAAATGCGCCCGCAGGCAATGGTGCAGCCGAAGCAGGCCTGATTGGTCACCAGATGGCTCTTGCCGTCGCTCGCGCGCTTCTCGTGCATCGCTTCGGCGGAGATTTTCGATGCGCCCTCGAACTGCACATCGCGGTGATTACGCGTGGGCAGCGCCCCGACCTCGTTGATCACGTTCATCAGCACCTGGGTGCCGTAGGTGGGCAGCCCTTGACCGGTGACGGCGTTCTCGGCGAGCACCTTTTTCTTCTCGTAAGTAACCTTCATGAACTCCTTCGGGTTGGCGATACCGCCCAAGCCCTTGGTGCCGCGCACCGCCACCGCCTTGAGGTTCTTCGACCCCATCACCGTGCCCACGCCGGAGCGCCCCGCGGCCCGGTGCAGGTCGTTCACGATGCAGGCGAACAGCACGCCGATTTCACCGGCGCTGCCGATCGAGGAGACGCGGATCAGCGGATCCTGATGCTGCTTCTTGATCGTCTCTTCCGTATGCCAAACCGTCGTGCCCCACAGGTGGCTGGCGTCGCGCAGCTCGACCTTGTCGTCCTGAATGAAGAGGTAGACCGGCTTCGCCGACTTACCCTCGAAGATGATCATGTCCCAACCCGCCATCTTCAACTCGGCGCCGAAGTAACCGCCCGAGTTCGAGCAGGCGATGGCGCCGGTAAGCGGACCCTTGGTGACCACCGAATAGCGGCCTCCGGTGGAGGCCATGGTGCCGGTCAGCGGGCCGGTCACGAACATCAGCTTGTTCGCGGGCGCCAGCGGATCGACCTTGGCATCCACTTCCTCGCAGAAGTACTTCGTCGCCAAGCCGCGCTGGCCGAGGTAATCCGCTACCCACTCCATGTTGAGCGGCTCGGGCGTGCAGGTGCCCGCCGTCAAGTCAACCCGCAGAATCTTACGTGTCCATGCCATGATCGTGTCCTCCTCGGTTACGCCGCACGGGGCTGGGTATCGGTCTTGCCCGCCCACTGGCGCATGCGGTCCAGACCGGTCCAGTCGGCGTCGACGTAGGTGATCGCGCCGGTCGGGCAGGCCTCGGCGCACGCCGGCTCGCCGCCGCACAGGTCGCACTTCTGCACCTTGCCGGTGTCATGAACGTAATTGACTGTGCCGAACGGGCACGCGATGGTGCACACCTTGCAGCCGACACAAACGTCGTCGAGTACGACCTTGGCGCCGGTGGCGCCGTCGATCTTGATCGCCTCCACCGGACAGGCGTGCATGCACCACGCCTCGGCGCACTGGGTGCAGGTATATGGGACCTTCCGCCCCGTGTGGTGGAAATCGAAAACCTTGATGCGCGACTTCGCGGTATTGAACATGCCGTAGTTTTCGAATGAACAAGCCATTTCGCATTGAAGGCATCCGGTGCACTTGTTCGGATCGATATGAAGCGACTTCTGCATGGAACTGTCTCCTCCGGTGGATTTTTCGAGCCCGGCGGCGGTTATCGCAGGGCGCTTGACCGCGACTTATTCAAATCTAGCAAACCGCGCGCCAGTCTGCTCGCCTTTCGTTGGCTTCGCCAAATCGGATTCGAGTGCCCAGATTTGGGACACATGTGTCACCCCCTTCGTGTGTCATCGGCTAGCGGATAACCACACCCCAAGGCCGTTCGCCCACTTCGATCTCGGTCAACTTCGAACTATTCTCGGCATCGATCACGCTAACCGATCCCGAGCGCCCGTTGGCGACGTAGAGCTTCTTGCCGTCCGGCGTAATCGCCATGTTCCACGGCCGCTGGCCGACCTCGATTTTGGCGACGACGGTATTGCTGGCGGTGTCGATCACCAACACGCTGGCGTCGCCGCCGTTGGAGACGAACACGCGCTTGCCGTCGGGGTGCATGGTGACGCCGTTGACGCGCTTGCCCGCGCCGATCACCGCAATCACCGAATGGCTACCGGTGTCGATCGCATGGACCTGGTCGGCATGCTCGCAAGCCACGTACGCGACCTTGCCGTCGGGGGTGAAGGCGATACCGCGCGGGCGCTGGCCCACCTTGACGCTGGCGATCTGCTTGCGCTGCGCGACATCGACGACGTCCACGGTGTCGGCTTCTTCGGCGCTGACATACAGCAGCTTGCCGTCGGGGCTGAATACGGCGTGCTCGGGATTCTTGCCGGCGGTCTTCACCGCGAACATCTTCTTTTGCGTCGCGACATCGATGAAGCTGATGGCGTTCGAGACCTCCGTCGCCGCCACCACCCACTTGCCGTCGGGCGAGAGGCTGACGCCCTCGGGCGACTCGCCGAGGTCGACCTTGCCCACCACCTGGCGCGTCTGCGCGTCCACCACCAGTAGCGCGTTGTTTGGCTGGTCGCTGACGAACACGTGCTTGCCATCCAGGGTCACTGCCGTGCCGCGCGGCTTGCCGCCGGTCTGAATGGTGCCGACGACCTCGTCTTTGGCGGTGTTGACGACCGACATGGTTCCCGACCCTTCGTTCGGGACATAGGCCAGCGGCGCGGCGGACACCGGCAGCGCCAGGGCCGCCAAAATCAAGAGTGCGTTCGCTTTCACCAAGTCTCCTCAGGTTGGGGGAATCTCTACATCGCCGGTAGGGGCGCCGCTCGCGGCGCGACCGGCATTTGTCGCGCCGCGAGCGGCGCTCCTACGATTTCGTGGCAAAGCATGCGCGTTGCCCGCAATATAGCAAACGACGTGCCCAGGTTTCCTGCCCTGGCGCCGCTTGGCTCCCGCCGTGGTTGCGCCGAATCCGCGCAAGTGCTACCGTCGCTGGCAAATAACACGAAAGTCTTTGCGGCAACACGGGCCTCGCTATCTCGGCGCCCGCGCCGCCATCCAGTCTGGAGACGCCGGATGCATAGACCCAATCCCGCGCAAGCGGCGTCCGCCCACGGCGGAATGCGTTCTCATGGCACGGTTCCTGCGAACCTTCTCGACGCCATGATCGAAGACTCCTGGAAACGCAGCCAGTCCTTCGGCCTCAGCGAAGATCAACGGCCCGAGTATGAACCGCTGCGGCGCGACAGCCTGATCGAGGCGTGCGAGCGCGAGCGGCAACTCATGCTGCACGCGCGTCCGGTGATGGAGACGCTGTACGAGCAAATCGTCGATACGCAAAGCATGGTGGTGCTGACCGACGCCTCCGGGCTGATCCTGCACTCGCTGGGCGACGACGATTTCCTACGCCGCGCCGACAAGGTCGCGCTCAAGCCGGGCGTCGTCTGGTCCGAACGCAGCAAGGGCACCAACGCCATCGGCACGGCGATCGCCACGCAGGCTCCGGCGGTGGTTCATGGCCCCGAGCATTTTCTCACTGTCAACCATTTCCTCACCTGCTCGGCGACACCGATCACCGACCCGTTCAGCAATCTGCTCGGCGTGCTCGACCTGAGCGGCGACTGGCGCGGATACCATCGGCATACCATGGCACTGGTGCGCATGTCGGCTCAGTTGATCGAGAATCAACTGTTCGGCGGCGCATTCCCGGATGCGGTGCTGATGAGCTTTCACGCGCGGCCGGAATTCATCGGCACGCTATGCGAGGGAATGATCGCGTTCCGGCCCGACGGCAGCGTGGTCTCGGCCAACAAGAGCGGCTTGTTTCAACTCGGAACGGGCCTCGCGGGGCTGCGCACGCACACGTTCGCCTCGCTTTTCGGCGCGTCGATGTCCACGCTGTTCGGACACGCCCGCCGCTCGGATTACGAATTGCTGGCGCTCACCATGCACACCGGCGTGCGCGTCTGGGCGCGGGTGCGCGTGGGCACCGCGTTGAAGCCCCAACTGCAGGCCTTCGTCCACATGGAACGCACGCCGGACACCGCGCGGCAGGCCACTCCGCGTGTCGCCGCCGCGGCCCGAGCCGCCGACGCCTCGACCTCGTGCGGCAAGGCGCTCACCCTCGACGCCCTGAAGACCGGCGACCCGCAGATCGACGCCGCCCTGGCCAAGATCCACAAGGTTCTCGGGCGCGACATCGCGATCTTGATCCAGGGCGAGACCGGCACCGGCAAGGAACTGGTGGCACGCGCCATCCACAACGAGTCGCCGCGCTGCGACGGGCCGTTCGCTGCGGTCAATTGCGCCTCGATCCCGGAGGGACTGATCGAGTCGGAGCTGTTTGGCTACGAGGAAGGCGCCTTCACCGGCGCGCGCAAGAAGGGCGGCGTGGGCAAGATCATGCTCGCCAACGGCGGCACGCTGTTTCTCGACGAGATCGGCGACATGCCGCTCAATCTTCAGGCGCGGCTACTGCGCGTGCTGCAGGAACGCGTCGTCACACCGCTGGGCAGCGTGCGCGCGCACTCGGTCGATGTGGCCATCATCTGCGCCACCAACCGCAAGCTGAAGGAAATGATCGCCCGCGGCCAGTTCCGCGAGGATCTCTACTACCGCCTCAACGGGCTGCTGATCAATCTGCCGCCGCTGCGGGCAAGGCGCGATCTGCCGGAGGTTGTGAGCCGTATCCTGCGCGACGAGTTGCGTGCGCCCGCGTCAGTGCGCGTCACCGACGAAGTGCTCGAACTATTCATTCATCATCCATGGCCGGGCAACATGCGCCAGCTTGCCAACCTGCTGCGAACCGCAATGGTGATGGCGGGCGACGAACCGCTCATCCGCGTCGAGCATCTGCCCGACGACTTTCTCGAGGATGTGGACGCACAGCGCGTGTCCGACCTCCGGCCGGCATGCGCGACACAGCCGTCCGCGCTCGACAGCGGGCGGCTCGAAGATCTCGAACTCTCCGCCATTTACAAGACGCTCGAGCAAGCCGGCGGCAATGTCTCCGCCACCGCGCGCCGCCTCGGGATCAGCCGCAACACGATATACCGCAAGCTGAAGAACAGCATGGCGCAGTAGATTCGTCCGCCGCACCCAAGCGCCGAGAAAATGACAAGAACACGCCGTACACTCGCCCTCCGCGCGAGCGCATTCGCCGTCTTCGCCGCCCTCGCCCCCGTCGCCGCGCTCGACGCCGCCGCGCAGGAAAAGGGATCCAAGGTTCAGCCGCTCGAGGCGCCGACGGTGGAGGTGATCGGTGAGACGCCACTGCCTGGCCTCGGCGTCCCGCGCGACCAGGTGCCGCACAACGTGCAGGCGGTGAGCGGGGGCGACCTGAAGCGGCGGCAGTCGCTCAACCTGCCCGAATTCCTAAGCGAAAGCCTGCCCTCGGTCACCATCAACGAGATCGCAGGCAACCCGTTTCAGGTGGACCTCAACTATCGCGGCTTCGCCGCCTCGCCCCTGCTCGGCACGCCGCAGGGGCTGTCGGTCTATCTGGATGGAATGCGCCTGAACGAGCCCTTCGGCGAGATCGTCTATTGGGATCTGGTGCCGCGCAACGCAATCTCCGCGATCAATCTGCTGCCGGGTTCGAACCCGGTATTCGGCCTCAATACGCTGGGCGGTGCGCTCTCGCTGCGCACCAAGTCCGGCGAGACCGATCCTGGGATGCAGGCCGAAGCCGGCGCCGGTAGCTTCGGCCGCTATCAGGGAGAAGCCGAGGTCGGCGGTTCCAATGGGCCATTGGCTTGGTATCTCGCGGCGAACGGCCTGCGCGAAGATGGCTGGCGCGATTTCTCGCCCTCGCGCCTCGGCCAGGTGTTCGCCAAGTTCGGCCACCAGACGCGCGACAGCGACGTCGATCTGAGCGTCATGGCGGCGGACAACCGGCTCACCGGCAACGCACTCACGCCCGAGTCCTTGCTGCGGCAACGCCGGGAGACCGTCTACACCTATCCCGACAGCAATGAAAACCGTGGCCTGGCGCTCAACCTCACCGGCGGCTACGCCGTGGGCGACGCGCTGCTGCTGGGCGGCAACCTCTTCCACCGCGACACGCGCGTGCGCCAAACCAACCCCGACGTCAATCAGATCGTCGATACCCGCTCCGGCGTCGCGCCCTTCGAGGACGGCCCCAACGATCTCGCCGCCGGCGGCAGCGGTCTCAACGTCGACAGTGCCTCGCTCAACCGGTCCAACCTGTCGCAGCGGGCCACCGGCTTCAACCTTCAGGGCACTTGGCACGACCAGCACGACAATCAACTGACGGTGGGCAGCGCTGTCGAGTTCGGCGACGCGACGTTTCGCCGCAGCTATCAACTGGCGAGCTTCGCCGATGACCGCAGCGCCATACCGACCGGCGCCGAGACCGAGATCGTCAACCTCTCGGGCCGCACGCGCACGCGCAGCCTGTTCGCGGCCTACAACTGGCGGTTTCTGCCCAACGCGACCCTGAGCGCCAGCGGGCGTTACAACCACACCCGCGTCGATACCACCGATCGACTGAGTCCGGCGCTGCCGCCGCCGGCGCGCTCACTCGACAACGATTTCCGCTACACCAAATTCAACCCGGCGCTCGGTGTCACGTTCGAGGCGACACCCGCGATCACGCTTTACGCCAGCTACGGCCAGGGCAATCGCGCGCCCTCGCCGATCGAACTCGCGTGCGCCGACCGCGACAACCCCTGCCTGCTGCCAAATGCGATGCAGTCCGATCCGTTTCTGAAGCAAGTCGTCACCCGCACGGTGGAAGCCGGCGTCCGCGGCCGGTTCGCCGCCGACGTTTCGTGGGAGCTGGCGCTTTTCCGCGCCAGGAACAGCGACGACATCCTGTTCATCAGCGCCGGCAACAGCCTGGGGTTCTTCGACAACTTCGGCCGCACCCGCCGTCAGGGCCTGGAAGCAAGCCTCGCCGGCAGCGCGGGCAGCCTCGACTGGTCGCTCAACTACAGCCTGATCGATGCCACTTTTGAGTCGCCGGCGGTGATCGTCTCGCCCAACAACAGCTCGCGCGGTACCGTCGCCGGCCTGCAAGACGACGAGATTCAAGTGGTGGCGGGCGACCGGCTGCCCGGCGTGGCGCGCCATCAGATCAAGCTGTTCGGCAAATGGCGCGCCACACCGGACCTGCGCCTCGGCGCCTCGGTCGTCGCCGCGTCCTGGCAATACGCTCGCGGCAATGAAAACAACCGCCACCGGGCCGGAACGGCCACCGACCTGGCGGGTGCCACGCGCGACTTCGAAGGCTCGGGGCGCGTACCCGGCTATGCCATAGTCAATCTGACGGGCGCCTATCGGCTGGGGAAAAACTGGGAGCTATTTGGCCGCGCCAGCAATATCTTCGACAAGCGCTATGCCACTTCCGGCCAGCTGGCCGAGAACGCCTTTCCCGATGGCTTGTTCGTCGCCGACACCGACGCCTGGCGGCGCGAAAACTTCGTCGCCCCCGGCGCACCGCGTGCGTTTTGGGTCGGCCTGCGGTTTACCGACAAGCCGTAGCGGTGACTTGTGGGAGCGGCGTCCGCGGCGGACCCGGCTGCCACGGCGAGTGCGAAGACCCCGGCGCCGAGCGCGCCGAACACCAGAGGCGGACACGATGCCTGCGCAGGCTGGACTAGAATGCGCAGGAAGAGCAGACCTGCCCGCCATGCGCGAATGCGCGACGGCCATGGAACGGGAATTGCGGATGCCGTGAGTTATGCGTTCGTGGCTGCTTCGACACGCCGAAGCAGCGGCAACGATAAGAAATGCGAAGGAGCAGACGTTGCAGGCAAGCGCGCCCTGGTTTTTCGCCCGCGCCGATAGCAGCCGCTTCAGCGTCGCGGTGGTTCTGTCGCTCGTTGCACACCTGGCCGTGCTGGCGCTGGTGCCCGGCATGCGAGCGGGATCTTTGTCGCTGCCGGAACCGCTCACCGTCACCTTCCTGCGGCCGGTCATCGAATCCGCGCAGGACGTGCTGCGTACTTTCGAGGCGCCAACCGCCGCGATCGAGCCCCGCCCCAGCGAACCCGCTCCGACTCGCGCTTCGAAGCCCACTCCGAGCCGAGCGGCGCCGCCGCTCATCACCAATCGCACGCCGGACGCCCGCATACCGCGCCCCGAGCCGCGCCCCGAACCGCGCGCCGCACCCACGCCAGCGCCGCACGTTGCGGCGGCGCCGGAGACTCAGGTGAGCGTGCCGATCGCGGCGCCAACGCTACCCGAACCAGTGAGCGCCACCCCGCCGGTCGCCCGCGCGGTGGGACCTCCCGCTGCCTCGCTGCGCGAATACGAGGCCGAGGCCAGTCGCGCCATCTCGGCCGTCGTCCCCAGGCGCTATCCACGGATCGCCTTTGTGCGAGCTTGGGAAGGCCGGCCGGTGGTGCGCGTGCATTTCCGCAAGGGCAACCTCAGCGCGACGCTGGAGCAGTCCAGCGGCTTCGAAGCACTCGATGCGCGCGCTGTGGAGTTGACCAACAGCGCGGTCCTGCCTCCGTTGCCCCAACAGTTGGCGCAGCACAACTTCGATTTCCTGCTGCCGTTTGATTTTCGCCTGAGCAAGAAGAGGTAGGCCGGCGTCCGCGCTCTGTTGCCGCCTGAGACAATTCGTGACACACCCTGCGCCGAACACGCGACATGCCGTTTCGGACGATTGCGGGTCACGGGAGGGAGCCCTGAATGACAAGACGAAGGATCGCGGTGGCGCGCCTCGCCGCCGTGCTATCGCTCGCGGGCGCTCAGCCGCCCGCCGCGGTAGCGCAAGATCAGCCACGCGTCGCGCCCACGGTAGTGATAACGGCGACGCGTGACGAGCGCCCGAGCTTCGATCTGCCGCTCGCCATCGATTCGATCGACGCCGAACAGATCCGCGACCAGAAGCTCCAGGTCAATATCTCGGAGACGCTGAGTCGCGTCCCCGGTACCGTGGTGCAAAACCGCGAGGCGTTCGCCCAGGAGCAGCAAATCACCCTACGCGGCTTCGGCGCGCGCGCTCAGTTCGGCGTGCGCGGCATCAAGCTGCTGGCCGACGGCATCCCCGCCAGCGCGCCCGACGGCCAGGGCGGCAGCGGTCTGTTCGACTTGGCCTCGGCCAAGCGCATCGAGGTGCTGCGCGGCCCCTTCTCCGCGCTCTACGGCAACCACTCCGGCGGCGTGGTTCAGATCTTCACCGAAGATGGTCCGGAACGGCCCACCGTCTCGGGCAGCCTGTCCTTCGGCAGCTACGCTACGCGGCGCGCCGGGCTCAAATTCGGTGGCCAGGCCGGCGCGCTCAACGGGATCGCCAGCGCCTCGCGTTTCGAGACCGACGGCTACCGCGCCTGGAGCGAGGCGCGCAAGGATCAGTTCAACAGCAAGTTCGGTTACCGGCCGGACGAGAAATCCTCGTGGACCTTCGTGCTCAACTATCTCGACCAGCCCGACAATCTCGATCCGCTCGGTCTGACCGCCGACGAAGTCGCGCAGGACCGCCGCCAGGCCAGCCCGGCGGCACTCGAATTCAAGACCCGGCGCAGCCTCGACAACCTGCAGGCGGGCGCGGTGTACGAGAGCGCGCTCTCTGACATCGACACCCTCCGCGGCATGATCTACGCCGGCAGGCGCAGTAACGAGCAGTTCCTGCCGATTCCAACTTTCGTGCAGAACGGCATTCGTCATTCCGGCGGCTTGAGCACCTTCGATCGCGATTTCTGGGGTGCCGGCCTGCGCTGGACGCGCAAGCTCGATACGCTGACGCTTACCGTGGGCGCCGACTACGAGCTTGCCAAGGACGCGCGCAAGGGCTATCTCAATAACCTCGGCGTGCAAGGCGCACTCAAGCGCGATGAGGCCAACAGCGTCTACCAGGGCGGCGGCTATGTGCAGGGCGAGTGGCAGTTCGCACCCGCATGGAGCCTTTCCGCGGGGTTGCGCTACACACGGGTGGGCTTCGAGTCGAAAGACAATTTCATCTGCACGCCGGAGCGCACAAGCGCACCTGGAATCGGCGCCAACCGCTGCAGCGGCAGCACCGCGCCGGTCTCCCTCAGCCAGCAGAATCCCGACGACAGCGGCTCCGTCACCTATTCGGCATGGACGCCGGCGCTCGGCCTGCTCTACCGCCTGACACCCACGGTAAACCTCTATGCCAACGCCGGCCGCAGCTTCGAGACGCCGACCTTCATCGAGCTCGCCTACCAGCCTGAGAGCTCCGGGCTCAATTTCGACCTGCAGCCGAGCCGCAGCAATCACTACGAGATCGGCCTCAAGGCCTTCATCGGCGAGGCACGGCTGAACCTCGCCCTGTTCCAGATCGACACCAGCAAGGAGATCGTGGTGTTGACCAACGCCGGCGGCCGCGCCACTTTTCAGAACGCCGGCGACACCCGGCGCCGCGGCGTCGAGCTGGCGCTCGACGGTGAATTGGGCGGCGGCTTCCGCGGCACGCTCTCTGCGACCTGGCTGGACGCCAAGTTCCGGGACAGCTTCCGCGGCTGCGCCGGCATCCCCTGCTCCGCGCCGAATACGACGGTCAACGCCGGCAAGCGCATCCCCGGCGTACCCGAATGGGTGGTCTACGCCGAACTGGCGTGGCGCTACGCGCCGCTCGGGTTCTCCAGCGCCGTCGAAGCGCGCTGGAACGACAAGGTATTCGCCAACGACGTGAACACGGTCTCGGTCAACCGCTACACCGTGGCCAACTTCCGCGCCGGCTTCGAGCAGAAAATGGGCAACTGGCAATTCAGCCAATTCGGCCGAGTCGACAACGTCTTCGACGAGGAGTACATCGGCGCGGTCTATGTGAACGACGGCAACGAGCGCTACTTCGCCCCCGCCCCGACGCGCAACTATTCGCTCGGCGTGACGGCGAGCTACCGCTTCTGATGCGTGCCTGATCCCAACTGGCTACGCTGCGCGACGTATCGACAACCCCCGTAGGAGCGGTCCTGGCGGCGAATCGGCGCGTCTTGCAGCGGAAGCTGTATTCGCCGCGAGGACCCCGCTCCTGCAAAAGCTTGGGCGGCGCCGGCTCGGGAGGCGGATCAGCCCTTATGCAGCTTGAAAACCTACAACGAGCCGGCCGATATAGAACGGCGAAATTCCGCTTGCCGGCCCGGAGTCCATCGGGTGCATCACCCGCACCCGGCTCGCCTCGGTCAAAGACACGGCCCTGGCTGGATCAAGGTCTCGAGCCACGTACCGTCCCACCCCCTTGTCATCCCCGCGTATGCGGGAACGACAGGCCGACCCGCAAGCAAACGCCAAGCCCGCCGAGGGAATGTCCACGGCCCTAGCCCACCTTCAAGTCCGCGACATCGACGCGGACCGTCGGGCGCTCCAACAGCATCGCCACGCAGCGCGCGAACTGTCGCGCCCAGTGGTCGTCCTCGGCAAAGCGCCGAGCGCCGCCATACTTGGCCACACCGAGGATCTTGTCGAGCAGGAGGATCTTACCGACCGGGTTCAAGGGCTCGCACTCCAGCGTGACCCACTCGCGGTCGAGCCAGACGTTCGCGCCATCGCGGCTGCAACCGATCAGATCGCTGTCGAGGAGCTTGATCTCGAACTCCTTGCCGCGCGGAAAAACAACCGTGACTTGGTATGCCATTCGCTACTTCCCCTCTTGATGAGCCTGGCGGCGGATGGCCGGCCCTCGCACCCGGTAAGGCGGGTCGCTCATTCTCCCGGTAGCGGCAGTTCAGTGCAAGCGCCAGCGCAAGTCATGGTGCGCCGCGGCGGCGCCAAAAAAAAACGGCGCACTTGGGCGCCGTCTTGTCCACTTGCAGTCTTACTCGATCAGTCCAGCTTCTCGTACAGCGGCAGCGTCAGGAACTCGGTGAACGTCTCCGCGGTGGACATCTCCTCGAAGATCTTCGCCGCCTGTACGTAGGTGGCGTCGTAGGCGGCGTCGCCGACCAGGCCCTTGATCTTCTGCCATCTCCTGCGGGATCAACTCGCGCACCAGCTCCTTGGTGACCTTGCGGCCGTCCTCCAGCTTGCCCTTGGGCGAGCGTATCCACTGCCACACCTGCGAGCGCGAGATCTCCGCCGTGGCGGCGTCTTCCATCAGGTTGAAGATCGGCACGCAGCCGTTGCCGCGCCAGCCAGGAGCCGAGGTACTGGATGCCGACGCTGATGTTGTTGCGCAGCCCGGCCTCGGTGATCGGCTGCTCGGGCTGGAAGTCGAGCAGGTTGGCGGCGGCGATGTTCACATCGTCGCGCTTCTTGTCGATCTGGTTGGCGCGCTCGCCGAGCACGGCGACGAACTCCTCCATGGCAGGGCCGACCAGGCCGGGGTGGGCGACCCAGCCGCCGTCGTAGCCGTCGGTGGCGTCGCGCTTCTTGTCGCCGCGGATGCCGGCCATCGCCTTGTCGTTGGCCTCCGGGTCGTTCTTGATCGGGATCAGCGCGCTCATGCCGCCGATGGCCGGGGCGTTGCGCTTGTGGCAGGTCTTCAGCAGCAACAGCGCATAGGCGCGCATGAAGGGCACCGTCATGTTGATGCGCACGCGGTCGGCAAGGCAGAAGTCGCGTGTTGGCGCTTGAACTTCTTGATGCAGGAAAAGATGTAGTCCCAGCGCCCGGCGTTGAGCCCGGCGCTGTGCTCGCGCAATTCGTAGAGGATTTCGTCCATCTCGAAGGCGGCGAGGATCGTCTCGATCAGCACCGTGGCCTTGATCGTGCCCTGCGGCATGCCGAGCTCGTTCTGCGCCATGACGAAGATGTCGTTCCACAGCCGCGCTTCGAGGTGGCTCTCCATCTTCGGCAGATAGAAGTAAGGGCCGCTGCCGCGCGCTGATCAGCTCCTTGGCGTTGTGCACACATGAACAGCGGCGAAATCGAAGATGCCGCCGGAGACGCGCTGGCCGTCGACCGTCACGTGCTTCTCGTCGAGGTGCCAGCCGCGCGGGCGCACCAGCAGCGTCGCGACCTTGTCGTTGAGCTTGTAGGTCTTGCCGCCCTGCTCGAAGCTGAGGGTGCGGCGGATGGCCTCCTTGAGGTTGATCTGGCCCTGCATCTGGTTGGACCAGTTGGGCGAATTGGAATCCTCGAAGTCGGTCATGTACGCGTCGGCGCCCGAGTTGAGCGCGTTGATGATCATCTTGCGCTCCACCGGGCCGGTGATCTCGACGCGGCGGCATTCCAGATCCTTCGGAATCGGCGCGATCGTCCAGTCGCCGTCGCGCACCGTGCTTGGTCTCCGGCAGGAAGTCGGGCAGCTTGCCGGCTCGATCCAGCAGGGTCTGGCGCCCGGCGCGCTTGGCCAGCAGTTCCTGGCGGCGTGGGTTCGAACTCGCGGTGCAGCTTGGCGACGAAGGCCAGCGCATCGTGCGTGAGGATTTGTTCGAACTCGGGTGTCACTGGGGCGTTGAGCTGAACGCCCGCCGGCAGATTGAGGCTCATGAATTCTCCCTACTGGTTGAAATCGATCGACATGGCCGTTGCGGCGCCGGCTCGGATCGCGGCACCGCCGCGCCCGCCGCGGGCTCGTGGCCGGGGTGGTATGCCGGCTATTTTCTCACGCTATGGGCCGAGGGGGTAACCCAGCTTGCGGGTGTCAATCCGATGAGGCTCACCTACTACGCAATGCCGAACGCATTCCTAAAGCGGCATTGCTGCCGCCCAGCATGGAAACTTGGCCGCCCACGGCCGCGCCCGCAACTCCAATCTAGGCGAAACCGCGACTGCGGCCGGACAACAGGCGCGCGAGCTGAACGGCCTGCGCGAGCAGTACCGCGCGCACTTGCGCGACAAGCCGAACACGCTCGCGTTGGTCGACTATCTGTTCGCCAACCAGTACATGACGATAGGCCGCGCCGTGACGTTACTCGGCAAGTCTCATCCGACGGCCAAGGCCGCGATCAGCCTACTCGAGCAACGCCGAAGACTCAAGGAATTCACCGGGCGCCGCTGGGGGCGCTTCTACGTTTGCAGTCCAATCCTGGAGGCGCTGGAAAGGCCGATCGAATAGGCGCACCGATCCGGATCAGGCCCACACGCGCCGCAGCGACAGGGCGGTCGCAAGCGCGGCTGCAACGCGGGCAATCTTGTCGTCGGAATACCCCTACTTGCGATAGCGGCATCGTCGAGGCGAATCGGTGGACGCATTTTTCACGGTGGAGTCACGCCGCAATCACGCCTGCTTGGCGACGCCCGCCTAAGCTTTCTTCCGCACCCGGCCACTTCGCGCCGGATTTGATCGAAGGAGGAACAGCCATGAATCGCAAGGATGAATTGGGGAACTCGGTGAGCGGCGCAGGTGCCGCCGCAATGGAAACCTATGCGCGCGCGCTGCACGAATTCCAGTGCTACATCGGCGACCCGGTCGCGACGATCGACGAAGCGCTGGCGTCCAGCCCGGATTTCGTCATGGCCCACGCCGTACGCGCCTACCTGCATCTGGTCGGCACCGAGCCGGCGGCGCTACCCGTCGCACGCGCCGCGTACGAAGCGGCGCGCAAGCTGCCCGCCAACCCGCGCGAGCGTGCCCACCTCGATGCGATCGGCGGTTTGCTCGACGGCGAGTGGCAGGCGGCCGGGCGCGTACTGGAGGATCTCGCCATCGATTTCCCGCACGATACGCTGGCGCTGCAGGTCGGCCATTTGGTTCACTTCTTGACTGGCGCAGGGCGCATGCTGCGCGATCGCATCGCGCGTGCGCTGCCGCACTGGTCGGAGGATATGCCCGGCTACCACGCGCTGCTCGGCATGCATGCTTTCGGCCTCGAGGAAACCGGTCACTACGCCCGCGCGGAGGCGGCCGGGAGGCGCGCGGTGGAGATGGAGCGGCGCGACGGCTGGGCCTGGCACGCCGTCACTCATGTCATGGAAATGCAGGGCCGGCAGCGCGAAGGCATCGCGTGGCTGCGTGCCGACACCGACGCATGGTCGCACGAGAGCTTCTTCCGCGTGCACAACTGGTGGCACCTCGCGCTCTTCCATCTCGACCTCGACGAGGTCAGCGAGGTGCTGGCGCTCTACGACGGCCCGATCTACGGCGAGCGCTCGCCGCTCGTGTTCGACATGATCGATGCCTCGGCGCTACTGTGGCGGTTGCAGTTGCGCGGCATCGAACTGGGCGATCGCTGGCAGCCGGTTGCGGATGCCTGGGAGCCTGTCGCCGCCACGGGCGCTTACGCGTTCAACGACGCCCACGCGATGATGGCCTTCGCCGGCGCGCGGCGGCCGGACGCGGCGCGACGCGTGCTGGATGCGCAGGAGCGCGCGCTGCACGGACCCGGCGACAACGCCCTGTTCACGGGTGCGGTCGGCAACGCGGTGACGCGTGCGATCAAGGCCTTCGGCGACGGCGACTACGGCCAGTGTGTGCGGCGACTGCGGCCGGTGCGCGACATCGCGCAACGCTTCGGCGGCAGCCACGCGCAGCGCGATGTCATCGACCTCACCCTGATCGAGGCGGCGTTTCGCGCCGGCGATCAGCCACTGGCGGCGGCGCTGGCTGCCGAGCGCATCGCGCTCCGGCCGCAAAGCCCGCTCGCGTTGCGCTATCGGGAACGCGGCACGGCACTGGCGCGAGCGGCGTGACGCCTGCGCGCCGGCGTGGCCCGCCACGGGCAAAGCCAGGCGGGAACCACCCTGCGCGCGGACCGGATTGGCGGAACTGATGTAATTGGAGGACTGGATGATGGACAATCTGGCCATGGTTGTTCGCGACGATGCTTGCGACCGACTCCTCACGCCGCTCACCTTCGCCTGGGTGATGGCAAGTGAAGGAACGCAAGTCGATATTCTGTTCGTGTTGTGGGCCGTGCGCGCGCTTACCCCGGAGGGCGCGCTAGCGCTCAGGGTCGACGCGCACCATGCGGCCGAGGAAAGCTGGTTGCGCGAGCGGCTTGCCCGTGACGGCGATCCGGTACGGATTCACGGTTTCATCCGCATGCCCAAGGAAACCGGCAGGGTTCGCTTCTACGCGTGTCGGCTCGCGGCGGCGACCTTCGATGTCACCGGCGACAGTTTGATCGCCGAGGCCGAGGGCATCGTCGACTCGAGTTGGTTCTTGAAGGAGAAGGCAATGAAGGCCGATCATTGCCAGTATTTCTGAACGGGGGCTGCTTGCTCCAGGTGTCGTCCCGAAACGGCGTAGGGCAGGGCGATGGTGCAGTGTACTGGCACTAGCAGGCAGTCAAACCAAATACGAAGGATAGCCACGGCATTCCGGTCTGGCGCCCTACGTCACCTTCGAAGGGAAGAGCGACCACGGTGACGCCGAGATCGAGGCCGCGCAGCGCTGGCTGAGCACGCACTTCTCGGTCGCCCACCCGGTGGAGGAAATGATCAGACGCTCGAAGCTCGCCGAACGAACGTTCAAGCGGCGCTTCACCGCGGCGACCGGACTTGCGCCGATCGCCTATGTCCAGCGCTTGCGCATCGAAGACGCCAAGCGCCGCCTGGAGCGCGCCGAAGACTCGGTCGACGAGATCGGGTTGGCGCGTCGGTTACGAAGACGCCGCGTTTTTCCGGCGCCTGTTCAAGCGAACCACCGGATTGGCGCCGGGTGCCTATCGGAAGCGCTTTCGCATCCCCGACTTCCCCAGGCCGCACTCCACTCCTTGAATATCCGCCGACGTTGGCCGCCCTTGCGCAGCGCCCGCGGTTGGCGCCGTGCAGATGCTGATCCGGTCGCCGTGCGCGAACACTTTTCCTGCGCGCTTCATGCGGCAAGCAGCGCCTCCGGCACGTCGAGTCCCGCCCGGGCGAGCCCTTCCAGCAGGAACGCCGCGTCGGTTTGGCGCTTGAACGGGTTCATGAGCATCAGCCAGCGTGCCACTTCGCCCGTCTCGGGTTCCCGACCGGAGGTGATATTGCGGCGGTAATATCGCAGGAACAGCGCTAGTTGTTGCCGTGCCGCGTCGATGTGGCCGAGGTGCGCATGGGCGCTGGCGAGATACGCTCGAACATCGGTGGCCACATTGGGCGCGCTCAGCCCGAGATGGATCGCTTCCTCCAGGCGGCGGCCGAAAAAGTGCGGCATCGCGGCAAAAAGGAAGTACCAATCCTCGTGGAATGGATTGAGCCGCATCGCCAGACGACCGCAATCGATTCCCCGCTCGGGGCGGCCGAGGAAGGCGTCGGTCAGCGCAAGCTGAGCAAGCGTGTCCGCGTCGTTGGGATTGAGCATCTCGGCGCGCGCCAGGTGCCGCTCGGCACGCTCGAACTCGCGGCGATAAAGCAGGATGCGGCCGAGGATGAACTGAGTCACGTTGTCGGTGTCGTCGATCGCCACGCCTTGCTGCGCGTACTCGAAGGCACGGCGCTCGCTCTCGTCCCAGCACTCCCAGGCCAAACACGTCCATTCGTTGAAATGGGTCAGCGACAGACCGGAATACGCCCGGGCAAATCCCGGATCCGCTTCCAGCGCACGCTGGAACAGACCCCGCGCCTCGACGTGGCCTTCAGGCGTGCCCACGCGCACGCAGGCAACGCCGCGCAGCCAGCAGTCGTAAGCGTGGAGGCTGGCAAGCGGTTGGTGCCGGGCTTGCTTGAGACGCTCCGCGTCGATGCGCACGGCGAGCGCCCCGGCCACGCTGCGGGCGATATCGTCCTGCGCGTCGAATATTTCTTCGCACGGAATGTCATAGCGCTGCGCCCACAGATGATGGCCGCTGGCGGTGTCGGTCAGCTCGGTCGCGAGGCGGATCGAGCGCGCTGTGCGCCGCACGCTGCCCGAAAGCGCATAGCGGGCGCCGAGACGCTCGGCGGTTTCGCGCGGGGCGCCATGCGCCTGCATCGCGGCGAACGAGGACTGCGCCGCGATGATCCGCAGTGCGCGAAAGCGCGACAGCTCGTGGATGACGTCCTCGGTGAAGCCGCGCGCGAAGTAGCCTTGGGCGGCGTCGTCCGAGAGGTTGGTGAACGGCAGCACTGCGAGCAGCGGCGGGGTGTCGGCTTCCTCTGAGGCGGCGCGGTCGGGACGGGCCCTGATCTGGCGCAGCAGCGCCTCGGTCTGCGCCGAAGGCGCGACGCCGAGCTGCGCATGCAGGGCTTCCCGGCATCGATCGAACTGGCGCATGGCGGAACCCATAGCGCCGCGATTCAGATGCAATCTCATCAACGCTTGGTGTGCGTCTTCCGACGCTGGGTCGAGGGCGAGCAGGCGCTCGCCCAGCGAAATGGCGGCGTCGTAGTCTCCCGCGTCTACGTGATGGTTCAGTAGCCGCCCCAGTTCGCCCTGCACGCGCGAGCGCAGCAGTGCTGCTTCCTTCTGGCGCCACTCTTCGAACGGCGTTTCATCCAGACCGAAGCCGTCGAGCAGGTCGCCGGCATAGAGGTCGGCCACGCGCTCCAGCGCGGGGATACTCGCATCGGCGAGCGCGACTTCGAGCGCCGACGCGTCCACCTCGACGTGCG
Source organism: uncultured beta proteobacterium (assembly GCA_963822375.1). GTDB lineage: Bacteria > Pseudomonadota > Gammaproteobacteria > Burkholderiales > Rhodocyclaceae > CAWGHV01. The sequence continues at coordinate 24,262 of CAWGHV010000033.1, read as the reverse complement.
CCGGCACCAAGCGCAATCCCTCCGCCGGCGCCTCCAGGGCCGTTTCATCCGGAGCGTCCAATGCCTTTTTCAGTTGCGCCAGCGCCTGGCGCAGACTGCCGCGCGCCTGCGCCTCGCCGCTGCGCGACCACAGCAGAGCGGCGAGGCGCTCGCGCTGCCAGACCACGCCCGGACGCAGCGCCAGCACCGCAAGCAGCGCCATCGCCTTGCGGGTGGATAGGACGACAGGCTCACCGTCGCGCCGCAGCGCAAAGCCTCCTAGCAGGTCGATGCATATGGGCTTCGTCATAGCGCGGTCTCCCGTCGTGAGGCCACAGCGGCAGTCGTAAGACCCGACAACGGCGTGGGCGCCGGAAGGCTGCACCCGTTGGTTGTCCGTGACGTCTTCCTTTGCAGCTTAGCGAAGCCGCACGTGCCCATCAACCTTCGATTTCGAGGTCGGCTCGCAGCGATCTCGACGCACCGCGATCTTTCACGCTCGAATCACGCGTGATTGACGGGTGCATGCACGGCGCCCCCCTAGAGTGTGAATCGCCCCGGCGGCTCCGGTCCCGGGAATTCCGATCCCACACTTCGAGGAGACCACGATGAAACACTTCACACCGAGAGTCCTTTCCAACGCGCTTCGGCATGGCCTTGGCGCCATCGCGGTGGGCACGCTCGTCGCCGTTGCTCAGCCATCGCTCGCCGACTACTCGAACGGCGCAACCGAGCGGCAAAGCACCCACTCAAGCTATCGCATGAAGGAGATTCAGTTCGACATCTCGGAGAATGCCAAGCGCTTCATCTTCGACGAGACGCCGCTGACGAAGGACAAGGACGGCAACGACGTGCCCGGCGACGGCAACGAGTTCAAGACCGAGGGCTACATCTACGCGCCCGGTACGCTCGGGGGCGACGGCGATGGCGTCAATGCGGATGGCAGTGCGCAGTACCCGGACAAAGTCATCGGCCGCTGGTACTGCTGGGGCTTTCATGTCGGCAACGGCGGGGCGACGGAAACGGGCCCCGTGGTCATCACCAATCAGCTCTATGACTTCGGCGACAAAGTCGGCCGCAGAACGATTACCAGTGCCGGGCTCGAGCTGATTGACATCGGCGTGCCGATCAAGCGCGCCATCACCGGCGGCACCGGTCGCTACAACGAGGCACGCGGCGAGGCGGTCCAGCGCTTGATCGGGTTCAACGGCCAGAAGGGAGTCAATTTGCGCGTCAAGCTCAAGATCAGGAGCGACTAAACAGCTGCGCGCTCCGTATATGTTGTTTCCTGCCCCGGTTTCGGGGCAGGAAACAACCTTCCAGGAGGATCAGCCATGCAGCGAGTTAGAAAACTGATCGGACTCGCGGTGCTCGCCGCGACAACCGTGACGGGGGCCGCGGAGATCGGGCGCGAGGTCGCCATCGATCGTCATCTGCAAGACGGCGAGGAGTTCGGGCTTCCGCTTACGCGGCTGATCGAACATGGCAAGCGCCTGTTCGCCGCCAACTGGACGAGCCAGGAGGGCGCCGGCCGGCCGTTGAGCAAGGGGACCGGTGCGCCGCTCGCCGATCCGAACGCGCCGTTGCTGGCGCATCGCGGTGCCAATCGCATTTCCGGACCGGACGCCAACTCCTGTGCCGGCTGCCACGATGCGCCCTTCGGCGCGGCGGGCGGCGGCGGTGACAGGGTCGCGAATGTCTTCGTGCTCGCTCAGCGCTTCGACTTTGCCACGTTCGATCGCACCGACACCACGCCGAGCCGCGGTGCGGCCGATGAACGGCATGCAGCGGTGACGCTGCAATCCATCGGCAACTCCCGCGCGTCGCTCGGAATGTACGGCTCGGGCTACATCGAGATGCTGGCACGCCAGATCAGCGCCGAGCTTCAAGCCATCCGCAACCGCGTCGCGCCGGGCAGCACCGCGAAGCTGATGTCAAAGGGCATTTCCTTCGGCGTCATCGCGCGCGCGGCCGACGGCACCTGGGACACCTCCCGCATCGAAGGCATCGCCGCGCCCAGCCTCGTCTCCGCGGGACGAAACGATCCGCCGAGCTTGATCATCCGTCCGTTCCACCAGGCCGGTAATGTGATCTCGCTGCGGCAGTTCACCAACAACGCTTTCAATCATCACCATGGCATACAGCCGGCGGAGCGCTTCGGCGTCGATGCCGATGCGGACGGCGACGGCTTCGCGAACGAGTTGACGCGCGCCGATGTCACGGCCGTCACCCTGTTCCAGGCTACGCTCGCGGTTCCCGGCCGGGTGATTCCGGACGACCCGGAAGTCGAGAACGCCGTCGCGCTCGGCGAGAACCGCTTTGCTGCCATCGGCTGCGCGCAGTGCCATATCCCCAGCCTGCCGCTGGACCGCAAGGGCTGGGTATTCACCGAGCCGAATCCGCAAAACCCCGCGGGAAACCTTCGGCCGGAGGATGCGCCGACATTCAGCGTGGACCTGAGCGCCGACAACCTGCCGGGCCCGCGACTGAAACCACGGCGCGGGGTGGTCCAGGTTCCCGCGTTTACCGACTTCAAGCTGCACGACATCACGCGCGGCCCTGAAGATCCCGACCGCGAGCCGCTGGACATGAATCAGCCCGTCGGCTCCAGTGAGTTCTTCGCCGGCAACGGCAAGTTCATCACGCGCAAGCTATGGGGCACCGCGAACGAACCGCCGTACTTCCACCACGGTCGATTCACGACGCTGCGCGAGGCGGTGCTCGCCCACCACGGCGAGGCGCGCGACAGCAGACAGGCCTTCGAGTCGTTGCCGAGAGTCGAGCAGGACTCGATCATCGAGTTCCTCAAGACCCTACAGGTCTTGCCGCCGGGAACTCGGAGTCTGGTCGTCAATGAGCACGGCAAGCGCAAGCGTTGGCCGCCGCGCGACGCGCACGGCATCCCACATTCCGACGACGAAGCCGAGGAGCTAACCACGGTAGAACCGCCGCGGCGCTGAATGCGCAATCCAATCCGTTCCCATTGGAGGGAGCGATGGCTGACGCCAGGCGGACCAGAACAGGACAGCTGCGGCAACCTCGGGTGGCGAACCGCCGATGAATCCGACAGGCAACGTGGTGTAGCCGAACGGCCTTCTGTGCCCCTTACCCATTGGGCGTACCGAAGGAATTCCGTTCGTGCTGAGCGAGTCGAAGTATGAACAAAATTTCGCCTGCTCAACCGCCGTTTCTAGCTTCACACCTCATCGCAGGGAATCGCCCTGAACGCGGGCGTCGCCTCGAGCTGCACGGCCATCGCTTCGAGCCGCGGGAAGCGTCCGGCCGGCCATTCGTCGGGAATCGTGTAGCGGGTGAAGCCGATGCCTGCCACAGCCATTACGTCCGCATGGCTCACGCGGCCCCCGACCAGCCAGTCGCCGTCGAGCGCCGCTTCGAGCTGGCCGAATCCCGTCTGCAATTGACCGCGCAGACGCGTCAGCCACTCCGGCCAGCGCAGTTCCGGCGGCCGCCGGAACTCGTAGACGATCGCCACCGCCTTGTCCGTCGCCGCCTGCGCCAGTGCGCTCGCCTGCCAAACGCGATGGCGCGCGGGCCCGGCGGCGGGAATCAGCGCCTCGCCTCCAGCGGCGCGCGCGCACTCATCCAGATAGTCGAGAATGAATGCGCTCTCGTGCAGCTTCTCGCCCGCCGGTGTCACCAGCATCGGCACGCGCAGCAGCGGGTTGGTCGAACGCATTCGATCGACATGGCGAAAGACCGACAGCGATTCGTGCGTGAATGCGATTCCATAGTGCGTCATGGTGATCGCTACGCGACGTACATAGGGCGAGTCGTAGAGTCCAAGCAGGTGATGTTCCATCGAGTGCTCCGAAAGGCTCAGGTTGCGTATGTGACCAGGGGTTGCGCGGCGTAAGGCAGCACCGCCTCCGCGCTGTTTACGCCGCCGGTCGATACGCGCCAGCGGCGGCGCAGGCTCATGCGTACCGTAGCGCCTTCGCCATCGGCGGCCGCCTCGATCACGGTCCGGCCGGGGCGGCTCAGCCGGAAACGTTCTCCGGCCGCCAGCCAGACATCCCTGCCTCCCAGCTCCTCGGTGAGCCAGACCCGGCCGCTGACGCCGAGCAATTCCCACCCTGCCGTGCGCGTTAACGAAACCGCATCACCGGCGCCGAGACTGAACTCGTAATACGACGATTCTCTTAACATGATCGAACCCCCTACAGATTTCGTAACCTGGCGAATATCGTTTGCTAAACTCGATTCTGGATCTCCAAACCGTTTCGAACAAGCGAGATTTGCTTGAGCGTCGTGTTATATTTCCTCACATGTCAGAGCGCCTGCCTTCACTCAACGCACTGCGCATCTTTGTCGCCGTCGCCCGCCATCGCGGCGTCTCGCGCGCGGCCGACGCCCTGCACCTGACCCACAGCGCAGTCAGTCACCAGATCCGCCTCTTGCAGGACAGTCTCGGCATCACTCTGTTCGAGCGCAGCGGCCGCGGCCTGCGCCTGAGCAGCGCCGGTGCCGTCTATGCCGAGCGTATCGAGCGCGCTTTCGAAGAGATCGAGGCGGCCACACGCGCGTTAACGAGCGGCCAGCGCAAGCGGCCGCTGCGCGTGAGCACGATGCCCTCGTTCGCGGCGCGCTGGCTGCTGCCGCGGCTCGGCGAGTTCATCTCCGGCCACGGCGACCTCGACATCGAAGTGCAATCGACCTCGCGGCTCGCCGATCTCAAGGGCGGCGAAGTCGATGTCGCGCTACGCTTCGGCGGCGGCCGCTATCCGGGCCTGTTCGCCGAACTGTTGCTACGCGATTGGTATTTCCCGGTCTGCGCCCCGGAGTTCGCGCGGCGCTACCGTCTCGGTGACCCGCCGTCGATCGACGGTGTGCCGCTGCTGCGTTCCGACAACGAGCCGTGGTCCTGGTGGTTTCCCGCCGCCGGCATCGATGCCGCCGAGCCCGAGCGCGGCACGATTTTCGACGACTCGAACCTGATGCTGCAGGCCGCCGCGGCCGGCCAGGGCCTGTGCCTGGCACGGCAGTCGATCGCCCGCGACGACATCGCCGCGGGCCGACTCGTTCGGCCGTTCAGCGCCGTGGTCGAGTCGCCGAACGCCTATTACTTCGTCTGCCGCGCGAGCGAAGTCGAAACCATGCCGATTGCAGCGTTCCGCCGCTGGATCACGGCACAGGCGGCGGACTATCCCGAGCCGGGCGCGACGTGACGATCCAAACCGCGTCGAGGCAACCCGCGCGCGCCGACCCGCTAGACCCTCACTCGTGGCGCAAGGCCTCGATCGGGTCGAGCTGGGCCGCGCGGCCTGGAAGCGCGCGTCGGTGGAGCCGGTGGCGCGGGTCGGCGTGATATGGCATGGTACGGGGAGTCAAAATGCTTCCATCAACCGCACGATGCAAGCCTAATGCATCGCTCAGCGCATCCTGCGTAGGCAAACGATGACAGAACACGACCTGCACCAACTGATCCGGCATCACGAGGCGGATCGCATCGAGTTCATCGTCTCCACGGCCGACACGGACAAGTTCTCGGAAGCCGTGTGCGCGTTCGCCAACGATATGCCCGGTCACGGCAAGCCTGGATATCTGATTGTCGGCGTCGACAACGCAGGCAAGTTCGCGGGACTATCGATCAACGACGAGACCCTGCGTAACCTGGGTGGTCTGCGTGATGACGGAAACATTCAGCCTCTGCCTTCGATCGCCGTGGAAAAGCTAATGACGGACGAGGGGGAAGTCGCCGTGGTCACGGTGCAGCCCGCGATGCTTCCGCCAAGTGCGCTACAAGGGCCGCGTGTGCATTCGCATCGGTCCGCGGCGCGGGTACGCGACGGAACAAGAGGAGCGCACGCTGATCGAGCGACGGGTTTCCCAGGCGAAGACGTTCGACTCCCAGCCGTGCCTGGGGAGCGTGCTGGGCGACCTGGCCACCGCGCTGTTCCTAATCGACTACCGGCAACAGGCGGTCGCCGCCGAGATCATCGCGGAGAATCAGCGCCCCCTCGAGCAACAGTTGGCGTCGCTACGTTTCTTCGATCTCAAGTACAACTGCCCGACTCATGCCGGAATATTGCTTTTCGGCATCGACGTTCGACAGTGGCTTCCCGGCGCATACATCCAGTTCCTTCGCGTTCGAGGCGATACGCTTGCCGCACCCATCATGAACGAGCGCGAACTCCACGGTGACCTGCTGAGCGTGCTGCGGGAGACCGACGCACTCGTGGATGCCCAACTCGCGCTATTTCCGGCGCCCGAAACGACTTTGCGCGAACGCAGTGTCGAGTCCTACCCACGCGTCGCTGTCAGGGAACTCTTGATGAACGCGGTGATGCATCGAGACTATTCATCCACCGCGCCGCTGCGCATTACGTGGCTGGAAGATCGCCTGGAGATTCAGAGTCCCGGCAGCCTGTACGGTGAGGCATCGCCCGCAAACTTCCCGCAACAGACGAGCTATCGCAACCCAGTGGTCGCCGAAGCGATGAAGGCCCTAGGCTACGTCAATCGCTACGGACGCGGCGTGCTGCGCGCGCAGGATGCCTTGCGGAAGTACGACAGTCCGCCGGCCGAGTTCCAGTTCGACGCCGGCTTCGTGCTCGCCACCATCAGGAGGCGAGGATGAGGACGATCGCGTTCTTCGACAACAAGGGCGGTGTGGGCAAAACCACGTTGGTCTATCACCTTGCCTCGATGATCGCGGACCGCGGTGAGACGGTGCTCGCCGTCGATCTCGACCCGCAAGCCAACCTCAGCAGCATGTTCCTGAACGAGGACGCGCTGGAGCAACTCTGGCCCGACGGCGAACACCCGGACACCATCTACGGCGCATTGCGCCCAATCATTCGAGGTCTTGGCGATGTTCAGCAACCGCACATCGAGAAGATCGGCGCGCGGCTGGGACTGGTGGTCGGCGATCTGGCACTCTCAACTTTCGAGGACAAGCTTTCCGATGCTTGGCCATGCTGCCACAACGAAGACGAATCCGCCTTCCGCACGATGACTGCATTCTATCGCGGCGTTCGCCTGGCGGCGCAGGCGTGGCAGGCAAGCTGGGTATTGATCGACGTTGGACCCAACCTGGGTGCGATCAATCGCGCGGCGCTGATCGCCAGCGAGCACGTCGTCATCCCGCTCGGCCCTGATCTGTTTTCGCTCCAGGGCCTGCGCAACCTCGGACCGTCGCTGCGCTCTTGGCGCGCCAGTTGGCAAGAGTTGACAGCGAAAAATCCCGATCCCGCCATGGAATTGCCGTCGGGGCGAATCGAGCCGCTAGGCTACGTCGTCATGCAGCACGGTATGCGCGAGAACCGACCGCCGAAAGCGTATCAGCGCTGGATCGATCGGTTTCCCGCCGCCTATCGCGAATCGGTTCTTGACGAGGACGACGGGGCCGATCTCATCGCGGCGGGGGATCCCTACTGTCTCGCCATGCTCAAGCACTATCGCAGTCTGATGCCGATGGCCATGGAAGCGCGCAAGCCAGTCTTCTCGCTCAGACCGGCCGACGGCGCCATCGGCGCGCACGGCGAGGCGGTGCGCAATGCTTACGACGATTTTCTCGTGCTCGCGCGGCGGATCGCGGAACGCTGCGGCGCCACCCTGCGCTGAGCGAACCGGGCCGCGACCCTCACTCGTGCCGCAGCGCCTCGATCGGATCGAGCCGCGCCGCGCGGCGGGCCGGGAAGTAGCCGAAGATGACGCCGATCGCGGCGGAGAACACGAACGACAGCAGGTTGATCCCCGGATTGAACAGGTAGGGCACCTGCATCACCTGCGCCAGCGCAATGGAGGCGGCGGTCGCGAGCGCGATGCCGATCAGGCCGCCGAGCGCGGCCAGCACCACGGCTTCGATCAGGAACTGCAGCAGCACCTCGCGCTCCAGCGCGCCGATGGCTAGCCGGATGCCGATCTCGCGCGTGCGCTCGGTGACCGACACCAGCATGATGTTCATGATGCCGATGCCGCCGACCAGCAGGCTCACCGCGGCGACGGCGCCGAGCAGCGTGGTCATGACACGGGTGGTGCTGGTGAAGGCGTCGGCGATCTGGCGCGTGTCCATGACGTGGAAATTGTCGGTCTCGTTCTCGCCGACCTTGCGCCGTTCGCGCATCAGCAGCGCGATCTGCTCCTTCGCCGTGTCGATGGGCACGCCATCCTTCACCGACACCATCAGGGTCGTCACATCCTGGGTGCCGCTGAGGCGGCGTTGCAGCGTGCGCAGCGGCATGACGATCGTATCGTCCTGATCGCGCCCCATCGCCGACTGGCCCTTCGGCGCGAGCAGCCCGATCACCTCGCAAGCGAACTGCCTGATGCGGATCTGGTCGCCGATCGGGTTTTGATTGCCGAACAGCTCCCGGCGCACGGTCTCGCCGATCACGCACACCGCCCTACCGGCGCGCTCTTCCGCGTCGAAGAAGCCGCGGCCGTCGGCGAAGCGCCAGTTGCCGGCGCGGAAGTAGGCGCTGGTGCTTCCCGTCACGCTGGTGGTCCAGTTCTTCGCGGCGCGCACCGCGGTCACGCCGGTGCTGGTGAGCGGGGCGACGGCATTGGCGGCGCTCACTTGCGCCTCGATCGCCTCGACATCGTCGAGCTTGAAGTTGGCCGCGCCCTCGGGTGGCCCCATGCGCTGGCCGGGGCGCAGGATCAGCAGGTTGCTGCCCAGGCTGGAGATCTGGTCCGATACCGAGTGCGTCGCGCCGTTGCCCAGCGTCACCATGGTGATGACCGCGGCCACGCCGATGACGATGCCCAGCATGGTGAGGAAAGAGCGCATCAGGTTGCGCCGGATCTCGCGCAGCGACAGGAGCAGGGCATTCCACAACATCAGTCTTCGGCTCCGTTGCGCAGATCGCTCTCCACCTGCCCGTCGACGAAGCGCATGATGCGCTTGGCGTACGCGCCATGTCCGCCTCGTGCGTCACCATCAGGATGGTGATGCCGTGGTCGCGGTTGAGCGCGGTCAGCAGCTCCATGATCTCGCGGCTGGTCTTGGTATCGAGGTTGCCGGTGGGTTCGTCGGCGAGCAGGATCGTCGGATGGGTGACGATGGCGCGCGCGATGGCGACGCGCTGCTGCTGGCCGCCGGAGAGCTCGGCCGGGGTGTGATGCTCCCAGCCGTCGAGCCCGACCGCCGCCAGCGCCGCGCGGGCGCTGGCATGGCGCTCGGCGGCGGGCGCGCCGCGGTAGAGCAGCGGCAGCTCGACGTTCTCCAGCGCCGAGGTGCGCGCCAGCAGGTTGAAGCCCTGGAACACGAAGCCGAGGTAGTGGCGGCGCAGCAGCGCGCGCTGGTTGCGCGACAGCCGCTCGACATGGATGCCGCGAAAGCGGTAGGCGCCCGCGCTCGGCGTATCGAGGCAGCCGAGGATGTTCATCACCGTCGACTTGCCCGAGCCGCTCGGCCCCATCACGGCGACGAACTCGCCGGCGTCGATGGCGAAATCGACGCCGCGCAGCGCCTGAAAGGCCGCCTGCCCCTGGCCGTAGGTCTTGGTCACGCCGGCCACCTCGATCAGCGCCGGATCGGTCGTAACCGGAGCGGCTGCGCTTCTCATTTCCGCTCGGCCACGCTTTCGGTGATGACCTTCATGCCGGCCTGCAACTCGCCGCCGGTCACCTCGGTCATCCGGCCATCGCTCGCGCCGACCGTCACCGGTAGCGGCGCCGGCTGCCCGTCGCGCAGGGTCCACAGGGTACGCGTGCCGTTCTTGGCGGCGCCGTTCGCAGGTCGCGACTGCTTCGATCGCGGGAAGCGCGGCAGCAGACTGCCCACCAGCCCGCCGCCCTCGCTCTTGCCCGCTTGCGGCGCGGGCGGCGCGAAGCGCAGTGCCGCATTGGGCACCAGCAGCACGTCATCGCGTTTCGCCGTGGTGATCTCGGCGGTGGCGGTCATGCCCGGGCGCAAGCTCAGGTCGTCGTTATTGACCGCCAGCACGGTGAGGTAGGAGACCACTCCCTCCTTTGTCTGGGAGCCGAAGCCCACCCGCGTGATGCGCGAGGGATACTTGCGATTCGCGTAGGCATCGACGCGGAAGCCGGCGCTCTGGCCTTCGCGCACCTGGCCAACATCGGCCTCGTCGACATCCACTTCGAGCTTCATTTGAGCGAGATCCTCGGCGAGGGTGAACAAGGTCGCTACCTGCAGCGAGGCGGCGACCGTCTGGCCCGGCTCCACCTTGCGCGTGAGCACCACGCCGTCGATGGGCGAGCGGATCGAAGCCTTGGTCAGACTGGTCTCGTCGGAGCGCAGCGTCGCCCGCGCCTGGCCGATCGCGGCGCGCGCATTGGCTTCGTTCGCCCGCGCGCGCTTGAGCGTCGCCTCCGCCGATTCCAGCTCGGCCTTCGACGGCACCTTGCCGCCCGATAACTCGGCCACCTGCTTGAGCCGTGCCAGATTGGCCCGCGCCTCCTCGACCGTGGCCTGCATCTGCTGCACCTGGGCCTCGGCGGCGGCCAGGGCCGCCCTGGACTTGGCGACCTGGTCCTGAAGCTTGGACACATCCAGCCGTGCCAGAACCTGGCCCTTTTTCACCCGGTCGTTGTCGTCCACCAGCACGGACTCGATCGTGCCCGACAGCTCGCTGCCCACGTCCACCTGGTTGGTGGGTTGCAGGGTGCCGGTGGCCGAGACGGTGACGACCAGGTTGCCGCGCTTGGCCTCCTCGGTCAGGTAGCGCGGCGCTTGCGCGTCTTGTCCGGACTTGTAGAACCAATAACCGAGCGCGATCGCGGCGAGCAGCGCCGCGGCGGCCAGCCAGCGGCCGTATTTGCCCAACAGGCCGCCGTGGCGAGCCGAGCCGAGGATCTTGGTGAGTTCTTCTGTCTGTGTGGTAGTGTCGTTCATCGCGTGGTTCGATCGATGTTCGTCGGTCCAGGTTCTTCGTAGGTTGGGGTGAGCGCAGCGAACCCCAACGTCATCTGTCATTCAGCGTTGCGCGCCGACCATCCCCCGCCCAGCGCCTTGTAGAGCTGGACCAGCGCCGTCGCGCCTTCGGCTTGTGAACCCGCCTGGCTGTCCTCGATCGTCAGAACGGTGCGCTCGGTGTCGAGCACGGTCTGGAAGTCGATCAGCCCCGCGCTATAGCGATAGCGCGCCAGCAGCGCGGCATTGCGCGCCGCCTCGGCGGCGCCGCCCAATGCCGCTTGACGCTGCCGGCTGTTGGCCAGCGACACGAGGGCGTTCTCGACTTCTTCCAGCGCACCTAGCACGGCCGCCTCGTAGGCGATCAACGCCTGTTCCTGCAATGCGTTCTGAATCTCCACCTGCTGGCGCAGCCGGCCGCCGTCGAACAGCGTCGCGCCGACGCTGGCCAGCAGCGAGCGCGCGATCGCATCGGCGCCGCCCAGCGCACCCAGCGTCAGCGCTTCGAGACCGATGGAACCACGCAGCGCAAAGCTCGGATAGCGTTGCGCCTGTGCCTGCCCGATGCGCGCGGTCGCGGCCGCCAGCGCGCGCTCGGCGGCGCGCACGTCGGGCCGCTGGCGCAGCGTGTCGGCGGGGATGCCGACCGCCACCTCGTCCGGCACCGGCGGAATCGGCGCCGGCGCGGCCAGCGTTTCGTCCAGCGTCCCCGGCGCCTGCCCCAGCAGGATGGCGAGGCGATGCTCCGCCTCGGCCAAGCCGGTTTGCAGGCTCGGGATCTGGGCACGCGTCTGCTCGCGGTTGGCACGCGACTGCTCCACGTCGAGCGAGCTGACGAGCCCGGCCTGGGCGCGCCAATCGGTGAGCTGCATTGTCTCGGACTGGCTGGCGAGATTGGTTCGGGCGATCGCCAGCCGTGCCTGGAAGGCGCGCAATTCCACATAGTTGAGCGCCACTTCGGCCGCGATCGAAACCTGGGTCGCATACAGGCGCGCGGCGGAGGATTCGAGATCGGCCCGCGCCGCCTCGATGCCGCGACGGTTGCCGCCGAAAACGTCCGGCTCCCAGCCGGCATCGAAGCCGGCGCTGTAGAGTTCGCTCGTCCTGCCGCTGCCGGCCTCGGCGCTGCTCTTTGCGCGGCTGCCCGATGCCGATGCGTTCAGCGTCGGAAACAGATTCGCACCGGCCAGCGCGCGGCGGGCGCGCGCCTCGCGCAGTCTGGCATGGGCGGCGCGCAGTTCCGTTGCGCCGTCGCGGCCGCCGCCGAGCGAGCGTTCGATCAGGTTGGACAAGGCGGGATCGCCGAGCCGCTGCCACCAGCGCGACAGGTCGCCGGCGTCATCGGGGCTGGCCGATTCCCCGGAACTGCCGACACGATTCCAGGCGGCGGGCAACGCCGGTTCCGGCGCGCTGTAGTCGGGCCCGACCGCCGCGCAGCCGGCCAGCGTGAGCGCCCAAAGCAACAGGCCGGTCGTGCCGATTCCGCGGCTGGGCGCGGTACGAAGGGTCGCCGGGGCGCCGCCCCGACCGTGCTTTCGCAGGACGCAAGGCACTGTCCGCTTCGATCCCATGCTCATATCAGGCGAGGACATCAGTTCGCAGAGTACCATCGCTGCATCGCCGCGCCGGCGTCTCTGCGCAAGGCGCGAGTAACGAGAGCAGCCCAACACCTCGCGATGCCGGGCTGCCGATTCACAACGGAGGCAAAGGCCGGACAGGCGCCGGCGCTCAGCTGCGCGGAGCCTGGTCGCGTTCCATGCGCCGCGACTTGAAGCGCTCCATCCTCTCCTTTAGCTGGGTCTGCTGCTCGGGCGTCAGCACCTGGTAGATCTGGCTACCGGTGCGCGCGCGCATCAACGCGATCTCCGCCATCGCCTGCGTGCCGCCCTCGGCCAGCGACTTGGCCTTCGCTTCGTCGTACTGCCCGGACATGGAGAGAGACCACAATTCCATGCGTGCGTTGCGCGCCTCGTTCGCCTTCTCCTGCAGCGCGGGCGCCTGAGCTTGGACGATGGTCTTGACCTTCTCGCGCTGGGCGTCGGTGAGGCTCAGCCCGCGCAGAAAGCGCGGGGAATCATCGGCGCCGTACATGCCGTGCGGGCCATGCCGGTGCTTGTGCCCACCCCATCCGGCCATCATCGGATCGGCGTGCGCTGCCAGTGGCACCGCCAGGGCGATGCCGCTGGCGATCAACAAGCGGGTAACGGTGTGCTTATCCATTCGAAGCTCCTTGTGTAATGTCAATCGGGTTGATTGGAGGCGCCCTAGCGGGTGCGGCCTGTGGGGAAGAAGTGTGGGCGTACGGCGCGTAAAGCGGCGTCGGTGCCGTGTAAAGGCAGGTAAAGCGCGGTAAAGAATGCTTTCCGGCGCCGCCGCGCCGCTATCATCGGCTACAAGTGACAGGAAAACCGGAAGCTGCGATGACAAGGGTATTGCTCGTCGATGACGACGTCGAACTCGCCGCGATGCTCAAGGAGTATCTGGAGCAGGAGGGCTTCGAGGCGGCCGCCGTGCATGACGGCGAGGCCGGCGTGCGCGCGGCGCTGTCCGGCGATTACGCCATCGCGGTGGTGGACGTGATGATGCCGCGCGTGAACGGCGTCGAGGCACTGCGGCGCATCCGCGCGGCGAGCCGGATGCCGGTGCTGATGCTAACCGCCAGGGGGGACGACGTGGACCGCATCGTCGGGCTCGAACTCGGCGCCGACGATTACGTGCCCAAGCCCTGCACCCCACGGGAACTGGTCGCCCGGCTGCGGGCGATCCTGCGCCGCACGCAGCCCGATGGCGCTGATGCGGCGCCGTCTGGGCCGCTGTCGGCGGGCGCGCTGGAAATGTGGCCGCAGAAGCGCACCACGCACTGGAACGGGCGGCCAGTCGAACTCACCAGCACCGAGTTCAATCTGCTCGAGGTGCTGGCGCGCAACGCCGGGCGCGTGGTGAGCAAGCAGGAGCTTTCCGAGCAGGGGTTGGGGCGCGCGCTGGCGCGCTTCGACCGCAGCGTCGACGTGCATATGAGCAGCATCCGCCACAAGCTCGGCGAGCTTGCCGACGGCCGCTCGACGATACAGACGGTACGCGGCATGGGCTATCAGCTCATCAAGGAGTAGCGAGCGTGGGTCGGCTGTTCTGGAAATTCTTCTTCGCCTTCTGGGTCGCCTTACTGGTCGCCGGCATCGGCGTGGGAACCGCCGTCTGGCTGCACAAGCAAGCCGAGGCCGAAGAAGACACGCCACTGGCTGGCGGACCGCGCGCCGCATTCGTCGTGAATTCCGCCGCCGCGACGCTGCGCCACGGCGGACCGGGGGCGTTGCGCGAGCTGATGACGGAGTGGAATCGCAACGCTCGCGTGCAACTTTTCGTTGTGGATTCCGCCGGGCGCGAACTGTTGGGCCGGCCGGTACCGCGCGAATCGCTGGCACGGGCGGACGAGATCGCCGAATTGGATGGGGAGCCGCGCATCGCCCGCCGCGTGAGCACGCAAGCGGGCGCGACGTATCTGCTGTTCGTTCCGGCCGATGCAACGCCGCGGCGGAGCCGCCTCTCGTCGCGCCGCGACCCGCCCTCGCCGGGCGTTCCGATTGTCATCGGCATCCTCGCCAGCCTCGGCTTCAGCGCCCTGCTCGCCTGGTATCTGTCGAAGCCGATCAGGCACCTGCGCTGGGCCTTTGCGGCATTCTCCGGGGGGCGGCTGGACACCCGTGTGGCGCCATTGATGGGCAAGCGGCGCGATGAGATCGCCGATCTCGGCCGCGACTTCGACCGCATGGCGGGGCAGCTACAAGCGCTGATCGACGCCCAGCGGCGCCTATTGCACGACGTCTCGCACGAGCTGCGCTCACCCTTGGCACGACTCGAGGCCGCGATCGGCCTGGCGCGTCAGAACCCGCACAAGATCGAAGCGACGCTCGATCGGGTCGAGCGCGAATCGACGCGGCTCGACGAGCTGGTCGGCGAGCTGCTCACCCTTTCGCGCCTGGAGGCGGGCACCGGCGGCGGCGTGCTGGAACGGGTGGACCTGGTGGAACTGGTGGCCGCGATCGCCGATGACGCGCGGTTCGAAGCGCAGGCGAGCGGTCGCGAAGTATGCTTCTCCGGCGCGGCGGAGGTGAGGGCGGAGGTGCGCGCGGAGCTGCTGCACCGCGCCTTCGAGAACGTGATCCGCAACGCCGTCAAGTTCACCCGACCGGGCACGCGTGTCGAGGTCGAGGCCGTAGCAACGCAGTCTTGCGATGAATTCATGGTGACGGTAACCGACCGCGGTCCCGGCGTGCCGGACGTCGATCTCGACGCGATATTCGAGCCGTTCTACCGCAGCCGGGACGGCAGCTTTGCCGGCGGCTTCGGACTCGGTCTGGCGATCGCCCGCCGCGCGGTGGAAGCACACGGCGGACGAATCCGCGCCGTCAACCGCGAGGACGGCGGGCTGCGGGTCGAGATTCGCGTGCCCCTGGGGCAGACACGACAGGCCGGGCGCTGACGCAGGCTGTGCGGCGGCGAGGAACCGGTGGGGTCTGCGGCTGCTCTATTCTGTTTCGCCGCCCCATCGGGCATTCGATCGCTCATGAACTCGTCATGACAACGGAAACTCCGCATCCACGCCGCGCCGCCGCGCCTTACGAGCCGGCGAATCGTCAGCGCTGGCGCGCGCCGGTTTGCATCGCGCTGGCCGCGCTGTGGCTGGTGGGCGCCGCGGCGTGCAGCATGGTGTCGCTAGGCTACGCCAACGCCCCGACCTTGCTGGCCTACCGCGCCGGCGATTGGTTCGCGCTCGACGGCGAGCAGGCACGCGCGGTGCGCACCGGACTCGGGGAATTACACGCCTGGCACCGCCGGGCGGAACTGCCGCGGCTGCTGCATGGGCTGAGCGAATTGCAGGCGCGGCTCGATCGCCCGCTCACCGTGGCCGATGCGGACTGGCTCGTCGCCGAAGCGCAGCAGCGCTACCGCATCACGGTGGCGCGATTGATCGACCAGGCGGCGCCCCTGGTCCCGACCCTGCGCGCCGAGCAGATCGAACGCCTTGAGCGCGAGCTGGCCAAGCGCAACCGCGAGTTCGCCGAGAAGTACATCGACGCGCCGGCGGAGAAGGTGCGGGCGGCGCGCTTGGAGCGGGTGGAAGACAATGTCAGCGATTGGATCGGTCCGCTCAGCGCCGAGCAGCGCGAGTGGTTGGCGGCGCGCGTCCTCGCGCTGCCGGTGGACTATCGCGACGTGCTGGCGGACAACCAGCGGCGCCAGCGCGATCTGGTGGCGATTCTCGAACGAGTTGCTGGTGGCAGTGCGGCGACCGTCCCTGCGGCTGCGGATCTCGGCAGTGAGCTGAAGCGCTGGGCGACCGACTGGGAAAGCGGGCGGTCGGCTACCTACCGCGCACAGGTGGAAACGTGGCGGCAGGGCTACAAGCAAATCGCGGTCGAGTTGATCAACAACGCCACGCTCGAGCAGAAAGACCGTTTGCGCCGGCGGCTGCGGGGTTACGCGGCGGACCTGGCGTCCTTCGTTGAGCCGGCAAAGGCTGCCGGGTTGTAGCCTTCGCACGGCGGGGCGCCGAATCGCGGCGAGGACGCCGCTCCCACGACACCGCGCCCTTGCAGCCATCAGCGCGCAGTCAAGGTTCTATCGTTCCCACGTAGGCGGGAGTCCATGCGGCATCTCACATGCGACGCCGTATGGGTCCCCGCCTGAGCGGGGACAACAAGAACGAAATGCCGCGCCCCTTTCGGGACACGGCATTCTTTGTGGCGCGGCGCGAGCGGGTTAGTGGAACTGCTCTTCTTCGGTCGAACCGGTCAGCGCGGTCACCGATGACTTGCCGCCCTGGATCACCGTGGTGACGTCGTCGAAGTAGCCGGTGCCGACTTCCTGCTGGTGCGACACGAAGGTGTAGCCGCGATCGCGCGCGGCGAACTCCGGCTCCTGCACCTTCTCGACATAGGCCGACATGCCGCGCTTGACGTAGTCCTGCGCCAGGTCGAACATGTTGTACCACATGGAGTGGATGCCGGCGAGCGTGATGAACTGGTACTTGTAGCCCATGGCGCCGAGCTCGCGCTGGAACTTGGCGATGGTGGCGTCGTCGAGGTTCTTCTTCCAGTTGAACGACGGCGAGCAGTTGTAGGCCAGCATCTTGCCCGGGATACTTGGCGCGACCGCCTCGGCGAACTTGCGCGCGAACTCCAGATCGGGCGTGCCGGTCTCGCACCACACCAGGTCGGCGTAGGGCGCATAGGCGATGCCGCGCGAGATGGCCTGGTCGCAGACCCTGCTTGGTCTTGTAGAAGCCTTCGGCGGTGCGCTCGCCGGTGATGAAGGGCTTGTCGTTTTCGTCGTAGTCGGAGGTCAGCAGGTCGGCGGCTTCGGCGTCGGTGCGCGCCAGCACCAGCGTCGGCACGCCCATGACGTCGGCGGCGAGGCGCGCGGCGATCAGCTTCTGTACGGCTTCCTGCGTCGGCACCAGCACCTTGCCGCCCATGTGGCCGCACTTCTTGACCGAGGCGAGCTGGTCTTCGAAGTGCACGCCGGCGGCGCCGGCCCGGATCATCGCCTTCATCAGTTCGAAGGCGTTGAGCACGCCGCCGAAGCCGGCCTCGGCGTCGGCCACGATCGGCGCGAAGTAGTCGACGTAGTCCTTGTCGCCGGGATCGATGTTGCTGCGCCCACTGGATCTCGTCGGCGCGCCGGAAGGTGTTGTTGATGCGCTCGACGACCGTCGGCACCGAGTTCACCGGATACAGCGACTGGTCCGGGTACATCGACGCATAGGAGTTGTTGTCGGCGGCGAC
The DNA here is from genome assembly GCA_963822375.1 of uncultured beta proteobacterium. Classification (GTDB taxonomy): domain Bacteria; phylum Pseudomonadota; class Gammaproteobacteria; order Burkholderiales; family Rhodocyclaceae; genus CAWGHV01. The sequence goes on along the minus strand of CAWGHV010000033.1, from coordinate 6,661 downwards.
CTGCCAGCCGGAGAGGTAGATGGCCTTGATGCCGGCCTTGACCTGCTGCATCGCCTGGCCGCCGGTGAGCGCGCCGAGGCAATTGACGTAGGGCTCGTTGTTCACCAGGTTCCACAGTTTCTCGGCGCCGCGCCGGGCCAGGGTGTGCTCGATCTGGAACGAGCCGCGCAGACGCACCACGTCTTCCGCGGTGTAGCCGCGCTCGATGCCCTTCCAACGGAGGTTTTCCGCCCAGTCCGACTTCAGCTTCTTGATTTCCTGATCGCGATTCATGACATCCTCGACTTTAGCAATACCGCCATCATGACTTGGCCGCACCGGGGTTCCATCGCCTGCCCTCCGGCGCAACCGCTCTGAGTTGGCGACTCGGCGCTGCGCCTCGTTGCCAAGTTTTCTCGCGCTGCACGGGATCCCGCTGAGGGTTCCGTGCGCGCGTCTGATTGTAGGAGAAGTATAGCGCAAAAGTCTTAGGTCTTATATAAGATAGCGCAATAAGCTTTTGACCATCGAAAAAGCTGCCTGCTCGGATGATTCTTTGCTGCAAAACCAAGGTGCGCATGGCGAAAGGCCGTGCCGCCGGCACAATTCTTATAGCGGACTGCCGGAGACGACCACACCATCGGCGTCGGCATACAACTGATCCCCGGGATTGAAGGTAACCCCACCGAAGATCAGCGGAACATCCGCATCGCCCACACCCTTCTTGATGCTCTTGAGGGGGTGCGTACCGATCGCGAACACGCCGATGTCCATCTCGGCAATGGCCGTCGAATCGCGGATGCAGCCATACACGACGATGCCGGCCCAGCCGTTGCGCTGCCCGAGTTGGGCGAGCTGATCGCCCACCAGCGCGCAGCGCAGGCTGCCGCCGCCGTCGACGACCAGCACGCGGCCGTTGCCCGGCGTCTCCAGCGCGCTGCGCACGAGCGCGTTGTCCTCGAACACCTTGAGCGTGGCGATCGGTCCGTTGAATGCGCAGCGCTTGCCGAAGGAGCGGAACATCGGCGCCACGATTCGCACCGCACCGGCGCGCACCTGAGCTTCGTGCTGGTCGCATAGATCGGCGGTCTGAAAATCCATTGGTCGTCCCCGCGGAAAAAAAAAGCGGCGGCTCATGCCGCCGCTTGCGTCAAGGTCGCGGCCATTACAAGGCTGGCTCGGCGACCTCCTCAAAAACCAACTTGACCTTCTGCTCGTCGTCCAGGTCGATGGTCACCTTGCCGCCGTTCGCCAGCCGGCCGAACAACAGCTCGTCGGCAAGCGCGGACCGGATAGTGTCCTGAATCAAGCGCGCCATCGGACGCGCGCCCATGAACGGATCGAAACCCCGTTCGGCAAGCCAAGCTTTCAGCTTCTCGGTAAAAACCGCCTCGACTTTCTTGTCGTGCAACTGGCCCTCCAGTTGCATGAGGAACTTGTCGACCACGCGCAGGATAATGTCGTCGTCGAGCGACTTGAACGAAATCGTCGCGTCCAGGCGGTTGCGGAACTCGGGCGAGAACAGGCGCTTGATCTCCTCTATTTCGTCGCCCGGCTCGCGCGACGCGGTGAAGCCCATGGTGGTCTTTTGCAGTGCCTCGGCGCCAGCGTTGGTGGTCATGATGATGACCACGTTGCGGAAGTCGGCCTGCCGACCGTTGTTGTCGGTCAGCGTGCCGTGGTCCATCACCTGCAGCAGGATGTTGTAAATATCCGGATGCGCCTTCTCGATCTCGTCGAGCAGCAGCACGGCGTGCGGCTTCTTGGTGATCGCCTCGGTCAGCAGCCCGCCCTGGTCGAAGCCGACATAGCCTGGCGGCGCGCCGATCAGCCGCGACACCGCATGCCGCTCCATGTATTCGGACATGTCGAAGCGGATCAACTCGATGCCCATGCAGTAGGCGAGCTGGCGCGCCACCTCGGTCTTGCCGACGCCGGTCGGGCCGCTGAACAGGAAGGACCCGATCGGTTTCTGCGGGTTGCCGAGACCGCTGCGCGACATCTTGATCGCCTGCGCGAGCGCGTCGATCGCTCGGTCCTGGCCGAACACCACCGCCTTCAGATCGCGGTCCAGGTTCTTCAGGGCGGCGCGGTCGTCGCTCGAAACATGTTGCGACGGGATGCGCGCGATCTTGGCGACGATCTCCTCGATCTCGGTCTTGCCGATGGTCTTCTTCTGCTTCGACTTGGGCAGGATGCGCTGCGCCGCGCCGGCCTCGTCGATGACGTCGATGGCCTTGTCCGGCAGATGGCGGTCGTTGATGTAGCGCGCCGACAGCTCCGCCGCCGATGACAACGCAGTGGAAGAGTACTTGACGCCGTGGTGAGCCTCGAAGCGCGACTTCAGCCCGCGCAGGATCGACACGGTTTCCTCAACCGACGGCTCGGTGACGTCGATCTTCTGGAAGCGCCGCGACAGCGCGTGATCCTTCTCGAATACGCCGCGATACTCGGTGTAGGTCGTGGCGCCGATGCACTTGAGCTGGCCGGAGGACAGCGCCGGCTTGAGCAGATTGGAGGCATCGAGCGTGCCGCCCGAGGCCGCGCCGGCGCCGATCAGCGTGTGGATCTCGTCGATGAACAGGATAGCGTTGGTGTTGTCGAGCAGCTGCTTGAGCACCGCCTTGAGGCGCTGCTCGAAGTCACCGCGATACTTGGTGCCGGCCAGCAGCGCGCCCATGTCGAGCGCATAGATCTGCGCATGCGCCAGGATTTCGGGCACGCGCGCCTCGACGATGCGCCGCGCCAATCCTTCGGCGATGGCGGTCTTGCCGACGCCGGCCTCGCCGACCAGCAACGGATTGTTCTTGCGCCGGCGGCACAGGGTCTGAATCACGCGCTCCAGTTCGCGGTCGCGGCCGATCAGCGGATCGATCTTGCCGATCAGCGCCTGCGCGTTGAGGTTCTGCGTGTAGGCTTCGAGCGCGCCGCCGGAGCCCTTCTCCTCCTGTTCCTGCTCGGTTTGCTCGCCTTCGCTGCCCTGCTTGCTCTGCCTGCGGCGTCTTGGTGATGCCGTGCGAGATGAAGTTCACCACGTCGAGGCGCGTGATGCCCTGGCGCTGCAGGAAATACACCGCATGCGAATCCTTCTCGCCGAAGATCGCGACCAGCACGTTGGCGCCGGTCACTTCTTTCTTGCCGGAGGACTGCACGTGCAGGATGGCGCGCTGGATCACGCGCTGAAAACCGAGCGTCGGCTGGGTGTCGATCTCCTCGTTGCCGGCGACGGTCGGGGTGTGCTCGGTTATGAATGCCGTCAACTCCTTGCGCAACTCGTCGATGCTGGCGGCGCACGCGCGCAATACCTCGGCCGCCGATGGGTTGTCGAGCAGGGCAAGCAGCAAGTGTTCGACGGTGATGAACTCATGACGCTTCTGCCGCGCTTCGACAAAAGCCATGTGCAAACTGACTTCCAGTTCCTGCGCGATCATTTCAATTTTCCTCCATGACGCACGCCAGCGGATGCTGGTGCTGCCGGGCAAACGCGCTGACCTGTTCGACTTTCGTAGCCGCAATGTCTCGAGGGAAGAGACCGCATACTCCCACACCCTCACGATGAACTTTGAGCATGATGCGGGTCGCTTGTTCGCGGGTCATGGAAAAGAATCTTTGCAGCACGACGACGACGAAGTCCATGGGCGTGTAGTCATCGTTGAGCAGGAGCACCTTGTACAGCGGGGGCGGCTTGACTTTGCTGCGCTCCGCCTCCAGCACATGCTCGTCTTGCCTGCGCATTGCCATGGCAAAACATTCTAAACAGAAACGACGAATCTGCAAGCGCACACTCGGGCAAGAAATCGGCCCCTATTTTCCGCTCGCCGCGGGTCGTGTTTCGAGCATCATTTGTGTGCGCCATGCACCTCCAGGGCGCATTACTTGCACGCGATCGGCGGCACTCGGGCGCCTCGGGTCGTTGCATTCGCGGCGCGCCTCCTTGCTGTTATGCAACATCCGGGATTGGCCCAAAGTGCTTGACGGACGGGGAGTTTGTGGCGTACAAAGCCGCTGTGTTTGTTTCAAGCTCCCTCCGCTCTGGTCCGCTGTGCTTCAACTCCGTTTGAAACCCGCTGGCTCCACTGGCTGTTACGAACTTGAAGAACACACATGCCGGGCGATCAGCCCGAGTCTTTGGTGCTGCGCGCAGGTGTGGCGCTTGAGTTTAGTCCTCTGTAAAAAGGAAATAGGTATATGGCAACTGGTACGGTGAAGTGGTTTAACGATGCCAAGGGGTACGGTTTCATCACCCCTGACGACGGTAGTGAAGATCTGTTCGCGCATTTCTCCGCCATCAACATGAGCGGCTTCAAGACACTCAAGGAGGGTCAAAAGGTCTCCTTCGAAGTGACACAGGGTCCGAAGGGTAAGCAGGCCTCGAACATCCAATCGGCTTGAATGCTTTTTGCAGCGGCGTAACAATCGCCGATGCGTTTCCGAAACCCGGCCCACGAGCCGGGTTTTTGTTTGGCGCAGTGTCGCGGCGGATCGCCCGCAGCGCGGTCGCGCAATTCTCGGCGAGTCGCTGTCAACCAGATCCGCGGCGAGTCCGTTGTTTGCCACCAGCCGGAACATGTTTCGGCGGAGTTTCAAAAACTTGTCTTATTTTCCTAGAGGAATTCGCATGAGCAAATTGCTAACCGCGTTGGTCGCCACCCTGTTCGCCGCAAGCACCGCCATCGCCGCCGACGCCCCGAAGGCAGAAGCCAAGCCGGCCGAAGCTGCCGCCCCCGCCAAGATGGCTGAAACCGCAAAGCCGGAGGAGAAAAAGGAAGAAATGGCGACCGACAAAGAAGCTGCCAAGAAGACCGAGATGAAGAGTGAGCACAAGGCCGAGATGAAGGGCGAGCACAAAGCTGAAATGAAAGGCGAGATGAAGGTCGAGGAGAAGCCCGCCGCCGCTGCCGAAGCTAAGCCCGAAGCCAAGAAAGAAGAAATGAAGAAGTAAGCTCTCCCCATGAGCGAGAAAGGCAGGGAACTTCCCTGCCTTTTTTTCGTTTCCTCCGCACCCACGCCGCGCCGCCGCGCGCTACCATCACGGCACCGCATCTGCTGACGAGTCGCGCCCGCCCTCATGCGCAATAGGCTGTCTGCTGTTCTACTGGGTATGGCTTTGCACGTGACGCAAGCGGGCGCGGCGGAGATCCTGGAATTATCCGCCGGCGTGCATCGCATCCAGGCTGAAGTCGCGGGGGATTTCGCTACGCGCGCCCAGGGTCTGATGAACCGCCGCTCGATGCCGGCCAACCACGGGATGCTGTTCGTGTTCCCTCAGAATGCGCAACACTGCATGTGGATGCGAAATACGTATATCCCGCTAAGCGTCGCGTTTCTCGATGAGCGCGGCGCGGTAATCAACGTGGCCGAGATGGAACCGAAGACCGAGGACAACCACTGCGCCGCGCGCCCCGCGCGTTACGCGCTGGAGATGAACCGCGGCTGGTTCGTGCAGCGAGGCATTAAGTCCGGCATCAGGATCAACGGCATCGAAAGAGCGCCCGCGCCCGAGTAGGCGATGCCGTTCATTCGGCTCCAGAATTGAAAGTGCTTGGCAGGCTCGCCATCATCCCCCCGAGCGTTGCGGTTCGCTGATTGGGGGGCGCGGCGGCAAGCTCGCCGACACGGGCATAGAAGCGTTGCAGGTCTCCTCCCTCGTCGCCGAGCAGGGCTTCGAACACGGGCACCAATTCGGAGTAAAAGCTGACCGACGCCAACTGCGCGTTGTTCAGGTCGCGGCTGAACCAATTGTCGTATCCGGGGTATCCGCCCCAGCCGGCCTTCAATTCGGCGTACTGGTTGCGCATCGCGGCGAGGATCTCCGCTTTGTCGCGCCGCTTGTCAACGTCGGATGAATCTTGCGCGTAGCGGGCCTGTAAGTGCTCGCGATACGCCTGCACCAGGCGCGCGAACTGCGTCTTGCGCCGACGCGCGGCGGCGTAGGCCGCGCGCTGTTGCGGCGTACCATGCTCCGCGAGCCAGCGGCGCATGCCTTCGTTCTCGACCGCCGTGGCGAAGGATTCGTTGAACAGGGTGTCGCCGGCGACGAACAACACCTGGTGCGCCAATTCGTGAAAGATCAGCCGCGCCACTTCCAACTCGCCGTAGCGCAAGAACGTGTTGAGTACCGGGTCGTCGAAGTGCCCCAGGGTGGAATAGGCGGGTACGCCTGCGACATAGACGTCGAAGCCCTCGGCGCGCAGGCGCTCGGCCAGGCGTTCGGCGTCCTCCTGGTGGTAGTAGCCGCGATAGCCCACGCACCCGACCACGGCCATGCACCATTGCTTGGGCTCGGTGGAAAACTCGGCCGTGGCAAATACGTTCCAGACCACGAAGGCGCGGCCAATATCGGCATAGCCGCGGTAGCTGCCGTTGTCGGGCAGACTCAGCTCGCGGCTGGCGAAATCGCGCATCTTGTGAACCATGCCGAGCTGGTGCCGCAGCGCCGCGTCGGTCGCCGGATCGGCGAGGATCTGCGCGATCGGCCGCGCCTGGCGCAATACGTCGAAGTGGCCGTTAACCGCTTGCGCATAGTAGCCGAGAGTGCCGCAACTGGCGAGCGCGGCGACGAGCAGAAGCGCCGCCAGAACTTGGATGGGCCCAAGCCTACTCATGGCGACGGAATCTCCCATCCCGCAGGAAAGCCGCGACCCGCTCGGCGCAGGCGCGCGACACCAACATCTGCGAGTGC